>CAMTMC010000015.1 GCA_947073515.1 uncultured bacterium | reverse complement strand
CCTGGACGCGGGCCTGGACGCCTCCGCCCAGCCCAATCTGCCCCTGTGCCTGGTGAACCTCCACCGTGCCGACGCCGCCGGGGAGGAGCAGATCCAGTCCTACTATCTGAAGATTTACGACAAGGTCCTCACCCCTGACGACCTCTCCCCCGGCGCCCCTTACTACGACGCGGTGGAGTTCTGCCTGGCCAAGGGCTACCTGTCCAACACCGGCAGCGGCGCTTTCAGCCCCGACCTGCTGGTGGACCGGGCCCAGCTGTCCCAGATCCTGTGGCGGATGGGGGGCTCCCTGTCCGCCCCGGCGGTCCAGTTTGACGATGTGACCGCTGACGACTGGTACCGGGACGCCGTGTCCTGGTGCTTCCAGGAGGGGATCATGACCGGCCAGTCCGACACCAGCTTCGGCGCAGCCGCCACCCTCACCCGGGAGCAGATGGCCCTGATCTTCTTCCAGTTCGCCGGCCGCTCCCTGCCTGAGATGGAGTCCGCATCCCATGTCTTGGACAAATTCTCCGACCAAGACAAGGTCTCCTCCTGGGCCCAGCCCGGCCTGGAGTGGGCGGTGGCCAACGGCCTGCTCACCGGCTATGAGGACGGCACCATCCGCCCCAACACGGGCGTGACCCGGGCCAGCATGGCCGAGATGCTCTACGCCTATGACCGGAAATTCTCCCCTCCCGAAACCTTCTAACTGACCCCGGCGGGGGCCGCGCGCAGCGGCCCCCGCCTCTTTTTTTGCCCTCCCGGTTTAAAGTCTGGAATATTTGTCCAAACTATCCATACACTATTATTGTTACATCCGGAAAGGAGGGACCACCATGGCCCAGACAGTCCGCAAGCTCTCCCCCCGACAGGCCGTCCGCGCCCAGGAGGAGGAGCGCCGGGAGCTGATGCGCTCCCTGTCCCACACCAGAGCCCTGCTCAACCAGGCCTACGGCGGCTTCAACACCACCAGCGACGGGGATCTGATCGAGTCCTTCGTCTTTGAGATCAACTCCTTACAGGCCCGTTACAACTACCTGCTGCGCCGGGTGAAGGAGCTGGAGGGGGCCTCATGACCGGCCTGCCCGGCTATGTGGCCTGGTGTCTGGCGGGGCTGGTGCTGTGCGGCGCCCTGCTGCTCCTCCGCCGGCCGGCGGCCCAGCTGATCCGGCTGGCCCTCCGCTCCGGCGTTGGGCTGGCCGCCCTGGCCCTGTTCTCCCAGGTGGGCCACCTGGTTGGGGTACAGCTGGGGGTCAACCTGTTCAACGCCCTGGTGCTGGGAGTACTGGGGCTCCCGGGCTTCGGCCTGCTGCTGATGATGCAGTGGGCGCTGCGCTAGCTCCCGTCGCCGTCCGGCTGTGCCGGGCGGTTTTTTCTTCCCCGGATTCCACCCCCTGGGAAAACCCGTGACAACCGCCCTGGGCCGTGCTATAATAGGGCCCATCACATTTGAGAGAGGGGCTGTCCGCCATGCCTGAACGTGTCTACAACTTTTCCGCCGGACCCTCCATGCTCCCCCTGTCCGCCCTGGAGCGGGCCGGGGCGGAGATCACCAACTACCGGGGTTCCGGCATGTCTGTCATGGAGATGAGCCACCGCTCCCCCATTTTCCAGGAGATCTTTGACCAGGCCCAGGACAAGCTGCGCCGTGTTCTGTCCATCCCGGCGGGGTACAAGCTCCTCTTCCTCCAGACCGGGGCCACCGGCCAGTTCTCCATGGTCCCCCTGAACCTGATGGGGGAGGCCGGCCGGGCGGACTACGCCGTCACCGGCAACTTCTCCCAGCTGGCCTGCCAGGAGGCCCGGAAATACGGCGCCGTTCACATTGCCGCTTCCTCTGAGGATCGGGACTACCGCTATATCCCCGCCCAGGATCAGCTGGAGCTGGATCCCGGGGCCAGCTACTTCTACTACTGCGCCAATAACACCATCTACGGCACCGAGTGGAACTACGTGCCGGAGACCGGCTCTGTCCCCCTGGTGTGCGATATGTCCTCCAACATCCTGTCCACGCCGGTGGACGTGTCCAAATACGGCCTAATCTTCGCCGGGGCCCAGAAGAACATGGCCCCCGCCGGTCTGACAGTGGTCATCCTCCGGGAGGGACTGGCCGGCCGCCACCTGCCCTGCACGCCCCTTATGATGGAGTACCAGACCATGATCCAAAAGGACTCCATGTACAACACGCCCCCCTGCTGGTGCATCTATATGCTGTCCCTCACCCTGGACTGGGTGGAGGAGAACGGCGGCCTGGCGGGGATGGAGCGGCTAAGGCGCCAGCGCTCCGGCCTGCTCTATGAGGCGCTGGACAGCTCCCGCCTCTTCCAGTGCCACGCCGAACCGGCGGCCCGCTCCAGCATGAATGTGACCTTCCGCACCGGGAAGCCGGAGCTGGACGCCCAATTCATCGCCCAGGCCGCCCAGGCCGGCCTCCTCAACCTGAAGGGCCACCGGAAGACAGGCGGCATGCGGGCCTCCATCTATAACGCCATGCCCCTTGAGGGCGTGGAAAAACTCCGAGATTTCATCCGGGCCTTCGAGAAGGCCAATCTGTAAAGCCAGGTGATCCTATGTACCGTATCAAGATACTGAACAACATCTCCCCCGCCGGCCTGGCCCGCCTGGACCACACCCGCTTCCAGGCGGGGGACGGCCTGGATCAGGAGGACGGCATCCTGGTCCGCTCCGCCGACCTGCACAACTACCCCTTCCCTGACACCCTCCAGGCCGTGGCCCGGGCGGGGGCGGGCACCAACAACATCCCCATCGACCGCTGCTCCCAACGGGGCATCGTGGTCTTCAATACCCCCGGCGCCAACGCCAACGCCGTGAAGGAGCTGGTCATCGCCGCCATGCTCATCGCCTCCCGGGACGTGCTGGGGGGCGCCGGCTGGGTGCGGGAGCAGGCCCGCATCCCCCAGTCCGACGTGGCGGCGGCGGTAGAACAGGGCAAGTCCGCCTTTTCCGGCCCGGAGCTGTCCCGTAAAACCCTCGGGGTCATCGGCCTGGGGGCCATCGGCGAGCTGGTGGCCAACGTGGCCCTGGAGCTGGGTATGGACGTGTACGGCTACGACCCCTACCTGTCGGTGGACACCGCCCTGCGGCTGGACCGCCACGTCCACGTGGTCCACACCCTGGACGAGCTGTACCGGGCAGCCGACTACATCACCCTCCACATCCCCTGTACCCCGGATACCCAGGGCATCATCAACGCCCGGTCCATGGGGAAAATGAAGGACCAGGTCCGTATCCTGAACCTGGCCCGGGGGGAACTGGTCAACGACGGGGATATGATCTCCGCCCTGGAGTCCGGCCAGGTGGCCCGGTATGTCACCGACTTCCCCAACCAGCGTATCGCCGGGGTGAGGAACGTCATCGCCCTGCCCCACCTGGGGGCCTCCACCCCGGAGAGCGAGGAGAACTGCGCCATTATGGCCGTCCGCCAGCTCCAGGACTATCTGCTCAACGGCAACATCCGCAACGCGGTCAACCTGCCCGACGTGGCCCTGGAGTGGAGCGGCCTGTCCCGGCTGTGCATGATCCACAAAAATGTCCCCGCCATGCTTACCCAGATCATGGGGGTGCTCTCCCGGGACAACATCAACGTGGAGAACATGACCAACAAGTCCAAAGGGGATTACGCCTACTCTATGGTGGATGTAAACACCCGGGTCACCGGCCAGGTGGCCGCCGACCTGCGTGCCATCCCCAACATGATCCGGGTGCGGGTGCTGCATCACTGAGCAAAAAGAAGAAGCGGGGCCGCCTGTTGGGCGGCCCCGCTGTTTTCCCGCTAATCCCTGGGCTTTCGGTAGAAGTTGCCCACCAGGCGCTGGGTGGGCAGGATGTTCACAAAGGCGTTGGGATCCGCCTGACGGACTTTCCGGCCGATGCTCCGGGCCTGGCTGCTCTCTACCACGGAGTAGACCATGACGCAGGGCTCCCCGTTGTACAGGCCCACCCCCTCCACCAGGGTGGCGGAGTGGTTGGTGTCCTGGATGACGGCGCACACCCCGCCGGCGCTCTCCCGCCCGGTGACGATGAGCAGGGTGGACCGCCGGGAGTCCGGGTCCAGCACCCGGATCACCTGGGTGCTGGCGTACTGGAACAGGATGGAGTACAGGGCCTTCTCCCAGCCGAACATCAGCCCGGCCACCATCAGCATGACCACATTGGCCGCAAGGATGCAGCCCCAGGCGTCCACATTTTTCTTCTCCGACAGGGCGATGGCGATAAAGTCCGTCCCTCCGGTGGTCACCCGGGCCCTCAAGCACAGGCTGATGGCAAACCCGTTGATGATACCCCCGAAGACACACACCAGCAGCACGTCCTCGGTGATGGCGATGGGCGGCACCAGGTCGGTGAACACGCTGACCAGCACCACCGACAGACAGGAGTATAAGGTGAACCGCTTGCCCACCGCGACAAAGCTGATCGCCGCCGGGATGATGTTCAGCAGCAGATTGATGAGGCCAAAGGACAGCTCCGCGCCCCCGTACTCTAAAGCCGTCCGGGTAATCAGCCGGGTCAGGCCAGAGAAACCGCCGGGGAACAAATCACCCGCCTGGACAAAGCTTTTCAGGTTGACCGCTATGATTAAGGAGGAGAGGACAATCGCTCCAATCCGGGTGGACGCCTCCAGCTTTGTATTCTTAGGTTGTAAGCTCCGCATATTTTCTCCTGTCACTTGGCCCGGGCCAGAATGTCCGAGTTTTTCATGAAATACTCCACGCCGGAGTAGATGGTGGTCAGAACAATCACAGCGGTGCAGATTTGATTGACGACGGTCTGGCCGGGCAGCAGCAGCATGATGATGATACACACCATGGTGGCGGCGGTCTTCACCTTCCCCGACCACCCGGCGGCGATCACCCGTCCCTTGTCGGCGGCCACCATCCGCAGGCCGGACACCCCGAATTCCCGGACGATCACAATGAGCAGGGCCCAGGCGGGCATCTGCCCCACCTCCACAAACCACAGCATGGCGGCGGTGACCAGGCACTTGTCCGCCAGGGGGTCCATAAACTTGCCGAAGTCGGTAATCTGGTTGTAGTGCCGGGCGATGTAGCCGTCCAGGGTGTCGGTGACGCTGGCGGCGGCGAAGATGGCCAAGGCCCAGTAATTGGCCCCGGGCACGTCCAGATAGAGCACCAGCAGGAAGGCGGGGATCATCGCCACCCGCAGCAGGGTGAGCTTATTGGCGGTATTCATAGCAGTTTACCTCATTCATCTTGTCATTATTCCTCTATCTCCCCGGTCAGGTCCCCGTCCGACACGCCGGTGATCCGCACGGGGACGAACTCCCCCGCCGGCACCAGCCCAGCGGCGGTGAACAGCACCCGGCCATCGATCTCCACCGAGTCAGCGTAGGTCCGGCCCGCATAACAGCCTTCGCCGGCGTCGTAGCCCTCGCAGAGGACCTCCATCACCGTGCCCAGCCGCTCCTCGTTGTACTGGTCCATGATCCGGGACTGGAGGTCCACCAGCAGCTCCACCCGGCGGGCGGCGGTCTCCCCGTCCACCTGGTTCTCCATGACGGCGGCCAGGGTGCCCTCCTCCGGGGAGTATTGGAACACCCCCACCCGCTGGAGCCGCTGTTCCCGGAGGAACTGGCACAGCTCCTCAAACTCCCCCTCCCCCTCGCCGGGCAGGCCACAGATCAGGGAGGTGCGGACCACCAGGTCGGGCATGGCGGCCCGGAGCTTGGCCAGGAGGGCCTCCAGCTCCGCCCGGGTGTTGTGCCGGCGCATGGCCTTCAAAATCCCGTCGTTACAGTGCTGGAGGGGGATGTCCAGGTAGTGGAGGATCTTGGGCTGGGAGGAGATGACCTCAATGAGCTCGTCGGTGATGACCTCCGGGTACAGGTAGTGCAGGCGGATCCAGTGGAAATCCAGCTTACACAGCTCCCGCAGCAGCTGGGCCAGGGAGGCCTTCTCCGGTAAATCCAGGCCGTACCGGGTGATGTCCTGGGCAATGACGATCAGCTCCTTCACCCCGCTGTCCGCCAGTTTCCTGGCCTCCTCCAGCAGGGCGGGCATGGAGCGGCTGCGGTACCTGCCCCGGAGCTTGGGAATGATACAGAAGGCGCAGCCGTTGGAACAGCCCTCGGCGATCTTCAGGTAGGCGGTGTAGGGGGGGGTGGTCACCAGCCGCTCCCCGTCCTCATAGGCGCGGTGGATGTCGGAGAAGTATTCCGGCCTCTCCCCGGCCATCAGGCCCTCCACCGCCGCCACCACGTCGGTGTAGCTGCCGGTGCCCAGCATCCCGTCCACCTCGGGCAGCTCCGCCCGGATGTCCTGGGGATAGCGCTGGCTGAGACAGCCCGCCACCAGCAGCTTTTTCAGCTTGCCGGCCTTTTTCAGCTCCCCCAGCTCCAGGATGTTGTCGATGGCCTCGCTCTTGGCCGACTCAATGAACCCGCAGGTGTTGAGCACCGCCACATCCGCCCCCTCCGGGTCGCCGGTGACGGTGTGGCCCGCCTTGCGGCACAGGGCCATCATCTGCTCGGTGTTCACCAGGTTCTTGGCGCAGCCAAGAGATATAAACGCGACTTTATAAGACATAGAAACGCTCCCATATCATTCTGCGTGAGGACGTCATACAAGCCCTCTTTTTCACCATTCGTCCTCCGCCGGGGCGCCGTGCCGCCGGATCGCCTCGCTGATCTCCGTCCAGGAGAAGCCCCGGCGGGCCAGGGCGTCAGAGGCCCTTTTGATCTCCTTGGGGTCGCGGCTGCCCCTCAGCTTTTTCTCCAGAAAGGCGTCGATAGCGGCGGCGCTGACCGCCTCCCCAATCTGCTCCAGGGCCTCGTCCCACAGCTCCCGGGGCACCCCCCGGCGGTAGAGCTCATCCCGGATTTTCCGCTCTCCGAAGCCCTTGGCGGCGTAGTGCCGGACGATCCGGCCCGCGTACTCCCCCTCGTTCAGGTAGCCCAGCTCCTCCATCCGGTCGCAGATGGCCCCAAGCTCCTCCTCGGAGGCCTCCCACTCCCGCAGCTTCCGCTCCAGCTCCCGCCGGGACTGGGGCTTCCTCGCCAGCAGCTCGATGGCCTTGGCTCTCAGCCCGCTCCGGCGGGCGGCGCCCTGAAGGCGTTCCGCCTCCTCCTCAGACAGCTCCTTCCCGGCGTAGAGGGCGAACTCCACCACCTCGCCCTCCCCCACCCGCAGGATGGAGCCGTCCTCCAGCACCGCCAGCCAGCGGCCCTCCACCCGTTTGGAGGGCTTTAATTCTTGAATTACCATGGCCGATACCCCGGTTTTCATAGTTTTGTCGCGGCGGATATCATCCGCCCCCATGGGGCGAGGCAAAGGCGGCAAGTGGCGGACGGATCATATCCGCCCCTACACAAGTCAGTCCTCGTCCGCCGGGGGGCCGTCCTCAAAGTCATCGGCGGACACGTCCACCGCCCGGCCGGCGGCCTTGGCGGCGATCTGGGACTGCTTGCTCATCAGGGCGAAGGAGTTGGCCCGGACCTCCGCCTCGATCTTCTCCACCAGGTCGGGGTTTTCCTTCAGATACTGCTTCACCGCGTCCCGGCCCTGGCCCAGGCGCAGCTCCCCCATGGAGAACCAGGAGCCCGACTTCTGCACAATGTCCAGCTTCACCGCCAGATCCACCAGCTCCCCCCACTTGGAGATGCCCTCGCCGTAGAGGATCTCAAACTCCGCCTCCCGGAAGGGGGGGGCCACCTTGTTCTTCACAATTTTGGCCCGGGTGCGGTTGCCGATGAGCTCGGCGCCGTTTTTCAGGGCCTCCACCTTGCGTATGTCGATGCGGACGGAGGCGTAGAACTTCAGCGCCCGGCCGCCGGTGGTCACCTCCGGGTTGCCGTACATGACGCCCACCTTCTCCCGGAGCTGGTTGATGAAGATCACAATGCAGTTGGTCTTGGCGATGGAGCCGGCCAGCTTCCGCAGGGCCTGGCTCATCAGCCGGGCCAGCAGGCCCACGTGGCTGTCCCCCATGTCACCCTCGATCTCCGCCCGGGGGGTGAGAGCGGCCACCGAGTCCACCACCACCACGTCCAGGGCGCCGGAGCGCACCAGGGCCTCGCAGATCTCCAGGCCCTGCTCGCCGGTGTCGGGCTGGGAGATGAGCATGGAGTCGATGTCCACCCCCAGGGCCCGGGCGTAGGCGGGGTCCAGGGCGTGCTCCGCGTCGATGAAGGCCACCTCGCCCCCCCGCTTCTGGGCCTCGGCCACAATGTGCAGGGCCAGGGTGGTCTTGCCGGAGGACTCCGGCCCGTAGATCTCAATGATGCGGCCCTTGGGCACGCCGCCGATGCCCAGGGCGATATCCAGGGACAAAGAGCCGGTGGGGATGGCGTCCACCACTACCCCGGTGTTCTCCCCCAGCCGCATGATGGAGCCCTTGCCGTAGGTCTTCTCAATCTGGGCCATGGCGGTCTCCAGGGCCTTCTTCTTGTCAGAGGCCGGAGCGGCCGATTCGATCACAGGCTTCTTCTGTGCCATTGCTATCATCCTTTCCCGCCGGCGCTCAGGGCCCCGGCCTCTTTCTGTCCCATATCCTACACTTTTTACTGTCCAATAAAACGGACTTTTCTTGCCGCCGGCCCCGTTCCCCTAGCGGTTGACGGTGCCCTCCACCACCCGCCAGATCCCCTGGGTGTCGGCGGTGGTCTGGATGCCCTCATAGCCGTTTTGGGCCAGGATTTTCTCCACATCGGCGGCCTGGCCGGCGCCCACCTCAAAAATCAGGCAGCCGCCCAGCCGCAGGGCCGGCTTCCACTTGGCGGCGACAGCCCGGTAGTAGTTCAGGCCGTCCTCCCCCCCGTCCAGGGCCATCCGGGGCTCATAGTCCCGAACCGATATGTCCAGCCCGCTGATCTCCCCAGTGGGTATGTAGGGGGGGTTGCACACAATCACATCAAAATCCCACAGCTGGGAGTTGGGAGCCTCCATGGCGTCCACTGACAGGCAGGTCACCCGGGCGTTGAGCTCGTTCCGGCGGACATTCTGCTTGCACACCCGCAGCGCCCCCTCGGACAGCTCCCCCAGCACCACCCGGCACTCCGGGGCGTTGGCCGCCACCGCCAGGCCCACGCAGCCGCTGCCGGCGCACAGATCCAGCACCCGGGCCTCCTCCCCGGAATCTCGGGCCTTCAGGATGCCCCGCTCCGCCAGTACCTCGGTGTCCAGCCGGGGGATGAGCACATCCCGGGAGATGTCCAGGGGCAGGCCGTAGAACTCCCACTCGCCGATGATGTAGGCCACCGGCTCCCCGTCCAGGCGCCGGCGGACCAGCTCCTCCACCCGCCGCTCCAGCTCAGCGGAGACATACAGGGACATGTCCCGGTAAAACTGCTCCCGGGTCTTGTCCGCCGCGAAGCAGAGGATCTCCCGGGCCTCCAGCTGGGCGCCCTCCACCCCGGCCCGCTTCAGCCGGGCCCGGGTATCCAGGAATAGATTGTTGTAGGTGGTGGCCATCCAAATCACCTTCCTGATGTATTTCTTAGAATCGCCGAGGTGCCAAGGCGA
The DNA here is from genome assembly GCA_947073515.1 of uncultured bacterium. GTDB lineage: Bacteria > Bacillota > Clostridia > Oscillospirales > Oscillospiraceae > Lawsonibacter. The sequence goes on along the minus strand of CAMTMC010000015.1, from coordinate 40,476 downwards.
TTGGTACAGATTCTTAGCGTCCGCCCGGAGGGCGGGCGTTCCCGCTCCCGGGGAAGCGAAGCCCGGGACGGCGTCACCACGCGTCCTCGCCCCGCTCCTCCGGCAGCACCAGCTCCAGGGCCCGGATGCCCACTTCGATCATCCCGTCATCCGGCTCGAAGGTCGTAAAATTTTGCAGCCACAGGCCGGGGGCGATGAACAGCCGGGTGATCCCCCCATCGTGGCGGCCCGCCCAGCGGTTGACCTCATAGCTGACGCCCACCACCAGGGGCAGCATGGCCAGATGGGCCAGAAAACGGAGGATGGGGTTGCTCACCGGCCAGATGGCGAATATCACCGTGGACACCAGGATTGAGATGGCGATGACCATGAACAGGAAGCTGGTGCCGCAGCGGGGGTGGTGCCGGGGCTGCTTGCGCACGTTCTCCACCGTCAGGGGCAGCCCGGCCTCATAGCAGAAGATGGTCTTGTGCTCCGCCCCGTGGTAGGAGAACACCCGCCTCATCTCCCCCATCCGGGAGCACAGGGCCAGGTAGGCCACAAAGATCAAGATTTTCAGCAGGCTCTCCGCCAGGTTCCGGGCCAGCATGGAGGGGGTCACCACCATCACGGCGCTGCCCAGCAGGGTGGGCAGGAGGAAAAACAGCCCCACGGATATGGCCATCCCCAGGAACACCGCCAGGCCGGTAAAAAAGGCCCCGGCCCTCTCGCTGCCCAGGCGGCCGCTGAGCCAGGTCTCGAACTTGGAGGGCTCCTCTTCCTCCTCCTCGGGGAAGAACTGGGCGGAGTACATCAGGGCGGTGACCCCGTTATACATGGAGTCACCGAAGGTCACCAGCCCCCGGATCAGGGGCAGGCCCAGGACGGGGTAGCGCTCTTTCAGCAGCTTGAGCTCCTTCTCCTGGATCTCCAGCTCCCCGCCGGGTCCCCGGACCACAATGGCCTGCTTCTTGGGCCCCCGCATCATAATGCCCTCAATGAGGGCCTGCCCCCCGCACATGGTCTTAAAACCCTGGGCGGGGCGCTGGTTCTGGTTGTCTTGTTGGGACATGTGGGTTCTCCTTATCACGGGCTGGCCGATCCGGGCGGGACAGGCCCCGCCGCCGGCCGCTCCTATTCTATCAGATATCTTCCGGAACCGCAATCGGGGTATCAACCCCTCGCTCCTATTGGTCGATGGGCAGGCGGATGGTCACCAGGCAGCCGCCCCCCGGGGCGTTCCCGATGTCCAGCCGCCCCTCATGGCGGGTGATGATCTCCTCGCACACCGCCAGGCCGATGCCGGACCCCCGGGCCTTGGAGCTGCCCTTGTAGAACTTATTCTTGACGTAGGGCAGCTCCCCCTCCGGGACGCCGGGGCCGTAGTCCCGGATGGTGATGACCGCCCCCATCCCCTCCTGGAACGCGGACACGTCAATCTGCCTGCCCGCCCCGCCGTGCTTGGCGGCGTTGTCCAGCAGGTTGCAGAACACCTGCCGCAGCCGCTCCGGGTCGCCGGAGATGGGCAGCATCTCCTCCGGCCCGCCGGCGTACTTCAGGGCGATGCCCTCCTTCCGGAAGAATTCCGTGTAGGTGTACACCGCGTCCTCCAGCTCCGCCTTCAGGTCCAGGGGCTCCACCGCCAGGGTGAACCGGCCGTCCTCAATCCGGGAGAACTCCAGCAGCTCCTCCACCATGTTGGTCAGCCGCCGGGCCTCTGACACGATGATGCCCATGCCGTTGCGCAAATCCCGGGGGTTGGTGATCTCCCCGCTCTGGATGGTCTCCGCCCAGCCGCTGATGGCGGTGAGGGGGGTCCGCAGCTCGTGGGAGACAGAGGAGATGAACTCGCTCTGGGCCTTCTCTGACTGGGCGATCTTCATGGACATGTTATTGATGGCGTCGGTGAGCTCGCCGATCTCATCGTCATAGCGTTTTTCAATCTGCACCCCATAACTGCCGTCGGCGATGACCTTGGCGATTTCGGTGATGCCGGCCAGGGGCTCCACGATGGACCGGACAAAGTACAGGTTGGAGAAGTACACCATGGCGAAGATCGCCAGGGCGATGACGGAGATCACCGCTGTGGAAAACACGAACTGCCGGTCGATGCCCGACAGGGAGGTGACGTAGCGGATGATCCCCACCGTTTCCCCCTGGTAGATCACCGGGCTGGCGGCGGCCAGGATCCGCTCCCCGGTGGAGGGGTCCCGGCCCATCCAGTGCTCGGTAGCCCGGCCCTCCAGGGCCCTCTGGATGTCCGGGGTGCCCGGGGTGGACCCGGCGGTCAGGTCGTTGCCGGAGAAGAGCACCGCCCCGGTGGTATCCAGGAACTGTAGCTCCAGCTGGCTCTTCTCCTCGTAGTTGTTCACTGTCTGCTGGGCTGTGGCCCGGTAGTCGGACCGGGTATACAGCCGGAAGCCGTTGGCGGTGGAGGCGGCGGTCTTCATCAGGTCCTCAGCCGTGTCGCTGTAGTAGTAGTTCCATAGGGCGGCGGCGAAGGCACCCACGGCCAGGGCCAGGATCAGCGCCACCACGCCCACGCTGTTCACCAGCCAGCGGCGGCGGATCCCACGGATTTTTACTTTGTCATCTAGTTTTGTGGTCTTGGCCATGGATTCACCTCCTCTACGCAATTAGTCCGCCAGGCCGTACAGGCCTGTCTAAATCAGCTCCCCCACTTATAGCCATAGCCCCACACGGTATTCACAAACGTGGGCTTCTGGGCGTTGATTTCCCATGGGGCAGGCCCCATGGGAGCCCTTTTATTTTTAAATCCTCGGCGGAAATTAATTCCGCCTCCGGAAATTCCCGGCCCGTTTGGCCCGGGAATTTGCGGCCTGCCGGCCGCCCCGCCTTTCGGGGGCCCGGGACAACGCCCGTACAGGCCTGTCCAAATCAGCTCCCCCACTTATAGCCGTAGCCCCACACGGTATTCACAAACGTGGGCTTCTGGGCGTTGTCCTCAATCTTAATCCGCAGGCGGCGGATGTTCACATCCACGATTTTCAGCTCGCCGAAGTAGTCCTTTCCCCAGACAGTGTCCAAAATCTCCTCCCGGGACAGGGCCTTCCCCGGGTTCTCCATAAACAGCTTGACAATGGAGTACTCCACCTGGGTCAGTTTCACCCGCTGGCCGTTTTTCTCCAGGGTGCGGTTCCGGGTATTCAGCAGGAAGGGCGGGTCGCTGATCTCGTCCGGGGACGCCAGCGCCTCATCCCCGCCGGTGCGGCGGAACAGGGCGTCCACCCGGGCGGTGAGCTCCGCCGGGGAGAAGGGCTTTGTCACATAGTCGTCCGCCCCGGTCATCAGCCCGGTGACCTTGTCCATCTCCTGGGCCCGGGCGGTGAGCATGATAATGCCGATTTTGTTGTCCATAGCCCGGATGCGCCGGCAGACCTCAAAACCGTCGATCCCCGGCAGCATGATGTCCAGCAGGGCCACCTTGATGTCCGGGTTGTCCTTTACCGCCGTTAAGGCGTCCTCGCCGGTGGCCGCCTCAATGGTCTGGTAGCCCGCCCGCTTCAGGTTGATGACCACAAAGCTGCGGATATTCTCCTCGTCCTCCAGGACTAATACTTTTCTCACAGGAACGCTCCCCCTTTGATGGGTAAGTCAGGGCCCGGAAACCGGCCTACTCGTAATACCAGCTGGTCTGAATGGTCTTGAACCGCTCCAGCAGATCCATCTCCTCCAGGCCGCTGTTCCAGCCTCCCGGGTGGAACCGGGCGGCGTAGACCACATTCTCCTCCTCCCGAAGGATAAACCAGCTGCTATCCGCCCCGGCGCCAGTCCGGTTGGTGGACAGGCGGTAGATGGACAGGAATGGCTTTGGCTCCCGATCCGCCCCCCGCCACTGGGAGAAGATCACCTCCCGCAGGCCAGTGACCTGGTCATTGCGGGAAATGGTGATCTGATCCCGCCAGCTCCCCGGGATCTCCAGATACCAGCCGTCGGACACGTTGTGGTAGGTGGTGAGCACATGGTTGCGGTTGCCCCTGCTGTCGTACTGGCTCCAGTCGATGAGCCAGAAGTTGTTGGAGGAGCTCTCCCCATACACGGGCAGGGGGGTGGGGCAGGGCAGCTCCACCACGTAGTCGTCGTTGATGTCGGTGGGGATCACCTCTGTGTAGCCCTGGATCACCTCCCGGCTCACGCCGGCCTCATCCAGAGTGAGGTTGACCAGCTCCCCGTCCATCCAAGCCAGCACGTCAATGATCCGCCTGTTATCCGCCAAGGTGCCTGTGACGTACAGGGCTGGGGGGCGGTACTCCCCGGCCAGGTAGTTGGAGCGGATGCGGTTGAGCGCGGTCACGCCGTTGGACAGGCCGGCCGACGCCAGGGATCTCATCCCCCCGTTCCGCCAGCCGTACAGCTCCACCGTGCTGTTCATTCCGCCGGGGTCCAGGCGGGTCACCGCGATCTCCGTGCGGGTATCCTGGTCCATGTCCATCAGGCGCACGCCGCTGGAGCCGTCGGCGGCCACGCTGCACCGGGTCAGCAACAGCTCCACCGCCGTCAGCTCCGCCCGGCCGGGCGGGGAAACCGCCTCCTGGACAGGGCTACTCTGGCCGTTTTGAGCCGCGCTCTCCCGGGGAAGCAGCTCGTCAAAGGTGTACACCCCCAGCTGGTAGGCGCCGGAACTGATCTGCCAGTGGACCACCAGCTCCTTCCGGCCCTCACCGTTAAGCTGGGCGTAGTCGATGGCGTAAATGGCGCTGCCCTCGCCCTCCACCACGCCAGTGACAGCGTACGCCTCTTCCTCATCCTGGGTGAAGATGTAGATCCGCATGGGCTTCTCCACTCCCGGGGCCCGGAGGAAGGTAAGGGCGCTCTCCCGCCGGCCGTCCCCGTCCAGATCCTGGAGCTGGATGGTGTTGGTATTGTCCCCGGACATAATGGCGGCGTCCTCCACCTGGACGCCCAGCTCGGCCCCCAGGCTGTTCTTCACCTGGCGGATGGCGGCGTTGAGCTGCTCGTAGCCCGCCGACTTCTCCGGCTGGCGGTACAGCTCCGCCGGAGAACGGAACAGGCAGCCGCTTACTGTCAGCATAACGGCCAGGATCAGCCCCAGGGCCGTCCGCTTTTTCTCCATGCCGTCCACTCCTTCAATCTACCAGGGCATACTGCCACAGAATAATCCTACCTATCATCATAGCACAAGTTACGAAAAAAGCCATAGTTTTTTTATAATTTTTCTTTGGGATAAAAATGGCGCGGGGACACATAGCATGTGCCCCCGCGCGTCAGTTCTTTACTCCTGCGTTACAATACATTTGCCAGAGCTGGACCGTATTTCTTCACGTGTATGCTCGTCAAATTCCCCTTGGCTGTATTTCTCAACGCCGGTCAGCGTCCCATTCCCAAAGGCGTCCGGGCGGTCAAAGTCACGGACCGTGTAAATGTCGATGGTCCCGTCCCCGCTCCCCAAAGTACGGATTGAACCCTTGAATTTCCCGCTGGTCAACCCCTCGCCATTGGAGGTCAGCACATCCCGGAAAAACCGGACCTTTTCACCGTTGAAGTACCACTGGTCACTCCTGGCGTCATAGGTGACGCCAAATGCCTCGTACTCCTTTGCCGTTTCTCCAAGTTCATCTTCGGTGAGGGCATCACCCGCTGTCACGGCGGCGGGAGGCAGGCTTTTCATCGCCTCAATGTCACGGGCGGCAAATTCTTCCGCCGAAAACTCCTTGATCCCAATGAGTGTTCCGCCAGGGTCAAAGGAGCCGTCTTGGGCACGGGCAATGTTGGTGAGGTCACGGACAGCATATACATCAACCACGCCATTCTCGTTGAAAAAGTCGTTTCCGGCCTGTAACCCGTTTCCCACAGTATAGTAGTCCTCGAACCACCGCACGGTTTTGCCATTGTATTTCAGTTCGTTCCCGCTGGCATCGAATGTCAGGCCAAACCGCTCATAGGGCTTGAACAATTCCTCACAGGAAACTTCAGTGGAGGGATCATCGCCCTCAGCCAACACAGCGGCAACCTGTGCAGATGCGTCCGCCGCCGGGGAAGTTGTTCCGAGTTGAGCGGTTCCTCCTTGGGACACCGCCGCGGTACCGCAGCCAGTGAGGCTCCCCGACAGCAGCGCTCCTCCCAGGGCCAGCGCAAGCAGCTTTTTTGTGTTCATGGAAAAACACCACCCTTCCTGATGATACATGGGGCCTATCTCCCGTCAATTTGCCTGGGGCAGGGTGACTGTGGCCTTAAACAGGTCGCCGTCCACCGCCAGTTCAAAGGTTCCGCCCTGGAGCTCGGTGAGGCTCCGGGCGATGGACAGCCCCAGCCCGGACCCCTCGGTGGTACGGGACTCATCCCCCCGGACGAAGCGCTCCATCAGCCGCTCCGGGGGCACGTTCAGAGGCTCCCGGGAGATGTTCTTCACTGACATCATGACCTGCCCCTTCCCCCGGGCCAGATCTAGGTAGACCCGGGTGCCCTCCATGGCGTACTTGGCGCAGTTGGACAGCAGGTTGTCAATGACCCGCCACAGGTGCCGGCCGTCGGCGTACACCCAGGTCTCCCCCTCGGGCAGGTTGGTCACCAGGGAGAGCTTCCGGTCGTTGAGCTTCTCTGTCCACTCCCCCAGGGCCTGGTCGATGAGCTGGGCCATGCCGATCTTCTCCCGGGTCACCGCCAGCACCCCCGTGGAGGCCTTGGACGCCTCCACCAGGTCCTCGGTGAGCTTTTTCAGCCGCTGGGACTTCCGGTCCAGCACCTCAATATACTCCTGGGCCTTGGGGTCGGTCTGCTGGGTGGATTTCAGCAGGCCCACGTAGTTGATGATGGAGGTCAGCGGGGTCTTCAGGTCGTGGGAGACGTTGGTGATGAGCTCCGCCTTGAACCGCTCGCTACGCATCTTCTCATCCACGGCGGAGGACAGCCCGGCGGAGATGTTGTTCAGGTCCTCCGCCTGGAGCTTTAAATCATAGGGCATCCTTTTGGTGTCGATCTGGTACTCCAGGTTGCCCCTGGCGATGGTTTTCGTCCCCTGGCGCAGAAGGTGGTAGCCGTACACCCACCAGCCCAGGAACAGCAGGGCCGCCAGCTGGAGGAAGCAGTACATCATCATAAAGGCGCCGTCGCTGTATCCCGCCATGGCCAGCATGCAGGACAGGACGCAGTAGATTAAAAAGCCCAGCACCGCCTTCCAGGTGAATGGGAGGAAGCGAAGGAAATCATGGACGGTCCTGACCGTCCATGTGGCCACCCTGCACAGCAGGGTGGTTCTGGCCAGGCTCCCGGTTTTCAGCCGCGCGGCAAAGGTCCGCAGCAGCAGGGCCGCCAGCCCAACCTCGCAGGCGCAGATTGCCCCCAGCCCGGCTAAGGCCAGGTTCTCATAGAGCTGGTAGTCCGTCCGGAGGATGTACTGGTGGTAGTACGACAGATCGTACAGCTCATGGCCCAGCGCCAAGGCGCAGGCCGCCAGCCAAACCCCGGCCGTGATCATCACGGCGGCGTACAGTTCCAGCCAGATTTTCTCCTGCCAGGTGGCGTGAGCCCCCTCCACGCCGGACTTATGGCCGGCGGCCCACAGGAGACAGGCCAGGGCCAGCAGGGTAAGCGCCAGCAGCTGAAGCGCCCCGGTGAGGTTGACGTCAAAGTTGGCCCGCTGATCCCCCCACTGGCGGCGGGCTGTGTAAAACCCGTCCTGGATGGCGTCGGTAACCTCCTCCGGCACGCCGTACTCCAGCACCAGGATCTGGGGCTTCTCCGCGGGCGCCGCCGGGACCTCGTCCGCCGGGTCCAGCTGCTCGATCCCATCCGGGAAACTGGCCCAGGCCTCGTCCTGGGCCAGATCCCAGCTCTCCGTCACATAATACATGCCGTCCCGGTAGTAGACCTCGCCATAACTGATCTCTCCCGCCCGGAAGGTGAACCGGCGCGCCTGCTTCACCTGGTCGGCCAGGGGCCTGTCTCCCGTCCGGTTGGTGGCCAGCTCCTCCCCGTCCGCCGCCCGCAGGGAGTAGCGGAACCAGGTGTTAGAAGGCTCCATCATCTGTTCCAGGTCCTTCAGCTGCCGCTCCAGATCCTCCAGGTCGGCGTAGGTCCAGCCGGCGGCGGAGCTGTCGTCCTTATCCCGCTCCACCTCCTCCAGCCGGCGGCTGGCGGCCACCCCGCTGACCAGCTGGTCCCGGTACTCCGTCAGGATGTAGTCGAAGTCAGCGGTGTCCTGCCAGCTGTCCGTCAGCCGGTAGGGCAGGGCCAGCAGGGCCCGCGCCCCAAAGATCCCCGCCCCGAAGGCGGCGGCCAGCAGCACCACGATGGCCAGGGCCTTGTACCAGGGGTTCCCTTGGATTTTTTCCTTGCGCCCCACGTCACTTCGCCCCTTTCTCAATCTTGTAGCCCAGGCCCCAGACCACCTTTAAATACCGGGGCTCCGCAGGGTTGATCTCGATCTTCTCCCGCAGGTGGCGGATGTGGACGGCCACCGTGTTCTCCGAGCCGTAGGCCGGGTCGTTCCACACCTGCTCGTAGATCTGGGCGGAGGAGAACACCTGCCCGGAGTGGGACAGCAGCAGCTTCAGGATGTTGTACTCGATGGGGGTCAGGTTGATGGCCTCCCCGTCCACCGTCACCACCTTGGCGCTGTCGTCCATGGTAATAGGCCCGGCGGTGAGCAGGCCGGGGCCCTTCTCCGCGCCCCCCAGGGCGGTGTACCGCCGCAGCTGGGACTTCACCCGGGCAATGACCTCCAGGGGGTTGAAGGGCTTGGTGATGTAGTCGTCCGCCCCGATGTTCAGGCCCAGGATTTTGTCGGTGTCCTCGCTCTTGGCGGTGAGGAGGATGATGGGCACGTTGTGCCCCTCCCGCAGCTTGGCGGTGGCCTGGATGCCGTCCAGCTCGGGCATCATGATGTCCATCAGGATCAGATGCACCTCATGCTGTTCCACGGCCCGGAGGGCCTCCACCCCGTTGTAGGCCTTGATGGTCTGGTAGCCCTCGCTGGTGAGGTAGATATCCAGGGCGGAGACAATGTCCTGGTCGTCATCACAGATTAAAATGGTGTACATAGGCCCGTACCTCCCGGTTTTCGATCATTTCTTGGAACTGTCTCGACTATATCACAAAGACTTTAAGTTGCAAGGCGAAAATGTTTAAGAATCCCTTAATCTTTCAGGGGCCACTGCCCCACAACAAGATTAAAGTTTCTTTCACAAATGGCGGCGTTGAAAAGCGTGGATCAGGGACAGACGCCGTGCCGCTCCTTTGACCGTGCCTTCCTCCGCCCAGACACCAGAGGTGCTGGCCATTGGGGAAGTATACCGCGCCCAGACCACCTTATTCGCCGCAGAATATTTGGCCAGGAGGCACTTTCGCACCCCCCGGCTGGTGGATCCCGTCCCGGGGAAGCGGGGCGGGATTTCTGATGATCAAATGTGAAAACGGCTGATGAGATTGCTCAAGGCCCGGGCCTGCTGGGACAGCTCCTTGGAGACTGACGCGCTCTTCTCCGCCGCCATGGAGTTGTCCTGGACGACCGAGGAGATCTTCTTGATCCCGTCTTCCTCCAGCAGGATCATCTCCGACTGCTGGACGCTGGCGGCGGCGATCTCATCCATAAGGGCCTGGATAGACTGGATACAATCATGAATGACCCGCATGGCGGAGACCGCCTGATCCGTGGACTCCGTCCCGGATTTGGCGTTTTGGATGGAACGGCTGATGAGATCGTTGGTATTTTCCGCGGCCTCGGCGGATTTGGCCGCCAGGTTCCGGACCTCGTCCGCCACAACAGAGAAGCCCTTTCCGGCGGTGCCCGCCCGGGCCGCCTCTACAGCGGCGTTCAGCGCCAGGATGTTGGTCTGGAAGGCGATATCCTCAATGGTTTTGATGATGGTGCCGATCTGAGTGGAGGACTGGTTGATATTCCTGGTGGCGGCGGTGAGCTGCTCCATTTTGGTGTCCGCCTCGGCGGTATAGCTGGTGGCCCGGGCCACCAGCTCGCTGGTGCTGCCGGAACGCACAGTGCTGGTCTGGATCTGACCGGTAATCGCGGTGACATTTTCCATCAGCCCGTCAACGGAAGCGGCCTGCTCCGTGGTGCCCAGGGCCAGCGCCTGGGCGCCCGCGGATACCCGCTGGGCGCTGGTATCCACCTGTCCGGCCACCTGGGAGATGTCACGGATGATATTCACCAGGTTCACGTGGATGGAATGAAGGCTTCCGGACAGGGCCTTGAAGTCGCCGATATAATAGGACTCATTCTTGTTCACGTCCACAGTGAGGTTGCCATTGGCCATCTCGCCCAGAATACGCCCCACATCATGGATGGTCTGCCGCAGGCAGTCGCATACTTGATGGGTGGTCCGGGCGATCATGCCGATCTCATCTGAGCGGCTGTAGAAGAGCTCCAGCTCCTGGTCGGCGGAGAGATTCAGCTCCCCCAGCTGGCCGATGGCGTGCTCCACCCGCATCAGGTCCCTGCCCTCCCGGCGCAGGATCAGGAGGGTAATCAGGATAATGGCGGCGGCCAGGACCGCGCACAGGCCGCCCACCAGGATCCGCACAGTGAGCACGGCGGCGTAGACCTCTGAGTAATTATTCCGGACCATAAAGACCCAGTCCCGGTCCGGCAGGTACTTATAGACCACCAGCTGCCTGACCCCGTGTTCATCCCGATAAGAGTATGTGCTGGCCTGGGTGCCGCCATCGGCCTGGATACGCTGGATGATCTCCCGGCAGCCGGCGTCGGTGGTCTCGGTATTCAGAAGGGTCTCGTCCTCGTGGTAGAGGTAAACCCCCGTGTTTGCGTTCAAGAATATGTACTCACTGTTGGGCAGTCCCTTGATATCCAGGTACAGCAGCGAGTCCATGAGATGGCTGGCATAGACGCCGGCGCCTACGTAGCCCACGCACCGCTGGCCCTGGAAGATCGGTCAGTACATGGATAAAATCATGCTGCCGGTGCCGGGGGACTGCATAATCCCTGAATTTGTCAGCTCCCACCGGGACAGGATCGTATCCTGAAAGGTTTTGAGGGAGTCCCCGGACCGGGTGGTGATGCCGATTGCGCCTTTTGAGGTATGGGTCAGCACATGGGTGTTCGGGGTGGCAATATAAAGGCCCTCAAAGACACCTTTGACGGCGGCGAAATCCTCCGTATACTTCTGGGCCCGCTCCAGCAGCGCCGGATCATTTGGATTTAAAAGCAGGTCACGGACCTCTCCGCCCAGGGAGAAGGCGGTCATATATTCCTCCGTGGAGAGCACGTAATCGTTGATGATAACGGGCTCTGGACTCCACGGCGTCAGTCATCTGGTTGGTAATGTCATTTTTGACCACAGAAGCGGCGTTGGTCGATACGACCAGCCATAGCAGTGCCATTCCAACGATGGTGATAATAGTGGTTATGATTCCGATTCTCGCAGCAAGTTTTTTGTTTTCTATGAACCGCATAAAAGCACTCCTCCATCGGGAAAAAGTACCGTGTCAGCGTCCCGCTGAAGGCACTATTAATATAGCCTATCTTTTTCTAAATATCAAGAGCCTCCTGGTGGATCTTAAGGGTGTTTTAACAGCGGCGGGCGGGGGGATAGAAATGGCCCGGGGAGAGGCGTTTCCGCCTGTTGCCCCAGGTTTTTTCTGGCTCAACAGGCGGATAGGCTCTTAATTCTTTTGAACGATTGCCGATGTACTTATATAGAATGTTTCCTGACATAATCTTTAAAAATAAGGAGGGAAAGCCATGACGATCAACAACATCGCGCGGATGATGGTCAGCAGGGACCGGTATCAGCGCCAGATGGCCTGGCCAAAGCCGCAAAACGGGCCAGGATCTCCAAAGGGCCATGTTATTCCGCTTTGTCCGGAGGGCATGAACATCACCGGGATGAAAGAGTCTGATTTTAAGAGAATTCCGGTCTCGAAGGAAATAGAGACAAAAATGAGGGATATGGCCCTCCAGAACATGAAGAACTAATACGGAATGACCGCTTCCAGCGGGAATGAGTATGGGGACGCCATCAAAGCGTACGCCCTGACAATCCCGCCCGAGGACCGTGCCCACGCAAAATATACACTGCATCAAATCCATCGTGAAGAAGCCAACAGATTGCAGGACTTTGTAAAATCCCGTATTCCCGGCTGGCAGGTGGGGCAGGCCTTTGATACCAGTATCCTGGATGAGTACAAGCAGGGCGTTGATGTGAAAGCATAACAAAAAAGAGGTCTGGAGATATGCTCCAGACCTCTTTCTTATTCCACATCGGTGTGATCAGAAACTCAGGGTTTGGCCCGTCAATTTCATCTGTGTGGTATCCAGGAGCCGGTGGGACCGCTCCATCTGGGAGGCGAAAAAGCCCATGCTGGTATTCCCGTCAAAGATGGAAGTGCTTCTGGCCGGTTCGGTCATCTGTTTCCCGCCGGTCAGCCGCCCAAAGGCGTCCTCCACGCTCTGGTTCAGGCTGTCCAGACGCTTGGAGGCGTTTTCTAACGCCTTCATGATCTCCTGGGGGTCGCCGGACAGGTTGGACAGCCCCAAAGACTCGGCGGAAATGGAATTGAGCAGATTATCCGTCACCTGTGACGCCTGCCCGCCGGACAGCCCATCATATTCATCCACGGTCAACCGGTGGGGATTGATATGGCTTTGGATCACGTCCGTGTAGTCTGACTGAATACTCTGCTTGTAGTTGTGCAGATAGGTTTCCGCCAGCTCCTTCGTCATGTTGGGGTCGCTGTGGGTGCCTGTGCCATCCAAGTAGCGCTCCAGCTCGTCGATTTTGGACATGGTATATTCCAATTTGGATTTGGCGTAGTCGATCAGATCAGATACCGTCTTGATCCCATCTCTCTGGGCCAAAACCGACTGTTCCGCCCATCCTTCCTTGGTAAACATACCAGGGTCGTACTTCTGATGGCCTGAAGCGGCCTCCGGCTGCTTGGCCTCCTCTGCTTTTTTGGGTTTGTCAGCATTCAGCAGCTCCAGCGCCAGCGGGCTCAGGTCAACCGTATCGTGGCTTCTCCTGCCGCCATAAGTGGCGTTTACCTGCTGGATTACTTTTTGCAGATTGGAATTTTGCCCCTGCCCCATGGTGATACGGGCTGTATTCTGGGTGTACAGGTTCAAGATGCCCGGATCACTTGCCAGTTGTATTTTCATAGATTCACCTCCTTCCCCTTACTCTTGCTCTTAATATCGTCGGAACAGGGCAAAAAGTTAAGGGGAATATAGGAAATAAAGTTGAATTCTTACAAATTGGCGAACATATCCATCTGCCGCTGGAGCTCCCCGACGATCTCCTGATTGGCGTCCATCCGCCCGGTGATCCCCTCCATGTCGTCCACCAGGACCCGGGTGCTGCCGGCGGCGCCGCTGATCCCGGAGGCCGCCCCGTCAATGGAGCCGGAGATGCTGGAGATGGAGAGGGCGATCTGGTCAATGGCGTTTTTCAGCCGTTCCACCCGGCCGTTGTACTGCTCCATAGCCTGCCCGATGTAGTCTGCGTCCTCCCGGTACTGCTGCCCGGCCTGGACAGAGCGCTCCAGCTGCTCCGAGATCACCTGGCTCAAATAGCTGGTCAGCTCCTGGGCGCTGTTGGCCAGGTATTCCACCGCCCCTGTCACGATCTCGCTGACCTGCTGGATATGGCTGGCGGTCTCAGCGCAGGAGTCGGCCAGCTTGTGCACCTCCTGGGCCACAACGGAAAAGCCTGCCCCCGCCGTGCCCGCCCGGGCGGCCTCGATGGAGGCGTTGACAGCGATGAGGTTGGTGGAAGAGGATATGTTGAGGATATCCTCCGTCAGAACCTGGATCTGATCCACGCTGTGGCTCTTTTCAATGGCCTGGTCCAGCATAGACATGATCCGTTCTGTCTTGTCCCGGATCACCTCGGTCTCTCCCCGGGCGGTGCGCTCCATCTCCTCGGCCCGCTCCCGCATGCCGGTGGAGTAGGCGGTGATGGCGGAACACTCCAGCGCCATGCTCTGGGTGTCCCCTTGGGTCCCGGCGGCGCTGGCGGTGATGGCGGCGGCGCTGCCGGCGATCTCCTCCAGGGCGGCGGAGAGCTGATCCGTCAGCTGGGAGAGGGTGCGGGCGCTGTCGTTGGAGTGCTTGGCCCGCTGCCGCACCTCGCCCACCACGCCGCTGATCCGCTCGGAGCTGTCCTGGAGGGTACCCATGGTGTCCTGGATGGGGGTGAGGACGTACTTCCGGATGATCCGGAAGGCCGCAGCCACCAGAAAGATGCCCACAACCAGGGTGATGGCGCTGGTGACCAGGGAGATGATGTAGACCAGGGTGAGCCGCCCCTTGGCCGCCCCCGCTTGGGCGCTGACAGCGGCGGAGAGCGTGTCGATATCCGATTCCGCCGCCTCACTCCAGCGGGCCACGTCCCCATTGGCCATGGTGTAGGCCTCCTGGGTTTTGCTGTCGGCGCTGGCGCTGACCAGATAGACCAGCGCGTGCTTGAATTCCCTGTAATGATTGAGCAGGGACTGGTAGGTCTCCCCGTCCTTTTCGGAGATAAAGCCCTCATAAGCCCCCAGTTTTTCATCCAGGGCGGACTCCTCCGCCTTGATCTCCTGCACCAGCTGGATCATCGTGGCGTGGTCCGCCGCCACGATGTGGGACAGGGCCAGGCGGTGGATTTCCATTACGGACCGCCGGATATCCTCCAGCTGTTCCTCGCTGGCCATGCTCCGGTCCACGATGCTCCCGGCGTTGGCGTGGATGTTGTTGATGCTGAATACCGCCAGGATATTGGACAGCAGAGTGATCAGGCCCAGCAGGATAATGGGCAGGATCAAGCGCTGCTGAAGTCTCAATCTGCCTTTCATGGGATTTCTTCCCCCCTAATTGATGATGTATTTAACGGGCGGTGACGCCCTCAACCATGCGGTCCAGCTGGGCCTGGAGGGACGCCCCGGAGGGATTCCCTTGGGCCATGCTGGTGGCGAATTCAGTTACCGGGTCCCAAAACTTCCCGCCGACCCGCTGGAGCTGGGAGTAATTGGACTGCTCCAGCAGGGCGGCGATGGCCAAAGAGGACTGGACCTCCCGGGAGTTGGCGGCGTTGACGTTGGCCGGGCCCTGGCCCCGTACCTGGAAGCGCAGGCGCTGGTTCTCCTCGCTGGTGATCCACTCCGCCAGCCGGGCCGCCCAATCCGGGTGCTGGGAGTAGGCGTTCACGCCGATGAGCTTGCAGCCGGAAAAGGAGGCCATCTGCACCTCACGCCCCCCGCAGGTGTAGGCGGGCAGCTTGGCGGCCCCCATGTTGTTTCCCCAGGCCTCCTCCACGGCCACCGAGTTCCACACGCCGCTGACGCCGGCGATGACAGTGCCGTCCCGCACCCCGGTGAGGAAGTCCACATCCGTCAGATTGGAGAAAGCGGGGCTGGCGGCGATATTCAGCATGGCCTGGGCCACATCCACCCCTCGGATGGGGCTGGCGGCGCTGTTCCAGGTGCAGTAGTTGGTCAGGCCGTCCTCATTGAGGCCAACCTCCAGCCCGGTATTGCCGAAGAAGGCATAGACATACCAGGCGGAGGACCAATCCATGGTCACCAGCTTCCCGGCCTGGGCCGCCACCTCCAGCATCCGCTCCAGGCTCTGGATGTCTTCCTCAGAAAAAAACGCCTTATTATAGTATAAGAAATACCCGTTATCCGCTGTCAACGGGTAGGCGTAGAGGGTATTCTCCACGCTGGCCGCCTCCACCGAGGCGGGGAGCGAGGCCTCCCGGATGGCCGCCTCGTTCTCAATGGGGTCCAGCCCGCCGGCGGCGGCCAGGGCGGCTACCTGGTCGTCAGCGAAGGCGAACACGTCCGCCCCGCCCTCCAGATCCCCCAGCAGAACATCTTTGCAGTTGGACTCACTCTGGGGCTGATAGGTGATTTGAAAGTCGGCCTGCCCGGCGTAATGATCCTGGAAGGAGGCGAAGATCTGCTCCAGCAGCGCCTCATCCTCCTCCGCGCCCCATACTGTGAGGGCGACGGATTCCCGTTGGGGCTGGCTCCCGTCGGGAAGGGACTCCTGGCCCTTACAGGCGGCCAGCGGGAACAACAAGCAGGTGGATAAAACCGCAAGAAAAATACGTTTCCCCATTGTTTACCACTCCTCCGAATAAATAGCGGAAATATTATAGCACTCTGCTTGAGAGATTTCAACTAAAATCAAAGGCTGGGGCACACTCCGGACGAGGGGCGCCTGCCCGCCGTATCTGGTGTGAAACCACGGTATTTTTCTTGAAAACAGCCGGAAAATCATGTATGCTGAAAGCCGAGCCGGAAACGCCGCATGCTCAAAGCCCGATTTTTTTGGGCCGGCGGGTCCCGCCCTATACCGTGTCAACGAGGAGGCCGTCCCATGCCCCGTATTCTGATCATTGAAGATGATACCGATATCAACAACTCCACCGCCGAATACCTGCGGCGGCAGGACTGCCAGTGCCTCCAGGCCTTTTCCGGCACAGAGGGCCGGCTGCTCTGGCAGGCGGGGGGCGCCGACCTGCTGCTGGTGGATCTGATGCTGCCCGGCCTGTCCGGGGGCGGGCTGATTGAAGAGATCCGCAAAACCAGCCAAGTGCCGGTGATCGTCCTCTCCGCCAAAACCGAGCTGTCCGACAAGGTGGAGCTGCTGGGCCTGGGGGCGGACGACTACCTCACCAAGCCCTACCAGCTGGAGGAGCTGTGGGCCAGGATCCTGGTGCAGCTCCGCCACGCCAGCGCCGCCCCCGGAGGGGCGCTTCTGCGCTACCGGGACTGGGCGCTGGATCTGGAGGAGATGACCCTCACCGTCGCCGGCCAGCCGGTGAACCTCACCGCCCACGAGTTTAAAATTGTAGAACTGCTGGCGGGCCGGCCCAAGCGGGTGTTTACCAAGCAGCAGATCTATGAGGCGGTTTGGCGGGAGGACTACGCCGTGGAGGACAAGACCATCACCGTCCACATCAGCAACATCCGGGCCAAGCTGCGCCCCACCGGCACGGACAGCTACATCCAGACCGTGTGGGGCATCGGATTTAAGCTGGCGGAGGCGTGAGCTCAGCCGGCCCGGATGGACTGGAGCGCGGCCAAAGCGAGCGTGACAACAAGTAAACTTTGCACTTTCTTTACCTTTCCTTTGCGATGTTTGGGCACTTGTCTGTTAAACTGAGCCCGCAAACAAAAAAGGAGGTTTTCCTATGACAGTGATACAGACAAGGGGGCTGTCCAAGCGCTACAAGGACAGCTGGGCCGTGGACCACCTGGATTTGTCGGTGGAACAGGGGGACATCTACGGCTTCATCGGCCGGAACGGAGCGGGCAAGTCCACCACCCTGAAGCTCCTGTGTGGACTGGCCCGGCCCACCCAGGGGGAGGCGCTGATTTTCGGCAAGCCGGTCCGGGACTCGGTGGCCCGCCGCCGGGTGGGGGCCCTTATTGAGCGGCCGGGGCTGTACCCCGACCTGGGCGGGAGGGAGAATCTGCGGCTGTGTGCCACGCTGCTGGGGCTGGACAGCCCGGAGCGGCAGGTGGCGGAAACTCTGGAGACAGTGGGCCTGTCCCCTGAGGAGAAAAAGCCGGTGAAACACTACTCCATGGGCATGAGGCAGCGGCTGGGCGTGGCCCTGGCCCTGCTGGGCGGGCCGGACCTGCTGCTGCTGGACGAGCCCATCAACGGCCTGGACCCGGAGGGTATCCGGGAAATGCGGGAGCTTTTCCTGCGGCTGAACCGGGAGCGGGGCCTGACCATTCTGGTCAGCTCCCACATCCTGGGGGAGCTGAGCAAAATCGCCACCCGGTACGGCATCATCCAACGGGGCCGGATGGTGGAGCAGATTACCGCCGGTGAGCTGGAGCGGAAATGCGCCGACTATCTGCACCTGAAAGCGGACCAGCCCCAGAGGGCGGCGGCCCTGCTGGAGCGGGAGCTCCATCTCACCCGGTGGGAGATGCGGCCGGAGGGGGAGATCCGGATTTATGAGACGGTGGACGCCAGGGCGGTGGGGCAGCTTCTCGCCCAGGCTGGAATTGTCATAGAGGAAATGGGCCTGCACCGGCAGGATCTGGAGGGCTACTTTCTGGAGCGGATGGGAGGAGCGGATCATGTTTAATCTGCTGCGTATGGACTTGCGGCGGCTGTTCAAGAGCCGGAACTTTTATATTATCCTGGGCGTGACCGCTGTTCTGCTGATTATGGTGACTGTTATGGCGTACGCTGTCGCGGATCCGGAAATCATGGACGCCATGGAGGCCCAAGGGGCGGAGATCACAGAGGGTGACCGTATGATGAGCGAGTATATCCAGAATATGTCGCAGATGGAGCTGACCCACGAGACCCTGGGGAGCGGCTTTTTGCTGGTCATGACCGGGATTGGCATGACATTGTTTGTGAACGGGGATTTTTCCAGCGGATCTATCAAAAATATCTGCTGTGCCCATCCCCGCCGGCGGGACTATATCCTGTCAAAAATTATACTAACAGGAATCTACAGCGGAATCATTACCATTTTATCCGTCCTGCTGATGCTGGTGTCCCCTGTGCTGGTCCATATGCACCCGGCGCCGGATTCAATTCCTGATATTTTACAGTATGTGCTCTGGATGTGGCTGCCCCACTGGGCCTTTGGGCTGATGGCCCTGGCCTTGGTCCTGCTGACCCGGAGCACCACCCTGGGGATCATCCTGTCCCTGGTGTCCGGGAGCGGGCTGACGGTGGCTCTTGTGGCGACGCTGGGGAGGCTGCTGCGCTGGCCTCCTGTGGAGCAGTATTTCCTGGCCGCCGTGGTAAAAGGTGTCTATACGCCTGAAGCCGGGCTGGCTTCGATTGGTATGATTTTGCCCTGGGCCATCGCCTGGGCGGTTATTTACGGAATCGGAAGCCTGCTGCTCATGGAGAAGCGGGATATTTAAGGAGGAATTCCCATGCTGCCTGCCCTGATCCTGGCCCTGGCCGCCCTGGGGATCACCCTGTTTCGCCTGTGGGCCTATCGGGCTCAAATGCTGGAGATGGCCCGGGCGCTGGAGGAGACCCCGGCGGAGAGCAACCTCCGCCTGACGGTAAGTATGTCTGGCACAGCGCCCCGGCGGCTGTGTCAGGCGGTGAATCAGCGGCTGGAGGAGGGGCAGCAGCTCCGCCTGGAAACCCAGCGGCGAGAGCGGGAACTGAAATACACCATGGCCTGCGTCTCCCACGACATCCGTACCCCCCTGGCCGGGGCCATGGGCTACTTGCAGCTGCTGGAGGGGGAGCCGGAGCGTCAGGGGGAGTATCTGGGCATTGTGTGGAAGCGGCTGGAGGAACTGGAGGAGCTTTTGGACGAGCTGTTCCTCTACACCCGCCTCCAGGGCGGCTCCCTACCCCTGGAATGCGGGGAAATGGCGGCCCTGCCTCCCCTGTGGGACGCCCTGGCGGAGTTTTATCCCCAGCTGAAGGCGGCGGGGGTGGAGCCGGAACTGCGGTTTGACCGGGAGGACATGGCGGTCTGGGCCAGCCCCGAGGCCCTGGGCCGGGTGTACCGGAACCTGATCGCCAACGCCCTGCGCCACGGCGGCGGGGGGCTGACCATCTCCTGCGGGGAGGGGGAGATCTGCTTTTCCAATCAGCTACCCCCCGGCCCCAGGCCCGACCCGGAGCACCTGTTTGACCGGTTCTACCAGAGCAGCCCCGCCCGGGGGAAGGGCGGGGCCGGCCTGGGCCTGTCCATCGTGCGGGAGCTGATGGAGCGGATGAATGGGCGGGTATCCGCCCGGATCACCGGTGGCAGGCTGGAAATTAAATTGTCATTTCTCGCCCCGTAACAGAGGAGGGGCGTGGGGCGGAGCCGCCCCATGCCGGCCGCTTCTGGACAAAGACACGCCGTCCGTGTTAGGATAGGGGGAACGACAGGGGGTGGCGATATGCGAAAAATCATGATTATTGAGGACGATCCGGCCATTCGGGAGGAATTGGCGCTGCTTTTGGAAAACGAGGGCTACACGCCAGTGGCGCTGACACGGTTCACCGATGTGCCGGCCCAGGCGGCCCGGGAAAACCCGGATCTGATCCTGTTGGATATTGGCCTGCCAGGGAAGGATGGATTCTCCCTGTGCGCCGGGCTTCGGAGAGCGGTCCCGGCGCCGGTGATTTTTGTCACCAGCCGGGACGCCGGCGTGGATGAGGCGAGGGCGCTGAGCCTGGGTGGGGACGACTATATCACCAAGCCCTACAGCGTCCCTGTCCTGCTGGCCCGTATCAAGGCGGTGCTGCGCCGGTGCTCTGGTGAGCCGGAACCGTCTGATATTCTGGATGCCGGGGCGCTGCGCCTGAGCCTGACCAAAGGGACTGTGTCGGCCGGCGGGAGGGCGGTGGAGCTGACCCGGAACGAGCTGCAAATTTTAGCCTGCCTGATGGCCCATGCGGGACAAATCGTTTCAAGAGCCGATCTGATTGACGCCCTATGGGACAACCAGATCTATATTGATGACAACACCCTCAGTGTCAACATGACCCGGCTGCGGGGGAAATTGGCGGGGATCGGCCTGGCGGACGCCATCAAAACCCGGCGGGGAATGGGGTATCAGCTATGACGCTTTGGGAGTTTTTATCCGACCGGCTGGGGCGGATCGCCCTTTGGCTGGTCTGCGCCGGGGTGGCGGCCCTCTTCCTCTGGGCCACCGGCACCCAGCCGGGGGTGCTGGTGATCCTGTCCCTGGCCCTGCTGCTGGTTTTTGCGGCGGCGGGGCTGTCTGACTTCCTCCGCCAGCGGGCCCGCCTCCAGGAGCTGGAGGACATTCTGGAGGGGCTGGATCAGAAGTATCTCTTTACCGAGTGCGTCCCGCCTCCCAAAAATCTCTATGAACGGCGGCTCTTTGACCTGACCCGCCGGGCGGGCCGGGCCATGACAGGGGCGGTGTCCGACGCCCGGGCATCCCAGCGGGAGTACCGGGAATATGTGGAGCGATGGGTGCATGAAATCAAAGCCCCCATTACCGCCGCCCGGCTCATCTGCCGGGAGCTGGACGGGCCCGCCCACCGCAGGCTCACCGGGGAGCTGGTCCGGATCGAGGAGCACGTGGAGCGGGCCTTGTTCTACGCCCGGGCGGAAAGCCCGGAACAGGATTGCCTGCTTAGACAGATAGACTTGGGAAAAGTTGCTGCCCAGGCGGTTGAAAATCATCGTTCTCTGCTGATTCAGAGCGGCATCCGGGTAGAGATGGACGGGCTGGACCACGCCGTCTATACCGATGAAAAGTGGGCGGTCTTTATCTTAGGGCAGCTTCTTCAAAACGCCGCCCGTTACCGGGGAGAGGCCCCGGTCATCACAATCTCAGCCGCCCCTCTTGGAAAGCAGGTGCGGCTGACCGTCTCAGACAATGGCATTGGCATCCCCGCCCACGAGCTGCCCCGTGTGTTTGACCGGGGCTTTACCGGAAGCAACGGACGCAGCCGGGGCGGTTCCACCGGTATGGGCCTGTACCTGTGCGGAAAACTGTCAAGGTTCCTGGACCTTGGGCTGGAGATTGCCTCTGAGGAAGGAAAGCGAACCACCGTGACCCTCACCTTTCCCACAAAAGAGAACCTTACAAAATTGTAAGGAAAATCAATATCACTTCGATACAACAGCCTTCGCTTTTGGTGTAACATATGTCCACAAGCAAAGGAGGCAAACCATATGCTGCAAGTACAGAACATCGAAAAATATTACGGAAACAAAAATAACGTCACCAAAGCCCTGGACCGGGTGAGCTTTGATGTGGAGGCCGGGGAGTTCCTGGCCATCATGGGGGCCTCCGGCTCGGGCAAGACCACCCTGCTCAACTGTATCTCCACCATTGACACCGTCAGCGCCGGGAAAATCCTCCTGGACGGGGTGAGCGTGGCCGACCTGTCGGAACGTGAGCTGGCCAAGTTCCGCCGGGAGCGGCTGGGTTTCGTGTTTCAGGACTTCAACCTGCTGGACACCCTGACCATTGAGGAGAACATCGGTCTGGCGCTCTCATTGAACCACCGGGACCCCGGGGCGGTACAAAACCGGGTGCGGGAGATGGCTGGAAAGCTGGGCATCTCCGACATCCTGGAGAAATTCCCCTATCAGGTTTCCGGCGGACAGAAGCAGCGGGCCGCCTGCGCCCGGGCCATGGTGGCGGGGCAGTCCCTGCTCCTGGCCGACGAGCCCACCGGGGCGCTGGACTCCAAGGCGTCCAAGAACCTGCTGGAGATCATGTCCGCTATGAACCGGGACATGGGCGCTACCATCCTTATGGTCACCCACGACGCCTACAGCGCCAGCTACGCCAAGCGGGTGCTGTTCCTGAAGGATGGCCGGGTGTTCAACGAGCTGCTCCGGGGGGACCGGGGCCGGCCGGTGTTCTACCATGAGATCCTGGATGTGCTGGCCGCGCTGGGGGGTGATGTCAGTGACGTTATCTGAGCTCTCCCTGCGCAACGCCAAGCGCCAGGCCAAGGACTACCTGGTCTACTTTGTCACGGTGGTGATGGCCGCCGCCCTGCTCTACTCCTTCAACGCCTTGACTTTCTCCCGGGAGATCGCCGCCCTGTCCATCATGATGAAAACGCTGCCCCTTATGATCGCCATGGCCACCGTGGTGGTGGTGTGCGTCTTCGGCTGGCTGGTGGCCTATGCCACGAAATTCATGCTCCTGCGCCGGAGCCGGGAGCTGGGCGCTTATCTGCTCATTGGCCTGGAGAGCAGGCAGGTGGCCCGGCTGTTCTTCCTGGAGAACCTGGCCGTGGGGGGCTGCGCCCTGGCGCTGGGGACGGTGCTGGGCGGGCTGCTCTACCAGGCCTTCCGGGCCATGACCCTGGCCCTGTTTCAGCTGCCCTACCACTTCTCCTTCGGCTTCTCCCTCCCCGCCCTAGGGCTGACGGCGGCCTGCTTCGGCCTGATCTATCTCTGCGCCCTGGGCCGTAGCCGGAGGTATATCCGCAAGGCCAAAATCCACGACCTGGTTTATTTTGACAGGCAAAATGAGGGTGTGGTGATCCAAACAGGCAGAAAGCGCCGCTGGGTGTTTGGAGCCTCCATTGTGCTGGGCGCCGTTGGGACCGGCCTGATGATGGCACGGGACGCCCTCCTGGGGATGGTTGGGGCGGGGTGCCTAATCCTGTTTTTGTTTGGCTTCTTCCTCAGCTTCGCCTCCGGGGTCCCCGCCTTCTTCGACAAGCGGCCAGCCCGGAAATACCAGGGAGAAAACTTGTTGGTGTTTCGCACCCTTACTTCCAAGCTGGCTACGATGGGGACGCTCATGGCTGTCATTTCCCTGATATTCACCGCCACCCTGATCTCTGAAGGTTCGGGGATGATGTTCCGGGGGCTTTTTGCGGGTCGCGCGGCGGAAAGTGCCTGTTTCGACCTGTATATCGGCGTTGCCGGTGATGAACCTCTCAGCCAGGATTATCTGGATTATATCCAGGCTAACATCTCCGTGGAACAGGAGCTATCCTACAGCATCTACCAAGCAAAGGATAGCCAGGTCATGGACTATGTGGAAAGCGGGGGTGAGGACTATTATCGCTACTTCGACCGTGACCCGGTGCTGCGCTATAGCGACTATGCCGCTCTCCGCACCATCGCCGGCTATCCGGCGGTGGAATTAAAGCCGGGGGAGTATCTCATCCACTGTAGGGGCTACCTGGAAAAGCACATGACCGGCTATACCCAGCCCATCTCCTTGGGCGGCCTCAACCTGATTCCCGGCGGTGTCCATACGGAACACCTGCTGCAAAATTACGACACGGGCAATGGGGCGCGGTATATCCTCGTAGTACCAGACGAAGCGACGGAGGGGCTTCCGGTGTTTCACCACGCCTATGCGGCAAAAACAGTCCAGCCAGTGACGGAGGCGCAATTCAACGAACTGTGCGACATCAACTACGGGCTGGGGGCGAAGGGTCTGAACCCAAGCTATGACGAAATCCATACCAAAGCCCAAGAGGAGGCAGATATGGCAGCTCAAACCGTCCTGTGCGTATTTCCTCTTTTCTTTCTGGCTCTGGCCCTCACCATGACCGCCGCCACCATCCTCACCATCCAGCAGCTCAGCGAGACAGAGCGGTATAAGCGGCAGTTCCAGCTCCTGCAAAAGCTGGGCATGGGCCGCCGGGAGATGGCAAAGGCCTTGGGCCGTCAGTTTGCCATCTACTACGCCCTGCCCGCCGTCCCCCCTGTGCTGATCGGCGTACCCTTTCTCCTTAACTTGTCTCATGCCCCCGAACCGGGGGTGATGGTGGGAATGAGCAGCCCTGGTGTAATCGCCGCCGCCGCCTTGGCTGTCTTTTTCCTGATCTACGGTGTTTATATCCTGCTGGCCTATACCAGCCTAAGGCGGAATGTGCTGCCCCAATAGCCCTCGGTCGTTGGGATAGATGTATCGGTTTTTGGGCTGAGAACCCGAAAAATACTGCCAGATCACTCAAACCACATTTGACAATCCCATCCCTGAGCTCCAAAAATAACCCCTCCTCCGTTTCCCCAGGGTCGGAGGAGGGGTTTTCCGCTGTCTTATTGATCCATTCCGCAGGGGGTGGACCGCTCCGTCAGGCGGCGGTCATCCACCACCGCGCTGTAGTAGCGGAACCCGCCGGAGAAATTGTAGGCTTCAAAGCCGTGGCCCGCCAGAATCCGGCAGGCGATATAGCTGCGCAGGCCGCTCTGGCAGATCACATAGACCGGCTTGCCCGCCTCCAGCTCCCTCAGCCGCTCCCGCAGCTCGTCCACGGGGATGAGGCGGAACCCCTCAATGTGGCCGCCGGCGTACTCCTGGGGGGTGCGTACATCCAGCAGGGTCACGCTGCCATCCCGGGGCAGTCCCTCCATGTCACGCAGATGGAACTGCCTCACCAGCCCCCTGGCCAGGTTCTCCACCATAAACCCCGCCATGTTCACCGGGTCTTTGGCGGAGGAGTAGGGGGGCGCGTAGGCCAGATCCAGGTCCTTCAGCTGAACGGCAGTCATGCCGCAGTGGATGGCGGTGGACAGCACGTCGATCCGCTTATCCACCCCCTCGTAGCCCACGATCTGCGCCCCCAGCAGCCGGTACGTGCCTCGCTCAAAGACCACCTTCATGGTCATGACTTTGCCGCCGGGGTAGTAGCCCGCATGGCTCATGGGGGACAGCACCACCGCGTCTGCATCCAGCCCCGCCTTTTGGGCGTTGGTCTCGTTGACACCGGTGGCCGCCGCCGTCAGATCGAAGACCTTGATGACGCTGCTGCCCTGGCTGCCTGGATACCGGCTGTCCCCGCCGCAGATGTTGTCCGCCGCTATGCGGCCCTGCTTGTTGGCCGGGCCCGCCAGGGAGATCACAGCGTCCTGGCCGGTGACAAAATGCCGTACCTGGACCGCATCCCCCACTGCATAGATGTCCGGGATGGAGGTCTCCATCCGGTCATTGACCACGATGCTGCCCTTCAGGCCCAGCTCCAGACCGGCCTCCCTGGCCAGGGTGGTGTCCGGGGTGACCCCGATGGCCAGCACCACCATGTCCGCATGGAGGGGCTCCTCCCCCTGGAGCACCACGTCCACCCCGCCGTCCCGCGACTGAAGAAACCCCTCCACTGTACGGCCCAGGGACAGCCGGATCCCCCGGCGGCGGACCTCGCTGTGGATGAAGGCCGCCATGTCCGGGTCAAAGGGGTTCATCAGCTGCTTGGGCCGCTGGACAATGGTGACCTTCATCCCCAGTTCCCGCAGGTTCTCCGCCAGCTCCAGGCCGATGAAGCCGCCTCCCGCCAGCACGGCGGACTTTGGTTGGTTGCGCTGGATGTACTCCTTGAGCCGGAAGGTGTCCTCCACCGTGCGCAGGGTAAACACCTTCTCCAGCCCCACCCCGGGGAGGTTGGGCTGGGTGGGCTTGGCCCCGGGGGAGAGGATCAGCTTGTCGTAGCCCTCCTCAAACTCCTCCCCGGTCTCCAGGTTTTTCACAGACACCGTCTTCCGCTCTGGGTGGAGGGCGGTGACCTCGTGGCGCACCCGCATATCCACCCGGAAGCGGGTGAAAAAGCTCTCCGGCGTCTGGAGGGTGAGGGCCGCCCGGTCCTCAATGACCCCGCCGATGTAGTAGGGCAGGCCGCAGTTTGCGTAGGAGATATACCCTGACCGCTCAAACACCACGATCTCCGCCTGTTCATCCAGCCGGCGCAGCCGGGCCGCCGCCGTGGCCCCTCCAGCCACGCCGCCAATGATAACAATTTTCATTTCAGTATTCCACCCTTTCTGTACAGGCGGCCATGCCGCCGATATTTCTCGCCCTGGGGTACCCCATCCGGGCCAGCAGCCTCACCGCCCGGCCGCTTCTGGCCCCGCTGTGGCGGTAGGCAAACAGCGGGGCGTCTTTCCCGCCGGGACGGCCCCGCCCCCCTGTCCGGCCTTGCGGATCACCGCTCATGGTACCGGAATCATATGGCCGTGACCGTGATAAAATGACACAAAGCCAGCCTAAGCCGGTCATCGGGGCCGGCCCAGCTCCTCCGGGGGCACTCCCAGCAGCAGCAGCGCCCCTGCCGCCGCCAGGGCGGACAGCGCCTCCTCCCCCGGGGCCAGGGCCAGGGGGAACTCCTGGCGCTCCACCACCTGTCCGTCCACCGTCACCACCTCCCGCTGGAGGGCCGCCCACAGCCGCCCCCGTTCCCGGCTGGAGATGGTCAGGCTGTCCCGGGGGGAGGCTCCGTAACTGACCGCGCTGGCCGCCCGCAGAGGGCCCCGCCCCCCCATTCCACCGGGCAGGAGCACCGTCCGGCAGCACTGGGGCAGGGCCATCCCCCGGGCCGCCGCCTGGGGGGATACCACCAGCAGGGCCGGGCAGGCCAAGCCGCTCCGCCCCTCCCGGCCCCCGCCATAGCCCCGCAGGCCACGGAGGATCTCCCCTTCGATCCCCTCGCCAGCCTCTACCACCTGAAACAGCATCCGCCTCTCCCCGCCTCTCCGGGCGGACTGTCCGCCCCAATTTGATCCTATTGAGACAGTTTGGGCTTTTCTCCGGTTTTTATGCGGTTTTTGACCAAAGCGCCCGGCAGATCTCGATCCGCCGGGCGCCTGCCGTTTACTCCTGATAGACGATTTTGCCGTTCATGATGGTGGTATAGGCATGGGCGCCCACCACCCGCAGGGGGTCGTCGGTCCAGATGACCACGTCGGCGTCCTTCCCCGGCTCCAGGCTGCCCACCCGGTCCCCGATGCCAGTCTGGACGGCGGGGTTGATGGTAATAGCCCGCCAGGCCTCCTCGTAGGGCAGGCCGGCGGCGCTGGCCAGGCCGGCGCACATGGGCAGGAACTGCAGGGGGATCACCGGGGCGTCGGTGATGATACTCACCGGCACGCCCGCCTTGTGGAGCACCGCCGGGGTCTCAAAGCTCTTGTTGGCCAGCTCCGCCTTGCTCTTGCCCCCCAGGGTGGGGCCCACAAAGGCGGAGAAGCCGGTCTGGGCCAGCTGATTGGCGATCAGGGCGCCGTCGGTGCAGTGGTCCAGGGTGGCGGCAAGGCCGAATTCCTTCACCACCCGCGCGGCGGTGAGGATGTCGTCCGCCCGGTGGGCGTGGATTTTCAGGGGGATCTCCCCCCGGATCACCGGGAGCATGGCCTCCAGCTTCATGTCAAAGGCCGGATCCTTGCCGCCCTCCTTGGCCTGCTGGTACTCCCGGGCCTTGAACAGCAGCTCCCGCAGCACGGCGGCCACCCCCATCCGGGTCATGGGGGACGCCTTCTTGTCCACGCCGTAGCACCGCTTGGGGTTCTCGCCGAAGGCGCACTTCATGGCCAGGGGGGACTTGACCACCATCTCGTCCACGCTGTCGCCGTGGGTCTTGATGGCGGCGAAGGTGCCCCCCACCACGTTGGCGCTGCCCGGGCCGGTGCAGGCGGTGGTGACGCCGCCCCGGACCGCCAGCCCGAAGGCCTCGTCCTGGGGGTTGATGGAGTCGATGGCCCGCATCTGGGGGGTAATGGGATCCACAATCTCGTTGTAGTCCCGGCCCTCCCAGCCCAGGGCCTCGTTGTGCAGGCCGATGTGACAGTGGGCCTCCACGCAGCCGGGGGTGACCAGACGGCCCTGGGCGTCCAGCGCCTGGGCGCCGGCGGGGCGGTCCAGCTTCTCCCCCACGGCGGCGATCTTGCCGTCATCCCCCAGCAGCAGACAGCCGCTGGCGTACTCCTGGCCCGCCATGGTCAGGATGTGCCCGTTCTCAATGAAAATCATATTCTTCTCCTCCTTACAATCTTACCTCAGATCCCCAGCTCGGTCCACAGGTCGTTGTACAGGGCCAGCGTGCCGGCGTCCAGGTTCTGGTACATGGTGCAGCGCTCCAGCACCTCCGCCGGGGCGGCCATGATCTGGTACAGCTCCATATCCAGTGGCTCGCCGTACTCCTCCTCGTACCACTCGGGGTACAGCTCCAGGGCCTTGCCGTTGGGGGAGGCGTACCAGATATAGTCCATGTTGGCCAGATTGGCCTCAGTGGAGGCGATGAAGTTCATCCACATGTGGGCCTCCCGCTGGTGGGGGGCGTCCTTGAGCATACACATGGCGTCCACAAACCAGTTGGAGCCCTCCTCCGGCACCACGAAGGCCAGATCCACCCCCTCGGCCTGGTTATCCACCATGGACAGGTAGTCCCCGGCGTAGTAGGTGGCGATGGCGGCGTTGCCCCCCTCCATCTTCTGGAAGATCTCGTCCATCACCCGGCCCTGAAACACCCCCCGGCGGTTGGCCCCGGCCACCAGCTCATAGGCCTGGCGGATCTCCGCCGGGTCGGTGGTGTTCACCGAGTAGCCCAGGTAGAACAGGGCCTCCCCGATGGCGTCCCGGGAGTTGTTGATCAGCAGCACCTCCCCGGCGTGCCGGTCGTCGTACAGGGCCCCCCAGCTGGTGATCTCCTCCTCCACCGCGTTGGCGTTGTAGATGATGCCCAGGGTACCCCAGGTGTAGGGGACGGTATACTGGTTGTCCGGGTCAAAGGGCAGGTTCTTAAACCGGTCCTCAATGAGCCCGTAGTTGGGGATCTGGCTGTAGTCCAGGGGCTCCAGCATATCCTCGGCAATGAGGCGGCCGATCATGTAGTCGGAGGGGACGATCACGTCGTAGTCCGCCCCGCCGCTCTTCAGCAGGGAGTACAGCGTCTCGTTGCTCTCGGCGGTCTGGTAGTTCACCCGGATGCCGGTCTCCTCCTCAAACTGGTCGATGAGGGCGGGGTCGATATACTCCCCCCAGGAGCACACGTTGACCACCGGGCGGGAGCCGGTGACGTAGCTGAGGAAGCCCACCACCCCGATGAAGCCGCAGGCCAGGGCCGCCGCCAGCCCCCGGCGGACCCAAAGGTACCGGGGCTCGGAGAACCTCTGCCGGGCCCGCTCCAGGCCGGAGGGTTTTCTGGCCGCTCCCAGCCGCTCCCGGGCCTCCTGCCGGACCTCCTTCAGGTTGGACAGCACCAGCAGTACCAGCACCGACAAAAACAGCAGGGTGGAGATGGCGTTGATCTCCGGGGTGACCCGCTTTTTGGTCATGCCGTAGATGGCCATGGCCAGGGTGGAGCTGGAGGACCCGGCGGTGAAGTAGGAGATGATGAAGTCGTCGATGGACATGGTGAAGGCGATCAGCGCCCCGGAGACGATGCCCGGCTTGATCTCCGGCAGCATCACCTTCCAGAAGGCCCCCATCCAGGTGCAGCCCAGGTCCTGGGCTGCGTCCATCGGGTTCCGGTCCATCTGCCGCAGCTTGGGGGCCACGTTGAGGATCACGTAGGGGATGTTGAAAGCCACGTGGGCCAGCAGCAGGGTGGTGAAGCCCAGCACCAGCCGTTCGGGCAACTCCACCGCGCTTTGTACCGAGTTGAACCACCGGGCGAAACTCCCCCACCCCTGGAAGAAAGCCACGAAGAACAGGCACAGGCTGACGCCGGTGACAATGTCGGCGTTTATCATGGGGATGTTGTTCACGGTGAGCAGGGCTTCCCGCCGCTTCCGGCCCAGGCTGTACAGCCCGATGGCGGCGAAGGTGCCAGCGGCTGTGGCGATGACAGTGGCCAGCAGGGAGACCAGCAGGGTGGTGTAGACGCTCTCCATAATCAGCCGGTTCCGGAACAGCCGGCCGTACCAGTCCAGGGAGAAGCCCTTCCACACGGCGCTGGAGTCCCCGGCGTTGAAGGAGAAAATAATCAGCAGGATAATGGGGGCGTACAGGAACAGGAAAACCAGCCCGATGAGCAGGCGGCTGCCGGCTCGATTTGTCTTTCTCATAGCAGCGCCGCCTCCCCCTCGCCCTCGCCGAAGCGGTTCATCACCACCATGCACGCCACTACAATGGCCATCATCACCATGGAGATGGCCGCCCCCAGGTGGGGGTCGTAGGAGCCGCCCAGAAATTGCAGCTCAATCAGGTCACCCAGCATCATCTGGGTGCCGCCCCCCAGCAGCCGGGAGATGGCGAAGGTGGAAACCGACGGGACAAATACCATAGTCACCCCGGACAGCACCCCAGGCAGGGACAGGGGCAGGATCACCTTCCGGAACACCAGGGCGCTGTCCGCCCCCAGGTCCCGGGCGGCCTCCAGCAGGGAGTGGTCCAGCTTGACAATCACCGAGTAGACAGGCAGGATCATGAAGGGCAGGTAGTTATATACCATGCCCAGCACCACCGCCCCGGGGGTGCCAATCATGGGGAGGTAGTCCACCCCCAGCAGCTCCAGCAGGCCGATGGCCCGGAAGAACTGGTTCAAAAGGCCGTTGTTCTCCAGGATGGACATCCAGGAGTAGGTCCGCAGCAGGAAGTTCATCCACATGGGCAGCATAATCAGGGCCATGGCCACCCGCTGGAAGCCCGCCCCCTCCCGGGCCATCCAGTAGGAAACCGGATAGCCGATGAGCAGGCATATCAGGGTGGCCACCAGGGCCAGCCGGAAGGACCGCAGGAACACGGAGGTGTAAGCCCCCATCTCGGAAAAATTCTCCAGGGTGCCCTGGAACTGGGCGGTGGTAAAGGCGTAAACCACCATAATGAGGATGGGGATGACCACCATCAGCGCCATCCATGCCACATAGGGGACGGCGAACCAGGACAGCTTATTCCTCATCCCCGCTGCCCTCCCCCTCCGGGCCATAGTTGGCGTCGCTGATCTCCTCATACTCCTCGGAGTAGGAGGAGTAGTCCCCGAACATGCCGGAGTACTGGCTCTTTCTCATCACGTGGATGCCGTCGGGGTCGATTTTGATGCCGATGCGGCTGCCCACGGGGGACAGGTCGGTGGTCTGGATCAGCCACTTGAAGCCGTAGAAGTCCACAATGATGTCGTACTGCATCCCCTTGAAGGTGACGGAGGTGACGGTGCCCCTCAGCTGGCCCTGGTCCTCGGGGACGATGTCGATGTCCTCCGGCCGGATGACCACGTCCACCGCCTCGTCCTTCTCAAAGCCCTTGTCCAGGCACTGGAACCGGCGGTTGAACAGCTCCACCACCCCGTCCTGGCGCATGATGCCGTCCAGGATGTTGGACTCGCCGATAAAGTCAGCCACAAAGGCGTTCTTGGGCTCGTTATAGATGTCCTCCGGGGTGCCGATCTGCTGGATCTTCCCCCCGTCCATGACCACCACGGTGTCGGACATGGCCAGGGCCTCCTCCTGGTCATGGGTGACGTAGATGAAGGTGATGCCCATGGCCTTCTGGATGCGCTTGAGCTCGTTCTGCATGTCCTTGCGCAGCTTCAGGTCCAGCGCGCCCAGGGGCTCGTCCAGCAGCAGCACCCGGGGCCGGTTCACCAGGGCCCGGGCGATGGCCACCCGCTGCTGCTGGCCGCCGGACAGCTGGGTAATCCGCCGCTTCTCAAAGCCCCTCAGGTTGACGATCTCCAGCATCTCCATCACCCGCTGGTCGATCTCCCCCTCGGGCAGGCGGGCCTTGTGTCCGGAGGCGTCCGTTTTAGGGATGCGCAGGCCAAAGGCGATATTTTCATACACGTTGAGATGCGGAAACAGGGCATACTTCTGGAACACGGTGTTGATGGTCCGCTTATGGGGCGGGACAGAATTGATCCTCACACCGTCAAACAGGACGTCTCCAGAGGTAGGCGTCAAAAAACCACCGATAATGCGAAGCGTGGTGGTCTTGCCGCACCCGCTGGGTCCCAGCAGTGTGAGGAATTCCTCATCGTTGATGTACAGGTTGATGCCGTCCAGCACCACTTCCCCGTCAAAGGACATGGTGCAGTCAGACAGGCGGATCAGCTCCTTGGCCATATTCTCTTCCCCCTTGATTACGTTCCACAAGACCGCGCGGCTGCGGCGTCTCGGTCCTGTGCTCTATCTTGTCAGCTCCCTCGATTTATTCACCCGGGTCGGTGTCCCTGGGACGGGTCCACCGGGGGGCCGGGCTTTCACGGATAGCGAGATAAACTATAGCGGGTTATCCCCCGCTTGTCAATGTTTTTCCCCAAAATTCTCCTGGAAATTTTCCCATGAAAAAAGCGGGGCTTTCCCTTGGGCCCCAAGGGAAAGCCCCGCGGTCAGTCTTCACGGGCCCGGCTGGCCCGGTCCTGTCCGATCAGGATTTTCAGCGCCTCCACCCCCACGGCGATGGCCTGGGCGGTATCGTGGCTCTTCCGCTGGTCCAGGCCGGCCTTCTCCCGCTCCTGGTTCCAGATCACATGGAACACCGCGCCGCACCGCACCTGCCGGGCGGCGGCCACGGTGAACAGGGCGGCGGACTCCATCTCAGAGGCCAGCACCCCCAGCCGCTTCCAGGCCTCCCACTTGCGCTCCAGCTCGTAGGACACGGGCATCCGGCCCGGGGAGTGCTGGCCGTAGAAGGAGTCCTTGCACTGGACCACCCCGGCGTGCCAGATACAGCCCAGGCTTTTGCTGGCCTCCACCAGGGCGCTGGCCGCCGTGAAGTCAGGGACCGCCGGCCACTCAATGGGGGCGTACTCCCGGCTGGTGCCCTCCATCCGCACCGCCCCGGTGGCCACCACCACATCGCCCCCCTGGACGCTGAGGTCGATCCCCCCGCAGGTGCCCACCCGGATGAAGGTGTGGACCCCGAGGTTGGCCAGCTCCTCCATGGCGATGGAGGCGGAGGGCCCGCCGATCCCGGTGGACACCACGCTGACCTTCTCCCCCAGCAGGGTGCCGGTCCAGGTATTGTACTCCCGGTTCATCCCTATGTGGACGGGGTTGTCAAATCGCTGGGCAATGGCCTCGCACCGGCCGGGGTCGCCGGGGAGGATACAGTAGCCCCCCACGTCGCCGGGGGCCAGCTGGATATGAAACTGCCTGTCCTGTTCCAGTTCCCGCATCAGTTCGTCCTCCTATCTTGTTCATACCCGCCCGGGATCTCCCCCCGTCCGGCGGGCCGCCTGTGTGTCTTGATACCGGTATTGTACCACGGCCGCCCCCCTTTTGCAAGGCGGGCCTGCCCGGGCCCGGGCATTTTTGACAGACCCGGCCCGGGAAGACGGGAAATTTCTGTTGGTCTTGCATCTTTTCCGGTTTTCGATTATAATAGTTCTGTTCAACCTGTATTTAAGGAGGCGGCCATATGAAACGCTCTCTGCTTTTTCCCTGCGCCCTGTGCCTGGTCATCGGGCTGCTCCTGGGCGTCCTGATCCCCGTGGATTGGCGGCAGGAGCCGACACCCCCCGCCCTGGCCCTCACTGTGAACGGCAGCGGCCAGCCCGCCCAGGAGGGCGCGGCCAGCGCTGTCCCCGCCCAGCCCCAGGAGCTGGACACCGAGGACAACTTCCCCCTGCTGTCCGCCGCCTGCGCCGTCAACCGGCTGCTCCAGCGGCAGGACTACGCCCGCCTGGCCAGCTACGTCCACCCGGACCGGGGCCTTACCTTCACCCCCTACTCCACTGTGAATTTTGAGGCGGATCTGACCTTCACCCCAGATCAGATCAAAGACCTGGCCCAGGATCAAACCGTGTATACCTGGGGGGTGGAGGACGGCCGGGGGGACCCCATCCGCATGACCATGGCCCAGTATATCGACCGTTACGTCTACGACAAGGACTACTGCCAGGCCACCGAAGTGGGCATCGACCGGATCATGACCGGGGGCAACGCCCTGGAGAACCTGGCGGAGGAGTACACCGGCTGCCGGTTTGTGGACTTCAGTTTCCCCAGCGCCGACCCGGTGAACGACGGGCTGGACTGGTCCTCCCTGAAGCTGGTCTTCGCCCCAAAGGGCGGCGGCTGGCTGCTGGTGGGCATCGTCCACGGGGAGTGGACCATCTAGCTGTTAAAAAAGTCTGAAAAACGCCAAAACGGCGGCCCCCTCGCCGCCATCCTTCCCCGGTTTTTCCCGCAACCCGCCCAGGATTTCCGGGAGAAGCCCTGTCAATCCGGCGGAAAACGGGCCCGCCGTTGGCCCTTTTCCCATGTTTCAAACGGCGCCTAACAGAAATACAACTGCCTGGCATATTGGAAAGGACTGTTTCCACATGGATATTATTATTGTTGGCAGCGGCAAGGTTGGCTTCTCCCTGGCGGAGCAGCTGGCGCTGGAGGAGCACAATGTCACCGTCATCGACGACGATGAGGACTCCCTGCGCCGGGCCGCGGACCAGCTGGACGTGATGACCGTCCAGGGCAACGGGGTGTCGGCCGCCTCCCTGCGGGAGGCCGGGGCCAACAGCGCCGACCTGCTGGTGGCAACCACCAACTCCGACGAGGTCAATATGGTGTGCTGCCTCACCGCCAAAAACCTGGGCACCGGTTACACGGTGGCCCGCATCCGCAACCCGGAGTACAACAGCAACATCGCCGAGCTGCGGCGGAACCTGAAAATCGACATGGTCATCAACCCGGAGAACGCCACCGCCATTGAGATCTTCCGCCTGCTGCGCTTCCCCGCCGCCGCCAACATCGAGACCTTCTGCCGGGGCCGGGTGGAGCTGATGGGGGTGCGCCTGCAGGAGGGGGATTTTATTGTGGGAAAACCCCTGCACGCCCTGTCCAGCCAGGTAAAAAAGCTGTCCCTGCTGTTCTGCGCCGCCGACCGGGAGGGCCAGGTGTCCATCCCCAACGGCGCCTTTGTGCCCCAGGCGGGGGATAAGCTGTATCTCATCGGCCAGCCGGAGAGCCTGGACCAGTTCTTCCGCCTGCTGGGCCGCAACGCCCATAAAGTCAAGCAGGTCTTCCTGCTGGGCGGGGGCAAGGTGTCCCTGTACCTGGCGAAAATCCTGGACTCGGTGGGCATCCGCCTGAAAATCGTGGAGCGCGGCGAGGAGCGCTGCCGCCTCATCAGCGAGAAATTCCCCAGGGCCACCGTGATCTGCGGCGACGGCACCGACTCCGAGCTGCTGGAGTCGGAGAACCTGGCCGGCTGCGACGCCTTTGTGGCCCTCACCGACCGTGACGAGGACAACCTCATCATCTCCCTGTACGCCATGCAGCAGGGCCTGCCCAAGGTGGTCACCAAGTGCAACCGTCAGAACTACGCCGGCATCGTCCGCTCCCTGGGCCTGGACAGCGTGGTCTCCCCCAAGTTCATCACCGCCTCCCACATCCTCCACCGGGTGCGGGGGATGCAGAACTCCCAGGGCAGCGTGATGAACTCCCTCCACCGCATCGCCGGCGGCGGGGCGGAGGCCATGGAGTTCACCGTGGGCCCCACCACCCGGAACCTGGGCGTCCCCCTGAAGGGGCTGCGCCTGCGCAAGGGCGTGCTGCTGGCGGTCATTGTCCGGGGGAAAGACATCATCATCCCCGAGGGCAATTCCTACCTCCAGGAGGAGGACTCCGTCATCATCATCGCCCGGGGCGGCGGCATCCTGGACCTGAACGACATCTATGAGGATGAGGCCGGCTTCACCTCCCCGGCGGGAGGCGGAGAGCGATGAACATTAAGCTGGTACTCAAGCTGGTGGGCCGGGTCCTGCTGGTGGAGGCCGCCGCGCTGGTCCTGCCCCTGGCGGTAGCCCTGCTGTACGGGGAGGACCCCATGCCCTTCCTGCTCACCATCGCCATCATGGCGGCCTGCGGCTTCGGCCTGTCCGCCCTGCGGGCCAAGCGGCAGTTCTTCACCCGGGAGGGCTTCATCGCCGTGGGCCTGATCTGGATCATCACCGGCCTGGTGGGGGCCCTGCCCTTCCTGTTCTCCGGAACATTTGCCTCCCCCATCGACTGTATTTTCGAGTCCTGCTCCGGCTTCACCACCACCGGGGCCTCTATCCTCACCGATATCGAGGCCATGCCCAAGGGGATCCTGTTCTGGCGGTCCTTTACCCACTGGCTGGGGGGTATGGGGGTGCTGGTGCTGGCCACCGCCATTGTGCCCTCCCTGGGCATCCGCTCCCACTACCTCACCCAGGCGGAGACGCCGGGCCCCGTCTTCTCCAAGCTGGTGCCTAAGCAGAGCCAGACCTCCAAGATCCTGTACTCCATGTACTGCGCCCTCACTGGGGCGGAGGTCATCTGCCTGAAGCTGGCGGGGATGCCCCTGTACGACGCCTTTATCCACGCCTTCTCCTCGGCGGGCACCGGCGGCTTCTCCAACCGCAACGCCAGCGTGGGGGCCTACAACAGCCTGGCCATCGAGATGATTATCACCGTCTTCATCCTGCTGTTCTCCATCAACTTCGCCGTGTACTTTTTGATCCTCACCCGCCGCTGGCGGGAGGCCCTGCGGAGCGACGAGCTGCGGTTCTTCGGCTGTGTGGTCGCCGGGACCACCCTGGTGATCTCCCTGGCCAACCTGGGGGTGTATGGCGGGATTTGGGAGAGCCTGCGGTACACCGTCTTCCAGGTAGCCTCCCTGATCTCCACCACCGGCTTCGCCACGGCGGACTTTGTGCTGTGGCCACAGTTCTCCCAGCTGATCCTCATTCTCATCATGTTCTGCGGCGCCTGCGCCGGGTCCACCGGCGGCGGCATGAAGTGCTCCCGCATCCTGCTGCTGTTCCGGGTCATCCGCCGGGGAGTCCGCCGCATCGCCCACCCCCGGGCGGTGGAGGTGGTCAAGCTGGACGGCAAGGTGGTGGACGACTCCACCGTCCACTCCATCCTCCTGTTCGTGGGGGGCTATCTGCTGATTATCTTCGCCGCCGCCCTGTTCATCTCCCTGGACGGGGGGAGCTTCTCCGTCTCCTTCTCCGCCGCCCTCACCTGCGTGAGCAACGTGGGCCCCGGCCTGGAGGTCATCGGCCCCACCGGCAACTTCGCCGCCTTCTCCCCCCTGTCCAAGGGGATCATGTCCCTGTGCATGATTATCGGCCGGCTGGAGATCTTCCCCATCCTGGTGCTGTTCAGCCCCTCCGCCTGGCGCAGGGCCTGAGAAAACGCCGCCCTCCCGGCCTGGGAGGGCGTTTTTTTCCTTCTCGGATGGCCGGGGCCGGCTGTCCGGCCGCTGGCGTGTCCCGCTGAAAACAACGCGCCCCCCGCGCCTGCGCGCGGGGGGCTTCTCCTCTTGTGGCTGTTCTCTGGTCCAGTGACAGGCGCCGCCGCCGGGGAGAAACCTCCCAGGGCCCGAGCCCTCGATGTTCCATCGGGCGGACGGTGGCCTTTGGGGAACTCCCTTTAGGCCATCTTTGCGACCAGCTTGCTGAACTCCTTGGGGTTCACGTTGTCCTCGGCCACCACATGGGCCTTCTTACCCACCAGGGCAAACAGGCCCAGCAGAGACCGGGCATCCAGCATCATGGTGCCGGAGCTGAGCCAGACCTCGTAGGGAGTCTTGGCGGCCAGACGGTTGATCCGCTCTACCTGAGCGCCGTCCTTAATCTCGATCTCACGAATCATAGTCAATACCTTCTTTGTTTTAGAGTTCCGGGGCTCTCGCTCCGGATCCGCCGGATCGGGCTGAGGGATGTTCCCTCTCGTCCTGCGGTGTCCGTATTGTATCAGGAAGAACTTGCCTTCGTCAATCACAATTTTATTCAATCCTTACAAATGAAACGTTTCCAATTTGTACGTATCACACAAGAACCTGCTCCGTGACCAAAAAACGCAGCGCCTCGGGCGGCCCGCGCTGGACTTTAAGCGCCCTGCCCCGCTTCCCCTGGAAAAGATTTTCATGGCCCGTCCCAGCACTTTATTCCTTTAAAATAATAGACAAGGCGGCGGATTTGTTGTATGATGACAGGGAATTTAGTTTTGACTGGAGGTGGCTCCTATGGAGCGCAGGAGGGGCAAGTGCCATGTCCTGCTTAAGGACGTGGCCAAGGCCACGGGGTACAGCATCAACACGGTATCCCGGGCCCTGCGCCGGAAAGACGACATCAATCACGAGACCGGTGAGAAAATCCGCCGCGCCGCCCAGGAACTGGGCTATATCAATAACACCATCGCTTCCTCCCTGCGGCTGGGGTATACCAACACCATCGCCGTGATCCTGGGGGATATCGCCAATCCCCACTTCGCTAGCATCACCCGGGGGGTGGAGGAGCGGGCCCGGAGCCTGGGCTATGCCTCCTTTCTCCTGAACACCGACGAGAGTGAGGAGCTGGAACGGAAGGCGATCGAGACCGCCCTGAACAAGAATGTGGACGGCGTCCTCCTGTGCCCCGTCCAGCGGACCACCGGCAACATCAGCTTCCTCCGGTCCACCGGGGTGCCCTTTGTCCTCATCGGCCGCCGCTGCCCTGAGCTGGAAACCGATTACGTCATCTGCAACGACCATCTCGGGGGCTACCAGGCCACCCGCCATCTGCTCTCCCACGGCCACCGGGACATCCTGATGCTCCATGGCCCTCAGTATATCTCCAGCGTCAGGGAGCGGGTGGCCGGCTACCGCCAGGCCCTGGCCGAGTTCCGGGTGCCGCTCCAGCCCCGGCTCATCCGGGAGGTATCCATCACCGGTTCCGGCTGCGCCGCCGTGCTGGACCAGCTGGAGGCGGAGGGCACCCGTTACACCGCTGTCTTCGCTTTCAGCGACATGCTGGCCTGGGAGACATGGGCCCACCAGCGCAAACTGGGCCGCCGGGTACCGGAGGACTGCTCCATTGTGGGCTTCGACCATATCCAGCGCCGGGTGATCCTCCCCTTCCAGCTGGACACCGTGGGCCTGGTCAGCCGGCCCATATCCCTGGCCGCGGTGGACCTGCTGGTCCAGCGGATTCAGGACGGCCCCGCCCCCACACACACCGGGCTGATCCTGGATACCCAGCTGATCCCTGGGGACACGGTCGTCCCGTTAACCCGGGAAAAGGCATAATTCCCCCTGGCCCCGGGTATCCTATGGGATACCATGAGCAAAGGAGGGGACCCCATGACCGCCCATGTGAACAGCAGCTGCATCGGCTGCGGGCTGTGCGCCAATATGTGCCCCCAGGTCTTCACCATGACCGGCGAGGGGGTGGCCGCCGCCCGGGATGAGCTTCTCCCGGAGTGGGACGGCTTGGTTCAGGAGGCCGCTGAGAGCTGCCCCGTCGGCGCTATTGAAACCGCATAATGCAGAAAAGGAGGGCCCGCCAAAAGCTGAGGTTAGATAACGTAACTTCTGAAAGTATAGGAAAATCAAGGTTTTCGAGCGGCGGGCAAGCATGATATGTACTAAAAAATCGAATATCGGCGCATGAGCGGCGTTCATATCCCCTGCCGGGGAGATGGGACGCCGCCTTTTTCATGTCCAGACACCGAAAGGAGCGGAGAACCATGCCAGTATTCCGCGTGGAGAGA
The DNA here is from genome assembly GCA_947073515.1 of uncultured bacterium. Classification (GTDB taxonomy): domain Bacteria; phylum Bacillota; class Clostridia; order Oscillospirales; family Oscillospiraceae; genus Lawsonibacter. Next base: position 967 of record CAMTMC010000015.1, on the reverse strand, counting down.
AACAAGGGGTACACGGTCATGTCCAACTACCACTTGCGGGACAAGTCCCTGTCCCTGAAAGCTAAGGGCCTGCTGTCGCAGATTTTGTCACTCCCGGAGGATTGGGATTACACCCTGTCCGGCCTGTGCTATATCAACCGGGAGAGCAAGGACGCTATTCGTTCCGCCGTCAACGAATTGGAGCGGGCCGGGTACATCGAGCGCCACCAGACTACGGACGAGGGCGGCAAGTTCAGCAGCAACGAGTACATCATCCACGAACAGCCTGTTTCTTTGCCGCCGTCGTTGGATAAACCGTCGTCGGAAAACCCGACAACGGGAAAACCGACGTCGGAAAATCCAACGCAATTAAATAAAGATAGAGTAACTAAAGACCAAGCTATTACTGACCCATCAATTACCCATTCCTTTCCCTCCCTTTCACCCCCTCCCGCTGGGGCGGCTTCGCCGCCGGAAAGGAAAGGAACGGAAGCGGCCACGCAGAGCGCCGTTGAGATTTACCGGGACATCATCAAGGAGAATATCGAGTACGACCACCTCCTGCGCCACTCCAAGATCGACCGGGAGGAATTAGACGGCATCGTAGAATTGCTGGTAGAAACCGTCTGCACGGCCCGTAAGACTATCCGTGTTGCCGGTGATGACTACCCCGCCGAGCTGGTAAAGGCCAAGCTGCTGAAACTGAACAGCGGCCATATTGAGTTCGTCATGGACTGTATGCGGGAGAACACCACGAAAATCCGCAACATCAAGAAATACCTGCTGGCGGTGCTGTTCAACGCCCCCAGCACGATGGGAAGCTACTACACCGCCCTCGTCGCCCATGATATGGCGGAGGGTAAAATCTGACAAAGGAGGCCCCGACTATGAAACAGGGCGCATTGATTTTTGACGAGCGGACAGACCGCTACGACATCCGCTTTGACCTGGCCGACTACTACGGCGGTCTGCACTGTGGACAGTGCTT
>CAMTMC010000014.1 GCA_947073515.1 uncultured bacterium | reverse complement strand
AACTGTATAGCCGTGATCCTGCAAATGGGTTGAAAGCAATTCGGTCAGGATTGGTTCGTCATCAACGATTAAAATTCTGTATGCCATGCGAACACCTCCAGTCCTTTTCAGCATATAGGGAGAAAGTCAAAATTTCGTCAAGAATAACATTCGACGGCATATTTCAATTATATACTGTGGAGCGTCAAGTATCAATTGCGCAAATAAGACCCCTAAAAATTATGTACCCGCCGTCAGTAGCGACGGCAGGATTTTTAGTAGGCTGGTGTCCCTTATGTGAAGAAAGATATTATGCAAAGAAGCGGGGCAAATTCTTTGATAAACTAAGGATTTGCCCTGTTTCTTCTTCGCATAAAATTATACCTTCCATTGTAAAACAATCCTTATATAAAAAAGGAACAGCGCAAATTCCTTGATGAATCAAGGGTTTGCGCTGTTCCTTCTCAATTAAAAGCGGTACTAAGTTTCTAACATACGATGAACTCCCGGATGTGATTACGCCACAGGTATAGGCGAGCCCATTCAGCATGATGGAGTTTTTGTCGAAAGATATGACAGTCAGGGCCGCCGCTTGGACGAATCTGTTTGTTCCATAAATTTCTCTATGACAATTACCGACAGCGATACGGTTTATCGACTTTTCACGGGCAGCGCAGATAGTTCTCCTACATTCGCAGATCTTTTCTATGTCAAAGGAGTAAAAACCAGTACCCCGCTCCCTGCTGTTAATGGTTTCACCGATGTAAAGTCAACCGATTATTTTTTGAATGCAGTACAATAGGCGGTTGAAAAGGACATCACCAGCGGCACCAGCGCGACCACGTTCTCCCCCAACACGACTTGCAGTAAGGCACAGATTCTGACCTTCCTGTGGCGTGCTAACGGCTCACCGGAGCCGACAGCGGCTAATCCCTTCACCGATATTAAATCCGCCGATTATTTCTATAAAGCGGCTCTGTGGGCCGCTGAAAAAGGCTTGGTGTCCGGTTCTACCTTCGGCGCAAATATCGACTGCACCCGCGCCATGACGATGGAATACATGTGGAAAGCGGCGGGAAGCCCCGCGCCCGATGGCAAAGCCGATTTTGCCGATGTTCCTGCCAACGCCGACTACGCGCAAGCTGTGGCCTGGGCGGTAGAGAACGAAATCACCAGCGGAACAGGCGGCGGTAACTTTTCTCCCGCTGCCACCTGCACCCGTGGGCAGATTGTTACATTCCTGTATCGCGCTATGGGAAAATAAATCCGGGTGGCTTTTGCCGTCTTGACAACATATAGGCGATAAAAATGCCCACCCCCTTTTGCTTTTTCAAAAGGGGGTGGGCGTTTTTTCAGGTGCGGGAAATCCTTAATTTATGACATTGTCCCCCGCCTCCCGTTTTTTAGGCCGCGATACGATAAGCAAACCAGCCGAAGCCCTTTGCCCGAAAGTTTCGCTCGTCCTTCCGCCCCGGTCGGATTGGAACAGTGTTTCGGCCGATTTCCAGCATGACCGTTCCCCCGGTCATATCCGGGTCACAGAGAAATTCTTTGCATCGGGCAACAGCCATTTTGAAGTTCACAGTATAGGCGTATACGCCGTCTTTCGGTTGCCGGACAGCAACATCCCGCACAATGCGACTGGTGAAGTTAAAGGCAGTCAGAGCCACATAGATTTCCTGCTCCACAAAATCATCCCGCTTGCCACGAAGATTTATCAACCCTGTACGGTACTTCAAACTGCACTTAATTTATAAATTTAAAATGGTTTTCTTCTTGCCCCTGGTATGCGCAACAGCGCTACGAATCTGTCTGGACGATAAGGATATGGCTTGATGGTGTCATAGTCAAGTGGTCTGTGGCATTGTTCACGTTTTTACATAATTAGCTAAATGACAAAACCCAATTCGCCGGATTGCGTTAAGGGCCAGATACGCCGTATCTGCCCCTTAATTCCCTTAATTTAATGACATTGGGCGTTTCCGGTCATCCGATCCAAAAATCAAAGCGTCCAAATGATGTCCCCGGCGGCATTCCCTCCGGTGTACCGGGCCTATGTCTTTATCAACGAACAGAGCAGCGCTATGGATTTTCTTACCAGAGAGCATTTCGATCTGAAACGTGATCCGTACATTTACCCACTGGCCTACCGCTATAAACTGCGGTTTGAAACGCCCCTGGACATAAACGCCAGGACCTTTTATGAGCGGGTAAGCCACGGCGACCTGGCTAATTTCCTGATGGAAGCTAATGTTTCCTTCGGAGAGATCGTGGAGATCGACGATGGCCTATACCCCTACTTCTTTTACTACCTGAGCTGGTCGAGGCTTGTCCTTGCACCGTCTTTTGATCCTTCCAGAGTACAGAAATAATTTTTTGATTGAAGAGGTGTAAAATGTTGAACCGCATCGTTATTATGGGCCGTCTGACCCGAGACCCGGAACTGCGCCGCACTCAAAGCGGCATTCCGGCTGTCAGTCTTTCCACTTCCTGCGACCGGGACTTTAAGGACAAGGCTACCGGTGAGCGGACCACCGACTTCATCGACATCGTGGCCTGGCGGACCACTGGAGAGTTTGTGATATAATATCTTGATTACTTCAACAATCGCCGTATCAAGGCAAAGCGAAAGGGCTTGCCGCCTGAGGTTTACAGACAGCAAGCCCTTTCGGCTGCTTAAGCAATTTGTGCCTGAAATATTTGTCTAACTTTTTGGGGTCTCTTCAATATGCGGGCGGCTTTTTCATCATTTCCTACCGGTAGGCTGGATTGACCCACTTGGATTCCTTCCCGAAGACCTGGCTGAAGAAATCGGTGGTCACCACCATATGGGTGCTGTCCAGCTTATAGCCCACCAGCTTCTTCATGGCGGACACATAGCTGTCCTGCTCCTCGGCGGTCATACTGACCCCCTCGGCTGGAGTGAAGGTCTGGGTAAACCGGTTGTAGAAGCCCCGGTCAGACCGCCAGCACTTGGACGTAAACACCGCCAGCCCCTCGCTGTCGGACAGGGCGTCGGTGCCGTCCAGCATCCGAGAATCATACTCCAGCCCCAGCAGATTGGACACGGTGGGCAGGATATCCACCTGGCAGACCACCTTGTCCACCTCTACAGTCTCCTCCATAGAGGAGGACCACAGGATCAGGGAGTTCTTGTACAGGTCGAAGTCCAGGGCGCTCTCGTCCAGCCGGTCAGACAGCTTGGAGGTGTCGCCAAAGCTCTTGCCCGCAAGCTCCTCCAGCACGTCCACATCGCCGTAGGGCACGTGGTCGGCGGCGGCCACAATCAAGGTCTTGTCCAGCTTGCCCGCCTGCTCCAGCCGGTTCAGAAGGTACTCCAGCGCCCGGTCCACCTCAATGGCGGTGGCCACGTAGTTCCGGGTCTTCTCGCTGTAGGGCAGGGCGCTGACAATATCCTGGTACTGCTGGGCGGTCCAGTGGTTGGAGTAGGGGGTGTGGCCGCTGATGGTCAGGTAGTAGACATGGAAAGGCGCGGAGCTGTTGAGATAGCTGTCAATGGACGCCTCAATGAGCTTCTTGTCCCGCTGGGGCCACATGAGTTTGCCGCTGTCGTTCAGGTCCAGCCCCTCCAGGCCGGAGCCGAACTGCATCCAGTGGTAACCCAGGTTGTCGTGGGACAGCTGGCGGCCGTACATATCACCGTTGGCGTGGAAGCCCTCCACCAGATATCCCTTCTTCCCCAGCTGCTGGGCCAGGGAGAAGTAGGCGTTGGTCCCCTGCTTGCCGGTATAGGTCATGGTAGCGGGCTGGCCGTTCCGGGGGTACATCCCCAAAAGGCTCTGGCACTCGCCGTTGGAGGTGCTGGTAAAGTGGAGGGCCGTGTAGAAGTTGTTGAACACAAAGCCCTCATGGGTCAGCTTGTACAGGGTGGGGGTCAGATCCTTGTCAATGGCGTAGCCGGAGAACCCCTCCAGCACCAGCTGGATCACGTTGTACCCCTCAAACATGCCGGTATATTGGTTCTTTTTGGTAGGGGTGACGCTGTTGAAGTACTCCGCCAGCCACTTCACGTCTGAGTCGGAGGTACTGGCCGCCAGCCCCGCCAGATCAACGTCCATCACGTTGGGAGAGGTGTCCACAGGGGGCGGCACCGGCTCAGAGGCGTCTCCCCCGGGAACCTGGCTGCCAGAGGAGGAGGGATCCTTGTCCCCCCCTCCCCCGCCCAGGTTGTCCAGGCCGGAGAAATCGCCCGTGGGGGTGTTGCTGGGCGGGAAGACCATGTGCTTCAGGTCCAGCCGGAGCATGGTCCACATGCCCAGCTGCTCTACCTGATCGTCCATATTGGTGGCCATGTGGTACAGCATTTTAGGGGTCAGATCCCCCTTCCAGGGCAGATGGATCACCCCAAGCCCCGCCAGATGAAAGACGGCCGCCCCCGCCAGCACCAGCCCGGCGAAGCGGATGTCCAGCCGGTCAAAGCCCAGCAGCCGTCCCCCGAAGATCCACAGCCCGATGGCGGGCAGCAGGATGAGCAGGATCACCGGGATGGAGGAGAGCACCTTGCCCAGGATCACATCGGCATAGTCGCTGAGCTTGTTCCCCGCCGCCAGCCCCAGGGAACTGAAGGCGTAATAGTTTTGCAGGATGCTTTTTGCGATAATCTCCACAATATACACCAGGGAGATGACTGAGGCCAGGATCTTGGCCGTCAGGCCGTTGGCCAGCCTCCGCCAGGGCATACACAAAGCGGAGCAGAACAGTCCCCCCGCCAGGCCAAAGACCACATAGACCGGGGCATAGGCCAGGGCGTCGCCCATATAGATGTGGAGCACCAGCTCCAGATAGACCAGCAGCGCCGGGAACAGCGCCGCCCGGCCCATGGTCTGGGCCAGCATATGTTCCGAGCTCCGGCGGGACCGGCCGCTGTACGCCCGCCTTCCGTTATACGACATGGATTAGCCCTCCAAATTCTGGAATTCCCTGTAACTGTCCGCACGCCGCAGCTGGCGGCCGCAGATTCCGTCTCCCTTACTTTAATCGTTTCCCATCCTACCGTCAAGCCCTCCCGTGGAAATTTCAACCAATCTTAACAATCTCAGCTCCCCTGTTTCACCCTGCCGTAGCTAAACTGGCGGCGGCTGTCCCGGCCGTTTCCGTCCCCAAAGGAGACAAAGGACGCCGGATCCTGACAGCCCCGCACCCGGATCGCATGGCGAGTATCGGTACTGCCGTCGTAAAAATATACAAACTCCTCGTCCCGGCCGTAGCTCACCGGGAAATACCCGTTTTCTGGGATTCCACCGCTGTCCAGTGCCTCAAAGGACTCCGGATAGGCCACCTTGGCGTCCCCCAGCGGGGTATAGATCACCTGGTGGTTGCCGGTAAAGACGGCATTTATCACCCGAAACCCCTCCGGTGAGATCCCCTTCAGCAGTATTCCCTGGCGGTAGACCCGAGTGCGGTCACATAGGAAGTCGTGGTTGAGCACCCGCACCGTCCCCAGCTCCACCTTGATCCGCCGGAATTTGTGTTCATAGGACTCCTGCCGGGGCAGCCAGCACACCTCGCCGTCACACTCCCGATAGCCGGAAGGCCGGCCGCTCTCATCCTTTAAAATACGGGCAAAGCCCATATACTTCCCCCCTGTTAAAACATGGAAAACAAATCCAGCTGGCTGGTCTCAGGCAAGTCGCCAAAAGCCCCGGCGTCCTTCAGCTGCTCCACGTGGGTCTTAGACACCTTAGGGCAGGCGGCGGCCACCTCCTCAATGGAGATGAACTCCTTCCCCTTCCGCTGTTCCGCCAGGGATAGGGCGGCGGTCTCCCCCAGCCCGGCCACGGAGACAAATGGGGGCGTCAGCGTCCCCTCCGCCTCGTCCATTTTGAACAGCACCGCCTCCGACTGGTACAGGTCGATATGACGGAAGGTAAACCCCCGCAGGTAGAACTCATAGCACACCTCCAGAGTGGTGAGCATGTCCTGCTCCACAGCGGTAGCCTCCTTCTCCTTGGCCACGATCTCCCGCATTTTCCGCTGGCAGGCCTCCATCCCCCGGCACATATACCGCTCATCAAAGGCCTTGGCCCGGATAGAGAAATAGGCGGCGTAGAAGGCCAGGGGCCGGTGGACCTTGAACCAGGCAATACGGAACGCCATCATCACATAGGCCACCGCGTGGGCCTTGGGGAACAGGTAGGCGATTTTCTTGCAGGAGCCGATGTACCAGTCGGGCACGCCGGCGGCCTTCATCTCCTCCTCCGCCCCGTCGGGCAGGCCCCTGCCCTTCCGGACGGCCTCCATGATTTTAAAGGAGCGCTTGGGGTTCATCCCTTTGGAGATGAGGAACAGCATGATGTCATCCCGGCAGCCGATGGCCTGGCTGACAGGAATCCCCTGCTGGAGGATCAAATCCCGGGCGTTGCCCAGCCACACATCGGTGCCGTGGGAGAAGCCGGACAGCCGCACCAGGATGTCAAACTGGTCGGGCTTAGTCTCTTCCAGCATCCCCCGGACAAAGGAGGTGCCGAATTCCGGGATGGCGGTGCCCCCGGTGGGACCCAGAATTTTGTCGTCCTCATAGCCCAGGGCCTTGGAGGAGGAGAACAGGGACATGGTGTCCCGGTCGTCCAGGGGGATCTCCCGGGCGTTGACTCCGGTGAGGTCCTCCAGCATCCGGATCATGGTGGGGTCATCGTGGCCCAGCATGTCCAGCTTGAGCAGGTTGGACTCCATGGAGTGGTATTCAAAGTGGGTGGTGATAATGTCGCTGTTGGGGTCATCCGCCGGATGCTGGACCGGGCAGAAGTCATAGATCTCCTTGTCCTGGGGGATGACCACCATGCCGCCGGGGTGCTGGCCGGTGGTGCGCTTCACCCCGGTACAGCCAATGGCCAGCCGGTTCTCCTCCGCCTTGGAGGCGGTGAGCCCCCGTTCGTCCAAATACTTCTTCACGTAGCCAAAGGCGGTCTTCTCCGCCACCGTGCCGATGGTCCCCGCCCGGAACACGTGGGTCTGCCCAAACAGTTCGAAGGTGTACTTGTGGGCGCTGGACTGGTACTCGCCGGAGAAGTTCAGGTCGATGTCGGGCACCTTGTCCCCGCCGAAGCCCAAGAACGTCTCAAAGGGGATGTTAAACCCGTCCTTCACATACCTGGTTCCGCAGACAGGGCAGACCCCATCGGGCATATCCGCCCCGCAGCCGAAGGGGTGGGCCGAATCCTGGGCGTAGTCGAAGTCGGTGTGCTTGCAGCTGGGGCAGCGGTAGTGGGCGGGCAGGGAGTTCACCTCTGTGATCCCCGACAGAAAAGCCACCAGGGACGACCCCACCGATCCCCGGGAGCCCACCAGGTAGCCGTGCTCCAGGGAGTTTTGCACCAGCTTCTGGGCGGACATGTAGATCACGTCATATTTACAGTTGATAATGTCCCCCAGCTCCACCTCAATGCGGTCAACCACGATCTGGGGCGGGTTCTCCCCGTACAGCTCATGGGCCTTGCCCCAGACCAGCCGCTTCAGCTCCCCATCGGAGTCCTCCAGCTTGGGGGCAAACAGCCCCTGGGGCAGCGGGTCAACCCGGTCACACCAGCTGGCGATCAAATTGGTGTTTTTTACCACCACCTCAAAAGCCTTTTCTTCCCCCAGGTAGGAGAACTCCTTCAGCATCTCATCGGTGGTTTTGAAGTAGATAGGCAGGGACTCGCCGGCGTCCTCAAAGCCCTTGGAGGCCAGCAGGATGTGCCGGTAGATCTCGTCCTCCGGATCTAGGAAATGGACATCCCCGGTAGCGCACACCGGCTTGCCCAGCTCCTCCCCCAGGCGGACGATGGTCCGGTTGAAATCCCGCAGCTCCTCCTCTGAGCGGACTAACCCCTTGCGGAGCATGAACATATTGTTGCAGATAGGCTGGATCTCCAGGTAGTCATACCAGGAGGCGATACGCTTCAGCTCCGCCCAGTCCTTGCCGTCCACCACCGCTTTGAACAGCTCCCCCGCCTCGCAGGCGGAGCCGATAATCAGCCCCTCCCGGTTCTCGTCAATCAGGGACTTGGGCATGGTGGGGTAGCGCTTGAAGTGCTCCAGGTGGGACAGGGAGATGAGCTTGTAGAGATTCCGCAGGCCGGTCTGGTTCTTGGCCAGCACGATCAGGTGCTTGGGCTGGCGCTTGGCCTTGCCGCCCTTGCGCAGCTTGGGCATGTAGGCGTTGATCTGGCCCAGGTGTTCCAGCCCGGCCTCCTCCAGCATCCGGAAGAAATGGGGCAGCATATAGGCCACCGTGGCCGCGTCATCACTGGCCCGGTGGTGGTTGAAGGCGGGCAGCTGGAGGTGCTCCGCCACGATATCCAGCTTATACTTGCCCAGGCCGGGCAGCAGATTTTGGGCCAGGATCAGGCTGTCCACTGAGGGGTTATCAAAGGGGATGCCATACTTCTCGCACCCGGCGGCGATAAAGCCCATGTCGAAATCGGCGTTGTGGGCGGCCAGGGGCCTGTCCCCAGCGAAGGCCAGAAAGGCCCGCAGGGCCTCCTCCTGGGAGGGGGCCCCCACAAGCATCTCATCGGTTATGCCGGTGAGGCGGATGATCTCCGGGTTCAGGATCCGCCCCGGGGAGACGAAGGTATTGAACCGCTCCGTGATCTCCCCGCCCTTCAGCACCACCGCCCCGATCTCAATGATGACCTCATACTTTTTATTCAGGCCGGTGGTCTCAATATCAAAACAGACGATTTCGTCAATAAATTTCCTCCCCGTCATCCCGTGAACCGCCACCCGGTCGTCCACATCGTTGATGAAGTAGGCCTCCACCCCATAGAGCAGCTTGATTTTTTTTGCCGAGTGCCAGGCATCGGGGAAGGCCTGGGCCACCCCGTGGTCGGTGATGGCGATGGCCGGGTGCCCCCAGGCCTCCGCCCGCTTGACCACGTTCCGATCCGGGCCCAGCTTGGGGCCCACGCTGGTGAGAGCGTCCATAGAGGACATAGTGGTATGGAGATGGAGCTCCACCCGCTTCTCGGCGGCGGTGTCCTCCTTCATGGCCTTCTCCCCCACTGAGACGGCCACCGGTTCCAACACCATGTCCCCGTAGAAGCGGTCCATATTCAGCCGGCCCTGAACCTTCAGCCGCATCCCTTTTTTCACCCCGTCCACCAGGGATTTTCCCTCGTCACCGGGGAAAAATTTGTTGACCCGGATAGAGCCGGTATAGTCGGTGATGTCAAAAGCCACCACCCAGGCCCCCCGCTTTTTCAGCTCCCGGTTGTCGATGGCGAAGACATCCCCCTCCACCACCACCATGCCCATGTCCAGCTCCAGGTCAGAGATAGGCACCGGGGCCTTGGTAACGGCCTTGCCAAAGATCACCTTGCCCTGGGGCTTCCTCTCCCCCTTCGCCGGAGCGGCAGGCTGGACGGCGTGCCTCATGGCCGCCTTTCGGATGGCCGCTGTCCGGGCGAAGGCGTCCGGCTTGCCCTCGGGCTGGGCGGGAGGCGGGGCGGCCTCAGTCCTCGGCGTCTCCGCCACCGCCTCCCGGTCGGAAAACGGGGCGGGTTCTATATCAGACGAAACCGTCTCGATTTTTACGCTGCTCAAACCGTAGGCCCGGCACAGGGCCTCCTCCGCCTGGGCCACCAGGTTAGGGCCCGCCTGACGGGCCCCCTCCACCCGAATCTTGGCGCTCCGGCTGGCCTTGTCAATGGCGGCGGACAGGATCAGCCAGCCCTCCACCCCATTGGACAGCTCGGTCCACTGGCGCAGGGCGGCGAACATCTGTAAAAATGGTATCTTCTGAGACATTTACTCTTGATTCTCCTTTGTCCAGGGCTGATCTGCAATAAAAATGATAAAGTCGGAGCTCTGCTTGCTCCAACCTTCGTTCCAATCCCGAAAATGTTTGTGGTCGCCCTCCTGCTCCAGCGGCTGGCCGTCCCGAAACTCCTGGAGCATTGTGATCAAGTCGTCCAGCTCCTCCTGGGTACAGACCAAACTGGCCTCCCGCAGAATCTGGGGACGTTCTTCTCCGCTGCTCCATTCATAGCCGTAAGCAAGCATAATCTTCCTCTCCTCGCTGCTCTCGTTTTGCCCGCAGGCGGCAGGCCTTCCTTATCTAAGGGAGGGGGAGCGCCGGGCAAAGTCTGCTGGTGGAAGTATTCCTACAAGCAGAACGTTTCCGACCAACGAAATCCTCTAGTCACGGCTTCGTTGTGCCAGTCCCCTTTCACAAAGGGGCCTTATATACGCTCAATCAGCTGGAACAGCTCGTCCACCAGCTGATCCTGGGGGACCTTCTTGATGATCTCCCCCTTTTGGAACAGCAGGCCCTCCCCGTCACCACCGGCGATGCCGCAGTCGGCGGCCCGGGCCTCCCCAGGCCCGTTGACGGCGCAGCCCATCACCGCCACAGTGATGGGCTTGTCCACCATCTTCAGGCGCTCCTCCACCTGGTTGGCCAAGGCGATCAGATCAATGCGGGTCCGGCCGCAGGTGGGGCAGGACACAAGTTCTGGACTATCTCGTCTAATTCCCGCCGCCCTCAAAATATCTTTGGCGGCATAGATCTCCTCCACCGGGTCAGCGGACAGAGAAACCCGCATGGTGTCCCCAATGCCCAAGGCCAGCAGGCCCCCGATGCCCACAGCGGACTTCAAGGTGCCCATTTTCACCGTCCCAGTCTCCGTGACCCCGATATGTAAGGGGTAGCGGCTCTGTTCCCTCATCAGCTGGCAGGCCCGCATGGTCACAGGCACGCTGGAGGATTTCAGGGAGACGCAGATGTCATCAAAGTCAAACTGATTTAATAGACGGATATGTCTAAAAGCTGACTCCACCATGGCTTCCGGACAGATCCGGCCATATTGAGCCAGCAGCTCCCTCTCCAGAGAGCCGCCGTTCACCCCGATCCGGATGGGGATGTTTTTTTGCCGGCAGGCGTCCGCCACCGCCTTCACCCGGTCCGCCCCGCCGATGTTCCCCGGGTTGATCCGCACCTTGTCCGCTCCGGCGGCGATGGCCTCCAGAGCCAGCTTGTAATCAAAATGGATGTCCACCACCACCGGGATAGGGCTCTCCTCCTTGATCCTGCCCACCGCCCAGGCGGCCTCCAGGTCGGGTACTGCCACCCGGACAATCTCACACCCAGCGGTGGCCAGCCGTTTAATCTGGGCAGCTGTGGCCGCCACGTTTTGCGTGGGAGTGTTGGTCATGGACTGGATGGTGACGGGGGCCCCCCCGCCGATGGGGACGCCCCCCACATAGATCTGTTTTGTCATGGTTACCTCCCGATCAGCTTGCCAATATCGCTCATCATCACCACCAGCGAAAGGCCCATAAGGGCGGCCAGCCCGGCCAGGTGGACATAGCCCTCATACTTGGGGTCAATTTTTCGACGGAATAGTCTATAAGCCAGCCCGTTGAGCAGCAGGAAGAATATCCGCCCGCCATCCAGGGCCGGCAGGGGCAGCAGGTTCATCACCGCCAGGTTCACCGCAATGAAAGCCGCCAGATAGCCCAGGTTCCAGGCGGCCACCGCCGCCGTGGGGGCCTGGCTGCCCACATCGCTCATCAAATCCACAATACCCACCGGGCCGGCCATATCCCGCAGGCCCACCGCCCCGGTGACCAGGTCGCCCAAGCTGACCCAGACCATCCGTACAAAGTCCAGAGACGTATTCCAAGCGTAGGCTACCTTATCTGTCCAGCCGGCAGCCTCCACCATCCCGCCCATTCGGATGCCCCGCAGACGGGTGTAAGTCCCATTTTCATCGACGCGCTCCTGATAGGGGAGATGGATATCCTTCAGCTCCACCTTCCGCCCCTCCCGTTCCACCACGAAGTCCAGGGTCTCCCCCGCCCGGTCCAGGTAGAAACGGCCGTTGCCGTAGGCCAGCACCCGGTGTCCGTCTACCGACAGCAGCCGGTCACCGGGCAAAAGGCCGCAGTCCTCGGTGCCGTAGCCCTCAATAGAGCCAGCGTAAACCTCATACCGAAAACCCGCCGCCTGGCTAAACAGCACCAGCATCACCAGCAGGCCAGTGAGGAAGTTCATAGCCGCCCCGGCCACGAGGATCACCAGCTTCTTCCAGCCGGCGGCCCTGCCGAAAGCACGAGGGTCGGCGGAGTCATCGTCCTCCCCCTCCATGGCGCAATAGCCGCCGATGGGCAGGACCCTCAGGCTGTAGAGGGTCTCGCCCCTCTGCCTTTTGAACACAGCGGGGCCCATACCCACGGCGAACTCGTTGACCTTCACCCCCAGCAGCTTGGCGGCGGCGAAATGCCCCAGCTCGTGGGTGGCAATCAAAACGCCAAAAATCAGGATTGCAATGATGATATAGAGCATGGCTTGCCTCCAAAAATGTTTATATGGGCGGCCCGAGGCCGCCCGTTCCAGACTGGTATTCTTTTGCGGGCGGCGCCCGCAAAACATACGCCGCGCCGGGGCACCCCTCCCAACGTCTTCCCCGGTTGGGGCGGCCCGAGGCCGCCTACCCAGCTATGAATTTACCCCACGCTCTCCCGCGCGGCCTGATCAGCGTCCAAAATGTCCTGCATGGTGGGGTTTTGTACAACAGGCACCCGTTCCATAGCCCGCTCCACCTTCCGGGCAATATCCAAAAACCCGATCTCCCCGGCCAGGAACCGGGCCACGGCCCCCTCGTTGGCCCCGTTGAGGATGGCCCCGGCGGTGCCGCCGGTTTTGGCCGCCTCCAGAGCCAGAGCCAGGCAGCGGAAGGTGTCCAGATCCGGGCTGCCAAAGGTCAGGGGCCCACAGTTCCACAGGTCCAGAGGCGTCACGGCCTGGGAGGCCGCCCGGTTGGGCCAGGTGAGGGCGTACTGGATGGGCAGGCGCATGTCAGGAGCCCCCATCTGGGCCAGTACCGCGTTATCACAGTATTCCACCAGGGAGTGAATGATACTCTCCCGGTGGATCACCACAGAAATTTTTTCCACCGGCACCCGGTACAGATGCATGGCCTCAATGACCTCCAGGCCCTTGTTCATCAGGGTGGCGGAATCCACGGTGATCTTGGCGCCCATGGACCAGTTGGGGTGGCGCAGGGCGTCCTCCACGGTGATATGGGCCAGCTCCTCCTGGGCCTTGCCGTAGAAGGGGCCGCCAGAGCAGGTGAGGATCAGCCGCTTGACCTCCCTCCGGTCGTGGCCCTCCAGGCACTGGAACAGGGCGGAGTGCTCCGAGTCCACAGGGAGGATCTTGGCGCCGTAGTCCCGGGCCTCCTCCAGCACCAGGGGGCCGGCGCAGACCAGGGTCTCCTTGTTGGCCAAGGCGATACGCTTCCCCTCCCGGATGGCGGCCAGGGTGGGCCGGAGGCCGGCCATCCCCACCAGAGAGGCGATGGCGGTGTCGGCGGAGGGGATGACGGCGGCCTCCAGCAGACCCCCCAGTCCCCCCAGCACCTGGACGTTGGTGTCCGCCAAACGGACCCGCAGGTCGGCGGCGGCCTTCTCGTCAGCCAGGACGGCCAGCTTGGGTTTGTACTGCCGGGCTTGCTCCTCCATCCGCTTCACGCTGGAGTTGGCGGCAAGCGCCACCGCTTCCATGCCCAAGGCGGCAATCACTTCCAATGACTGCCGCCCGATGGAGCCGGTGGAACCTAAAATCGTAACGTGATTACTCATATCAAAATACCTTTATCACAGCAAAAATGGCAAGGAATACAACAATCCCAGTCAGAACAGAGCCGGCGATTTTCCGCCAGCCGAGCGGTTCCTCCTGTGCCGAGGGCCGGTGGAACGAGCAGAGGCCTGAGAAGAGAGCGACAAAAACCGCTGCCCAAACAAACCAGGGCAAGCCAGCGAATTCCATGCTCTCCCTCCCCGTAAAACGAGTCAAACCCGGCCAGGCCATACAGTCTTTCTCCGCTTCCCCGTTATTTCCAGGGAAAGGAGGTCAAAAGGCCGGCAGAATCTCCACCAGCAGCAGCAGGGTGGGGGCGGCAAAGATCATAGAGTCGAACCGGTCCAGCATCCCGCCGTGGCCCGGCAGGAGGGTGCCGTAGTCCTTCACCCCGTACTGGCGCTTGATGAGGGAGAAGGACAGGTCCCCCAGCTCCGCCACGGCGCTGCCCACCAGGCCGTAGAGGGCCATCACCGGGAAGCGGACCTCCAGCCCGCCCAGCTGCTGGACCAGCAGGCCGTAAACCAGCATAAACAGGCAGCCGGAGAGGATTCCGCCCACATAGCCCTCCAGGGACTTGTTGGGGCTGACCTGGGTAATCCCCCGGTGCTTCCCCAGGAAAACCCCGGCGAAATAGGCCCCGATATCGGTGGTAAAGGCGCAGACCACCGGCAGGAGCACAAAACCCCGGCCATTCTCCATCCCCTTCAGCTGGATCAGGGCGGACAGGAACAGGGGGATCACCGCCCCGGCGAACAGGCAGACCATCAGGTGCTCCGCCCGGACGGCCCGCTGGGTGCCGTACAGGCGGATAGCCAGGAAAAACAGCAGGGCCATCAGCGCCAAGGTCACCGCCCGGGCAGTCCAGCTCCCCGCCCCCAGCCAGTGGCCCACAGGGATGACGGCGGCGGCCAGGGCGGTGAGGATGTACATCCCGTTGTGGTGGGCCACCTGGGTGGCCCGGAGGAACTCATAGGAGGCCAGGGCCCCGATGCCCGCCACCATCACCGCCAGCATCACCGGCGGGAAGAAAATCAGCACCGCTAAGAACAGCGGGGCCAGCACCAGCGCCACGATAATACGTGTAATCAAGTCATACACCCCCGAACCGGCGGCTGCGGCCCTGGTAGGCCGCGATGGCCCGGTGGAGCTCCTCCTTGGAGAAGTCGGGCCACAACACATCGGTGAAGTAAAATTCAGCGTAAGCGCACTGCCACAGCAGGAAGTTGGACAGCCGCAGCTCTCCGCTGGGCCGGATGATCAGATCTGGATCCGGTACCCCCCGGGAGAACAGATAGCCGCCAAACCGCTCCTGGCTCAGGTGGTTTGGGTCAGCCCTGCCCTCCACGCAGTCCTGGGCGAAGGCCTTCGCCGCCCGGACAAGCTCGTCCCGGCCGCCGTAGTTCAGGCAGATGTTCACCTGACAGCCGTCGTACCCCTTGGAGATCTCCCGGGTGCGCCGGCACAGCTCCCGCAGCTCAGGCGCCAGGGGGGACAGATCGCCGAAAAACTCCATTTTCACCCGGTCCCGTTCCATCTTGCCGATGGCCTCCAGCAGATACCGCTTCAGCAGGTCCATAATGGCGGAGACCTCCTCCGCCGACCTCCTCCAGTTCTCCGTGGAAAAGGCGTAGACAGTGAGATACTCCAGGCCGATCTCCTTGCAGTAGGTGGCGATGGTCCGGAAGGTCTCCGCCCCCGCAGCGTGGCCAGCGGTGCGGGGCAGGCCCCGCTTCTTGGCCCAGCGGCCATTGCCGTCCATAATCATAGCGATATGCCGTGGGAGCTTGTCAAAGTCCACCTGGGCGATATTTTTTTTCTCCGGCCAAAACAGCGGCATCCGCCTTCCCCCTTGAAACATGCGAAATGCAGAATGAACAGCGTGGGTACATTCTGCATTTCGCACTATGTTCTTTGGTCCCCGCCGGGCCCGTGTAACATGGCGCCAGGCCCCGCCGGAGGCCGCTACACCGCCATCAGTTCCTTTTCCTTTTTGGCTGTCAGATCGTCGATGTCCTTGCACCGCTTATCCGTCAGGTCCTGAAGCTCCTTCTCCAGGTTCTTCTGGTCGTCCTCGGTGATCTCGGAGTTCTTCTTCATTTTCTTGAAATCCTCCATGGCGTCCCGGCGGATATTCCGCAGGGCCACCTTGCCCTCCTCGCCGTACTTGCGAACCTGCTTGGTCAGATCCTTGCGGCGCTCCTCGGTGAGCTGGGGGAAGGCCAGGCGGATCACCCGGCCGTCGTTCTGGGGGTTGATACCCAGATCAGAGGTCTGGATGGCCTTCTCAATGGCCTTCATCAGGGAGGCGTCATAGGGCTGGATCACCAGGGTGCGGGGGTCTGGGGAGCTGATGTTGGCCACCTGGTTCAGGGGGGTGGGGGTGCCGTAGTACTCCACCATGATGCGGTCCAGCACGCCGGCGTTGGCCCGGCCCGCCCGGACGGCGGCGAAGTTGGACTTGACCACCTCGATGGTCTTCATCATTCTCTCATCATAAACTTTGCTCTCAGCGCTCATAGTAATCCTCTTCCTTTCCTTATTCTGCCTGGGGGTTAGCCGCCCACAATGGTGCCGATCTCCTCTCCCATGACCACCCGGAGGATATTTTCCGGATCCTTCAGGGCAAAGAGGAGGACGGGGATCTCGTTATCCATGGACAGGGAAGTGGCGGTGGTGTCCATCACCCCCAGGTGCTGGGCCAGCACATCGTCGTAGGAAATCTTGCTGTACTTGACAGCGTTGGGGTCCTTCTTGGGGTCGGCGGAGTAGACGCCGTCGATATTCTTGGCCAGGAGGATGACGTCGGCGTCGATCTCAGCGGCCCGGAGGACGGCGGCGGTGTCGGTGGAGAAGAAGGGGTTCCCGGTGCCGCAGCCGAAGATGACGACCCGGCCCTTCTCCAGGTGGCGGATGGCCTTGGAGCGGATGTAGGGCTCGGCGATGGAGCGCATCTCAATGGCGGTCTCCACCCGGACCTCCACCCCCTTCTGCTCCAGCACGTCGGCCACGGCCAGGGCGTTGATGGCGGTGGCCAGCATCCCCATGTGGTCGGACCGGACCCGGACCATCTGGCCGCCGCCGTCCTTCAGGCCGCGCCAGAAGTTGCCGCCGCCCACCACCACGCCGATCTGCACGCCCTTTTCCACACAGCGCTTGATCACGTCGCACACCTTGCCGATCACCTGAAAATCCAGCCCCCGGGAGGCGTCGCCCGCCAGGGCCTCGCCGCTGATTTTCAGCAACACGCGCTGATACTTTGGCTCGGACATAAAAACCAACTCCTGTTAATTTTCTTGTCTTCTATTCTAATATAATTCTTGTCATTTGCATAGAGGGAAAGGCAAAGTTTTTCAAATTATTCATTTGTTCCCAGCCGGGACGGAAAAATGGGGGCCAGCGCCCGGCGCCGCCCCCCACTTTGTCAGGAAAACATCCCCTGGAGCTGGCCCAGCAGCTCCATCCCCTTGAATTTCAGCACATAGCCGCCGCTGTCCCCGGTGATGAGGGCCGCCTGGTCCGGGGTGAAGCGGCCGGCCTCCACCGACTGCTCCACGCTCTCACTGGCCGCCCCCAGGCACAGGGGCGGGAAAGCCACACACCACCAGTTCTGGCCCTCCCCCTCCCCGATAGTCACCCGCAGGGCGGTGTAGTTCCCCGCCGGGAGGGCGAACCCCTCATACTCCTTGGTGGGGAACCAGCTCTGGGTGAGCTGGGCGGTGACTGGATAGTCGTACCCCCGCTCCTCCACCACCGCCCGCCCGGCGGCGGCCAGCTGGTTCAGATTGCCCTCCAGCGCCGCCCGGGCCTCCTCCAGGGTGGCCCCCTGTGGGTAGATCTCCTCCGCCCGGGCCAGCACCTGGTCCCGGACCGCCAGCTTCAGCTCCTGGTCCGCCCGGCTGTCCGAGTTGGCCACCACGTGGAGGCGGATCAGGCTGTCCGACAGCTCCTGCCCCTCCTGTCCCAGCCAGGCGGCCCCCGCCAGGGCCACCAACACGCCGCACATCAGGGCCAGCTCCCACCGCTTCAGCTTCCGGTCGTTCATGAACAATCCCCTCTCCGGGCGGCAGAGGAACAGCCGCCCACACTGTAGATTTCGTGCCTACAGTATGGACGGCCCTGTCCTGTTTTAAACCGTCTGGGTCAAAAAAGTATCGCCGCCCAGCTCCAGCAGCCGGTCTCTGGCCTCCCGGGCCTCCGCCTCCCCCGGGAAGAGGCCGAAGGCGGTGGGGCCGGTGCCGCTCATACTGGCCCCCAGGGCCCCGCACTGGACCATCACATTTTTGATATCCGCCACCCGGGCCCTCTGCCGGTCGGGCAGGACATCCTCAAAGACGTTGTACATCCGCCTGGCCACCCCGGCCAGATCCCCGGCCCGCAGGGAGTCAATGGCCCCCTGGGTATCCGGGCGGCACCGGAGACGGACGCTGTCCACTCCGGCGAACAGGGCGGGCGTGGAGATGGAGAACTCCGGCTTACAGAGCACCACCCAACAGGGGGGCAGGGGGGGCAGAGCGGTGAGGACCTCCCCCCTGCCCTCCGCCAGGGCAGTGCCTCCAGTGACGCAGTAGGGCACGTCGGAGCCGATCTCCTGGCCCAGCCGGGCCAGCTCCGCCGGCAGCAGGCCGGTGCCCAGCATCTCGTTCAGGCCCCGGAGCACGGCGGCGGCGTCAGAACTCCCGCCGGCCAGCCCGGCGCAGACAGGGATCTTCTTCTCAATATCAATGGAGAATCCCCGCTCCTCCAGGCTATTGGCCCGCAAAAAGCGCAGGGCGGCCTGGGCGGCCAGATTCTTCTCATTATTTGGCAGGAAATGGAGGTTGGTCTGGACCCGGACGCCGGGCCGCTCCTGGGGTGTCAGGGTGATCTCGTCGGCCAGGGCCACCGTCTGCATGAGCATCCGCAGGTCATGGTAGCCATCGGGCCGTTTCCCCAGCACATCCAAGGTGAGATTCAATTTTGCGTATGCCCGAACCCGCATAGGGCCGCCTCCTCATCACACCCGGATGCGCCGGGCCTCTAAGTAAAACCGCTTGTCCTGGGCCTCCCCCATGGAGAAGGTCTTCCGGGGCAGGGCGCCGTAGTTGATGACGGCGGGGAACAGCTCCCCTTTGTCCATGGCGGGCAGGAGGAAGGCCACGGCGTCCTCCCGCTCCTCCGCCAGCGCTCTGGCCTCGTCCCCCCCGTGGATGTAGTCCACCCAGGCCCTGGGGTGATTGGCCAGATAGTCATCCAGGAACCGCTGGAGGGTATCCACCTCCAGCCGGGCGGAGGGGTTCCGCACGGTGACCTCCCCCTGGCTCCAGCGGTTGACGGAGAAAACCAGGGTGTGCCCCTCTCCCCCGCCCCGGACGGCGGAGGGGTAGTATTCCATCAGGGCGTCCAGCAGCTCCTCCGGCTTGACGCCGAACACCACCCGGTGGATGGGCTCAAAGTCCAGGCCCTCGTCGTGGAGGTTCACCAGCTCGCACAGGGCGTAGCGGGAGGGCAAGCCGGGCCACTGACCCGGGTTGGTGAGGCCCTTCCGCCGCTCATAGCACTCCTTGGCGGTGGCCAGGGAGTGGTTGCCGTCCCCCACTACAAAGACCAGGCCGTCCCGCTCCTGACCGGCCCGGGTCTTCCGGGCCTGAATCTCCCGGGCCACCTGTTCCCGCTGTTCCGGGGTCAACAGCCAGCCCTTGACATGGCCGCCCCGCTCCATCAGGTCAAAGTCGTAGAGGAGTTTCATGTCCCCGGTCTGGGCGGAAAGGGGCTCAATCAGGCCCTTCTCCGGGTCGTCCACCAAGAGCATCACGTGAGGCAGCTCAATGGGGGCGTTTTTCCGCACCGCCACCCGGGGCGGGATACGGTCGAGGACAGTGCCCTCGGTGGCCCGGACGGGGGTGGCCGCCCCCGGCTCATAGCTGTACTGCTCCAGGTCCACCATACCCACCAGCCCCCGGCGGGTCCTGCCGCCGCTCAGGACACGCTCCACGTAGATCAGGGCGCTGGGGTACTCCTGGAACCGGCCCTCCCGCAGATAGCGGCTCATGGTGTTGTTGATGTCCATGATGTCGGTCTCCACGCTGGGGCCCTCCAGGCAGCTCTCCGGCAGGATCAGCCGCAGGGCGGAGGGGTTTTTGCCCACCTGCTCCTCCACCCGCTGCCAGTACTCCGGCTGGGAGGTATACTGGTCGCAGGCCACCACGCTCCACAATGACAGGTCGCAGTCCTGGGGCAGCAGGATATCGGCGGGCCGGAAGGGCAGATTTTCAAACATATCGTTCATAGAGGTCACTCCTCTTCTTTTTGCTCTAACAGCTTATCCAGCTTTTTCTCCACACTGTCCAGCCGGGCCGTGATCTTCTGATAGGCTGAAACAACCACCGTGATGACACCTGCCAGCAGGAAAACACCCGCCACAACAAGGGCCCATTCCCCAATCAGCATTCCAAGCCACATGGTCACCATCAGCGCAACTGCTGAAAAACAGAGTATCGACAGCAGCACAATCCAAAACATATTTGCCCTCCTTTCGGGCCTCAATCCAGCGCCCCCTGGATGGCGTGGAGCAGATCATCAAACTCCTCAAAAGCGGGCAGCTCCGGGTGGGCGGCCTTGATGGCGGCGGTGGACCTGAACAGGAAACCCGCCTTGCTGGCCTGGATCATCCCCAGGTCGTTGAAGCTGTCCCCGGCGGCGATGGTGTCAAAGCCGCAGGACTGGAGGGCCCGGACGGTGGTGAGCTTAGAGTTCTCACACCGCATCTTCCAGCCGGTGATCTCCCCGCCCGGCCCCACCTCCAGGGTGTTGCAGAACAGGGCGGGCCAGCCCAGCTTCTCCATCAGGGGTTTGGCGAACTGGTCAAAGGTGTCGCTTAAAATCACCACCTGGGCCTGGGCCCGCAGCTTGTCCAGAAAATCCTTGGCCCCGGGCAGGGGATCGATCCGGGCGATCACAGCCTGGATCTCCCCAAGGCCCAGGCCCCGCTCCCGCAGGATGTCCAGGCGGTACCGCATCAGCTTGCTGTAGTCGGGCTCATCCCGGGTGGTGCGGCGCAGCTCCGGGATACCGGTCTCCTGGGCGAAAGCGATCCAGATCTCCAGGACCAGCACGCCCTCCATGTCTAAACAGACGATGTTCATGGGCTTCTCTCCCTTCACAATGTAGGGGCGCGTATTACACGGCCCCGGGCGGCTGTCAGCCGCCCCTACAGGTCACCCTTCTCTCCCCTGCTTTCTCCTCAAATTGGTGAGGAAATTGTCCATCCGGGCGACGGCCTCAGCAATGTCCCGCATGGAGGCGGCGTAGCAGGCCCGGACAAAGCCCTCCCCGCCGGGGCCGAAGGCGGAACCGGGGATGACGGCCACCTTCTCCTCCAGAAGGAAGCGCTCGCAGAACTCCTCCGAGGTCAGGCCGGTGGAGCGGATGTCTGGGAACACATAGAAGGCCCCCTTGGGCTCAAAGCAGCTCAGGCCGATGCGGTTGAGGTTCTCCACCAGGTACCGGCGGCGGCGGTCGTATTCCTCCCGCATGTGCTCAATGTCCCCGTCGCCGTTTCGCATGGCCTCCACGGCGGCGTACTGGCTGGTGGTGGGGGCGGACATGATGCCGAACTGGTGGAGCTTGGTCATGGCGGCGATGACAGGCTGGGGGGCGCAGACGTAGCCCATCCGCCAGCCGGTCATAGCGTGGCTCTTGGAGAAGCCGTTGACCACCACTGTCCGCTCGTACATGTCAGTGAGGTTGGCCAGGGACACGTGGCGCTGGCCGTAGGTGAGTTCGGCGTAGATCTCGTCGGAGATCACCATGATATCTGTCCCCCGCAGGACGTTGGCGATCTCCTCCAGATCCCTCCGGTCCATGGTGCCCCCGGTGGGGTTGGAGGGGAAGGGCAGCACCAGCACCTTTGTTTTCTCGGTGATGGCGGCACGCAGCTGCTCCGGGGTGAGGCGGAACTGGTCCTCCGCCTTCAGCTCGACATATTTGGGCACGCCCCCGGCCATCTCCGCCAGGGGGCCGTAGCACACAAAGGAGGGCACCGGGACAATGACCTCATCCCCCGGGTTCACCAGCACCCGCATGGCCAGGTCGATGGCCTCGCTGCCGCCCACGGTGACCAGGATTTGGCCGGCGTAGTCATACCGCAGGTCAAAGCGGCGGTTGAGGTAGGCGGAGATCTCCCGCCGGAGCTGGAGCATGCCGGCGTTGGAGGTGTACTTGGTGTGTCCCCGCTCCAAGGAGTAGATGCCCGCGTCCCGGATGTGCCAGGGGGTGACGAAGTCTGGCTCCCCGATGCCCAGGGAAATGGCGTCAGTCATCTCCTCCAGGATGTCGAAAAACTTGCGGATGCCCGAGGGCTTCACCCCCTGAATCCGCTGGTTCAGGATGCTGTCATAGTTCATACGAAGATATACTCCCTTTCCTCGGGCTCCTGGGGCCGGAACACCAGGTGTTTCTCCTTGTATTTTTTCAGGATAAAGTGGGTGGCGGTGCTGGTAACCCCCTGGATGGTAGCCAGCCGCTCCCCCACGAACTGGGCCACCTCCCGCAGGGTACGGCCCGAGATGATAACGGTCAGATCGAAGGAGCCGCTGCTCATCAGGTACATGCTCTCCACCTCGTCGTACTGGTAAATCCGCTGGGCGATGCGGTCAAACCCGTCGATGGACTGGGGCGTGACCTTCACCTCGATCAGGGCGGTGACAGTCTCCTTGCGTACCCGGTCCCAGTCAATGATAGCCTGGTAGCCCAGGACGGTGTGGTCGTTCTCCAGCTCCTTGACCGTGTCCCGGACCTCCCCCTCCGGCACGCCAATAGCGGCGGCCAGCTGGGCCGGGGTCATGGTGCAGTCCTGCTCCAAAAGTTCCAACAGCTTCTCCTTCTCCATCTGTATTCCCTCCTGAATTGTACCTTCGATTGGCAAGGGGCAACACGTCTGTCGGCAGAGTTTTTCGGGAGCAAAAACGGACGCTGGCAAGGCAGACGAGGCAGCCGGGCTAGCGCCCGGCAACGAGGATAACGCCGCCAGCATCTGCTTTAGCCCCGAAAAACCGTGTTGCCCCTTGCCAATCGAAGGTACAGTATAGACTTTTATTATACATCGTACCAGGGCAAAAAACAATCCCGGATGAAAAAAGTCTCTTTTTCCCGCCCGAACCCAAACGACCGCCCCAGTTCAGCTGATCCAGCTCAGGTATGCCCGATACACCGCCGTCCGGCACCGGACCTGGAGACCCGGAGCCACATCCAGATCACGGAGGAAACCTGGGGCAAAGGCAGGGAGAAAACCATCCGCTCTGGTATAAAGGGACTCAACGGCTCCTTTTCGGTAGGTCTCTCTCCTTCTCAGCCTCTGCCCAATGCTCGCTTCCAAGGGGGGGCAGCCCAACTGCCACCATTCCCAGACGCTCCTCTAGAGTCTGTTTTAAAACAGACTCTAGTACCCTGTCTTGACTCGGAAGGCTCTATGTGCTAATATCGTTATAGTTTGAAAAAAATAACGTTTTTCAGGAGGCATCGCCATGGAGAAGAGATTACCCGCGCTGATGCTGGCGCTGGTTCTGATATTTGCCCTGACCAGCTGCGCTTCCCCCGCCCCCGGCCAGCCGTCCGGCGGCAATGACCAGAGTACGAAAGATTCCGCGTCCTCTCCTGGCTCCAGCCAGGAGCAGACCGCCTTTCCCGTCACGCTGACCGATGCGGCCGGGCGGGAGGTTGTCATCCAGGCCGAGCCTGAACGCCTAGTCAGTGGGTACTATATCACCACCTCAATGCTCATGGCTCTAGGTCAGAAGGAGAAACTGGCAGGCATTGAGGCCAAAGCGGACACCCGGCCTCTCTACTCCCTGACCGCCCCGGAGCTCCTGGAGCTGCCCAACGTAGGAACCGCAAAGATCTTCGACTTGGAGGGCTGCGCCGCCCTTCAGCCTGACCTCATTGTCCTGCCCCTGAAGCTGAAGGACAGCGTGCCCGCCCTGGAGGAGCTGGGGCTGACGGTACTGCTGGTCAACCCAGAGAGCCTGGAGCAGCTCAACAGCACCATCAGCCTGCTGGGCGACGCCACCGGCGCCAAAGAGCAGGCCCTGGCCCTGTTGGACTACAACCAACAGACCCAGGACTTTCTGACTCAGACTCTAAAGGACGCCCAGCGCCCCACTGTCTATCTGGCAGGCAACAACAGCTATCTAAGTACCGCTGGCTCCAAAATGTACCAGAACTCCCTACTGGAGCTGGGAGGCGGCCGGAATGTGGCCGCCGGGCTGGAGGATGACTACTGGGCGGACATCTCCTACGAGCAGCTGCTTGCCTGGAATCCGGAGGTCATCCTCATCGCCTCTGGCGCCGCCTACACCAAGGATGACTTGATCCAGGATCCCCAGCTTTCCCAGTTGGCGGCTATCCAGAACAGCCGGGTATATGCCATGCCCTCCAGTCTGGAGTCATGGGATTCCCCCGTACCCAGTGCCCTGGTGGGCAGCCGCTGGATCGCGGCGGTTCTGCATGAGGATCTGTATGCCTTTGACGCCTTCCAGTCCGATGCCAGGCAGTTCTACCGTGACTTCTACCAGATTGAGGCCAGCGCCGGGCTGCTGAGCAAGTAGGCGCCTTTCCTATGGGACACACTAAACAGCCCGCTGTGCTCTTTGCCACCGCCCTGGCCCTCGCCGCGGCCGCTTTTCTCCTCTCCCTGTCTGTGGGCCGCTACCCCATCACTTGGACGGGGCTGTGGGACGACCCCTACACCGCGCGCGTGTTTTTCACCCTGCGCCTGCCCCGCGCCTGCATGGCGCTCTCAGCCGGATTTGCCCTGGGCGTAGCTGGCAGCGTGTATCAGTGCGTATTTCAAAACCCCCTGGCCTCCCCAGACATCATTGGGGTGGCCTCGGGGGCCTCGGCTGGGGCGGCGATGGCCGTTCTGCTGTTTGGGGGCGGTGTGGCGGTCACAGCGCTGTGGGCCTTCGCCGGCGGCTTTTTGGCGGTGCTGGCGGCTCTGGCCCTGTCCGCCCTGTCCAGCCGCCGGGGCATCGCTAACCTGGTGTTGTCCGGCATCGTCGTCAACGCCTTAGCCCAATCGGTGCTGATGCTCATGAAGCTCGCCGCTGATCCAGAGAAGGAACTGGCCTCCATTGAGTTTTGGACCATGGGCAGCTTTGCGGATATCACCCTGTCCAAGCTGATGGGAACCCTCCCCTGGATTCTGCTGGGTCTGGCCGGCCTGTTTGCCCTTCGCAGGCAGATCGTGCTGCTGGGACTGGACGAGGACGACGCCCAGATGCTGGGCGTGCCAGTGAAATATATGCGCCCGGCGATTTTGATGCTGGCCACCCTGGCGACAGGGGCGGTGATCAGCGTCACCGGCCTCATCGCCTTCATCGGCCTGCTGGCCCCCCACATCGCCCGGCTGCTCACCCGCAACGGACGCTTTTCCACCGCCGTACTGGCCGGCCTGTGCGGCGGCATCCTGATGCTGCTGTCCGATGTACTGGCCCGTAGCATCGGAGACAGCGAGGTACCCATCAGCATCATTACCTCTATGCTAGGCGCCCCCTTCCTGTTCTGGCTGATGTGTGGAAAGGAAGATCTCCATGGATGAGCTGCTGCGGGCGCGGGAGGTCTGTGCGGGCTACGGCCAGGAAAACGTACTGCGAAAGGTGAGCTTCTCCGTACAGGCAGGGGAACTGTGCGCCCTGCTGGGGAGCAACGGCTCGGGCAAATCCACCCTGCTTCGGTGTGTGTGCGGCCTGATTCCTTTCCGGGGCAGTATGACGCTGGAGGGTGAGCAGCTTCTTCACATGAGCCACCGCCGCCGTGCCCAGCATGTCGGCTATCTGTCCCAGAAAGGGGGGGCCTCCCCCGCCCTGACCGCCCTGGATGTGGTGCTGATGGGTTTTAATCCCCTGCTGGGACTGCTTCAGTCCCCCGGCTCCGTCCACCGCGGGCGGGCCCTGGAGACCCTGGAGCAGGTGGGTGCGGCACAGTTTGCCTGCCGGGACTTTCCCACCCTCAGCGAGGGGCAGAAGCAGCTCGTCTTGCTGGCCCGCACGTTGGTGTGTCAGCCCAGGCTGATTGTGCTGGACGAACCGGACAGCGCCCTGGACTTCCGCAATCGGCGCCAGATCCTGGATCTTTTGAAGGCGTGCTCCGGCGCACGGGAGCGGGGCGTGCTGCTGTGCAGTCACGACATCAACATCACCTTGGCCTATGCCGACCATCTTCTGTTGCTCAAGGATGGCTCGCTGGCCTATGACCTACGCCTGTCCACCGTGTCCCAGGAGCAGCTTCAGCGGGCGCTGCAGGATATCTATGGCCCCGTGGAGGTGCTGCGCCATGGAGGCCGGTACCTGATGATCACACGCATAGAGAACTAAGAAGCTGTACCAATGGCCTCAACACAGATCTTCACGGCTAAAACTGTCTGTGGCCGCATGAATAAATCTTGAAATCCCCCAAGATTCCTGCGCTTTTTTGCAGAATGACAGGAGCTGAGCCGTTTTGAAAATCCGACTGGGCCTGAGCTTTTATACCGATGATGGGGAGCGCTTTTTCGGAGAGGGGCCCTACCGCCTTCTGCGCGGTGTACAGGAGCTGGGCAGCCTGCGCTCCTCCACCCAGCGCATGGGGATGGCCTATACCAAGGCTTTCTACATGGTAAAGCACGCCGAGGCCGCCTTGGGCTTCCCCTTGATTCAGCGGACCATCGGTGGAAAAGGCGGGGGCGGCAGTGTGCTGACCCCCCAGGCAGAGGAGCTGATAACACGTTATGAGTCCTACCGGGAGGCCTGCGGCCGCATGGCTGAGCAGCTATACCAAGAGCATTTTTCAGGGTTCCTGCCACCGCCATCTGCTGGTGACGGGGAGGAAGGGCTGCGGCAAGACCACGCTGATTGAGTCGCTCATCGGCTCCGCCCCCCTCCCCGGCGTGCGAAGCTGCGTTGAACGAGGCCCGGATGGGCGGCCTGTCCTGGTCTCGCTGGAGGAACGGACTGGGCCGGGCCGTTGTGTCATTGGCCGGCGAGGGGACGGGAAAATGTCCGCCCAAGGCCCAGCCCTGGACGGAGTGGGAGCGCAGCTGCTCCGCCGCGCTCTGGCCGCACCGGGAGAGTGGGTCTGTGTGGACGAGATCGGCTTTTTGGAGGAGTCCAGCCCGCTCTATCAGCAGGCCCTATGGCAGCTGTTCGAGCACAAGCGGGTGCTGTCGGGGCTGCGTAAAGAGGATCTGCCCTTCCTGCGCCGACTGCGGGGCCGTACGGACTGCCTGCTACTGGATCTGGATGAGATGGAGGGGATGGCGATGAAGATTGGCTCGCATTATGGCCGTGGGACGGGGCAGGCACTTCGGCGAAAATAAACTCTTCTGGCAACGGGGCCCAGTATGATACGGCAAAATTAATTTTTACTATCCGGTCGAAAATGGTGAAATGAGAAAAAAGTAAGAGGAAAGAGTGTGCCGTTTTTTACAGCACACTCTTTCTTAAAGCGGCAGCAATGGTCCGTTCCGGCTGGCGGCCATTGCGCCCGCCAGCCAGAAGCTATACTCGGAGGCCTTACGCAACGTGTATTTATGAATGGTCACAGGCAGCCCCCTTAACTCCGCCGGATGGGATCGTAGTACACCACAGCCCTAGAGGCTGTTTTAAAACCATCAAAGTAGCCAAGCAAAGATACAGGGGAGGGAGACAACAGCGCGAAAATAGAGAGCTTTCTTCTCATATTTGGTAGCAAAACGGCGACTGCTTTTGAGCTTTGAGTTTGCCATTCAAACCCAAAGGTCCTAGCAGAGCCCGCGCCATACAGATATCATTTCGATTCCCGCTGGAGAGCCAATAACGCAATGGATCCCCCACTCCATCCCTTACCACATGGACTTTTGTGGTCAAGCCTCCTCTGCGGCGTCCGGTTTCCTCGTGACAGCCCCTTTTTTAACCCCGCTGGCATGCTGGTGGACTTTCGTCGTCGTACGATCTAGCCATCAGCGTTGTTTCGTCCACCAATGCCTGATCAATCAGGGCTGTGAGGATATCTTCCCATACTCCGGCTTTTGTTTAGGTACGAAACCGGCTATATACGCTTTGCCACGGACCGTATCGCCCCAGCAGATCCGCCATGCTATTCCGGTATTCAGCCAATACAAGATTGCGGTTGAGCATTTCCCGATTGTTTTTTCCTAGCCGCCCTCCCTGCGGCTTCCTTTTAGGAGGAAACTTATCCTTGATCCTATTCCATTGTTTTTCGCTTATTTCATGTCTTGTCATGGGCTCCACTTTATCATTTGTGTCCTTTGAACACATTATCGAAGTTTCAAAACGGACTCTAGGGCCCTCTCTGATTTACACATAAAACTCCTCCATGGTATCCAGACACAGGCACCCCAGCCGTCCGCCGGGATAGGCGCAGCCGCAGTCAATCCCAATCATCATGCCGCGATGGAATATCCGATCCGGCTGGCCCGGCTCCCCAATCTTCTGGTAAAGAAGCCGGGTAGGCGTGTGCCCAAAGACAAGGGTTTTATCTGGAAAATAGGCGGCGTCCAGGTCGGGACGGCAGAACAGAAAATCCTCCAGGTCATACTCTTCCAGAGAGCGGGCGGGGGAGAAATGCTCCAATCCGGCGTGGACCAGCACAAACCTCCGCCCCCGCACGGTGATTTCCTCATAGGCGGACAGCGACCGCAGGTATTCACACACCGTCTCCATTTCTTTCCCGCCGAGCTGGAGAAATTGCAGGATGGACGCCCTTCCTCCGTTTTGAATCCATTCCCCCATCAGCGCCTGTTCCGTTTCACTCAACGGCCGTTCCTCCCCCTGGCGCATGGTGCGCAAAAGGGAGGGCAGAACGGCGGCGGCCAGCAGCTCGTGGTTTCCCAGAAGCACAATTACGTTGGGCCGAGCCGCCATGTCCAGCAGGATTTTGAACCCGTCCGGCCCCCGGTCCAATACATCCCCCAGCACATGGAGGGTGTCGTCTGCCGCAAACTCGATCGTCTCCAGCATGGTCCGGTATTTGTCATAATGGCCGTGAATGTCCGACATCACATAGGTCATGGTGTTCCCTCCTTGACAAGCCCCTCCGCGGTGGCAAGTACGAAATGGATTCCCTCCTTGCAAAGTTCCACATCAAGGATATAGTCTGCATCTTCGCCAAAGTGTTCTTGAATCACCCCCGTAATCTCTTCGATCGTTTCAAGATTGACTTCCATATATGCAGAGATAGACAAAACCGCCGCCAGGATCACCCGCCCTGGCTCGGGAGCCATCTCCCGCGCCGCCTGCCGGGCTAACTCCACCGCTTCCTCCGCCGAACCGGCCAGGGAGCTTTTCCAGATGAAAGCGGCCTCGCCGCCCCGCAGGATCTCCAAATCATCCCAATCTATATTAATAAATCCGGTCGGTCTACATATTTTCTGTCTCAAATTCTCATAATCTGTTTTCCAATCTAGCTGTTGTTTCGCATAAAGCAAATCCATCCTATCCCGCCTGATGATGTAAGTTTAACACGGGGCGCTGTACCAAATCAAGTACAGGGTCCTGCTTGCGCCTTCGAAGAAACTTTGGAGCGTATTCGTTTGATTCCTTCCTCCAAAGACCTAATAGCATCCAAATAGGGGTTTGTCTCACGGCTCAGTTCCTTCAGACGCTCAATTTCCCGCAGGCATTCGTCCCGCTGTTCTCCGATGCGCTTGGGAAGTTCGTGAAACCGTTTCAAAAAATTCACCACACGGCGCGCGTTCCCGGCAGGGGATGGTCCCATGTCGATCATATAGTCCGCCCCATTGCGGGACAGAAGAATATAGGGCTTTTGGGCGTTCAGCTGCTCGACACCCGGGATTGCGATTCCGAACCCCAAGACCGACAGTTCCGGGGGAGAAGCCGTCCTGCCCGAAATCACATCCTCAGTCAGCATCACTTTCACACTTCTGTAAGCGGCCCGAAAGCCGTCCTCCGAAATGCCGCCCACATAGCGGACATTCTGTTCGGTAGCCGTGAGCCTTCCTTTGAGAATTGTCAGCTGTTCCTCCTGTGCGGTGATGGTTTGCCGCTGCGCTTCTTGTGTGCGGGCATGGTTATTGGAGAGCATCCGCAAGCGGCGCAGCTCATTTTCTTTCTCGGCCAGCACTTTCATCAGCGGCTGGGAGATGGCCAGAGCCTTGACCTGCGCATAAGTCAATACATTTTCCTCCAGATCGGAGGCGGAACGCTGGTATTCCGAGCCGCTTAAAAACTGGGAGATAAACCGCTGCTTGGTCTCCAGCAGCTGCCAGGAGTAGGAATCAAAGCTTCCCTCGGCGATATAGCGGAAAATCTTGATTTCCTGGTAGCGGTTCCCTCTCCTGAGGATACGGCCCTCCCGCTGTACCATGTCAGAGGGCCGCCAGGGTACGTCCAGGTGATGGATGGCCTTGAGACGGGTCTGCACGTTGGCGCCGATGCCCAGTTTGAAGGTGGAACCCAGCAGGACGCGTACCGCGCCGCGGTTCACCTTTTCAAAGAGCCGTACCTTTTCTTCCTCGGAGCGGCAGCTGTGGATGAAGGCAATTTCTTCGGGTGGGATACCCTGCTTCACCAATTCCTGTTTCAGCTCGTCGTATATATTGAACTTCTCTGTCTTGGGCGTGGAGTAGTCGCAAAAAATGATCTGGCTGCATCCATCGTGCTCCTTGTAAATCTCCACGGCCCGCTGAACACAGCGCCAGACCTTGGAATTCTCCCCGCCGGGCTGGACCTGCCTCACCAGACGCAGGTCCAGCGCCGCCTTTCTGCCGTTGGTACTCACTTTCAATACCGATAGGTAACGGTCTGAACTGACTTTATAGTTCTCGCCGCTTTCCCCCGGTTCGCACCATGCATGACAGTTTCCCGTCATACGGCGTTCCATCAATGATTAACCTGCAATAGTATTATCCAAAGATTATTTCTGCATTATCTACTAAAGCTCTCAATTCATTCAATTTGTGTAAATCAATCGTTTCTTTGTATTCGGAAATGTACTGTGATATGATTTGAGAATTTGTTGCATGGATTAACCTGCAAATATCCTCATGAACAATTACCAGGTTCTTATATTCATCTGTTCCACCCTGGCAGCGAGGACGTTTATGGTGGTAATGAATATCACTGTATTCCGGCGTCATCCCAGTAACTGCGCGTTTTCTATATTGCCCCGCATAAAGCGAAATTCTGTTGTCAGCGAACTGTATGCTTCGATTACTGACCGGGTTTCGCATCGGTTGCAACAGAATAGAAATATCAATTCCAGGATTATTATGGATTTCTTTGCGGCCCTCCGCGTGTACTTATTGACTGATTTCTTCTTACACTTGGGGATTTTATTCTGGATATAGCCAATAGGCGCAACTGTATAATTGCTGATGAATCGAATCTGGTCGCTTTTCCCATAATTCATTTTCACCGCTTTTGAAATGTTCGGAACCTTCTTCTTTCGCTTTTTATAGAACTTCATAGACTTGAAATTTTTCCTCATACGGTTTTTGAATACAGCCGTAACTTGATACGCATTTTTTCGACAGTCAATGCATATCCGAGTAGCAATTTTATAGTAGTTGTGTATGCCCATGACTTTTGAATTGTAGTTTTGGCGCATCCTGTATTGGTCTTTACCACTCTCAGGTTTTTGAATACATTTTATCTGCTCAATAAGCTTGTTTGCAGCTTTATTACTCTTATTACTGACGACGGTATACTTTTTCTTTTTCAGATGCACCTTTGACTTGAATCCAAGAAAATCAGAGTAGCGTTTCCGAAGATTTACTATCTTTGATTTTTCGGGAGAGATGTCAAGCTTCAGCCTGTCCTTTAACCAGCCTTTCACCGCATGAAATGTCCTGACCGCAGTGTTGTAGCTTCTGCAAAAGATTTTGAAATCATCCGCATATCGGACAATACGCATTTCTTTACATTGGTTTTTCGCAGGGCTTCCATAGCGCCAGACCTACAGACAGTACCATTCTCTTTTGTAGAAGTATAGTATTCGTATCGTGTAGGCATGTTTTCCCAACTACTGCTGACCCACCAACCCAATTCGTTTAACACAATGTTGGATAATAATGGAGACAAAATACCACCCTGCGGTGTCCCTTTTGTCGGGTGAATAATGGTCTTGTCAGGCAATTTAACCGGCCTTCTAACATCTTCCGTATAATCACTAATAGCTGCTTGTCCTGTATTCCCAATAGTCCAAATCCGCTTGAATAGCTTGGAATGATTTAACATTATCGAAGAACCCTTGAATATCAATGTCTACACAATAATGCAAATGTGATATCTGCATATTTCGATGCACTTGCGCTATGGCATGTTTAACGCTTCGGTTCGGTCGAAAGCCGTAGCTGTGTTCATAGAATTTTGCTTCACAGATTGGTTCTAAAACCTGTAACAAGGTGGCCAATATCCTCATGCCTGTAAACGGGAACCTGGGGAATATCAGCTATGTGCTTTGCGCTGTACTGGGGGCGGTCCCCGCCCTGAACAACATGGGGCGTTTGACCCTTGGCACACTGGTTTCCTATCTGAATTTGAACCGTAACTTTACCCAGCCTGTTACCCAGGTCAGCCAGCAGCTCAACAGCGTCATCATGGCCCTGGCCGGTGCGGAGCGTATTTTCAAGCTGTTGGATCAGCAGCCGGAGGTAGACAATGGCTATGTGGAGCTGGTCAATGTGGAGCAGCAGCCGGACGGCACTCTGACGGAAACGCCCCAGAGAACGGGCCTGTGGGCCTGGAGGCATCCCCATCAGGCGGACGGCACTGTGACCTATACAAAGCTGGAGGGCGACATCACCTTTGATGATGTAGACATCGGTTACAACGATGAAAAAATCGTTTTGCACAACATCAAACTCTTTGCCACACCTGGACAGAAGATCGCTTTTGTGGGCAGTACCGGCGCGGGGAAAACCACCATCACTAATCTGATTAACCGCTTTTACGACATCCAGGACGGCAAAATCCGCTATGACGGCCAATGTCAATAAAATCAAAAAGGCTGACCTCCGGCGCTCTTTGGGAATCGTCTTGCAGGACACCCACCTGTTTACCGGCACAGTGACGGATAACATCCGCTATGGACGGCTGGACGCCACGGACAAGGAGTGCATCGCCGCCGCGAAGCTGTCCAACGCCGACAGCTTTGTGCGGCGGCTCCCGGACGGCTATCAAACGGTCCTCACCGGCGATGGGGCCAATCTGAGCCAGGGCCAGCGGCAGTTGATTGCCATTGCCCGCGCCGCCGTTGCCGATCCGCCCGTCCTGATTCTGGACGAGGCTACATCCTCCATCGACACCCGCACAGAGCAGTTGATGCAGGAGGGGATGGACCGGCTGATGAAAGGCCGCACCACCTTTGTCATCGCGCACCGCCTCTCCACGGTTCAGAACTCCGACTGTATCATGGTTCTGGAGCAGGGCCGGATCATCGAGCGGGGGACCCACGACCAGTTGATCGAGGAGAAGGGACGGTACTACCAACTTTACACAGGTAACGCCATCGGAGCCTGAATCATCTTTGTTTCATTGGAGGAAATTTGGAATGAGTACAGAAGCAGTTGTCGTCAATCCGCTTGGGACTGAGCGGATTGGAAAATTGATGGTCCGCTATGCGATACCCAGCATTATTTCCATCGTGGTCAACTCTCTCTACAACATACTCGATCAGATTTTCATTGGGCAGGGCGTTGGCTGCCTAGGCAACGCCGCCACAAATATCATCCTGCCGCTTACCTCGATCCTGCTGGCCTTGGGCCTGTTGATTGGCGATGGGACGGCATCCTATCACTGGCGGCACTGGGCATCACAATGAAAGTGAGCCAGTTAATCACCGGCATTGCCCTGGGCATCGCCACCGGCATCCAGCCAATCTTCGGATTTAACTACGGCAGCGACCAGTATAACCGGGTGAAGAAAACCTACAAGCTGGCTCTGACGAGCTGCACCTTGATTTTGGTGGTGGCGTTCTTTATCTTCCAATTCTGCCCGGAGTACATCATTAACCTGTTCGGACAGGAATCGGACCTCTATATGGAATTTGCGGTGAAGTGTTTCCGGGTGTATCTGCTGGCTTGCTTTATAATCGGCGCGGGCGCTGTGACCGGCATCTTCTTCCAGGCTATCGGCAAGCCTGTTCCTGCAGCCTTGCTCACGTTGTCGCGGCAAATCATCTTCCTGATTCCGGCCATGCTGCTCTTTGGGTATCTGTGGGGTGTAGAAGGTATCCTGTGGGCCGGTCCTGTTGGAGATGGATTGTCTGGCGTGATTTCTTTGATTACATTAGGGGTTTCCTGGAAAAAGATTTTCAGTAAAGAGGTGGCGGAAAAATGAAGAACTGTATCATTACCATAGGCCGTCAGTGTGGCAGCGGAGGCCACACGATTGGGAAAAGCCGGATCAAATCAACGCATACCAAACGGAGCTGATTCAGGAACTGGCGAAGAAAGGCTCCTGTGTGATCGTGGGGAGGTGCGCCGATTACATTCTGCAAGAGCGCCGGGATTGCTTCCATGTATTCATCACCGGTGAGCTGCCGGATCGGGCCGCTCGTGTCACTGAGGAACATGGAATTGCCGCTGACGCTGCCAGAAGCCATGTCAAAGACCGGGACAAGAGGCGTTCCAGCTACTACGAGCACATTACAGACCAAGTTTGGGGGATGGCGGCAAATTATGACCTCTGTCTGAACAGCAGCAAACTGGGGATCGACTGCTGTATTGACCTTATTCTTGGGGCAGTCGATATGGGGACAGGCCATGTATGAGGAAGGAGAACTCCAGCGCAGCATACTCTTTCGGGTCTATCAAGGCGGTGATCTCTATTCGATTCCCGTTCAATATGTCACATGGGTAGAACCCTTGACAGGAAAGACTACCGCAGTTTTGTGCTTTCCAGATTACATTATCGGCGTGTATCCCATACACAGAAAAAATATCAGCATAGTCGATATAGGGCGTCTGCTTGGTTTGGAGCGGACATCCGACAGCAGACCCGCAAATCACAGCCTGCTTATCCTTGAAAACACCGGGATTGGATTTTTAGTAGAATCCGTTTTGGTGGTCGAAACACTCCATTCCCGTCAAGATTCCGGCTCTTTTGCCAAGCAGCTCATTCAAAGCGTATATTCATGTGATGACCGGGATGAACTTGTCCTTGAATTGGATATGCCCCGCTTGCTGTCTATCTGCTGATGTGTTAAGGAAATTACATTGGAATCCATCACAAACGATGGCGGAGGTGGTAAAAAGAAGCGACCAACTTTGAAAGTTGGCCGCAATATAGTATTATACGACAGGTTGCGGGCGAATGACGAAACCGCAGACGCACGGAGCGGCAACCTCCTGAGCTATTCTGTGACAAGTGGCTGAGCATCGACTTAGCACGGAAAGGAGGAGGCTGCATAAAACGGAAGCTCCTGATAGCTCTGAGTTTCTTCTCTGCGGTATCACCATTTTAATGGTTGTAACACTTACATCACAGGGAAAATTGGACCTGCTTTTATGGCGGAAGATAACCAGGGACCGCCAGCATACGGAACGCGCGGGCACAACCTATGTCCGCGCGTTCTGCTCTTTTTATTCCGCCCAGATCTCCTCGTCGGTAGGCTGCTTGTCGGCTGGCAGCTTATAGGCCACACGGCTGACGTTCATCAGATTGTGGAAGTACAGGTTCTCACTGATGCTCCCGCCGCCCCAGGAGCCGCAGCCCAGGGTGGTGGTCGGGTTCAGGCCGTTGTCCATAGCGCCGCCCAGGCCGGTTCCGCCCACCTGGTTGACCAGGTAACGGGAGACGTTGACCCGGGCCGGCACATACTCAATGTGCTCCTTGGTGTTTGAGTGAATCACACAGCTGTGGCCGAGGCCCTCCATCTCCAGGTTGGCCCTGGCAATCTCCACAGCGTCCTCCCACTTATCGTACTCAAAAAAGGCCAAGACAGGGAACAGCTTCTCCTTGGCCAGGGGGTCGTCATAGGCGTAGCCCCGGGTCAAAGAGACGATCACCCGGGCCTCCTCGGGGATCCCAAGGCCGGCCATCTCGCCAATAGCATGGGGTTTGGCTCCCACCACGTCCTTGTTCAGGATGCCGCCAGGGAACACGCAGTCCCGGAGCTTATTGACATCCTCCTCCCTCTCCACCAGGAAGGCGCCGCTGGACTGGAGGGCGGCCAGCATCTCCCCCTTCTTCTCTCTGGGGCAGATGACGTTCTGCTCGCAGGTACACAGCACACCATTATCGAAGGAGCGGCCGGTGACCACCATCTCGGCCACCTCCGAGATATCCACATCCCGATCCACCATGACCTGGACGTTACCCGGCCCGACGCCGATCGCCGGCTTGCCGGAGGAGTAAGCGGCGTGGACCATCCCGGGGCCGCCCGTGCAGATACACAGGTCCACGACGCCCATCAGGCCGGCAGACAGTTCCATCGTGGGCTCAGGGATAATCTGGATCAGGTTCCTGGGCATATTCAGTTTGTCCAGCTCGGCGTTCATCAGTTCCACCGTCTTCACGCCCACGCCCTTGGCCCGGGGATGAGGGCAGATAATGATGGCGTTGCCGCACTTCAGGCTGCAGGCGCTGTTGTGCATGACAGTGATCACCGGGTTGGTGGTAGGCGTCACAGCGCCGATCACACCAATTGGCTTGGCCACCTTGGCCACCCGCAGCTCCTCGTCCCACTCGATGATGCCCCGGCTCTTCTTCCCCTTCATCCGCAGCCAGACTGTTTTGGACTTACCCCGGCACTTGGCAATCTTGTTCTCATAATTGCCCATGCGGGTCTCATCCACGGCCATGTGGGCCAGCATCTCGGCGTTGTCATAGACCGCCTTGGCGATGGCCCGGCAGGCGGCGTCCACCTTCTCCTGGGGATAGGTCTCAAACTCTTTCTGGGCCACCCGGGCGGTGGCCACAAGCTGGGTTAGATATTCCTTAGTCTCCATGGTCGTTTCCTCCTCAATATAATTTGTTGATATTTTTTATATTTAAATAAAAATTTTGATATTTATAAAATTTATCGCCACAAAAAATGCACTCTCTGAGAATGCATTTTTGCCACCTCAACTATACGAGGGCGGAGTCAGAATCCACATGGCGCGGCAGATCTGGCTCCCGGTGTTTTTCCAAGCGTGGGTCTGGTCGGAACAAAAATAGAAACTATCGCCTTCCTCCAGGGTATACTTCTTGTCGCCCAGGAGAATCTGCAGAGAACCTTCAATAATCCAGATAAATTCCTCGCCGGTGTGAGGGTCTACCAGACCGCTCTCTCCTCCAGGGAGGATGGTCTTGATCATAGGCTCCATCACCTTGTTGAGGGAGGAGGCCAGCAATTCGCAGCTGATGGAACCATTGACTCTTAGAAGGACTCCCGTCCCTTTTTTGACCATGGTATGGGCGATGGAATCCTGGTCGAAGAGGTCACGCATTTTCACCCCTAGAGACTCAGCCAACCGCTTGAGGGATGAGATAGAGGGGTCAGTCTGGCCCCGCTCGACCTGGCTAATGAAACCGATGGACAGGCCAGAGATGTCGGAGAGCTGCTTCAAAGTAAAGTTTTTGTTCTCACGGGCTGATTTCAACTGCGCTCCCAGGGTCATAATAATCCTTCCTTCGCTTCTTTATGTATTTTAAGGATATACTTGCTCAGCCCATTTGTCAATAAAAAATTTTACAAATATCAAAAAACTTTCTCTAAAAAGAGACAGCCTAGTCAATGCGCCTCGTCTGTCCTACTGGACTCATTTAAAGTTTTCCTGAGCGTATTCCGCCAGCTCATCCCGGAAATCCGGGTGGGCGATGGAGATCATGGCCTGGGCCCGCTCCCGGAGGGTGAGGCCGGACAGCTTGACCACGCCGTACTCGGTGGCCACATACTGGATCATGGTCCGGGGGGCGGAGACTGTGCTGCCGCCGGAGATGAAGGGGACGATATTGCTTTTACGTTCCCCGTCCTTGGTTACCCGGGAGGAGTTGACGCAGATGAAGCCCTTACCGCCCTTGGAGCGGTAAGCCCCCTCCAGAAAGTCCAGCTGGCCGCCGGTCCCGGACAGCTGCCGGGTGCCGGCGGTCTCGGCGTTCTCCTGGCCCGTCAGGTCCAGCTGAACGCCGCCGTTGATGCTGATAAAATTGCTCATTTTTGCCATCCGTTCGGGTGAGTGGACGTAATCCACGTCGCCGGGCCGGAAAAGCTGGGGCTCGGCGGCGATCCAGTCGTACAGCTCCTGAGAGCCCATAGCCAGATTCCAGGTGGAGCGGCCAGCGTCAATCTCCTTGCGCCGGTTGGTCAGCTTGCCCGCCCGATGGAGGGCCAGGAAGGCGTCGCTGATGGTGCCGGTGTGGCATCCCAGGTCGCTGAGGCCGGACTCTGCCAGCATCTGGGCCACGGTGAAGGGGACGCCGCCCACCCCCAGAGACAGCACGGCGCCGTCAGGGATCTCGGCTACCACGTTTTTAGCGATCTGGATGTCGGTGGAGGAGGGAGCCTTGTAGCCCCGGACAGGCAGGGGTTCGTGCTCCCCCTCCACGATGTAGTCGGCCTCGGACAGGTGGACCCGGTGGGAGCCGTCCACCCCCTGGAGGGTAGGCAGACGCTCGTTGATCTCAAAAACCACCGTGCGGGCGTTCTCAAAAATCACCCGCCAGGCGTAGTTGGAGATGCCCAGGCCGCAGTAGCCCCGGTCGTCTGGCCTGGAGACCGGGACAAAGGCCACGTCCACCTTGATGTGGAAACGGTACAGGTCGGGGAGGAAGCGGAGGATCATAGGCATGAATTTCACAAGACCCTGGCTTTGCAGCCTGCGCTCATAATCCCCGATGTGCCAGCTGTAGTAGGAGAAGGAGGACTGCTCCGGGTCCTGCTCCACCACCTCGATGCGGGGGCGGATCACCAGGCCGCCCCGGATCTTCACATCGGTGACCTCCCCCTTCCGGGCGGCCAGGGCCCGGTCCATCAGCTCCGGGAAACCGCCGCCAAAGCCATAGTCTACCCAGTCGCCGGACCGGACCGCCTTGGCGGCCACCTCCGGCGATACAAATTTTTCCTTGAATTGTTCCAGCATAGAGGAATCTCTCCCTTTTGTAATAGGATGTTCTGCCGGGGCAGAGGGGGCAAGAACGCTACACGCCGGGCCGCTTGGAGGAGGCGGAGCGCCCAATATAGGAGGTGGAAGCGTACTTCCGGTAGTAGGCGGCGGGGGTTACCCCAATCCAGCGCTTGAAGATACGGGTAAACTGGATATCACTCTGGAAGCCCACAGCCTCCCCCACTTGGCTGGGCGGGATGCGCCCGCGCAAAAGCTTGCAGGCCCGGGTGATCCGGCAGTAGTTGACAAATTCTACCACGGAGTAGTGGGTAGTCTCCTTGAACAGATGGCACAGGTGGTATTTGCTGATATAAAACTCTGTGGCGATCTCGTCCAGCGAAAGGCGGCGGGTACAGTTGTTCTGGATGTACTTCTGAATCTTCAGAATCCGGAGGGCGGCGGTGTCGCTGGACACTTCATAGACCTCGGTGACCTTGTCCAACAGGCGGCATACCTCCAGCAGGAAGGACAGGAAATGGATGGACCGGCTGACCTCCCCGCCAAACTCCCCGGTGGGAGGGGAGGCCAGCGCCTTCAGGCAGTCCAGGATCTGGGGGAACCGGGGCTGGATATTGATGGCCCGGGGGGCGCGGGTCACACAGGAGAGGAAGTCCGTGGCCGGGGAAGAACACTTCTCCAGCTCCTCCGAGGAGACATGGAGCACATAGCGGTCATAGGGGACAGCTGAGTTGGACTGATGGTGAAGAAGATGTTCATCAATCATAAAGAGGGTGCCCGGCTGGAGGTTGTAGATGGAGTTTTCAATCCAGAGCTGCCCGCCCGGGGTGATGGGGATGAGAAACTCAATCTCATTGTGGAAGTGGTATTGGGTGATCTCCGCCTCCGCCTTTGGAAGGAATCGGATCTCAAAATAGATTTGGAACATGGGGAACCGCCTTTCCATCCCAGCGGGGATCCAAGTGATTGCTTATAATTATAAAATCGCACGCTCTGAAAGCAAAGGCTGCTTTTTGCCCAAAATACGTCATTTCTTGCTCTATCCTGGAAGGAGGCGCGACGCAAGGCTGGGGCGGCTTTAGAAGCGAAATCACAAGAAATGATAAATTTATCACAAAAACGGTTATTGATATTTATATTTTGTGATGATAGCCTAAGAACAGAACCAGCGAACACAATTTGACGCGGAGGCTGAGTATAGTGAAGGTGATTGATTTTCGGGTGCGGCCCCCCTACGGAAGTTTTTTGAAGGCGGTCCCTTACTTGGATTTGAAGCGGACGGAATTTGTGTGCCAGCGGATGGGAGTGTATCTGCCAGAGGCCGCCCGGCAGGGGTCAGTGGAGCTGATGGTGCGGGAGATGGACGAGGCGGGGATTGAGAGGGCTGTCATCCCCGCAAGAAAGACCAACCCCAGCTACGGCATGGTGGATAACCGGGATGTACAGCATTTTATTGATCTGGACCCGGGGCGCTTCCTGGGATTTATGGGCGTCGATCCCCTGGAGGGGCAGGGGGCGCTGGCCGAAATTGAGCGGCTGGCTGTGAAAGGCGGCTTTACCGGCGTGATCATGGAGGCAGGGATGCTCAGCGAGCCGCTGTATGCCGACGATCAGCGGATCCACCCCGTCTATGACCTGTGCCAAAGCAGCGGCGTCCCTGTCATCCTGATGAACGGCGCCAACGCCGGTCCTGACGTGAGCTACTCCAACCCCCTTGCGGTGGACCACGTGGCCGCCGCCTTCCCCAAGCTGAAGCTAGTGGTCTCCCATGGCGGCTGGCCCTGGGTGACGCAGATGCTCCACGTGGCCTGGCGGCGCCCCAATGTCTATGTCTCCCCCGATATGTACATGGTGAATTTCCCCGGTTGGCAGGACTACGTCACCGCCGCCAACTACACCCTGCGGGACCGGTTCCTGTTCGGTACGGCCTACCCCTTCGTCCCCTTCCAGGCGGGTATCGACTACTTCACAAAGTCCGGAATTTTGGAGGAGCGGCTGGACGACCTGCTCTACCACAACGCCGCCCGGCTGCTCGGGCTTGAGTGAGAGAGGGAGAGAGTATGAACGAGCTGACAGGCAGAATTACGAATATTCAAAACTACTGTGTCCACGACGGCCCGAATATCCGCACGCTGGTGTTTATGAAGGGGTGCCCGCTGCGCTGCCAGTGGTGCTCCAACCCGGAGACCCAGGGAAGCGAAAAGAATTTGGCCTACAGCCCCATGCGGTGTATCCACTGCGGGGCCTGTATCTCCCAGTGCCGGCGGGGGGCCATCCGGATGGAGGAGGACGGGACGCTGCGGATCGACTATGAGAGCTGCGACCACTGCTTCCACTGCGTGGATACCTGCTACGCCAAGGCGCTGCACATCTTCGGCGAGGATCTTACGGTGGATGAGCTGCTAAGGCGGGCCAAGCGGCCGGGGGGCTGGCGGGCCAACGGCGGGATCACCGTCAGCGGCGGAGAGCCCCTGGCGCAGGCGGATTTTGTGGCGGAGTTTCTCCGGCGGAACCGCAGTGTGGGGACCCATACCGCCATTGAGACCTCCGGCTTCGCCTCCTGGGAGGCCCTGGAGAAGGTGGCCCGGCAGTGCGACCTGATTTTCTTCGATGTGAAGCTCATCGACGCCGGGAAGCACAAACGGTATGCGGGGGTGGACAATGCCCTGATCCTGGAGAATCTCAGGCGGCTGTCCCATTCCTTCCCCCAGGTGGACCTGGTGGTCCGCACCCCGGTGATCCCCGGGATCAACGATTCCCCGGAGGATCTGGAGGCCATCCGGGATTTCCTGGCCCGGCTGCCCCACCTGACGGACTGCGAGCTGCTCCCCTACCACGGCTTTGGCGCCCCCAAATATACCCAGATCGGCCAGGAGTACCCCCTGAAGGATCTGGAGTCCCTGGGGCGGGACAGCCAGAAGGAGCGCAATGAGGAGTTCCGTCGGTTCCTGAAACTGAAGCCGAGAGAGTGGTAAAACAAATCTCATATTTCAATTATTGTAGGAGGAAATAATCATGTCTGAGTATTCTAGCTGCTGTGTTTTGAGCGGACAGGAGGAGCGCATCCTGAACGGTGACGGACAGCTCAGCCCCCGGGAGCGCATCAACGGGTTTCTTCAGGGCTTCCGGGATGACGTGCCCCGGATTGACATCCAGCGGGCCCTGCTGTTCACCCGCTCCATGCGGGAGACGGAGCGGTACCCCATGGTACTGCGCCGGGCCATGGCCCTGAAATATGTGATGGAGAACATCGACGTGTGCATCCAGGATAACGAGCTGATCGTGGGCACCGCCGGCGGCCCCGGCCGTCACTCCATCCTCTTCCCCGAGCTGCGGGGCCCCTGGCTGAATGAGGCCCTGGAGGGCCTGCGGGACGGCGCCTCCTACAAGGTATCGGAGGAGGACCTGAAGACAGTGGCCGAGGAGATCGTCCCCTACTGGAGGGGCAAGAGCTCCCATGAGTATTATCTGGGACTGCTGCCCCAGGACACCAAGGAGATCATCTATGGCGATGGTGACTGGGGCTCCGCCGGCATCATCCAGGACAACGCCAATATTAACGAGACTTTGAACTGGGCCGGCAACTATAAAAAGGTCATCACCCGGGGCCTGCTGGATATTCAGCGGGAGATGCGGGAGCGGCTGGAGGCCCTCCAGGACTATGAGATGGAGAAAAAGGCCTTCTACCAGGCCACCATCATCACCTGTGACGCCGCCATGATCTACGCCAAGCGCTATGCCGAGAAGGCCAGGGAGCTGGCCGCCGCCGAGAAGGACGAGGCCCGCCGGAAGGAGCTGGAACAGATCGCCGGGATCTGCGCCGATGTGCCCGCCAATCCTGCCAAGAGCTTCTGGGAGGCCCTGCAGTCCCTGTGGTTCACCATGACCACCTACAAGCTGGAGTGCCCCACCGTGGGCGTTATCTCCCTGGGCCGCTTCGACCAGTACATGTACCCCGCCTTCATCCAGGACTACAGGGCCGGCGTGATTGATGACGAGAATGCCCTGGAGCTGATGGAGTGCCTGTGGCTGAAGGTGGCCGCCTACGTACCCTATAATGTCACCGCCACCAAGAACTATTTTGAGGGCTACTGCCACTTTGAGCAGACCGTTTTGGGCGGCCAGACCCGGGACGGCAGGGACGCCAGCAATGAGCTGACCTATCTGGTGCTGCGCTCCAAGCGGGAGTTCCCCCTGCACTACCCCGACCTGTCCGTCCGGGTCCACTCTGAGACACCCAACGAGCTGCTGTACGCTGTGGC
Organism: uncultured bacterium; assembly: GCA_947073515.1. Classification (GTDB taxonomy): domain Bacteria; phylum Bacillota; class Clostridia; order Oscillospirales; family Oscillospiraceae; genus Lawsonibacter. Next base: position 7,430 of record CAMTMC010000014.1, on the reverse strand, counting down.
CCAGGTGGTTAAAGACGGCACCGGGTTCCCCAAGCTGCTTAACGATGAGGAGATTATCCCCCATCTGCTGTGTGACCGGGTGTCCATTCAGGACGCCAGAGATTACTCCCCCTGCGCCTGCACTGAGGTCCGTATGGCCGACAAAGATACCTACTTCGCCGTGGGCGGCAACATGAATATGGCCGCCGCCCTGGAGATGGCTTTGAATGACGGCGTTGTCATCATGGACGGTGAGCCCCGCAAATACTGCACCCCCTCGATCCCGGCGGACAAGATCTCCAGCTATGAGGATGTTTTCCAGAACCTCACCGAGGTCTGGGCGTGTATGTGCCGCCACTACCACATCCGCCAGTCCGCCCTGGAACTGACCAACGCCCGCTGCCACGCCATCCCGTTTTTCTCCATGCTGAACGAGTCCTGCGTGCTGGCCGGCAAGGACGCCCATCAGCCTATCACCGAGTACGGCGTCTCCCGGGACAGCGGCACCATGAGCGCCATTGGCTTTGGCACGGTGGCCGAGTCCCTGTGCGTGCTGAAGAAGCTGGTTTTTGACGAGAAGCGGATCTCTCTGGCCGAGATGAAAGAGGCCCTGGACGCCAACTTCGAGGGCTATGAGCCCATCCGCCAGATGGCGCTGAACGCCCCCCAGTACGGCAACAACGACGACTACGCCGACGAGATCGCCAGGCAGCTGGACGAGATGATCTGTGGCGTCTACAGCCGGTTCCGCACCCCCAACGGCCCCCAGAACCTGAAGTTTGTCCCTGTCACCACCCACGTGGCCATGGGCAAGCGGATGCGGGCCACCCCCAACGGCCGCTACGCCGGCGAGGCCCTGTCCGAAGGCATCTCCCCCACCCAGGGCCGGGACTCCCAGGGTCCTGTCAACACCATGATCTCCATTAAGAAGGCCCGAAGCGAGACGTACAACAACAATCTGGCCCGCTTGCTGAATATCAAGTTCAATCCCCAGGTGCTCCAGGGGGACAAGGGGACTCGTGACCTGATCAGCTTCATCCGCGCCTTTATTGACCTGAAGCTGTGGCATGTCCAGTTCGCTGTCATCAATAAGGAGACCCTGCTCAACGCCCAGAAGGACCCCGCCAAGTACCGCAATCTGATTGTGCGGGTGGCCGGCTACAGCGCCTATTTCACCGATCTGAGCCCTAAGCTGCAGGATGAGATCATCAACCGCACGGAACATGAGATGATCTGATCCCCGGCGCCGGGCTGAAATGAGGAGAGAACCATAATAGAAGGGAGTCCTAGCATTGAACCGCAAAAACCTGGCCATTGGAATCTGCCTGGCTCTAGGTTATTTGGCCACCAAGTGTACCGATTTTCAGACCGCCCTATTTGACAGGGTAGTCATCGGAGGGCCGATGCTGGCTTTGCTGGTATCTATGATCCTCTGCAACGTCCTGCCTGACATGGACGGGGAATTTAAGGCGGGCACCACCTACGCCAGCAAGAAGTTCCTCAACGCCGGTATCATCATCACCGGAGCGACCCTGAGCTTCGCCGATATTATCGGTACCGGGATCAAGGCTCTGCCCCTGATTATCTTCAATATCCTGCTGTCCTTCTCCATTGCCATTGCAGCGGGCAGACGGCTGAGCGTGTCGGAAAACACCTCCATCATGGTGGGTGGCGGCACCGCTATCTGCGGCGGCACCGCCATCGGGACCCTGTCCCGTATCTTGAAAGCCCATGAGGCCGAAGTAGCTTTCGCCATGGCCGCCATCTTCCTGTTTGACACCCTGTCCGCCTTCAGCTACCCCTATCTGGCCCCCCTGCTGGGGATGACGGCTAACCGGTTCGCGTTCTGGGCGGGCACCGCCATCAATGATACCTCCTCCGTGGCCGGTGCCCAGACTACCTATGCCCTGATAAACGGCCTGGAAGATTGGAACGGTGCGCTGAATGTCAAGCTGGTCCGCACAACGATGCTCATCTTTGTGGCCCTGTTCTGGACCTTCTGCCTGGCGAAAAAGGAGTCCACCCAGGGCGGTGGGGAGCGGGAGTCCCTGCTGGGGACCTTCCGCAGGGTGTTCCCCATGTTTATCCTGTGGTTTGTGGTGATGGCCGCCCTGAACACAGCGGGGGTGTTTCGTTTTAATATTGTCCCCGCCGGGATGTCTGAGGGGCTGGTCAAAGCCCTGAGTGACTTCGGCCTGGTGAAGATCGGCGAGAACGGTGTGGCGCTGAGCAAGATTTTGGCGGCGCTGGGCAAGTTCCTGTTTGCCTCCGCCCTGGCCGGTGTGGGCTTTAAGATCAAGTTCCGGGAGGTGTTCTCCAAGGGCGTAAAGCCCATCGCCCTGGGGGGAATTACCTGGGCGTGTGTCGCTGTGTCTTCCCTGGCCTTTGTGACCATCTTCGCCGGTTACGTGGGCTGATCAGAATCTGCTGTAAACAGACAATAGAACAGCACCCCGGATGTTCCGCAAAGAACATCCGGGGTGCTGCTTGCCAATTCGACCAGTAACGCTCCAGGGCCTGAGTACAGGCCGCATCATTGCGCTGGCCTGAACCTGGAGATACGCATTATCACTCGCCGTTCTAAAGTCTGTTTTAAAACCGGCGGAATGCCGGATTGGGGTGGATTATTTTTCCAGACAAGGCGATTTGACGCAGGAATCCTGACGGATTTCAAGTCAAATCAACGCAGCCCTGACGGAAAAAGGCGCCCCAAGACGGCCTTTTGACGGGTTTAAAACAGGCTCTAGGGTGGAAACGACACGCACGCAGGCGGTAGAAGGCCCTGATCCATTATTAATGGCAAAAAACCTCCCCCTCTTTGGTAAGAAATGATCTATTCTCATGGACAACACACAAGTCCGATGCAATGCACCGGACTTGTGATCCGTATGATGGCGAGCCCCTATGCCACAGAAGCATAGATGTCCATCTCCATGTTATAGGTTTCAAAAGCCTCCTGGCCGGACACACTCCAGGGGCTAGTGCCCTGGTTCTCGCAGAAGTCAATGAACTCCTGGGAGGAAGTGGCATCCATGAATGCCTTCTCTAAAACGGTCAGGATTTCCGGATCGGTCCCCTTAGGAGCCAGGATAGAACGGGTGGTCGCACCGATCACGTCAAAGCCAGCCTCCTGGAAGGTCTCGGCATCAGGGTAAAAGGGCAAGCGCTCATCGGTCATCACGCCTAACACCTTGACGGAGCCGGCTTCAACCTGGCCGAAGACCTCAAAGGCACCGGCTGCACAGGCCTGGACGGAGCCTCCAGCGCAGTCAATCACAGCGCGGGCGCCGCCACCGGCGTTAGGGACTACGTTCCACTCACAGCCGGTTTTGCTGGCAGCGTTGAGCAGGTCTAGGTTCCAGATGCCGCCCACAGCGGAGGTGCCGATGGCAATACTGCCGGGGTTGGCCTTGGAGTAGTCGATGAAGTCGCTTAGAGTGTTGATGTTGTTTTTCTCCGCCCAGTTTGTGTTGGCCACCAGCACACAAATCTCCTGGTTAAAGCCGGCCACGACATCAAAGTCGTTGTGGTCAATGTCTAAGATGCCCATCTGCTTCATACTGACGATGGTGGAGGTGCAGCCCAGCAAAGTGTAGCCGTCGTTGTCGCGGTTCAGCAGCTCGGTGTAGCCAGTGGCACCGGAGCCGCCGGGCATGTTGGTACAGGTAAAGCTCCAGCCGGTCTGCTGTTCTACAATGGAGCAGGCACGGCGATTGATCAGGTCGGAGCCGCCGCCGGCATCATAGGGGATGATCATGGTGATGCTCTTGGTGGGAAAGTTCACTCCGCCGCTAGCAGCGCTACTACCTGTAGAGGCATTGCCGCCGCCATTTCCGCCGGTAGAAGCATTACCGCCATTGCCTCCGCCGCAGGCAGTGAGGCTCAGCGTCATAGCGCCCGCAAGGGCCAGGGCCAGAAATTTCTTCTTCATACCTAGTTCTCCTTTTTTAATTATTTGATCTCTACAGAGTATGCGACGTTTTTTACTTTTCCTTCGTCCGGCTCTTCATCACCTGGCGCAGGATGGGACTGACTAACATGACCAAGCCCAGAACCACGAACACCAGGGAGATGGGACGCTCCACAAAATACAGCCAGGAGCCTTTGGAGATGGTCAAGGCGGAGCGTAAGTTGGACTCACACAGGCTGCCCAGCACCAGGCCCAGCACCATGGGGACAATAGGGAAGTCAAAGCAAGCCATGATGTATCCCAAAACACCGAAGATGACCACTACACGCAGATCCAGGAGAGAGTTGCGGATGGCATAGCCGCCAATCAGGGTCAGGACCGCCACGCCAGGCAATAGGGTGCCCATGGGGACGTTCAGAATCTTGGCGAACAGTTTGGCACCCAGCAAGCCATACAGCAGCATCAGCACATTGGCAACGATGAAGCCCACATAGATGGCATAGATCAGGTCGGGGGAACTTGTGAACAGGTTGGGGCCAGGGTTGATATTGTGGACCATGAAAGCACCTAGCATAACAGCAGTCACCGCATCTCCGGGTATGCCCAAGGTCAACATAGGGATGATGGCGCCGCCGGTGACGCCGTTGTTGGCCGCCTCGCTGGAGCACAGGCCGGCGGGCTCGCCGGTGCCGAACGTCTCGGGGTGGGAAGAGGTACTGCGGGACAGCTCATAGGACAGGAAGGACGCGATGGGGCCACCCGCACCGGGCAGAATGCCAATCAGCGTACCGATCAGGCCAGAGCGGAGCATGACCCACTTCTGCTTCAACAGCTCGCCAATGGTAGGCAGGATCTTGCCCACCCGCTGCTCTACCTGGAAGCGGTAGCGCCCGGTGGAGATCTGCAGGAAAAACTCCCGCATGCCGAACAGGCCAATCATAACGGGAATAAACTCAAAGCCACTGAGCAGCGGGGTGTAGCCGAACACATAGCGAGTGACAGAGGTGACAGGATCCATACCCACACACTCAATCATCAAGCCCACCACTGCGGCGATCAGGCCTTTGATCAGGTTTTCACCGGACACGGCACAGATCAAGGTCAGTCCGAAGAAGGCAATGCCGAAATACTCAGCAGGGCCAAACTGGTAGGCCACCTTGGCCACCTGGCCGGCGAAGATGATCAGGATTACGCCAGACATAATGCCACCCACGAATGAGCTGACGGTGGCATAGCCGATGGCCTTGCCCGCCTCGCCCCTCTGGCCCATGGGGTAGCCGTCGATGGTGGTCAGCATAGAAGCCGGAGTACCCGGGATGTTGACCAGGCAGGCCGAGATACTGCCGCCATACACACCACCTACATACACGCCTACCAAGGCCACGATCCCCTGGGCGGGCTGCATAACATAGGTAAAGGGAACCAGAAGGGCCACCGCCATGGTAGCGGTCAGGCCGGGGATTGCACCAAAGATGATGCCAAGGCCCACACCGCCTATCAGTAAGGGGAGGGATGACAGGGAAAACACCTGCATCAAAGCATTTACGAACATATCCATCTTGTGTTTCCTCCTCTCCGCTTACATCTGTAGCCACAGGGTCGGCAGGCTGATCTTAAAGCCGACAGCAAAAATTAGGTACAGCATGGCGGTAATCACCATAGAGATCACCAACTGCTTAACAAAAAATATAACATCCTTTTTGCCGGCCTTAGGGTCATTGAGCCAAGAGGTTGTCCCGAACAAGAATAGAGTGGTGCAGACGATAAAGCCCAGTGGCTTGAACGCGAAGCAGTATGCCACCAGCGCGGCCAGCAGGCCCAGCATTACCAGGTGGTTTTTAGGTACGGGATCCGACTCTCTCACCTCCCCTTTCAATGCCTTGAGCAGCCCTAAAACCAGCTGCACGACAGATAGCACCACCAGCAGCCAGCCCAATAGCTTGGGCATATAGTCAGCCGCCAGGCCATTGTCAAATGACTGAACCTTGATGGCGGAGGCACCCCACAGCCACCACACACTGAACAGCAGCAGGAAAATGGCACTACAGACATCCTTAGTCAACCATTTCTTCATTCATCCTCATCTCCTTTTTACAGTGAAAAATCTTGCCCCATCCGGAACCACTAGGATTTTTGTCTTTTTTCCATATTTCTCAAAGCCATAGTCCAACGCAGCTCGAAGGGTTGGTTTCACGGTCAGCTTCAGCTCCTGCGCCGCCGCCGGGTCAACCAGGTCGGTGACCACTACCTCGGCATAGCGCATGGTCAATGCCAGAAGAAAAGCCCGCTGGGCACCACCCGGATAGCCGTACTCCAGGCAGTGCAGGATGAAATCCTCAATCGACTCCGCACCAGACAGCAGTTTACGAAACCGCTCCTCGCCTACACCTTTCCCGGCGCCCTCCTCCGCAGGGAGGGGAGTAATCACCATCCCGCCCCGCCGTACTGTAGGGTAGGGGCTGAACACGGAGCAGGACGCTCCCCGGGTTCCCTGATACAGATTGGTGCTCTTGGGGTAAGCCACGCCTGCAATCACAATATCCGCCTGCTGGTCAATCTCTGCCTGATAGACCTTCTGCGCAAAGCTCACACCAAACTCAAACGCCTTATGCAGCTCGCCTCCGGCCAACGCGCACACCCGCTTCTCCTCATCCATAATGAAGTTTAGCATAAACTGGGCGCCCGCCTTCTCCGCAATCTCGGTGAGCATCTGATGGAACTTGTTCCCCTCGATGTTGCCCATCCGGATAGAGGGATCCTCAAACAGCTGCGGAGAGTGGAGGAACTTGATGGTATCCTCGCCGGTGCAGCCGATACCAATAACCTTACGCCCGCCGCTGAAGCCGGCCCAGAAGTGTGGCTCCAGCACACCGGTGCAGATGATGTAGTCCGACTCCAGCAGGATGTTGTTCACCCACACAGGGCAGCCATAGCTGGTTTCACCCAGATAGGTCACGTCCTCCTTGTGATCGGCCCGGTGGTTGACCACCTTCACTCCCCTGGCGATCTCCTCCCCCAGCATCTGGACCAGTTCATCTCCGATGTTAGGCCGGTGCAACCCAGTGCCCACCAATATAGTGACATCCTCACTGTGTATGCCGCCCCGAGCCAACTCGCCCAAGAGGACAGGCATCATCACCCGATAGCAGTGGGGTCTGCTGATGTCGGTGATCACAACGCAGACCTTCTTCTTCCCCCTGACCTCTTCGATTAGCGGCCTACACCCCACTGGGCTGCGCAATATACGAAGGATCTCCTCCTCCAGGTCCGGGAGCGGCACCGGCATGTGGGTCTGCACTACGCCCTGCAGATTTTCCTCCGGGATGTCAATCTCCAGCTCTGTCGTTCCATAAGGCACCTGTACTTTCATACATAGTCCTCTCTTCTATAAAACAGTAAATTCTAAGTCCCGTATAAGTAAAAACTATGCAAAATTCCCCTGTTACGTTCAATTATTCTATTTAAGGACGTTACCGATAAAGGACAAGACTGAAAACAACATTTTATTGTGCAGTTACCCTAAATTCTTTCCTTTGTGACA
>CAMTMC010000013.1 GCA_947073515.1 uncultured bacterium | reverse complement strand
CCACGGTTTTCCTGAGGATGACAGCCGGGCGGAGCGGCTTCTGCGTAAATCCGTGGAGCAGGGCAGTGCCCTGGGAGTGCTGGTGGCTTTGCGGAGCGGGGAACTGAAACCGGATCTGGAGAGGAAAATGCCCTTTGCCAGCCTCCAGGAGGCATTTGACGATGTTCTGGCCCAGGCCCCGGACCCCAAGGTCATCAACGCCAAGCCCCCTAAAATGCAGGAGCTGAACCCTGAGGCCAAGCTGAATCAGGAGCAGAAGCAGAACCTGGACCTGATCCTCTCCGTCCCCCTGGAGGTGGCGGTGGAGATCGGCCGGACCCGGCGGAAGATCCAGGATATCCTGTCCTTCTCCAAAGGCTCGCTGGTGGTACTGGACAAATTGGCCGGCGACCAGGTGGATCTGCTGGTAAACGGGCAGTGTGTGGCCAAGGGCGATGTCGTTGTGATCGACGACAACTTCGGGATCCGGATTACTGAGATCCTTCAGAAACCGGATATCAACGAACTGGTCCAGGGCTGATCCCGCGGCCAAGTAGAAAGTACCTGATAAACCAAATTATGTATAAAAAGGATGGTTACTATGGCTAAGATTCTTCTGGTTGACGACGCTGCTTTTATGCGCAAGGTTATTAAGGATACCCTGAGCAAGGCTGGTTACACCGATTTGCACGAGGCGGAGGACGGGGCGATGGCCGTGGAAAAGTATAACGAGCTGAAGCCTGACCTGGTGCTGATGGACATCACCATGCCCAACATGGACGGCCTGGAGGCCCTGAAGGCCATCCGTGCCGCCGACGGCAACGCCAATGTGGTCATGTGCTCCGCCATGGGCCAGGAGACCATGGTGATTGACGCCATCCGCTCCGGCGCCAAGGACTTCATTGTCAAGCCCTTCAAGGGGGAGCGTGTGCTGAAGACCGTCACCTCCATCGTGGGCGAGCCCTGATATGCCCCCCATTCTCTCGGCCCTGGGGCTTTTGGCCGTCGTCCTCCTGGTGATGGGCGGGGCCTACGCCTTCACCCGCTGGGCGGGCAGGAGCCTGGGGGCGGGCTTCCCGGGCGGCCTGGGCGGCAGCGGCCGCTTTCAGGTGCTGGACCGGGCCGTTCTGGGCCGGGACCAGACCCTGCTGGTGGTCCGGGCTGGCGAGCGGTATCTGCTGCTGGGCAGCTCCTCCGCCGGGCTTACCCTGCTGGCCGAGCTGAGCCGGGAGGAGGGGGAACAGTGGCGTCCCGCCCCGCCCGCCGGCGGCCTGGAGGGAAAAAAACCCTCTGATTTCCTCGCCCTGGTCCAGCGGCTGAGAGAGAAGAAATAGTAGCTGAAACGAGGTGAGGAAAGGATGCCAACTGATGCGCTGATTAATGTAAACGGTGACAATATCCAGGCGCTGGAACTCCTGTTCCTCACAACGATCCTGACCCTGCTCCCGTCCCTGATCGTCATGATGACCTCTTTTACCAGGTACATCGTGGTGTTCTCCTTCCTCCGCTCCGCCATGGGCACCCAGCAGACGCCGCCCAATATGGTGCTGGTGGGTATGGCGCTGATCCTCTCCCTGTTTACGATGGCCCCCACCCTGTCGGCCATCAACGAGCAGGCCTACCAGCCCTACCAGGCGGAGGAGATCGGCCAGCAGGAGTTCTTTACCCGGGCGCAGGTGCCTCTGAAGGAGTTCATGATCGACCATACAGAGCTGCAAAGCCTGCGGCTTTACTGCAACATGGCCGGGGTGGACCTGCCGGAGGATAAGGAGGAGGGCTTGGCCCTGCCCCTCACCGTGATCATCCCCGCCTTTGTCACCACAGAGCTGAAGATGGCCTTCCAGATCGGTTTCCTGCTCTATATCCCCTTTATGCTGATTGACATGGTGGTGGCCTCCACCCTCATGTCCATGGGCATGATTATGCTCCCGCCGTCTATGATCTCCACCCCCTTCAAGCTGTTGCTGTTTATCCTTCTGGACGGGTGGCAGCTGCTGTTCTCCACCCTGGTGCAGGGATTCCGGTAAAGGGGGGAGCGCATGGATACCAATCAAATGACCGAGCTGCTGCGGGAGGGCGTCTGGGTGGTCCTGAAGCTGGCCGGCCCGATGCTGATCCTCAGCATGGTGGTGGGCGTGCTGATCGCCATCTTCCAGGCGGTCACGCAGATCCACGAGCAGACCCTCTCCTTTATCCTGAAGCTCATCGTGGTAGTCCTGGTGCTTCTGATCGGGGGCGGCTGGATGATGGACACCCTGCTGGAGTACTCCAGACAGCTGTTTGCCCTGATGGCCGGAGGGTAGCGCCTTTTCCCAGAGAGGAGGGACGGGATGGACTGGTCTGTATTGACCCTGTTTTTTATGATTACAGGCCGGATGACCGGCTTTGTGGTCTTTAACCCGCTCTTTGGCCGCCGGGGCATCCCTGGAATGGTGAAGGCGGGACTGGTCCTGTTGCTGTCCGTCACGGTGTTCAGTATCTATCCCGGCCGGCTCCAGATACCCGGCAGCATGTTGGCCCTGGGGCTCACGTTCCTGCTGGAGATGGCGCTGGGCTATGTGCTGGGCCTGGTGATGAACATATTTTTCTACATCCCTCTGCTGGCTGGTTCCACCATCGACACCCAGATGGGCCTGTCCATGGGCGCCACCTATGACCCGGCTACCGGGATTCAGGTGACGGCCTCCTCCACGCTGTTGAATGTGCTGATGACGATGCTCTTCTTCATGTCCAACGGGCACCACACCCTCATCCGGATTATGGTCAACTCCAGCCGGATGGTCCCCTTTGGCCAGGTGACGCTGGCCCCCGAGGTGGCGGGCGTGGTGGTGGAGCTGTTCATCAACTGCACGGTGCTGGGGATCAAGCTGTGTATGCCCATTCTGGCCGCTGAGCTTCTGGGACAGGTGGGGATGGGGATCTTAATGAAAGCCATCCCCCAGATCAACGTCTTCGCCATCAACATTGAATTGAAGGTCATTATCGGACTCAGCCTCCTTCTGGCCCTCCTCACGCCGTTCAGCGAGTTCCTGCTGGGCGTGGAAAATGAGATGCTGTACGCCATCCAGCGGGTTTTGCCGGCGATGGCGGCATAGCGGCACTGTATAGGCCCGTAAAGGGGGGATGAATCCATGGCCGGCGACTCCAAGACCGAAAAGGCGACACCAAAGCGAAGGCGGGACGAACGAAAAAAAGGCAACGTCCTGATGAGCAAGGACGCGGTGGCGGTGGCCACCCTGATCGGCAGCCTGATGATGGTTCAGCTGATGGGGGGCGTGGTTCTGCGGGAGGTCAAGCTGGTGCTGGAGACCTGCTTCTACTACATCGCCACCAACAAGCCGGGGATGTTCCCGGATATGCTGGACCAGCTGGTCCAGACCTGTCTGCTGGCCTTCCTCACCATGGCCGGACCCTTCCTGGCGGTAACCGCCGTGCTGGCGGTGTCTGTCACCTTCTTCCAAACAAAACTGCTGTTTTCTACCGAGTCACTCCGCCCCAAGTTCAACCGCATCAGCCCGCTTCAGGGCTTTAAGCGGCTGTTTTCCCTGCGCAGCATCATCGAGGCCCTGAAGGGCATGCTGAAAATCACGATTTTGCTGGCGCTGATCTATAACTACTTTCAGAGCGTGGCCCTCAGCTTCTCCCGGTTCCTGGACATGGATCTGTGGAAGTCCTGCGGCATCCTGTTCCGGGATATCGTCACTTTGGTGATGCAGATCGTGGTGGCATTTGTGGTCCTGGCCTTCTTTGACTACCTGTACCAGTGGTGGGACTACGAGCGCCAGATGCGCATGTCCAAGCAGGAGATCAAAGAGGAATATAAGCAGACCGAGGGCGACCCCCAGGTCAAGGGCAAGATCAAGGAGATCCAGCGCAAGCGGGCCCAGCAGCGCATGATGCAGCAGGTGCCCCAGGCCGACGTGGTGATCCGAAACCCCACCCACTACGCGGTGGCCCTGCGGTACAAGCCCGAGATGGACAACGCCCCGGTGGTGCTGGCCAAGGGGCTGGATGAGCTGGCCCTGCGCATCGTGAAGGTGGCTGAGGAGCACAGCATTCCCGCTGTGGAGAATGTCCCTCTGGCCCACGCCCTGTATGACTCCACCGACCTGGGCCGGGAGATCCCGCCCCAGCTGTACGGCGCAGTGGCCGAAGTGCTGGTCTACATCTTCAAGCTGGACCAGAAGGCCCCTTAACATCGTAAATCCGGCCCGTTTTGGGCGTTTTGATACTATTGTCAGGAAAGGATGACACCATGCGGCGTATTTTTCAAAACAGCATAGCGCTTATGGTAGTGGTCATCGTCATGTTCCTGATTATCCCCCTGCCGGAGACTCTGTTGGATATCCTGATCATTACCAACATCTCTCTGTCCATCGTTATCCTGATGATCACCATGACCATCTCCGAGGCGCTGGAGTTCTCGATTTTCCCCTCCCTGCTGCTGATCACCACCCTCTTCCGTCTGGGCCTGAACGTGTCCACCACCCGGGCCATCCTGGGCTTTGAGGGCAGCGGCGCCCCGGGCACGCCGGTGATCCAAACCTTTGGCAACCTGATTACCCAGGGGAACATCGTGCTGGGCATCATCATCTTCTTTATCATCGTGCTGGTGCAGTTTATCGTGATTACCAAGGGCGCCGAGCGTGTGGCCGAGGTGGCCGCCCGCTTCACCCTGGACGCTATGCCCGGCAAGCAGATGGCCATCGACGCCGACCTGTCCTCTGGCCTGATTAATGAGCAGCAGGCCCGGGAGCGCCGGAGCAAGATCCAGCGGGAGGCCGACTTCTACGGCGCTATGGACGGCGCCACCAAGATCGTCAAGGGCGACGCCACCATGTCCCTGATCATCACCGCCATCAACCTGATCGGCGGCATCATCATCGGCTCCATCAACGGGCTGGGCGACCTGGGCACCGTGGCCCAGACCTACTCCATCGCCACCATCGGTGACGGCCTGGTGTCCCAGCTCCCCGCCCTGATGATCTCCACCGCCACCGGTATGATCGTCACCCGGTCGGTGTCGGACGGCAGCCTGAATACCGACGTGATCCAGCAGTTTGCCGCCCAGCCCCGGGCTATCCTTACCGCCGGCGCTGTGCTGGTGATCCTGGGCGTCATCCCCGGCACCCCCACTGTCCCCCTGCTGGTGGTGGGCGTTGGCCTGGGTGTGTTCGGCTGGATGATGAGCAGACGGCTGGACCAGCAGGAGGTCCAGGCCGCGGCCGTGGAGGAGGAGGCCCCCGCCCAGGCGCCCCCCGTCCCCAGCGAGGCAGACTACTACAAGGATATTAACAACGTCTACAACCTGCTGACCGTGGACCCCATTGAAATGGAGTTCGGGTACAGCTTAATCCCCCTGGTGAATGAGAGCAGCGGCGGCAAGCTCATCAGCCGCATCGTCATCTTCCGCCGCCAGTACGCCCAGGATATGGGCTTCGTCATCCCCTCCATCCGCCTGTACGACTCCTCCGCCCTGGGCACCAACCAGTATATCGTGAAGATCAAGGGGGAGGAGGTGGCCCGGGGAGAGATCCTGGTGGACTACTACCTGGCCCTGGAGCCCTCCAACCCCGCCGGCGAGGTGGACGGCATCGAGACGGTGGAGCCCGCCTACGGCATCCCCTCCCGGTGGATCCTGCCCGAGAACAAGGAGATGGCGGAGATCTACGGCTACACCGTCATCGACCCCCTGTCTGTCATGCAGACCCACCTGTCCGAGGTGATCCGCCGCCACGCCTACGAGCTCATTGGCCGGGCGGAGGTGATCCAGCTGGTGGAGAACCTGAAAAAATCCTCCCCGGAGCTGGTGGAGGAGGCCATCCCCAACCTGCTCTCCTACGCCAATTTGGAGCGTATCTTAAAGTCCCTGCTGAAGGAGGGGGTGCCGATCCGGGACCTGGGCACCATCCTGGAGACCGCCATCGACTCCCTGGCCACCACCAAGGACCTGGATATGGTCACCGAGAATATCCGGGTGGCCCTCAGCCGCACCATCACCCGCCGCTTCTGCGAGCACGGCCAGCTCCGGGTGGTCACTTTGGACGCCGAGGTGGAGAAGCGGGTCATCGCCTCCCTGAGCAAGAACGAGCAGGGCATCTACCTGGCCATGGGCCCCGACCTGATGCAGCAGATTGTCAGCCAGCTGGGGGATTATCTGAAGAAGTTCAACGATCTGTCCCAGACCCCCATTGTCCTCACCAGCCAGGTCATCCGCATCTATCTCAGCCGGATGCTGTCCCAGTTCTACCCCAGCCTGTATGTGCTGTCCTTTAATGAGATCACCAGCGATGTGCAGATCCAGTCCCTGGGCAACATTGCCCTGACCCGGGACACGGCCCAGGGCCGGCCTGAGCGAAAGGCGGCTGCCGTATGACCGCCGCCGCCCCTCCCGGCGCGAAACAGGGGAACTGGACCCAGGAGCAGCTGGACGCCATGACCGCCGAGGAGCTGTTCCAGGCCTACAAGAGCACCGGGGACGAGGCGCTGCGCTGGCCCCTGGTCATGCGGTATGTGGGCCTGGTGAAGAGTATCGCCCTCCAGATCCGGGGGGTATACAGCAGCTTCGCCCAGGTGGACGACATCATCAACGAGGGGGTTCTCACCCTGGTGGGGGCCGTGGATAAATTCGATCCCAGTAAGGGGATCAAGTTTGAGACCTATGTGTCAAAGCGGATCCGGGGGGCCATCATCGACCTGGCCCGCCGCCAGGACTGGGTGCCCCGCAGCGTCCGCCGGAAGGTGCGGGAGATTGACCAGGCCAGCAGCGAGCTGTTCTCGGAGCTGGGCCGCTACCCCACCGACCAGGAGATGGCCGACCGGCTGGGGCTGACCGCCAGCCGGTATCAGGAGGATCTGGCCAGCACCTCCCTGTGCAACCTCCTCTCCCTGGACGCCATGTTCGAGGAACGGGAGCAGGGGACGGTGGAGGTGGTGGACGACGAGTCGGACAACCGGCCGGAGGACTCAGTCCTCCGCCAGGAGCTGCTGGAGACCCTGACCCAGGGCATCAGCTCCCTGCGGGAGAATGAGCAGCTGGTCATCTCCCTCTACTATCAGAAAAACCTCAGCATGAAGGAGATCGCCCAGGTGATGGAGGTCAGCGAGCCCCGCGTCTCCCAGCTCCACTCCCGGGCGATCCAGAAACTGAAGCTGTATATGGAACAATATATGACCAGCGGCCGGTAGGCCGCCAAGAGGAGTTTTCGCTATGATGAAGGGATTTTACAATCTGACCTCCGGGATGCTGACCCAGGGGCGGCGGCTGGATGTTGTGGCCCACAATATGACCAACATCACGTCCGCGGGCTACAAGGCCGACCGGTACACCGACCGTACCTTTGACGAGGTGATGGCGGTGCGGGTGGGCAACAAGGACAAGTCCCCCTACTGGGAGATGGGCACCACCCAGAGCCATATCCTGGCCCCGGACCAGATCTATACCGACTTTGAGCAGGGCTCTCTGGAGCAGACCGACCTGCCCCTGGATTTCGCCATCTGGGGAGACGGCTTCTTTGCCGTACAGAGGGACGGCGCGGTGTCCTACACCCGATCGGGCAGCTTCACCCTGGACGACGATGGCTACCTGTGCCTGTCGGAGCTGGGCCAGGTGCTGGATCCGGAGGGAAATCCCATCCAGCTGTACACGGATAAGATCAACGCTGACGCCGCCGGCAATATCTACACCGAGGACGGCGACTACCTGGCCACCCTGGGCGTCTTCGCCTTTGAGGACAACGGCGCCCTGGAACGGGATGACTACGGGCTGTTTGTGGGCCAGGGCGCCCAGCCCACCCAGGAGGCCACCATCCGCCACAAGTGGGTGGAGCGGTCCAATGTGGACATGGTGCGGGAGATGGTCAACATGATGACCGCCCAGCGGGCCCTTCAGAGCGCGGCCCAGATGAGCAAGATCTACGACCAGGTCATCAACAAGGCCACCAACGACATCGGCAGACTGTAAGAACCTGTATTCACAAGCTCAAACGGCCGTCTAAGCGGGAATTTTGCCGTCCCGCCTCGTTGGGAAATCTTGAAATCCACCCAGGATTCCTGCGAGTTCCCGCCTTGCGGGCCAGGCAAACTTCCTCGCTGATCCGGCGTTTTCCCTTATGAATACCGGTTCTAAGGCACAGTGCCGGGGGCGGACGGGTCCCCCGGCCGGAATGAACAGAGAGGCGTGAGACAATGAATATGTCCTTTTTCTCCGCTGCGGTGGGAGCGCAGCAGCAGCAGCGGCGCATGAATGTCCAGGCCAACAACATCGCCAACGTGAATACCCACGGCTACAAGGCCGAGCAGGCCACTTTTCACCAGCTGATGTACGGCGATATCCGGGGCATCAACGAGGAGCTGCCCCGGGGCACGGGCACCCAGATGATGAAAGCCACCACCAACTTCGCCTCTGGCCCCATTCAGGACACCGGCCGGACCTTTGATTTCGCCATCTTCGGCGACGGCTTCTTTGCCCTGTATGACCCCGCCGATGGCGAGATCTCCTTCACCCGGGACGGCGCCTTTATGATGGCCCGGTTTGTTGTCCCCCCGGAGGAGGACGCGGAGCCGGAGATCGACCCGGACACCGGCGAGGAGATCCCCCCCCAGCCCAAGGAGGTGTGGCGGCTGTCTGATAACGAGGGGCGCTGCGTGCTGGACTCCATGGGCAACTTCATTGAGATTGACCCCAAGGACAAGGACGCGGAGCTGGACGTGGGCGTCTTCGACTACAACGTCTACGACGGGATGCTCCACCTGGACAGCAGCCGCTTCCTCCCCGTGGACAAGAACGGCGGGCTGTATCTGGGCACCGGAGAGGTCCGCCGGGGCGTCCTGGAGATGTCCAATACGGACCTGGCCCTGGAATTTACCAAAGTGATTGAGGCCCAGCGGGCCTACAGCTACGCGCTGAAAATGGTACAGACCTCGGATGAGGTTGAGCAGACGATCAACGGCCTGCGTGGATAAAGGGAGAGGGGAGCTGAACTTTCATGTTAGAGAGCTATGACCAGCTGACATCCCTGGAGATTGATACTCTGCGGGAGATCGGCAGTATTGGCAGCGGCAACGCGGCTACCGCCCTGTCCCAGATGCTGGGCAGGGAGATCCGCATTACCCTGCCTGAGGTCCGGATTATGGGCTACAACGAGGCCATTGAGTGGATTGGCGGCCCCGAGGCCGTAACCGCCGGCGTCCTGGTCCGGATGAGCAACCAGATGAACGGGATCATGCTGTCGGTGCAGAAGCTGGAGTTTGTCAATATCGTGCTGGGGTCTATGCTGTCCAAGCAGGCCACCAGCTATGAGGAGCTGGGCGAGCTGGAGCGCTCCGCCCTGGTCGAGGTGGGCAACATCATGATTTCCACCTTCATCAACGCCCTGACCGGCCTGGCCGGGATTAAGGTAAATCTGACTGTGCCCGCCTTTGCCCTGGATATGCAGGGGGCCATCCTGACGGTGCCCATGGCCGAATATGGCGGTATGTCTGACTACCTGATGACCATTGGCGGCAATTTTGTGTGCGACGGCATGCATGTCCCCTGCCACCTGCTGCTGTCGCCCGATCTGCGATCTCTGAGTTTCCTTCTGAGAAAGCTGGGCGTGGCAGATGGCTGATAAAAGTTTAACGGTGGGCATTGCGGATATGAAGATGGCCCGGGGGGAGGGCGTCCTGATTACCTACGCCCTCGGTTCTTGTATTGGACTGTGTTTTCATGACCCTCGCCTGCGGCTGGGCGCGCTGCTTCACATCATGCTGCCCCTTAATATGGAGGCAGGGAGGAAAACTCCCTTAAAATACGCGGACACTGGGATCCGGGAGACATTGAAGCAGATGGAGGCCCGGGGGGCCTCCCGGAGCCGGATTACCGTCAAAATTGCCGGCGGGGCCAAAATGTTTGAGGTGGCGGGCGGCAATTTGGGCAACATCGGCCAGCGGAATGTGGAGAGTGTCCACGCCATTCTGAAACAGGAAAATATCCGCCTGCTGGCGGAGGACGTGGGGGGCAAGGTGGCCCGGACCCTGCTGTTTGACGTGGCCAGCGGCCAGGGCTGCATCCGGTCCTACGGCCGGCAGGATATCATTTTTTAGCGTGTACGCGCCAAACGGCGAAATTTAAGAGAAGTTAGGAGTGTCAGAAATGGCTGAAGTACAGAACAGCGGGATCCTGTTAGAGTCCGGCACCAACGAAATCGAGATCATGGAGTTCACCATCGACGGGAATTTATATGGCATCAATGTGGCCAAGGTGCGGGAGATCCTTATGTCCGCCCCCGTCAAGCCTATGCCCCACGCGCATAACGCTGTGGAGGGCATCTTCAAGCCCAGAGACATCGTCC
This sequence comes from uncultured bacterium, assembly GCA_947073515.1. Taxonomy (GTDB): domain Bacteria; phylum Bacillota; class Clostridia; order Oscillospirales; family Oscillospiraceae; genus Lawsonibacter. Next base: position 40,118 of record CAMTMC010000013.1, on the reverse strand, counting down.
TGACTGTGGTGGATCTGCCCAAATACCTGAACGGCGTGGCGGGGGAGAAGAGCGGCAAGGACCTGTTTATCGTCACCAACTTCAACAAGATGTACATCGCCTTCCGGGTCCACACCGTGGTGGGCATCAGCCGGATCTCCTGGAGTGACATCCAGAAGCCGGATAAAACCGTTGCCGGCGGGTCTGAGAGCGTGGCCACCGGCATCGCCCAGTGCGGCGCTGACCTGGTGACCATTCTGGATTTTGAGCGCATTGTGGCCGAAATCGCCCCTGAGACCACCATTCAGGTGACAGAGATCGACAGGATGGGCCCCCGCTCCCGGAATGAGCAGCCCATCTGGATTGCGGAGGACTCCATCCTCCTGTCCAAGATGATCGAGGAGTCCCTGCGCAAAGCGGGCTATGTGAACCTGAAGATGTTCCCCAACGGCCAGGAGCTGTGGGAGACCCTCAACGCCCTGCCCAAACATAACCGCCTGTGTGACGACGTGGCCCTGATTATCACTGATATTGAGATGCCCCAGATGGACGGACACCGGCTGACCAAGCTGGTGAAGGACAACGCCCGCTTTAAGCCGATCCCCCTGATCATCTTCTCCTCCCTCATCAGCGAGGAGATGCGGATCAAGGGCCGCCAGCTGGGCGCCGATGAGCAGATGAGCAAGCCGGAGATCGGCCATCTGGTGGACGTGATGGACCACCTGCTGGCCACCAGTGAAAACAAGTAAGGGGATGCCTCTAACATGACGAGCAGCAAATACATTGTCCGGCAGCCCATCAAAGACCTCAAGGGCAAGATCTTGGGCTATGAGATCCAGTATCACGGGGAGAACCAGGCCTATACCACCGAGGAGTCCTCCAGCAACGACTTTGCCGCTGCCGACACCATTTACAGCTTCCTGACCCAGAACACCAACAAGGTGCTGAAGGGCTCGCTGAATTTTATGACCTTTACCACCACCCTGCTGATGAAGCAGACCCCGAAACTCTTTGACCCCCGGGACCTGGTGATCCAGGTGGATGACAGTGTGATTATCCACCCCCTGGCTATGCGCTTTGTGGAGCGCTTCGCCAAGGAGGGGTATCGGATCGCGGTGAATGAGTTCCAGTTTTCCCCCCGGTACTTCTCCATTATGGACCGCTTTGACTACATTAAGATCAACTTCAAGTCCACCACCGATTCCAGCATCCGCAATATTGTGGAGGTGGCCCACAGCATGAAAAAGCTGTGTATCGCCACCGGCGTGGACACCGAGGAGCTGTATCAGAAGGCCTTCATCATGGAGGTGGACGCCATGGAGGGCCGCTGGGTGGCGGAGAACCTGTTTACCGCCGTCCACTCCAGCAGCTATCTACAGAGCAACTTCTTCCGCCTGATGGTGGCCATTAACGAGGACGACCCCAAGGTGGATGAGATTGAGCAGATCATCTCTATGGACGCCATGCTCACCTACAGCCTGCTGAAGATCGTCAACTCCGGCTATTTTGCCCTGCGCAACCGGGCCACCGATGTCCACCAGGCCATTGTGGTCATGGGCCTGGGCCAGCTGCGCCAGTGGATCTATCTGCTGGGCACCGGCAACGGGGAGGAGGGCATGGATGACAGCCAGGAGGAGTTCCTGAAGCTGTCCTTCATGCGGGCCAGCTTCTGCAGCGAGCTGATGAAGCTGGCGAAGAATCTGCCGATCTCCCGGAATGAGGCCTATCTGATGGGCATGTTCTCCACCCTGAACTACCTGATCGCCGCCCCTATGGAGGAGATCCTGGCGGATCTTCCCATCTCCCAAGAGGTGAAGGAGGCCCTGCTCAACCAGACGGGCCAGTGCGGCGCCCTGTACAAGCTGGCCATCAGCTATGAGCGGGCGGACTGGGGGGCCATTGGCAAGCTGGCCGAGCAGCTGGAGATCCCCGTCAACCTGCTGACCAATACCTACTTCCAGTGCCTGGATGAGGTGAACGGCATCTGGCGGCAGCTGATGGAGACCAGTGAGGGCCTGGCGCCAGCCGGGGCCGCCCCCACCCCGTAAAGACACGTTGGCTTGGAACGCCGCGGCCCAAAGAGCCGCGGCGTTTTCACATCCGCTGGGCGGGGCGGGCAGAGGGTGCTCCCCCAGGCTTGGCTTGTCCACCAGGTGAAATTTGGAAGTCGAAATATTGCAGAAAGGCCGCTGGCCGCTCCCCAAGGTAGGTTTTTGCACATGGCAGATTGCACAAAAAATATAGGGATAAATTGACCTCTCAACGATAATAAATGCCGTTTATACATTAAAGTACTGAAACCTGCGACAATTTATTCGGCAATATGCGCAAAAAATAGGGAAGGAATGATGGAATTCCCCACGTTTCCGGAAAAAAATACAGCACAGCAGCGTGGACGAAAATTTTGTTAACAGATACGTAAAAATTTTGCTGTTTTGCAAAAATGAAAAATCCATATTGACGTTGTCTGCCTTGGTTTGTTACAATTAGATAACAAAAACGGATCTGGGGATCCGGCAGAAATGAGGCAACACCACAATGAAAACTGTGCTGGACCGCTTCCTGGAGTATTGCTCTATGGATACAACCTCGGACGAGGAGAGCACAAGCTACCCCTCCACCCCCAACCAGCTGGCGCTGGGCAAGAGGCTGGCGGAGGAGCTGATCCAGCTGGGGCTGTCTGAGGTTGAGCAGGATCAGTATGGCTATGTGACCGCCACCATCCCCGCCACAGCGGGGGAAGGGGGCAAGGTCTTGGGCCTGGTGGCCCACATGGATACCAGCGCCGCCGTGTCCGGGGCCAATATTAAGCCCCGGATTGTAGATTACCAGGGCGGCGACATCCCCTTAGACGGGGCGGGCGGCTATGTGCTGTCCGTAGAGCAGTTCCCCCAGCTGGAGGAGTGCGTGGGAAAGCACCTGGTGGTCACTGACGGTTCCACCCTCCTGGGCGCCGATGACAAAGCGGGCGTGGCTGAGATCGTCACCCTGGCCCAGAGGCTGATGGCCCCCGACGCCCCGCCCCACGGGAAGATCCGTGTGGCCTTCACCCCCGATGAGGAGGTGGGCAGCGGCACCAAGTATTTCGATGTGAAAAAGTTCGGCGCTGATGTGGCATACACTGTGGACGGCGGCCCTCTGGGCGAGGTGGAGTACGAGAACTTCAACGCCGCCACCGCCATGGTCACCATCCAGGGCCGGAATATCCACCCCGGGGCGGCCAAGGACAAGATGATCAACGCCGCCGCCGTGGCCTGTGAGTTCCAGGGGCTCTTGCCCCACAACCAGCAGCCCGCTTTTACCGAGGGCTACCAGGGCTTTTATCACCTGGTATCGATCCGGGGGAACATTGAGGGCTGCGTGATGAAATACGCCCTGCGGGAGCACGACGCCCAGAAGTTCCAGGGCCAGAAGGACTGGCTCGCCGCCGTGGCCGCCCAGCTCAACACCCGCTGGGGGGAGGGCACTGTCCAGGTGGACATCAAGGACAGCTATTTCAACATGCGCCAGGTTATGGAGAACCATATGTACCTGATCGACAGGGCCTGCGCCGCTTTCCGCAGCCAGGGCGTGGAGCCCATGATCCAGCCGGTGCGGGGCGGAACTGACGGCGCCCGGCTGAGCTACGCCGGCCTGCCCTGCCCCAATCTGTCAACCGGAGGCTACAATTTCCACAGCCGCTTTGAATTTATCCCGGTGGAGTCTATGGAGACCATGGTGGATGTGCTGTGGGATCTGGTCTACCGCTTTGTGGAGGAAAAATAAATGTTTGAACAGACATCCCGCCAGCTGCTGGACTTCATCCAGCGTTCCCCCAGCTGTTTTCACGCCGTGGCCAACTTCCAGAGCCTTCTGGAGGAGGCCGGCTTCACCCCCCTGTACGAGGGCCGTCCCTGGGAGCTGAAGCCCGGGGCGGGCTACTATCTCACCCGCAACGGCTCCTCCATCATCGCCTTCCGGGTGCCCGAGGGGGAGGCCTCCGGGTTCATGATCGCCTCCGCCCACAGCGACGCCCCCACCTTTAAAGTGAAGGCTGTCCCGGAGGTGGCCGGCGAGCACTACGTCCAGCTGAACACCGAGGTCTATGGCGGTGCCATCCTGGGGGCCTGGCTGGACCGGCCCCTGTCCGTGGCCGGGCGGGTCACCGTCAGCAAGGGCGGCCGGGTTTTCACCAAGCTGGTGAACCTGGATCAGGATCTGCTGCTGATCCCCAACCTGGCCATCCACATGAACCGGGAGGTCAACAAGGGCGTGGCCCTGAACCCCCAGGTGGACACCCTGCCCCTGATGGGCCAGGGGGACACCGCCGGGAAGTTCTCCCAGCTGGTGGCCCAGGCCGCCGGGGAGGCGGAGGAGGACATCCTGGGCGGCGACCTGTTCCTGTACCTCCGGGAGGAGGGCCGGGTCTGGGGCGCTGGCCGCCAGTTCATCTCCAGCCCCAAGCTGGATGACCTCCAGTGCGCCTGGAGCTGCGTCCGGGGCCTGATCGACTGCGGCTCCACCCAGCACACTATCCCCGTCTGCGCCATCTTCGATAACGAGGAGGTGGGCAGCGCCACCAAGCAGGGCGCCGACTCCAACCTGCTGGACTTTACCCTCTCCCGGATCAGCGCCCTGCTGGGCCGCACCCCAGAGGAGCACCAGATGGCCCTGGCCAGCAGCATGATGGTCTCCGCTGACAACGGCCACGCCATCCACCCCAACCACCCGGACAAGGCCGACAAGACCAACCACCCCCACATGAACGGCGGCGTGGTGATCAAGTACAGCGCCAATCAGAAATATACCACCGACAGCGTGTCCGCCGGCCTGTTCCAGGTCATCTGCAAGGGGGCGGGCGTGCCCGTCCAGGTTTACGCCAACCGGTCTGACGTGCCGGGCGGCTCCACCTTGGGGAACCTGTCCAACAAGCACGTCTCCCTAAACACCGTGGACCTGGGCCTGGCCCAGCTGGCCATGCACTCCCCCTATGAGACCGGCGGCGTGGAGGACACCAGCCATCTCCTCCGGGCGCTGGCCGCCTTCTACCGCACCCAGCTGGCGGACAACGGCCCGGACGGCTACACCGTCATCTGATACCCTCAGATGGCCTTCTACCCGGCAAGTTAGACGGACGCTTCCGACGCGGGCAAATAGCCCCGGGGCTATTTCTTCCGCGCCTGACGGCGCGGAAGTGAGGTCCCTGGGTACCTTGCCCCCGGCGGAAGGTTCCGTTTGATTTGAAATATGTATGAGGAGGATCATAATGAAAGCAAAGAGAATCAAGATGCTGTCCCTGGCCCTCGCGGCCACCATGCTGCTCGCCGCCTGCGGCGGTGGCGGCGGAAAGACCCCCGCGAACAACGGCGGCAATTCCGGCTCCGGCAGCAACGCCCCCAGCAACGGCGGCGAGCCCATCAAGGAGATTGTCCTGTGGGAGGCCTCCGGCACTCGTGAGCTGGAGAACTTCTTCATCCAGAACACCGAGCAGGCCAAGGACCTGAACGTGCTGTGCAACGCCTACGCCCCCCTGCTGGAGATCGACAACAAGGGCGTGCTGCAGCCCGCCGTGGCCACCGAGTGGGGCTCTGAGGATGACGGCCTGACCTGGACCTTCAAGCTCCGTGACGGCGTGACCTGGGTTGACGTGAACGGCAACTACAAGGCCGACCTCACCGCTCAGGACTGGGTCACCGGCCTGGAGTGGGTTCTGAACTACCACAAGAACGCCGGCAACAACACCTCCATGCCCATCGCCATGATCGCCGGCGCCGGTGAGTACTATGAGTACACCAAGGAGCTGGAGGCCGCCGAGGCTATGGCCCTGGACACCACCAAGTTCCTGGAGATGGTGGGCATCGAGTCCCCCGACAAGAACACCCTGATCTACCACTGCTCCAAGAACGCCCCCTACTTCGACACCGTGGCTACCTCTGCCTGCCTGTACCCCCTGTCCCAGGCCCTGATCGATGAGCTGGGCGTGGATAACATGGTCGGTATGTCCAACGAGCAGATGTGGTACAGCGGCCCCTACACCATCACCTCCTACATCATGAACAACGAGAAGGTGCTGACCAAGAACCCCGCTTACTGGGATAAGGACGCCTCCCTGTTCGATACCGTCACCATCCGTATGATGGGCGACACCAACCTGGACGACCAGCTGTATGAGACCGGCGAGGTTGACCAGTGCGACCTGGAGGAGTCCAACCTGCGCGCCATCTATGAGGACGAGAACCACGAGTTCCACGACCAGCTGGTGGAGAAGCGTCCCCGTAAGTATTCCTATCAGATGCACTTCAACTTCAACAAGCTGGATGCTCAGGGCAACCCCGATGTGAACTGGAACACTGCGGCTGCCAACGAGAACTTCCGTAAGTCCATCTACTACGGCATGGACCTCACCGCCCGCTGGGCCCGTGATAACTTCATCTACCCCACCCACTGTGAGAACCTGGCCTACACCATGAAGGGCCTGCTGTACTTCTCCGATGGCACCGACTACGTGGATAAGGTCATCGAGCAGCTGGGCTACCCCACCACCAATACCACCGATGCTCCCCGCCGCTATGACGCCAACAAGGCCGCCGAGTACCGGGATAAGGCCATCGAGGAGCTGACCGCCCAGGGCGTCACCTTCCCCGTGGAGATGGACTACTACGTCCTCGCCCGCAACCAGGCCGCTCAGGACGCCGCCACCGTGCTGCAGAACATCATCGAGTCCATCGGCGATAACTACATCAAGGTCAACATCAAGACCTACGTGGCCAGCCTGACCAAGGAGGTCACCGGTCCTCAGCTCCACTCCGTGAACAACAGCGGCTGGGGCGCCGACTACGGCGATCCCGAGAACTTCCTGGGCCAGGAGCTGTATCAGGACGACGGCGCCTACTATTCCAACAAGTACTCCTACATCAACAAGGTTGACGAGGCTGAGGCTCCCGAGCTGATCGCCACCTACAAGGAGTTCACCGAGATGGCCAAGGCCGCCGCCGCCATCTGCGACGACATGGACGCCCGCTATCAGGCCTATGTGGACGCCGAGGTCTACTTCCTGGAGCACGCCCTGACCATCCCCTTCAACTACGAGGTCGTGTGGCAGCTGACCCACGTCAACGACTACTCCAAGATGGAGGCTATGTACGGCTGCCAGACCTACACCTACAAGAACTGGGAGACCTCCACCGAGGCCTACACCACCGCCGACTACGAGGGCTTCCTCGCTGACTTTAACAGCTAATTATGATTAAATATACGATCAAGAGACTGCTGCAATCCCTTCTGACAGTCCTGGTCGTAGCCACCATCGTATTTCTGCTCCTCCGGATGCTGCCAAACGAGTACTACTTCACCGAAGATCAGGTGAACAAACTGTCGGAAGAGGAGAAAAACGAACGGCTGCGGGCGGCCGGACTTCTGGATCCGATTGGAGAGCAGCTGCTCCGCTACTATGGCGGACTGGTTCGTTTTGACTTCGGGGACTCCCGCCGGATCCAGACCGGTGTCCCCGTGCTGAAAGTCATTTCCGAGCGTTTCATGGTATCTATGCGCCTGGGCGTCAGCGCTCTGCTGATTGCCCTGGCCATAGGTATCCCCCTGGGCATTCTTCAGGCCATGAATAAAGATAAGATACCGGACCACATCGGAACGGCGTACACCGTATTCATCAACGCGGTGCCGCCATTGGTGTCGTACTCGTTGATCCTGGTATTCGGTGCCCATGTGCTGGGGTTGCCCTCCCTGTACTCCACCCGGAGACCGGGAATCAGCAGCATCCTGCCCATCGCCTGTCTGTCCCTGGCCTCCATTGCCCACTATGCCTTGTGGACCCGGCGCTACATGGTGGATGAGATGAACAAGGACTACATCCGCCTGGCCCGGATCAAGGGTATGTCCAACCGCAACATCATGATCAGGCACGTGCTGAAAAACGCCTTCGTGCCTCTGGCTCAGTACATCCCCGCGTCCTTCCTGCTGACCATCAGCGGCTCCCTGCTGGCGGAGCGGTTCTTCTCCACCCCCGGTATGGGCCCCCTGCTGACCGACGCCATCTCCCGGTACGACCTGAACGTGGTGCAGGGCTGTGTGGTGATCTATGCCACGCTGGGTGTCATCGGCGTGTTCCTGGGCGATGTACTCATGATGATTTTTGATCCCAGAATCCGGCTGGTAGGAAAGGGGGAGACGAGATGAGCCACAATCAGGACGAACTGTTCCGCCTCGTGGACTATTCCGCGGACGCGGCGGAGCGTATCGGCTACTCCAACTACTCCTATTGGCGGTCTGTCCTTCAGAACTTCCTGAAGAAGAAGTCCGCTGTGGTGATGGCCGGTGTATTCTTCTTCCTGGTCATCTTCTCCTTCATAGCCCTTGCCATCAGCAAGTATGACTACGCCACCCTGGTGCCGGAGAGCAGTCTGGCCTTCATCGAGCCTAACTCGGAGTACTGGTTTGGTACTGACAACCTGGGCCGTGACTACTGGTGCCAGGTGTGGTACGCCGCTCAGACCTCCATCAAGCTGGCCCTGATCGTAGCTCTGGGCGAGTGTGTGGTGGGCCTGATCATCGGTTGCCTGTGGGGTTATGTGCGGGTACTGGACCGCCCCCTCACTGAGGTGTACAACATCATCAACAACGTGCCCAACATCATTTACATGACCCTGATCGCCCTGCTGGTGGGCCAGAGCTTCACCATCATGGCGGTGGCGATGATCGCCTTCGGCTGGCTGATTATGGCCCGCAACGTCCGCAACCTGGTGCTCATGTACCGGGACCGGGAGTACAACCTGGCCTCCCGGTGCCTGGGTACCCCGGTGCGGCGGGTGCTCACCAAGAATATCTTCCCCTATCTGGTGAGCGTGGTCATCCTGCGCCTGGCCCTGTCCATCCCGGGCACCATCGCCCTGGAGTCCACCCTGTCCTACCTGGGCCTGGGCCTGGGGCTGGAGACGCCCTCCCTGGGCGTGCTCCTGCGCAACGCCCGCAACTCCTTCCTGGATGAGCCCTACCTGCTCATCTTCCCCGCGGTCATTGTCTCTCTGATTACCATCACCTTCTATCTGGTAGGCAACGCGTTCTCCGACGCCGCCGACCCCAGAAACCACGTGTAAAGGGGGGAGCGAGATGTCAAAAGAACCGATTTTGTCCGCCAAGGACATTGAGATCCAGTTCAGCCTGCGGGGCAAGACCTTGAAGGCCATCCGCCGCTGCTCCCTGGACCTGTATGAGGGCGAGACGCTGGCCATCGTGGGCGAGTCCGGCTCCGGCAAGTCGGTGTTCACCAAGTCCTTCCTGGGCATGTTGGACGCCAACGGCAAGATCACCGGCGGCTCCATCATGTACGGCGGCGTGGATATCGCCCAGTACAAGACGGAGAAGCAGTGGATGACCATCCGGGGCAAGAAGATCTCCATGGTCATGCAGGACCCCATGACCTCCCTGAACCCCCTGAAGAAGATCGGCAAGCAGATCCAGGAGAGTATTGAGCTCAACCAGGGCCTGAAAGGGGAGGCCGCCCGTAAAGAGGCCATCGAGATGCTCAAGAAGGTGGGCATCCCCGACGCCGAGCGCCGGGCCAACCAGTACCCCCATGAGTTCTCCGGCGGCATGCGCCAGCGTGTGGTCATCGCCATCGCCGTGGCCTGCCGGCCCCAGATCCTCATCTGCGACGAGCCCACCACCGCCCTGGACGTGACCATCCAGGCTCAGATCCTGAACCTGATCCGGGATCTCCAGCACGAGCTGGGCATGACCGTCATCTACATCACCCATGACCTGGGCGTTGTGGCCAACGTGGCCGACCGGGTGGCGGTGATGTACGCGGGCCAGATTGTGGAGTACGGCCAGGTGAACGAGATCTTCTACAACCCCTGGCACCCCTACACCTGGGCCCTGCTGTCCTCCCTGCCCCAGCTGGGCATCAAGGGCGAGGAGCTGCCCACCATCGACGGCACCCCGCCCAACCTGTTCCAGGAGGTCAAGGGGGACGCCTTCGCCCCCCGCAACAAGCAGGCCCTGGCCATTGATTTCGAGGAGGAGCCGCCCTTCTTCAGCGTCTCCCCCACCCACAGCGCCAAGACCTGGTATCTTGACCCCAGGGCCCCCAAGGTGGAGCAGCCCAAGACCATCCGCCTGCTGCGGGAAAAGATGGGCCATGAGGAGGTGACTGGTCAGTGAGCGAGAGAGAGAAACTCATTGAGATCAAGGACCTTCAGGTTAGCTTTGGCACCGGCCGGCACAAGTTTGTGGCGGTTGACCATGTGAACATTGATATCTATAAGGGTGAGACGTTCTCCCTGGTGGGTGAGTCCGGCTCCGGCAAGACCACCATCGGCCGGGCGATCACCCGGATCAATCCGGTCACCGGCGGCGAGATCCTGTTCAAGGGCCAGCGCATCAGCGGAAAAATTTCCAAGGAGCTGGACCAGGAGGTCATCCGCAAGTGCCAGATGATCTTCCAGGACCCCATGGCCTCCCTGAACGAGCGGGCCAAGGTGGACTACATCGTGTCTGAGGGCCTGATCAACTTCCACCTGTACAAGGATGAGGACGACCGCAAGCGGAAGGTGGAGAGCATCCTGCGGGAGGTGGGCCTCCTGCCGGAGTTCGCCTCCCGGTTCCCCCACGAGTTCTCCGGCGGCCAGCGTCAGCGTATCGGCATCGCCCGTGCCCTGATTATGGAGCCCGAGTTTGTGGTGGCTGACGAGCCCATCTCCGCTCTGGACGTGTCCATCCGGGCTCAGGTGCTGAACCTGCTCAACCGCCTGCGGAAGAGCCGTGGCCTGACCTATCTGTTCATTGCCCACGACCTGTCGGTGGTGCGCTTCATCTCCGACCGCATCGGCGTCATCCATAAGGGACGGATTGTGGAGCTGGCGGAGGCGGAGGAGCTGTTCCTTCACCCCCTGCACCCCTACACCAAGGCCCTGCTGTCTGCGGTGCCCATCCCCGACCCCGAGCTGGAGAAGAAGAAGGAGCTGCTGATCTACGACCCCTCGATTCACGATTACAGCACCGACCAGCCCATTTGGGAGGAGATTCTTCCCGGCCACTTCATTTACGGCAACCAGCGTGAGCTGGATCAGTACCGCCGGGAGATTGAAGGAAAATAAAACGATCGTCCAGAATAGCCGCCGTTCAGGCGGCTATTCTGCGTCACGGAGGGATACAAACATGAAAAAGATCAAAGAGCTGTTCTCCGCCTACATGGCGCGGGCTGTTTTGTACCGCTCCGTGGCTAAGGGGGCTGCCGCCCTGGCGCTGATCCTCCTGTGGGACCGCTATCTCAACGAGGGCCACTTTTTCCTGGTGCGGGACGGGTTCCTGGTAGGGGCCCTGGTGCTGTTTATGTCCGCCTGGGTCCACTATCTGCGGCTGGATGGCATCCGGATCAACCCGCCCAAGCGGGGGGAGAAAAAGGAGCGGCCCTTCTGGAACCGCAAGGACATCGCCGACTACATGGATGAGCATATCGTCAGCTGGGACGAGCTGGACAAGGATGAGCAGATCCTGTGCTCCCTGCTGTCCAGCCTGCTGCCTGGCCTGGTGTTCCTGGTCCCCGCCCTGATCGCCCTGGTACTGTAAGGACAAACGAACAGCGGCATGACAGTTTACTGTCATGCCGCTGTTGATTATTTACTATGCCCGGGGTCGTGGCGGGGGTTATCCATCACGGTCTTACAGGCCCGGGTAAGCTGGGCGAAGATGGTGCTGTTAAAGCGCCCCTCATACACAGTGAGCATGGGGATCATGTCCTGCTTGGTCATGACCACGTATTTGGGCACCAGATTGTTCAGGGTGAGGGCCACCACATCGGTGGCGCAGCGCTTGCAGGGGCACAGGCCGAACATCTCGATATATCGGGGGGCCTTCTCCTCCACCAGGGTCTGCATCACATTGATATAGGTCAAATCGTTGTAGGGGTCTTCCTCGGGGGTCGGGGCGGGCTCCGGCTGGGGCGGGGGAGCAGGCTCCTCCACGGGAGCCTCGGCGGGCTTCTCCTCCTGAGCGGGGGTATCCGCCGTGCCAGCCAGCAGCTTCTCAATGTCCTCCTGGCTCATCTTGCCGCCGGACGGGGCGGACGGGGCGGCGGGGGGCTCGGCGGGCTTCTCCTCCTGAGCGGGGGTGTCCGACGTGCCGGCCAGCAGCTTCTCAATGTCCTCCTGGCTCATCTTGCCGCCGGCAGGGGCGGAAGCGGCGGCGGGAGACTCGGCGGGTTTCTCCGCTTGGACGGGGGTGTCCGCCGCCCCGGCCAGCAGCTTCTCAATATCCTCCTGGCTCATCTTGCCGCCGGCGGGTGCGGAAGCGGCGGCGGGAGGCTCGGAGGGCTTCTCCTCCTGAGCGGGGGCGTCCGCCTGATATTCGTCCTCCAGCGCCTGCTGGATCTGCCGGGCCAGGTTGTCATCGTTGGCCTGGGCCACCTCTAAAATAGGGGGGAGCAGGGGGCGGGAGGAGACCGCCGCCGGGGCTTCAGAGACAGCCCCTTCGGCGGCGGGGGTCTCAGGGACGCCCCCCTCGGTGGAGGGCTCGTCAGCGGGGGCGGCCTCCTTGGAGCCGGGGGCGGTGAGCAGATTCAATACGTGGGCAGTTTTGTTTCCCTTGGCATTTTTGGCCATAGCAGGCACTCCTTTTCAAAGTTACATAGGCTCATTCCGGATGGGGAGGGAGCCATATTCCCGGGTGATCTCATTGATCAGCAGGCGGAAGTCCCGGGCCACCTTGGAGCCGGGGGCGTAGGTGAGGACGCTCTCCCCGTGGGCAGGGGCCTCCGCCACCACCACGCCGGCCCGGATTTTGGACTGGAACACCTTCGTCTCCAGCTGCTGGGCAATCTGCTCCGCCATATCCAGCACCTCCCGGTTCAGGGTGAAGCGCTGGTTGTACTTGTTCAAAACGATGCCCAGCACCCGCAGCCGGGAGTTGTAGCAGCGGCGGACGGTGTCGATGGTCTCCCGGATCTGGGACACCCCCAGCAGGCTGAGGATCTCCGGCGCCATGGGGATCACCAGCCCGTCGGCGGCCACATAGGCGTTCACGGTGAGGACGTTGAGGGCGGGCGGGGTGTCAATCACGATGAAGTCGTACTCATCGGCCACCTCGGCCAGCTGGTTTTTTAGTAAAAACTCCCGGCCGGGCCGGCTGAACTCCAGCTCGGCTGCGGACAGCAGGATGTTAGAGGGCAGGATATCCCCGCAGTCGGACTGGGTGACGACCTGGCGGATGGGGCAGGTGCCTTTCATCACATCGTAGACAGTGGCGCAGTTCTCAATGTCCAGCCCCAGGCAGAAGCCCAGGCTGCCCTGGGGGTCCAGATCCACCCCCAGCACCCGGGCGCCCCGCTGATGCAGGCCGGCCAGCAGGGCACAGGCGGTGGTGGTCTTGCCGACGCCGCCCTTCTGATTGGTGATCGCGATAACAGTGGACAAAATATCTCCCCCTGAATTTAAATTCTTTCTCTGGAAGTATTAACTTTATAATACTACAGGACGATAAAAAAGTACAGAGTATTCCCGTTTTTTCTTTTCAAGTCTGAAAGTAAGTTTTAACAACCACAAACTACCCATATAAAGGAGCGATGAAAATGGCCTCTATTAACGGAGTCAGCGGCAACAACATGATGAGCAGCCTGTACAACAGCAGAAACATTGTCAGCGGCCTGGCCAGCGGCCTGGACACCGAGGGCATGATTGAGGGCCTGGTACAGGGCTATCAGCAGAAGATCAACGGACTGAACCAGAAGGTAACAAAAATCGGGTGGCAGCAGGAGGCCTACCGGAGCATTATCTCCAAAATGGTGGCCTTCACCAACAAGTACACCTCCTTCAGCTCCAGCACCAACCTGCTCTCCAGCAGCTTTTTCAACAACGCCATGAAGGTGGTCACCAGCGGCATGTACGCCGACCGGGTCACCGCCAGCGGCAGGTCCGACAGTGACATCGTCCTGAACAATGTGTCCCAGCTGGCCACCTCCGCCCGGTATGTCACCGGCAGCGAGCTGAACCGGGGCGACGGCAAGACCATTGAGGCGGACACCGCCCTGGACCTGGACGGCAAGACCACCCTGGGTACCCTTCAGGGCTCCCTGAGCCTGACCTACGGCAGCAAGACCATCAGCATCAACTTCGACCAGGTGTCCGACGTGGAGCGGATGGATGAGCTGCGGGCGAAGCTGAAGAACGAGAACGGCAAAGACCCCAGTGAGACCGAGGTTCTGGCCGCCCTCATCAACGACAAGCTCTCCAACGAGAAGATCACCCTGAACAGCGGCGAGACCGTGTCCGCCACCGACCGCATCAAAGTGGATGTGGATCTCAACGGCATCGTATTCAGCGATAAATCCGACGCCAAAAACTCCGTCTATCTGTCCGGGGCCAGCGGCAACGTGGCCAATGTGCTGGGCCTGAACCTGGACAACGCCGAGAAGGACCGGCCCTCCGCGATCATCGTGAAGGACCTGGCGCTCACCAAGGATGTCGACAACGTGGAGTACCTGTCCGGCAAGACCCTGAATATGAACCTGGACGGCGTCAACCGCACCATCAAGCTGCCCAAGATCACCAAGAATGAGGACGGCACCTATACCATCAAGGATAAAGACGGCAAGGACGTGACCTTTAAGGCGGACGGCACTGAGGACAGCGCCACCATGGATAAGGTCCACCAGGCCTACGCCGATGCCCTGAACAGCGAGATGGAGAAGGCCTACGGCGGCAAGGTGTCTGTGAACCTCACTGACGGCAAGCTGAACTTCAAGCTGGAGGGCGGCGCCACCAACCTGCTGATCAACTCCGACGTGGGCGAGACCCTGGGCATCGGCCGGGTGGCCACCTCCTATATGAACACCGACAAGACCCTGGGCAAGCTGCTGAAGGACGGCGCCTTTGATAACCTGACGCCCTCGGGCAAGGATGACAAGGGCAGGGACCTCTACGAGTTCAAGCTCAACGGCGTGGTCATCGGCGAGTACACCAAGGACACCAAGCTGTCTGAGATCATGAGCGACATCAACGAGAACGCCGAGGCCGGCGTGAAGGTCAGCTACTCCAAGACCACTGGCGAGTTCGTCTTCAACGCCAAGGAGACCGGCGCCGACGGAAAGATTGACTTCGGCGACGGCCTGGCCCAGGCCATGTTCGGCAAAATCGAGATGAACGGCGGGCAGAAGAGCTTTGCCGAGGCCTACGGCCTCACATGGCTGCAGCCAGGCGATACCGGAAGAGTTACCTTTTCCATCGCTGGGAGCGGCCAGAAAGAGATGTCTATTACCACGGATACCCGCATTGAGGATGTCGTGGATAATCTGAATAAATCTATCATGGGCACAGACAATGTGTTTTCCTTCAATGAGTATACGGGCAAGATTGAGGCGACAAATAAGAAGACCGGCGCGGCGGCCGAAATCGACATTAAGGACCCCTACAACGACCCGGTCAAATTTGATGAGCGAAACGCTCCCAAGGGCTACACCGCCGGCCAGGACGCCAAGTTCTCCGTCACCATCAACGGCACCCAGATGGAGATGACCCGTTCCTCCAACAGCGTGAACATCGACGGCATGACCCTGAACTTCAAGGACACCTTCGACTCCTCCGTGGACAAGGACGGCAAGCCGGTGAGCAACCCCGGCGCCAACGGCGTCAGCTTCAAGAGCACCTCTGACGCGGATAAGATTGTGGACGCCGTCAAGGACATGATCAAGGATTACAACGAGATGATCGGGGAGATCAAGAAGGCCTACTCCACCCTGCCCGCCCAGAAGACCAACGGCTCCTCCTACGAGCCTCTCACCGATGACCAGATGTCCGACCTGTCCGAGAGCGCCCAGAAGAACTACGAGGAGAAGGCCAAGCAGGGCATCCTGTTCGGTGACAGCATGCTGTCCGGCCTGTATGAGAAGCTGAGCTATATCTTCTCCCCCGCCGGGGAGGACGGCGGCATCCTGCGCCAGATGGGCATCTCAGAGACCTTCTCCGCTGCGGACAACACCATGAGCATCACTCTGGACGAGGATAAGCTGCGCGCTATGCTGGACAGCGACCCGGATAAGGTGATGGAGGCTTTCACCAAGAGCACCGAGAACGGCGCCTCCACTGACGGCGTGATGCAGAACCTGAAGACCTACCTGGACAGCTACGCCAAGCTCACCGGCGAGCCCAAGGGCCTGCTGGTCCAGCACGCCGGCACGCCGCTGAGCTCCCTGTCCCTGCTGGACAACACCCTGCAGGACAAGATTGACAGCCTGAATGATGAAGTCGAGAAGTGGCAGGATAAGCTGGCCGACCAGGTGGACCGCTACACCAGCCAGTTCAGCCGGCTGGAGATGCTCATCAACCAGATGAACTCCCAGAGCTCCACCTTGATGGGCATGATGGGAGGCTAAGAAAAAACCGCCGGATAGAAAGGAACGTCCTAAATGGATATGAGAGGCTACCAGCAGTATAAAGAGCAGTCCATCAACTCCATGACGCCAGGCGAGCTGCTCCTGCTGCTGTATGACGAGCTGGTCAAGCGCAGCATCCTGGCCTCCCTGGCCCTGGATAAGGCGGACTGGCCCGCCTTCGAGGGGGCGGTGGACCGGTGTATGGATATCATCAAGTATCTGGACGAGACGCTGGACCGCCAGTACCCCATCAGCCGGGACCTGAGCCGGATGTATGAGTACTTCACCTACCAGCTGGGCCGCATTAAGATCGGCCGGAATAAAACGGAGCTGGAGAATCTGAAGCCTATGCTGGCCGAAATGCGGGACGCCTTTCACGGCGCGGAAAAGGCCAGCGCCCAAGGAAGGTGAGCGGACGATGGTAAAAGGTGATTGGCTGGACTTGACTGTGCTGGAGCGCAGGCGCTATAACCTCCTGTCTGAGGTGATGGACCTGAGCCAGCAGCTGGGCGAGGCGTTGGACCGCAACGACCGGGTCACGCTGAAAATGCTGGTAGCGATGCGGCAGGACCCGATTACCCGCCTGGAGGAGGTGCAGGCCGCCGTCCGGGAACGCAGGGCAGAGCTCCCCGCCGGGGACCAGGAGCGCGTCAGCGCCCTGGACGGCGGGGCGCCCCCCCGGGGGGAGGATGAGCAGACCTATCAGACCCAGGCGGGCAGCGCCCGCCGCCTGCTGGAGCGGGTCATTGACCTGGACCGGCGGCTGAATAAGCGGCTGGCCAGAGGGAATTCCGTATATGAATAAATGATAAAACATAAGCATATCTGTCCCGAGGGCGTAGCCCCTGAGGCAAATATGCTTATGATATGTTATCGAATATGGGCGGGGAGAGCATCCACAGGGGCGCTCCGTCGTGGCGGCTGGGAGACAGTTCCCCCAAAACAAGCTCCAAGTCCCACAGCGTGAGGCTGCGCTCCGGGCTGGCCGGGTCGGCTACCAGCACCCGGCCGTCCAGGGTGACCCCCCGCAGAAGGATGAAATGCCCCCCGTTGGTGAAGTGGCCGGGGCCCATCAGGGCCACCCCCATCTGGCCGGTGGCCAGCCGCTGGAGCAGGTCGTCTGGATCGGCTTCCTCTGGAGGGATGGAAGTGCAGGCAAGGCCGAAGGCCTCGGCGGTACCTGGCACAATGGACAGGTAGGAGCCATGCTTTCTGGCCCAGTAGCCCTGGTCCACGCACCACTGGGCCATCTGGGCCGGGTCCATCTGGTGCTCTGTCATGGAGGATACCGCCATAGCCATAGCCACCGGGCCGCAGCCGTAGCCGCCGATCCGGTCGGAGCCGTAGGGCTCCTCCGCCCAGGCGGGGTCAGTCTGGTCGTAGTAGACGACGCTCCGGGCCCCCCCGGTGAGGCACAGCCGCCCGTCCCGCTCGGCCAGGGCGGTGACGTCGGTGGCGGCCACGGGCAGGGGTGGGGGTTCCCGCACCTCGTTGTCCAGCTCCTGGCTCTCCTCCGGCGGCGGAAGTTCCGGCTCCGGCTCCTCGTCCTCCCAGTGCCGGGGGAGCTGGACGGTGGCGGACGCCTGGAGGAAAGCGTCCCAGACCCGTGTGCCCGCCTCGCCCAGCTGGGCGGCGCACTCCCGGGCCGGGGCGGTGAGGCGCTGGAAGAGCTCCGGGTCCTGAACTGAGCACACGGCCAGCTCCACCACCCCAACGCACAGCAGCGCTGTGAGGGACAGCAGAGGGATCAGATATCTGGATTTTTTCGGACCTCTAAAATTTTTCACAATTCTACCCCAAAAATTTTAAATAGCCTCTTTTCAACCGGACCTAAAAGGATTATACTACAAGAGGAACGTTTTTGGTACTATAAATTTTGTTGCGGATGGCTGCCAACTCCCGCCGGCGGGGCAGGGCCCTGACCGGCTTGATACTTGGGAGTAGAGCGGGCCCCCAGGCAAGGAGCCGCGTTGGAATGCCGGAAATCAGACTGGAAAATGTCTCAAAACTGTATACTGGAGAGAACAAGCGGAAGGAATACGCTGTTCGTGACATGGATCTGACCATTGAGCAGGGAGAATTTGTCTTCCTGATCGGCAGCAGCGGCGCTGGCAAAAGCACCTTGCTGAAGCTCATCGGCGGGGAGATCATGCCGGACCGGGGGATCGTCTACTTGGATGGGAACAACGTGGCCCGGCACCTGGGGCTTTGGCGGGTGAGGCTGGCCCGTACTTTCGGCATTGTCAGCCAGCAGTCGATCCTGGTGCGCAAGCGCACCATCCACGAGAACCTGATGATGGCCGCCCGGGCAAGCGGTATGCAGCGGAAAAGCCGCCGGGCGGTGGAGAAGGCGCTGGGCATTGTGGGTCTGCCAGGGGTGGAACGCTGTTACCCAGCGGAGCTGTCTATTGGAGAATGCCGCCGGGTGGAGCTGGCCCGGGCCCTGGTGAGCAGTCCGCCCATCCTTCTGCTGGACGAGCTGACCGCCAACCTGGATGATGACAACATCTGGGACGTGATGCATTTGCTCAACGAGCTGAACAGCCGGGGGACCACTGTTGTGATGGCGACCCACGCCAGCCAGTTCGTGAACATCATGCGCCGGAGAGTGGTTACCCTGGTAGACGGCCGATTATTGGGCGATGTGAAAAACGGAAAATATGGTGACATTGTCTAGAAAATGTAGTATAATAACAAAGCTTAGAGTCCGCCCCCCGTGAAGGGGAAAAGACAGCCAGCTGGAAAGTGGGACGGAAGGTTCAGGCTCAGTACATAAAAAGCGCGATATCCCTGTAAATGTGGGAAAAAAATAGGAGGAGTACAGTATGAGTTTCCAGAAGATGAGAATCAAGAAGAGCCTGATCGTGGGCTTCGGCGCGGTGATTATCCCCTCGCTGATCATCATTGTCACCACTCTGTTTATGATGATGAGCCTGCGTGACGGCTATCAGGAAGTAATTGACAAGGAGATGGCGTCTAACAGCATCATTACCCAGTGCCGTCTGGAGGCCAATATTGCCGCGCGTAACGTGCGGGAAATGGCCATGCTGACCTTGAGCCAGGACAACGGAAGCAGCGATAGAATGCGCGCTCTAGAGAGCCGGGCCGATGAGGTCCTGGACCAGATGAGTGCCAGCCTGAGCGAGCTGCGTAAAGTCTTCCCTCTGGATAAGTCCATGCTGGACGAGTATGAGACGGCTGTCAACAAGTGGAAGAGCGCCATCCCCGGCATCATCAGCGCCATTGACGCCGGCCGGGGCGAGGAAGCGGCCCGGCTGATCGAGGAGGAGTGCTCTCCCTCTCTGGATGCCATGGTGGCGGTGGGCGACAGCATTGACACCGCCCTGAATAAAGCTGAGGATGAGGCTTTCGCCGCCCAGTCCAGGTCTGTGGTCATTGCCACGATTATCTCCGTTGTCGTGCTGGTTGTGGTGCTGATCCTGGTGCTGATGATCTGCACCAAGCTCATCCGCTCCATTACCATCCCCCTGGAGGAGGCCCGCGCCGCTATGGTGGGCATGAGCCAGGGCGACCTGAAGTTGCCTGTCCACTTCCAAAGCCCCAACGAGCTTGGTATGATGTCCGAAGCCCTGCGTACCAGCCAGAAGGTCCTCAATGATACGGTCTCTGATATCGCTTTCGCCACTGGAGAGATGTCCAAGGGCAATTTCGATGTTCAGCTTACCGCCCTGTTCCCGGGTGACCTGAAGCCGATCCAGGACTCCACCAACCAGTTTATCCTCCGTATGAGTGAGACGATTTCCAACATCTCCCAGTCCGCCGACCAGGTGTCCGCCGGCGCTGACCAGGTGTCCAACAGCTCCCAGGCCCTGGCCCAGGGCGCTACCCAGCAGGCCAGTTCTGTGGAGGAGCTGTCCGCCACCATCGCCGACATCTCTCACAACTCCCAGAAGACCGCCGAGAATACCGAGCAGGCCCAGCGCAGCGTGAACGAGGCCGGCAACCAGGTCCAGACCAGCAACGACTATGTCAAGCGCCTGAACGAGGCTATGGGCAACATCTCCAATTCCTCTCAGGAGATCAGCAAGATCATCGCCACCATTGAGGATATCGCTTTCCAGACCAACATCCTGGCCCTGAACGCCGCGGTGGAAGCCGCCCGGGCCGGCGCCGCCGGCAAGGGCTTCGCCGTTGTGGCTGACGAGGTGCGCAACCTGGCCGCCAAGTCCGATGAGGCCGCCAAGGCCACCAAGGAGCTGATTGAGGGCTCTATCGTGGCCGTGCGGGACGGCGTCGATGTGGTGGGGAAGGTCACCGGCTCCCTGGAGCGGACCGCCGAGCTGGCCAGCTCTGTTATCAGCATGATGGACGTTGTGGTGGACGCTGTGGAGCAGCAGACCGCCGCCATTGCCCAGGTGACCGAGGGCATCGACCAGATCTCCGCCGTGGTACAGACCAACTCCGCCACCAGCGAGGAGTGCGCCGCCGCCAGTGAGGAGCTGTCCTCTCAGGCCAACATCATGCACCAGCTGATGAGCGAGTTCAAGATCAATGGCAAGGTGAACGGTGGTTTTAACCCCTTCACGCCCGCCCCCGCCCCCTCCTATCAGAGCGGAGGCTCCAGCTGGGATGTGGAGGACGACGTAGCTCCCGCTAACTTTGGAAACTCGAAGTACTAAAATCAAGGGCGTTTCCCTGAGATAAGAGAATATGGCGCCCCATGTTTGGGGCGCCATGTCTCCTTTTTACGCACCATATCCAATCCCAGATGAAAGAGACTCCCGGCACCCAAGCGGACTGGAAGCGGTCGCCTGGATGGAATGGACGGGCGGAGCGTCTGGCCCGCCATCACTTGCTGGGGGGGACAAGAGGTGAGGCAGTTGGCCGGAAAGAATCAACAGGACGCCGGGCTGATCTTTGCTTTGGATATCGGCACACGCAGCATCATCGGTGTAGTGGGCCGGGTTGTGGACGAGCGCCTTCAGGTGCTGGCCATCGAGAAAGAGGAGCACGGCAAGCGGGCCATGATGGACGGCCAGATTGAGGACATCGCCCAGGTGGCCAAGGTGGCCCGCCGGGTGACCCAGCGGCTGGAGCAGCGGCTGGACTGCGTGCTGGAGCGGGTGTGCGTGGCCGCCGCCGGCCGTGCCCTGCGCACGGAGTCAGGCCACCACCGCCTGGAGCTGCCCCAAGTTGCCCGCATCAGCAGCGACATGATCAGCCGCTTGGAGAGCGGCGCGGTCACAGAAGCCGAGGCCCTCTTGTCCCAGGGACAGGAGGGTCAGCGGCGCTTTTATTTGGTGGGCTATACCGTGTCCAGCTACCAGCTGGACCACTACCCCATGACCACCCTCCGGGATCACAACGGGCAGATCCTGGAGGCCAGCGTGGTGGCCACCTTCCTGCCCAGCGAGGTGGTGGAAAGCCTCTACGCCGTGATGGAGGGGGCCGGCTTGGAAGTGGCCAGCCTCACTCTGGAGCCCATCGCCGCCCTTAACGCCGCCATCCCCGCTGACCTGCGCCTGCTGAACCTGGTGCTGGCGGATATCGGGGCGGGGACCTCCGATATCGCCGTGTGCCGGGAAGGGGCCGTGGTGGGGTACACCATGGCCACCGTGGCCGGGGATGAGATTACAGAGGAACTGATGCGCCGCTACCTTGTCCCCTTCGCCACTGCGGAGCGGATGAAAACCCAGCTCCAGGAGGACGTGATCACCTACCGGGATGTGCTGGGGCTGGAGCAGTCTGTCCCAGGGGCCCAGGTCCGGGAGGAGATCAGCCAGTCCGCCCAGAACCTGGCCAACGAGATTGCCCAGCGGGTGAGCGACCTGAACGGCGGCTCCCCCTCCGCCCTATTTCTGGCGGGGGGCGGCAGCAAACTGCTGGGACTGCGGGAGCTGGTAGCCGCCGCCCTGAATATGGATGAAAAGCGGGTGGCCCTGGCGGGCAACAACTATGAGATATCCGCCTTCTCTGATGACTACGACCTGGAGGACCCGGAGCTGGCCACCCCCCTTGGGATTGCTGTCTCCGCCGGCCTGGGCCTCATCAGTGACAGCTACCGGATCCTCCTCAACGGCCAGCCCGCCAAGCTGTTCCGCAGCGGCAGCCTGACCGTGCTGGATCTGCTGATGATGAACGGCTACACCTCCGCTGACCTGCTGGGACGGACGGGGAAGAGCCTCAGCGTGACGGTGGACGGCCAGCGGATGGTATTCCGGGGCCAGCCCGCCACCCCCTGCGTCCTGACCCTCAACGGCCAGGAGACCGCCCCCTCGGCGGTGGTCTACGCGGGGGATGAGATTGAGTTTACCCCCGCGGTCTGGGGCGAATCTGCCCGGCGGACCGTCCGGGATCTGCTGGGCGGCGATTTTGAGGGCAACTTTACCCTCAACGGCCGGCTGGCCGCCCTGGATACCCAGCTGAACACCGGGGATCAGATTGAAACTGGCGTGACCCTCCCCCTGGCGGAAGAAGAGGAGCCTGAAGCTCCCGAAGAACCCGAGGAGATCCAGCCCGACGTGGAAGAGAGGCCTGTTCCCGGCCCGGCCGGGGGGGCTGAGCCTGTGGTAAAGCCCGAGCCGGTGGCCCCTGCCGCCCACCAGCGCCCTGTTGCGCCGGCCCCGGTGATGCTTCGGCTGACCCTCAATGGCCAGCCCCTGGAGCTGCCCGCCAAGGCGGAGGGGGGCCCATACTACCTGATGGATCTGCTGGACCGCTCCGGCATCGACTTTAACAAACTGGACCGGGGCGTGGAGCTGTTGGTCAACGGGACGGACGGCGCCTTTACCCAGGAGCTGCGGCAGCACGACCAGATCGTGATCCGCTATGCGGGGTCAGAATGAGCTTTTCAGGGAGTGTCTGCCAAGAAAATTTATTCCGGGTTTTCCCCCGCCGGCCGCATGGGAAGACCCAATAA
The DNA here is from genome assembly GCA_947073515.1 of uncultured bacterium. GTDB lineage: Bacteria > Bacillota > Clostridia > Oscillospirales > Oscillospiraceae > Lawsonibacter. The sequence goes on along the minus strand of CAMTMC010000013.1, from coordinate 16,902 downwards.
AATCCGAGGCTTCGACACTCCCGATGTTCAGCCTAACCAAAAATTATTGGAGTGAATTATTTCATGAGAAGGAAACTAATGGCCTGTTGTCTGGCGCTTTTTTGCCTGGCGGGCTGCGGAAAGAAGGATGCGACTCCGCCCATGTTTTATACGCTGGGGGAGGACACCACCCCCTCTCTGGATCAGATTATGGAGGAGGGGGAAGGCACCCTTCTCACCATTGATGAGATGAAAGACGTGAGCGAGGGGGCTGATTCCACCCCCCTGCAATATACCTATACTTATGAGGTCCCTGCCCCGGCGGCGCTGGTGGACCGCTATATCTCTGAGCTACTGAAAGAGGAGCATGAATTTGTCCTCACAGACATGGACCATATCATTTTGATGGACCGTCCTGAGCTGACTGACCGGGTTGGCGAGGTGATCCTGGCCCGGGAGTCACAGGTGGAGGGCCATCTGTTCCAGATCGCCATCGGCTGGTCAGAGACGGGGAACCTGTCTGCCCAGGTGTCGGTGCCGGAGGGGGCCCTGAAGGAGCCGGAGAAGTCGGACGACGAACCCGCCTCCCTGGACGAGCAGATGGAGTACATCAAGGGGCTGGAGCCAGCCCGGCTGGGGCTGTCGGGCAGCTCCATGGAGAGCTACGAAATTTTTCCGGTGGAGGGCTTTATCCAGGTGAACGATTTTAGCTGCCGCCGGTTTAATGTTTATGAGATCCAGCGTCCCAGCGAGACGGAACATGTCCCCGTGATTGTGGGTACCTATTACCTCAGCACAGACCAACAGCATATTTACCGCCAGGATACCCAGGGCGGCGCCCTGATCGAGCTGGGCTGATTTTGTCGGTATGACGAGGGGGTGGGACAGATGGATCAAGAACATCTGCTGGACAAATTAGACGAAATTATTTATGTCTCCCGCACCGAGAACCATGAACTGCTTTACATCAACCGGGCGGGCTGCGAATTTTTCGGTAAAACGCGGGAGGAACTGGTGGGACAGAAATGCTACCGGGTGATCCAGGAGCGGGCCGAGCCCTGTCCTTTCTGCAACAACGGCCAGCTCAGCCAGGAGGAATTCTGCGTCTGGGAAAATGTGGCTCACGGCCGTACCTTTTTGCGGAAGGATATGCTCATCCAGTGGCAGGGCAGAGATGCCCGGCTGGAGATCGCCCAAGATATTACCGAGAAAGAGCAGCTTAGCCGGCGCACCCAGGAGGCTCTGGCGATGCGGGAGACCCTCATCCAGTGTGTCCACAGTCTCAGCAGCCGGGAGACACCCCTGAAGGAGCGGGTGAACCACGTCCTTCAGCTGACGGGGGAGTTCTACCAGGCCGACCGGGCCTATGTATTTACCCTGAACGAAAAGCAGGGCACTTGGTGCAACAGCTATGAGTGGTGCGGCCCTGAGGCCGCCCCCGTGATCGACGCCTTGCAGGAGGTGCCCGGGGAGAATATCGCCCCCTGGGTAGAGGAGTTTAAACGGGAGGGCCGGGTATTTATTCAAGACACCGAGGATATCGCCCAGTCCCAGCCGGACGTCTACCATGATTTGAGCGCCCAGGGGGTCCACAGCCTTCTGGCTGCCCCCTATGTGATTGAGGGGAAGGTAGTCAGCTTTATTGGGGTGGATAACCCCAAGGTCTGCACGGGGGAGCACGAGTTCCTGCTCCCAATCATCAACTTCCTCACCTCTGAAATCAAAAATGAGCGCATGCTTCAGGAAATCCGCTTTATGCAGGGCTGTGATATCATGACCGGCCTGCTCAACCGGAGCAGCTATGTGCAGGCTATGGATACCATCAACACCTGGAAGCTGGAGAGCATGGGCTATGTGGCGCTGGATATCAACAACCTGCGCTCTGTCAATGAGCAGGAGGGGCAGCAGGAGGGGAATAAGCTGATCCGCCAGATAGCCGGGCTGCTGACAGAGATTTTCCAGCAGGCCAAGATTTTCCGTGTGGGCGGCGGCGAATTCGCAGTGCTCTACCCCAACGTTGAGAAAGATGAGCTGAAAAAGCTGGTGGAGCGGCTGAGAGAGCGGGTCCATCAGCCCAACGGCATCTGCCTGGCGGCGGTGAGCTGGATGTGGGAGAATACCCACATTGACCTGTATGAGATGGCCTTACAGGCGGACAACAAGCAGGCCCGGTGGAAAAGCCGGTATTATGCTTGGCTGCGCACCGCCTACCACCTGTCCCCGAAATCCGTCACCGGGGGAGAGGCCATGCGCTTTATGGAGTCCTACCAGACCTTCCTGAAGCGGGACTGTGACCTGCTCCTCCAGGTGGATCTGGGGGAGGACAAGGTGGACGTGGGCTACGTGCGGGAGGACAACGTATACCGGATCCCCGAGAAAGAGGATATCCTCAGCGGCAGCTTTGACTTTTTCAAGCAGTTCTGCGCCACAACCCAGGACGAGGAGCGCTTTGACCAGACCTTTACCACCCAGGTCCTGGACGACTTGTATGTGGGAAAAGAGATGATCCTGGACTGCAAGTTCCACTGTGTGGGTACAGACAACAGCGTCTACTGGACCGTGCTGCGGGCGCAGTCCGGCCTGGAGGACCGGGGTGACGGCACGCTCTACCCCTGTATGATCCTGTCTCTGGAGAATTTACAGCGCTCGTTCTATGTGATGAACGAGGCCTCCTTCGACCCGGTGACTGGGCTGTTCAGCTGGTCTTATTTTTGCCGCCGCCTGGACTTCCAGCTTAAAAATCACACGGCGGCACAGGGGCGGCACGCGGTGATCCGGGCCAATATCCGGGACTTCCACCTGGTCGCGGATGTCTATGGTAGTGAAGCGGGGGATGTGATCCTGCGCAAAGTTGGGATCATTTTAAAACAGTGCGTCCATAAAGATGCGCTTGTCTGCCGGCACTATGCCGACTCGTACTACATTGCCCAGTGCTTCCAGGACGCCTCGGAGATCGAGCGGCTGCTGGACCAGGTGGAGCGGTTGCTGGCAGGCATCACCGACTTCCCGGTGATTATGACCTTTGGCGTGTGCTGGGAGGAGAAGGGCCTGGGGGAGGACGCCCAGCGGCTGTGTATCCAGGCCGATCACGCCCATAACCGCTGTAAGCAGCAGGTGGGCAGGCGTGTCACGTACTATGACGGAGAAATCCGCCAGAGCACCATGATGGAGGCTCGGATGCTGGCGGAACAGGACGAGGCCCTGCGCGCCGGCCAGTTTTCCCTTTACCTCCAGCCCAAGGTGGATTCCCGCACGGAGAAGATTGTGGGGGCGGAGGCCCTGGTCCGGTGGAAGCATCCCAAGTACGGGAATATTTCCCCCGCCCAGTTTGTCCCCCTGTTTGAGCGTAGCCAGACCATGCAGAAGGTGGACTGGTATGTGTGGGAGGAGCTGTGCAAGATGCTCCGCCGGGATCTGGACAGCCAGGTGCCCACTGTCCCTGTCTCCCTGAATATGTCAAAGCTCCACCTGTATGAGAAGGACTTTCTCCGCCGGTTCATCCAGCTCATTGACAGCTACGGCCTTCCCCACAGCCTGATCGAGGTGGAGATCACGGAGACCCTGTACACCAGCAACCACAACCAGCTCAACGGTGTTGCCCATAAGCTGCGGTCGGCGGGTTTCTCCGTGGCCATCGACGATTTTGGCACCGGCGATTCCTCCCTGAACATGATGTGGAAGACAAAGGTGGATGTGCTGAAGCTGGACCGGGTATTCTTCATGGAACTGGAGCGGGACCAGCCCAGCGGCATTATTGTCCGCCACATTGTGGCCATGGCCCACGATCTGGAGATGACCCTAGTGGCCGAGGGCGTGGAGAATGTGGAGCAGGTAGAGTTTCTCAAACAGCTGGACTGCTGCGTCATCCAGGGTTATTACTACTATCAGCCCATGCCCATGGAGGACTTTGAACAGCTGATGCGGGAGCAGGGCGATGGCATGGCCGCCGCCAACTAGATTCAGGCGAGTGTGGGCAACTTGCTCCATTTGCCCTTATATTTGGACAGCGTCTGCCGATATATAATACAGGGGATTCCCCCGTATTTCCAGAAAGGAGTGACCGGGATGGTAGAAAGCGCTATGGGTATGAGTGCCGCCCAGTTTCAGAACACGTACGCCATATCCCTGATGAAGCGTTCCATGGATGACGCTGAGAGCCAGGCGATCTCTTTGATCAACGAGATGGTCGCCGCGGTGCCCCCTCCGTCTGAGCACAGCTTTGACGTTCGGGTGTAATCAACAGCGCTTTTCAGGCAAAAAAACAGGCGTGACCAGTGTCGGTCACGCCTGTTTTTTTGCATCCCAGGGGCTCCGTTTAGCAGTAGGGGAGCCCCTGGGAAAGCAGGGGGATTCAGTCCGGCGGGGATTGAATCAGTGGTTCCTTAATAGGTCAGCGCCCGGTGGAGGACCTGGGCCATGTCCACCCGGGTGAGGGGGTCGTTGGGGGCCAGCCGGCCGCTGTCGGTGGGCAGGATGCCCATCTGGATCACATACGCCATAGCTCCCTGGGCGTAAGAGGCCACCTGTCCGGCGTCGTGGTAGCCGGTGAGGTAGCTGTAGGGGCCGTCGCTGGCGCTCCAGCCCACCGCCCGCATGGCCTTCTGGACCATGAGCATGGCGTCCTGACGGGACAGGGTGCCGCTGGGGTCGTAACGGCCGCTGCCCCGTCCGGTGACGATCCCCATGGAATACAGGGTGTTCACCGCCTTGCCGTAGTAGTCGGAGGGGCTGACGTCGTTAAAGTAGCTGCCGGAGCTGGCGGAGCCGGCCAGGCCAAAGGCCTGGTACATCATCAAGGCGAAGTCCCCCCGGCGGATGGAGCCCTCCGGGCCGAACTGGCTGGCGCTGATGCCGGAGGTGATGCCGTTCTCCAGCAGGAAGTCCACCGCCGCCTTGGCTCCGCCGCTGTAACTGGCCATGTCGCTGAAGTAGGAGGAGCTGCTGGTGGGCTGGACGGTGATGATGACCTCCCCCAAGAAGGTGCTGTTGTTGGAGTTAGTGCCGGTGAAGGGCAGGACCACCGTCCCCTGGTACCCCGCCCGGGGCACGAAGGTGAGCTGGGAGATGAGGTTGCTGCCGCTGGTGCCGTAGGAGGTTCCGGCGCTGGCCTGCCGCCCGTACTGGGTGGGGCTGGTGTACTGGTAGTACAGATGGCCGGCGTTGGCGGAGGGCATGGCGTTGAAGCGGATGGAGGAGAGGGAGTACCGGCTGCCGTCCTCAAAGTCCGTGGCCCGGAAGGTGACCGGCCTGGTCTGGGTGTAATAGCGGACGCTGGCGTCCGCCTGGGGCTCGCCCACCTGGATTTCCACTGTGCCGTCAAACTGGCTGCCGTCGGTGGCGGTAGCGGTGAAGTCCACCGCCGCTGTGCCGGAGAAGCCGCTGGCCGGGACAAAGGCCACCTGGTCGATCCTGGGGGAGGAGCTGCGGTAGTACCGGGAGTTGGCGCTCACCTTGGTGTTGGAGCTGCTGCTGGCCCGGTAATTCTGGTACAAGGTGCCCTGGCTGGCGGAGGGCAGGTCAAAGCGGACATAGTTCAGGTTTTTGTCCGTCTCCCACTGGCACAGGTCGTTGAAGTCGGCGTCATCAAAGAGGACCGCCTCCTGGTAGCCGGTGGAGTAGGAGATAACGTCATTGCCCCCGGGGGAGTCGGAGGCGTGGATGGTAATGACCCCGGTAAAGGTGTCCCCGGTGTTGGAGGCGCAGCCCTCGAAGGGGATGTCGATGCTGCCGGAGAAGGAGCTGGAGGCCACAAAGGACACCCGGTCGATGCGGTAGGAGCCGGCGCTGCGGGAGTACCGCTGGCTGGTGTTCACCCGGCTGCCGCCGTCGGAGCTGGAGCGGTTGTAGTACAAGGTGCCGTCCTTCCGGTCGGGCAGGGCCTGGAAGACGATGTAGTTCAGGTTCCGGTGGGTGAGGTCGTTGCACAGGTCGTTGAAATCATTGGTCTTCAGGGTGAAGGCCTTCCCCGGGGCCACGGAGTAGTGGATATCCCCGGAGCCGCCGGAGGCCCGCACATTGATTTCCACCGTCCCGCTGAAGTGGGTGCCGGAGGTGTCCCAGCCGGTGAAGGGGATGGACACGATGCCGGTAAAGTCCGGGTTGGCGGCGAAGGACACCTTATCCAGCCGCAGGGAGCGGCTGCCGTAGTAATAGGTCTCGCCGGTGGATACCCGGCTGCCCGTGTTGTTGGCGGAGCGGTAGTCGTAGTACAGGGTGCCCTGGTCCGGGTTGGGCAGGGAATCAAAGCGGACGTAGCTCAGGGAGCGGGAGTAGCCCTGGAGGATCTCCGCGCAGTAGTCCCCGAAATCCTCGTCGTTGAAACTGGCCACGCCGCCCTGGGCGATGGTGTAGCTGGGCCCGCCGCTGGTATTCCGGCTCCCCACGGTAATGGTCAGCGTGCCGGAGAACTGGTTGTCATAAGCGCCCACGCTGTAGCCGGTGTAGTAGATGGTCACTGTGCCGGTGAAGCCCGGGGCGGGGACAAAGGAGATGCCGTCCAGCTGGCTCTGGCCATACTGGCCGTTGACAGCCAGCTTATAGCCGTAGTTGTCCTCCGACACATAGTCGTAGTACAGGGTGCCCCGGTTCTCAGAGGGGAGGGAGAACACCACATGGCTCAGGGGGGCGCCGGTGATCCGCTGGGCGGCCTGGCTGAACATATTGCCGCTGAGGGCCACCGGGGTGTTCACCGTGGTATTCAGGGACAGGTCGCCGCTGGCCGACTGGGTCACCTCCAGCATGATCCGGCCGTTGTAGCGCTGCTGGTTGGTGGTCACCAGGGTATAGGTGATGGTCACCCGCCCGCCGGTGAAGTAGGGGTTGGGCACGAAGGTCACGTCCGCCAGGTCGTTCTGGCCGGTGGAGGGGTTGGCGTAGTAGTTGCCGTTCTGGGCCACGCCGGCGCCGGGCTCCCCCTCGGACTTATAGCCGTAGTACAAGGTGCCCTGGCTGGTGGGCACGCTGAGGCTGGTCAGGTGGCTGAGCTTGCCGTCATGGGACTGGGCCTGCTTCTCAAAATCGCTGATCCGGGTGTTAAACTTCAGCGTGCCGCCGCTGGAGATGGTGATATCGTCCAGGGTGGTGTTGCTGTCGGCGGACACCGTCACGTCAAAGGTGGTGGAGTACGGTCCCACAAACACGGAGACGGTGGTGGTGCCGGGGCCCCGGCCCTCCAGCTGGCCGCCCAGCACCTGGACGACGCTGGGGTCGGTGGACTGGTAGGTGGGGTTCAGGTCCTTAGCCGCCCCGTAGGGGGTGTAGTGGGGGATATCCTCCCGCTGGCCCTCTTTGAGGGAGACAGACTTCTGCTCCAGCACGATGCCGCTGACCTCCACCTCGCACTCGGCGGTGACCATATTGTTCTCCTCGGTGCCGATGGTGGCCTTGATGGTGGCCTTGCCGGGCTTCCGGGCGGAGAGGTTGGCCTTCCAGCTTGTGTTGCTGGAGTCCCGGACATACACCACGTCGGTGTCGCTGGACTCCCACTTGACCTTGGCGCTGTCCGGGACGGGGGTGGCGGCCAGCTCCTCGGAGCCGTTCACCTCCATGATGAGGGAATTGCTGCTCAGCCGCAGGCTCTCCATCTTCTGGGTGACTTTTACGGGGAGGCTGGCCGTGGCGGTCTCGCCGTCCTTGGTGACGGTGACAGTCACGGTGGCGGAGCCCTCCTTCTTGGGGGTGATCTTGATCTCCCGCTTCTCGGCGTTTCCGTCAACGTCAATGACCTCGCCGCTTCCTGAAAACTCGTACACGGCCCCCTGGTCGGGGAGAAGCTCCGTCTCGCCCTGGAAGGCGGCGGCCTTGACCGTGACCGAGTCGTTGTTTTGCGTCTTGACAAAGAGCTCCAGCTGGGACAGTTCCTTATCGTCCTTGTCGGTAAAGATGAACTGGGTATCCCCGTCCCCCTCGGCGGCGAGAGCGGCGGGGGCGAGGGTCAGGCACAGGGCCAGGGTGAGCAGCAGGGACAGCCAGCGCCGCCCCGGATTGGTTTTCATGGTAAAACACTCCTTTATGGGTCAGGATTGGGCAATGGGAAACGGGAGCGGGCCGGGGCCCGCTCCCGCGGCGTTTAGGGTCTGGCCTATCTCACACTGTTGATCGTGCTGGGTCCGTTTATCGGGTCCTTCCAGCTTACAGTGGCTACAAGCTGGTTTTGGAGAGGGAGATTGCTGTCGCTGCCGTTGCCATCCCCGCCTGAGGTCGAGAATGTGACTTCAATATGCATTTTCCAGGTGTAGCCGCTCTCATTGGCGATCTTCCCCGTATAAAAGAGAGTGATGTTTTGGGTTACAGATGCGGATGAGAAGGGGAGATAGAAGGAGGTACCGCCTCCCTTGCACTTGTCAGTGTCAAACGCAACACCGCCGATAGCATTCGTCAGGATACCCACAGTACCAGGCTTGCCGCCAGTTCCAGGTTTAGCCACACTATCATCGCCTATTACGGCATACAGCTTATCGGTGGTGGCAGAGCTGTCCTCGTCGCCTGCCCAGTACACGTCCTTGTCAAAGTTGATGGTAACGCTTCCGCCGCCGATTTTGCCAGTCTTGGGGTTTACCGTGCCGCTCGCCAAAACACTCATAGGACGTGGCGGTACACGGTCTACCTTCTGTACGTCCTTGATGGCCCGGAAGGTGTCGCCCGTTCCCTCAGAGCTGGCCACGTTGTAAGCCACCACCAGCACGTAGTAATTCTGGCCGACCTCCATCTGCTCCAGGTCGCCGGGCTTGGGGATGGTCACCAGCCAGGTGCCTTTGTCGACCTCCATGTCACTGGCTTGGCCACGGATAACATCACTAGAACTGGTCTGCCGGATGTATCGGGCCACCGATGCCTTCTCTGGGTCTGAGGCGTAGGCGTCAAACACTGAGTAGCCCGCCGCGAACGAGGGAGCGGGAATTGGCTTACCATTGGTATCCTTATCAACATGATTGCCAGGGATATAGTCGGTGCTCATGGCGTCGAAGACGGTGAATATTTTGTCATCCGGTGTGGGATCGGTATAGTTATTTGCGTCGAATCCGTCTGCCGTAAATGTAGTTGTGATCGGAGCCGACAGGCTGTACTCGTTCACATAGGCGTACCGAACATTGGAGTTCACCTGGGCGCCCACACTGACCTGACCGGTGCCCCCCTGGTTCTCCAGCTTCAGCTTGGGCATGGTCACGCTGCTGGTCTCGAATTCGTAGATATACACCTGGGAGGGCTGGGTAGACTCGCCCTGGATCACGAAGTACACATAGTACTTGGTGTTGGCCTTCAGGCCGGTCACCATCTTTTCCTGGATGACGCCGCCGCCCGGGTGGGAGATGGAGCCCGAGGCCCCGAAGGGGATGGTGCCCAGGCCGCTCTTCACGCCCAGGTTGGTGGGGCTGCTGATCTCAACAGGCTGATTGGGGTCTACGCCGCTGGCGTCGATGTTGATGCCGCTCTGCGGGATAAAATCCCACAACTCCTCGTTCCGCTTGGATACAACCGTGTCTGGGGTAGTTGGGTCATTATCCTCGTCAACAGATACCTTTGCCACGGTGTCCACGCCGTTCACCGGGGCCACCACGTAGTAGATGGTACCGGAGCGGTTGTTGCCCAGGTTCACAATGAGGTTTACATAGGAGTCGCCGGCCTCCAGGTGGGGGTAGGGGTTGGAGAAGGTGGGGATGGCGGTATCGGCGAAGGGCTGGCCCATGGTCAGGAAGGGGTCGCCCGTCAGGATGTTCCGGCCGATGTTGTCGGTGCCGCCGTTGAGCCGGGTGGCCTTAAAGGAGTCCTCCCGGGCCTGCTCTGTCTTGGAGGTAGCCAGGCCGTGTACGCCTGTGCCGCCGCCCGCCACCGTGTATACGTCAAAGTTCACGGTGCCGTTCCAGGTGTCCCGGCTGGGGTAGTCCCCGTACTGGGTGATGACAATGGCGAACTCATAGTACACCGAGCCGTCAGAGATCAGCTTGTTCAGGGCGGGGTAGATAGCGTCGCTGCACCCCACGAAGTCCCGGCCCACGCTGATGCCCTGCTTGGTCCCCTTGTCGGGGGCCAGCTGGCCGCTGTTATTCATGTAGTACCAGCCGTTGGACAGGGTAATGGCATTTCCATCCGCGTCTGTATTTGGGCTTGGGCTGGTCTGGGTGGGTTTATCCTTGATGGTGCCGGAGATGTCGTTGTAGAAGTAGTAGGGCTTGCCGTCCTCATTGGTGGCGAGAGCGTCGTCCTTATACGCCGGTACGGGCTTGCCCTGCTGATCCAGCACCCGGTAGTACAGGTCGAACTGAATCTGGCTGTCCGTCCACATCAGCAGGTCGAACAGCATGCTGTTCTCTGTGTTGGTGGACATGGGGTCCAGCCGGAAGGTGAAGTCCACGGGGCTGGGGTTGTCCGCCCCATCGTAGAAGGGGGCGTCGTCAGGGGCCAGAGTGGTGCGCTTCAGGTTGATCTGGGAGAAGACGATGAAGAAATCGGACAGGGAGTGCTCCGTCCCGCCGGCGTTCTCATAGTCCAGGCGCTTGGGCTCCATAAAGTTCTGGCCGGTGGAGTTGTCGGTAATATTGCTCAGCTCAAAGCAGTAGTGGGCGCCGCCGATCAGCCCGTCCTCAATGGACTCGTTGGGGAAGGTGACGATCACGTGGCCGTTGTCCCCCGGGGTGACGGTCACCTGCTCATAGTCAATTTCCACCCGCTCCCGCTTGTGGGGGTCTTCATCGGGGAGGTAGTAGAGGACGAAGCTGCTTTCCAGGGCGCTAACCAGGTCGCTCAGGGCGGCCTCCCCGTCTGGCTGCTGGGATTCGTTGTACAGGGACAGCAGGTCGTCCGTGCTGCTTCCGGCCTGAATGGCGGCGGAGCGGATGTTCTCGCTGAACTCCAGCACCAGGTCGGTGGTGGCCAGGGGGTTGACGGTGTTGTCCCGGCCGGAGTACTCGGTAAAGTACTGGCTGACGATGGGGCCGTTCTCGTCCAGGGTGTAGATGGTGACCTTCTCCACCTTCTTGGAGAAGTTGCCCGCCTTGTCCTTCGCCACGTAGTACAGGTCGTAGGCGGTTTCCGCCTGTAGCCCGCTGATGTTCAGCGTGCCGGAGTTGCCGCCGGTGGCGTTGGCGCTGCCCGCCTTCAGGCCGTTCTGGCCGCTGGACACCTGGATCTTTGCGAAGTTGCTCTCCAGCTTGGCGGTATAGTAATTGTTGACTGAGTCAAATTCATTGTCATCGTTATTCTGGCTGTTGGGCAGGGGGTAGCGGGCCCCGGACTCCACCACGACCCAGTAGACCGTGCCGTCCTCGTTCAGGGTGAAGGGCAGGGTGACCGAGGTGGCCTTGGTGTCAGCGGGGTTCTCCGGCGGCACCGTGAACTCCGGCGGCGTCATATCCTTAGTCGTGAAGCTCAGGTTGGTGATGGCGGATTTGTTCATGCCGTCCGCGTCGACCAGCCACAGGTAGAGCACATAGTCCTTCAGCTCCTCCAGCTGGTTGCTGACGGTGAAGGTGAGTTCGGTGTTCTTCACCACGCTCATCACGCCGTAACCCAGGTTGCCGATGACGGAGGCGGATTTCAGCTCGGCCTCGGTGGGGGCCTGGCCGCCCTTGGGCAGCACGGCGTAGTACAGCTTACAGCTCTTGGTGGGCATCACGGTGACCTGGGCCAGGGTATCGGTGATGTAGGACAGGTAGGGGTAGCCCTCCGCGAAGGCGGGGACGCTGTTGTCCGGGGTGGTGAAGGCGATGACCTTGGTGGGGCTTCGCGTGCCCCGGTCATCCACCAGCACGGCGGACAGGTAGTAGGAGCCGCCGGGGGTCAGGCCGGTGACCTGGGCCTGGACCAGGGTGTCGGCGGAGGGGGTGGCTACAGAGCCGTTCTTCACGGCAATGGAGCCGTAAGCGGGCGGGGAGATCAGGTCGTCAGCGTTCACGGAGCCGTCGGTGATGGGGCTGACGGCCCAGTAGATGGTGCCCTTCTTATTGGCGGAGAACACCGCCTGGAAGGAGGTGGGGGCCACATCGTTGGCCAGGGGGTAGCCGGAGAGGATCTTGGGCTCCCGGGAGGCCTCCTCCGCGGCGGCGGAGTCCATCTCCTGGCCGTTGACGTTGCCGGTCAGGCCGGGACGGATGTAGATCTTGTCCGGCAGCATGGTGACCGTGGAGCCGGGGGCGTTGATGTTCAGCTTCCCGATGTCGCCCTGGCCGGTGACATTGGTGCCCACGTCCAGGTTGAGTTCCACCACCTCGGCGCCCCGGTCGATCTGGACCTGGGCCCCAATGGCGGCCTCGTCCACCGTCAGCTTCTGGACGGTGCCCTTGGCCACCTTCACAATGGACTCAGGCACTTTGGTGGTAACCTCCTTGATACGGCCGGCCAGGTCCAGCTGGGTGCCGGGCTCGCTGCCCTCCAGGACGATCTGTTTCAGGCCGGCGTCGGCGGGGGTGTTGTCCTCCAAATAGGTGGGGGTGCGGACGAGGGTCTTCTCAATCTGGGTGAGGCCCTCCGCCCGGATGGTCACATACTGGTTGCGGAGATTGTCCACCAGCATCTCGTCGGCGGTAACGTTGCGCATGACGATACTGGCGTCGCCCTCCTCGCTCTGGCCGGTGCCGCTGGCGACAATCCGGCCCAGGACGGTGACGTTCTCCAGCTTGATGTCCCCCAGGCCCACGCCGCCGGAGATGTACAGGTCGCCGGCGATGACGGTGTCCCGCAGGGTGACGCCGGGGGAGGTGATGGTCACGTTGCCGAAGGTGTCACCCAGGCTGTAATCCCCGGATTCCTGGATGGGCGTGCCGACGCACTGGGTGACCAGTACGGCCATCTCGCCCCGGCTCATGCTGTCCTTGGGGCGGAACTGGTTGTTGAAGCCGGTGACCATGTAGTTATCCACGGCAGCTTTCACCATGCCCCGGGCCCAGTCGCTGGTCTCCCGGCTGTCGGAGAAGGCCAGGCTCTCGCCGGGCTTCTCCTCCATCATCATGTTTTTGCCCATGATGAACACCACGGTCTCCCGGTTCAGGGGCATGTTGGGGGAGGCGGTGGTCTCTGACGTGCCGGCGATGTACTTGGCGGTGTAGGCGATGCACACGTCGTCATAGAACCAGTCGGTGGTGGCCACGTCCTCAAAGGGGATGGACCCCGTTTCGTTGTAGCCATAGGCCCGGTTGACGATCGCCATAAACTCGGCCCGGGTCAGGGGCTCGTCGGGCTTGGCGGCCTGGTCGGCCCGCATGAAGCCCCACTCCACCATCTGATCCAGGTAGGGGGTGGCCCAGTGGGACTCGTCCGCGGCGGCGGGGAGGGCCAGGCCGGGCGCCATTCCAATGAGAAGGGCGGCGGTCATCAAAAGGGACAGGGCCCGCTGTTTCCAATGGCCGCGGGATGATGTTGCGGTGTGAGACATGGGGGGTTCTCCTTTCTTTCCTAAAGCGGTGGTAAGGGAAGGGGAAATCTGGGCCTATTTGGCCTGGCGGATCTGGATGCTGAACACGGCTTTCCGGATCAAAGCCTCCTCATCCGGGATGAGGCCGATGAACTTGGTGGCGTACAGCTGGGGCGTGGAGGTCTGGCTGGGGATTATCCGGAGGATCTGGGTCGTCAGGATCAAGGGCTCGTCGGTGACAGGCAGGACCAGCTCCACCGCCTCGTTGAGTTCAAGGGGCTGGGCGCAGTAGAAAGCCACGCCGCCGCAGCTCAGGTCCTTGGCCTTGATATCCCGCCGCCCGGCCCACTTGCCGGACAGGGGGTAGATCACCGAGCGGAAGTTGGTCTGGATGCGCAGGTTTTCCCGGGCGGCGGCGGCCAGGGCGGCGGTGGGCTGGATCACAATCCGGTCCCCCCGCTCCTTGATGATAATGCCGATGCGGTTGGGGGAGCCGTCGTCCATTCCGATGAGCTGGAGCTCCCGGTGGGCGGTGACCATTTTTTCCTCGCCATTGAGGATTCTGAGCTGTAGGACCTCCGCGGTGGGCGCGGACTCCAGGATTCCGTGGGCCAGGGCCTCGCCCTGGCTGTCCAGGATGAGATAACGCCGTTCCATCAGCCGTCTCCTTTCTGTTCAGGGGCCGCGGGGGCCGCCTGGGGCTCCGGCGCGGGGGACGGGGCGGCCAAAGCCTCCCGCTCCCGCCGGGCCTTGTCTGGGTCGTTGGGGTCGAAGTTCAAAAAGTACACGTAAATTTCCACAATCGCCTGATACAGGGAATCGGGGATCTCCTGCCCCAGGGCCAATTGTGACAGCATGGTGGCCAGGGAGTTGTCCTCATAGATGGGCACACCGTTCTCGGCGGCCACCTCCACCATCTTTTCGGCCAGGTAGCCCATGCCGGAGGCCACCACCACCGGGGCGCCGTCCCCCTCGTAGCGCAGGGCCACAGCCCGGCCGGCGGGCCGGTTGGAATCATATTTTGACATTGATACTGTTCTCTCCTTCAAAAATTCGGGGGAACACGCCCGAGATGGTCAGGGGCTGTTCCATGGCCTGGACCTGGAGGTGGTTGGGCTTCAGCCCGTGGTCGGTGAAGATCCGGGACAGCTCCCCCTGCACCAGCTGGGAGAAGTGGGACACCGTCTCCGGGCAGTAGAGCTGGACATCCACCTGCTCGCCCCGGCAGGAGAGCACCATGTCGAAAAAGCCCAGGCCCTGGATGTCGATCTTAAAGAGGAAGCGGACGGTGTTGGCCCGGTCGCCCCGGCCCTGCTTCAGGTTGCCATCGGCGTCCGGGTCCACCCAGAACTCGGAGAACATCATTTTCCCGTCCCAGTCCAGGGGCACGATGACGTGGTTCAGGGGCATGTAGACGCTCTCGTTGATGAGGAAGGCGGACACGATATTCCGGAAGGCCTCCTGGACCTCGTTGCCGCCCCCGCCCTGGAGGGCCTGATGGGCGGCCTTGGCCAGCTGGCTGGCGAACTGGTCCCCGTCCGCGGCCCTGGCGAAGCCGCTGTTGTTGATCAGCCGCAGCAGGGCCTCGTCCGACAGCCCTCCCAGCCGTTCCCGCAGGGCGGTGTGGCCGTTGAGCTGATGGAAGGACTGGAGCAGGCCCTCCGGGCCGCCGTTCTCAAACCGGGAGATGTCCAGGGCCAGCATGGAGATCAGCGTCCGGGACAGGCCCATGTCGTTGGTCCGGCTGGTGTACTCCCCCAGGAAGGGGAGGATGGTCCCCTGGAGCAGCTTCAGCGCCCCGGCCCGGTTGCCGCCGTTGAGCAGCTCCTCCAGCTGGGAGACCATGGGCAGCAGCTGGCTTCCGTAGCTGGCGGGGATGGCCCGGGTGAGCCGGGTCAGGGTCCGCAGCAGGTTGCCCTGGATGTGCTGGCTGGAGGAGTAGTCGCTGTAGCGCTTTAAAAATTGCAGGATGTTGCCCCGGAGGGATTCGGAGTTGGTCTGGGAATAGGCCTCCCGCAGCATGGAAAACAGGGCCCCGCCGAAGCGGTTGCCCGAGGCCGCCTGGGACATCAGGAACTTGGCCAGCTGCCCCTGGTCCATTTTCAGCATGTTCAGCAGGGCGGCCATATCCCCGGCGATCCCCTCCTCCATACCGGAGGTGACCACCATGCCCTTCTGGCCGGCCAGCAGGGCGGTCATGGTCTGGGCCAGGCCGGGGGTATCCATCAGCCGCTGGAGGAAGGTGCTGAAGTTAGAGTCATAGCGCAAGCCGTGGCCGGCCCCGGTGGCGTCGCCGCTGTCCTGCCGCTCCGTCCGGTTGTCCGGGCGGCTGACCCGGGAGGGGTCAACGGCGTTTTGGATGCGGGTATCGCTGGGGGAGACAGGAATATTGCGGTTGACATTCGCGTTGTCGTGGCCTGGGACCGGGTTGGTCACACCAAGCAGATTCGGCATGGGGGACACTCCATTTCAAAAAAAGTTCAAAATTTAGATTTCCACTTAATTTTTTAATTGACAGCGCCGATATATTGAGTATGATTAATATTGGGTGGGTGAGGTATGCCCTCGGGCCCCCTCCCCACGGGAAACTATGAAAGTGAAAAGGTGGCATTTATATGGGCAGCGGAAACGACAGTATCCTGGATATGTATCTGTACGAGACCAATACCCTGCTGGAGCAGCTGGACGGGATCCTTCTGGCGGCCGAGCAGGCAGACACATTCTCCGAGGACAGCGTCAACGAGATCTTCCGGATCATGCACACGGTGAAGGGTTCCTCCGCCATGATGGAGTTCAGCTCCTTGATGACCGTGGCCCATCGGATTGAGGATCTGTTCTTCGTCATTCGGGAGAAAACGATGGAGATCGTACCGGAACAGACCCGGCCTGAACTGTTTGATATGCTTTTCCAGGCGGTGGATTTTTTCCGGGGCGAGATCGAGAAGGTTGAGAACGGAGAACCCCTTTCTCAGTCTATCGACCATATCGTCAGTAAAATTAATAGCCTGATTGATAAAATTCAGGGCAACAGCGCCGGCGGCTCCGAGAAGGGCCAGGAGGCCGGGCAGGCCGCCCCCGCCGCGGAAACTGAAATGGTGTTTTTGAACGATTATGGCGCAGCGGTGCCGCCGGCGCGTTTGCAGATGCCTTTGCCTTCGCGCGCGCCGCGCAATGCCGCACTGCCGGAGTTGGAACGGCGTTTTTCGGTGCGGGCCGAAGAAGTCTCTTCCTCCGAAGCCGCGCCGGAAACCGACGGTGTTCTGGGGCAGGCCAAGGCTCAGTTTCATAATACCTACATCATTTCTCAAACTTCCGACAGCATTATATTAATTGATCAACATGCCGCTCACGAGCGCATTGTGATGGAGAAAATGAAAAAAGCGCTGACCGAGGGACGAAAACCGGCAACTCAAATGCTGTTGATTCCGGAAATCGTGGAACTGAACCTGCCGGACAAACAGCGCCTGTTGGAAAATGCCGTCGGTCTGTCCGATTTGGGATTGGTAATTGAAGAGTTTGGCCCGGCCGCGGTGATCGTCCGTGAAATTCCGGCACTGGTCAACGATTGTGGCCCGCCG
>CAMTMC010000012.1 GCA_947073515.1 uncultured bacterium | reverse complement strand
CCATGTGGTTGAACAGGTCAAAGCCGGAGTAGGGGGCGGGCTTGTACTGCAGGTAGTCGCACACCCGCAGCCAGGCGGAGGCGGTGCGGTTGGCGTTGGCGCAGGCCTCCTCAAACTTCTTCTCGTCGAACTTTTTGCCGGTGAGCTCCTCCAGCTGCTTGATGGCGTGGTCGAACTGGGCCCGGACGTAGGCCACGTTGGTGTCGTGGACCTCCACGGTGTTGTTGTAGGGGATGTCGATCATAATCAGGGGGATGTTGCACATGCGGGCGATGTTCTCATACCACTTGGTCATGCAGTTGCAGATGTTGTTGCAGCACAGCACGAAGTCGGGCTGGGGCATCCGCATCTGGCGGTAGGGTTTAATGGCCTCCCGGCGGAAGTTCTTGTAGGCGATCTCCTTCTCGGTGGTCTCGGGCAGGGCCTCGATCTCGTGGATGTCGTCCAGCACGGTGTAGGGCTGCATGGTCTTGGGGTCCTTCACGGGCTTGCCGTCCTCCCCCATGACCACCTTGCCGTTCTCGTCCTTCAGGGGGCGGCCGCTGGCGGGGTTGATGACGTACTCCAGGGTCTCGGGGTCGAACTTCCGGCTGGCCCGCTTGCCGGCGGCGTAGGCCAGGGAGATGCGGGCGTAGCCGCAGATATCGTTGTCAAAGCCCAGGTCCTCGGCGGCCTTGCACATGATCTCGCCGTCCCGGTTGGCGGCGATGCCGGCGGCCTGGTTCTCGGGGTACATCACGTTCAGGCCGAAGGCCTCGGCCAGCTCGCAGGGGAACTTGGAGCTGGACCAGCCCACCAGCTTGCCCTGTTTCTTGGCCTCCCGGGCGTCGGCGTACACGTCCTCCACGACCTTACGCAGGGCCAGCACGCCGGGGCTTACTTCTTTTGCCATGGGTTATTCCTCCTAACAATAATTGTTTGAAGTAATGGGTTTCGCTGTAGGGGCGGATATCATCCGCCCGAAAATGATACGAAACAATTACGGCGGGCGGATCATATCCGCCCCTACGGGTGCGTCATTTGTCCTTTGTAAACGCGCCGATTCCGGCGATGACCAGTCCCGCCAGGCCGAACAGCATGGCGAACTGGTCCTGACTGAGCAAATTGCCCACCAGATGGCGGACCCAGCCGTCACACATCATAGACAAAATGGCGAACAAAATCAGGGCGATGCCAAACAAAACTTTTTTCATGTCTTCTGCGCCTTCTGATACTTCTGCCAGGCGAACAGGGCGGCGCCCAGGGCGCCGTTGTACTGGGTGAGGGGGGAGGTGTAGATGATATGGCCCAGCTCCTCCTCCAGGGCCTTGACCACCCCGGTGTTCTGGGCCACGCCGCCGGTCATGACCACCTGGTCCCGGACGCCCACCCGGTGGGCCAGGCCGGCCACCCGGGCGGCCACCGAGTGGTGGATGCCGTTGATGATGTCCCGCTTGTCGGTGTCCATGGACAGCTGGCTGATGACCTCGCTCTCGGCAAAGACGGTGCAGGTGGAGCTGATGGGCACGTTTTTGGTGGACTGGGCCCCTAAAGCGCCCAGCTCCTCCACCTTCACCTCCAGCACCCGGGCCATCACGTCCAGGAAGCGGCCGGTGCCGGCGGCGCACTTGTCGTTCATGACGAAGTTGGTCATCACGCCGTTCTCAATTTGCAGGACCTTCACGTCCTGGCCGCCGATGTCCACCACGGTGTGGACCTCGGGGAACAGGAAGGCGGCCCCCTTGGCGTGGCAGCTCAGCTCGCTCATCTGCTGGTCGGCCAGCTCCAGCATGGAGTTGCGGCCGTAGCCGGTGGCCAGGACGAACGCCATGTCCTCCCGGGTCTTCCCGGACTCCTCCAGCACCTGGGCGATGGCCCGCTGGGGCCCGCTGGTGCCCGCCCCCACGGCGATGAGGGATTTTCCTACGATCTCCTTGCCGTCCTCCAGCATGACGCACTTGGAGGCGGTGGAGCCGATGTCGATTCCCAGGGTGTAGATACTCATACTTGTTTCTCCTAATTGTTTGGTAAAGCCCCCCTGACTCCCCCTTTCGGGGGAGCTGTCAGCCGTCAGGCTGACTGAGGGACCCTCTCCGGCCCTTCGGGCCACCTCCCCCAAAGGGGGAGGTGGGGTGGCCGCCTAAAGCCCCCTTTTAAAAGGGGGCCGACTCCCCCCTGTCAGGGGGAGATGGCCGAAAGCCAGACGGGGGATTGTATTCCGGCGAAAGCGAACTTCCCGGAGCGAACCCCTCTTATTTATGCCCGTCCTCGTAGTCCTTAATGGTCCTGGGCAGCAGCATCTGGTGGAAGGGGCAGATGCTCTCGGGGTTCTGGTAGCAGGAGTCGGCGAAGGCCACGATGTAGTTGCGCATCATGGGCATATCCACCACCTCGTCCACCAGGCCGGCCTGGGCGCAGTACAGGGGCTTGGACTTCAGGTCGTAGTCGTCGATGAGGGCGTTCATCTTGTCAATGGTGGGCTGGAGGTCCTTGCCGGCCTTCTGGTCCTTGGCCAGGCGGCCGGTGTACATGGCGTTGGCGGCGGTCTTGCCGTTCATCACGTTGATCTCGGTGGCGGCGGTGCCCAGGGAGAAGGCGTTGTTGTCGTTGCCCTGGGGCCCGCCCAGCACGTAGTGGGCGGCGGCGGTGCCCCGGCGCAGGGTAATCTCCATCATGGGCAGGCCGGAGGACTGGATGGAGTAGATCAGAGACTGGCCCAGGCCCAGCAGCTCGGCCACCTCGGCGTCGTCACCCACGTCGATGCCGGTGGTGTCCTGGATCCACACCATAGGCAGGCGGTCCCGGGCGCACAGGGTGACGAACTCGTTCATCTTAATCAGGCCCTGGCGGTACAGCTTGCCGCCGGCGCCCATGGACTGGCCGTACTTGGCCATCTTGTACTCGGGGTAGTTGGGGAACACCCCCTGCTGGTTGGCCACCACGCCCACCAGCAGGCCGTCCACCTTGGCGATGCCGGTGATCATCTCGGGGCCGTAGCCCTTCTTGTACTCCATGAACTGGCTGCCGTCGAACAGGCGGCCGATGACGGAGTACATGTCGTAGGGGCGGTTCTTGTTGTTGAGCACCAGGTCGTACAGCTCCACGTCGGACATGGCGGGGGACTGGGGGGTGTCCACCCGGAAGAACTCCAGGTCAAAGGCGGGCAGCATGTCCACGTACTTCTTGATGCCGGCGATGACCCCCTCCTGGTCGGCGTACACCTCCCGGAAGAAGCCGGTCTCCCCGTAGTGGATGGAGACGCTTCCCGGCGGGTCGGCCCGTAAACCCTTGGTGGCCTCGATCTGGGCCAGGGCGGCCTCCATGTCCACGTGGGGCTTGGGGTTCATGCCGCCCACGATGCCCGCGCCGCCCACGGCCATGTTGGCCTTCTCGTGGGCCACCAGCACGGTGGGGGAGATGGAGTGGTAGCCGCCGCCGGCGGGGTTGGTGCCGTGGATGCCCACGATGACGGGCACGCCCATCTGGTTGAGCTCAGAGTTGCGGTAGAAGGGGGTGCCGCCGCCCCGGCGGTTGGGGTAGACCTTCTCCTGCTTGTCCAGCTCCACGCCGGCGCACTCCAGCAGGTAGATCAGGGGGATGCGCAGCCGCTTGGCGGTGTCGCTGCCCCGGAGCAGGTTGTCCGCCTGGCCGGGCACCCAGGTGCCGGCGTGCTTCTTGTTGTCCGAGGCGATGACACAGCACCACTTGCCGTTCACCCGGCCCAGGCCCTTGACAATGGAGGTGGAGCCGTTCTTGTTATGCTCGGGGTTGTACAGGCTGTTCAGGGGACACCAGGTGCCCTCGTCCACCAGCAGGGCCACCCGCTGCATGGCGGTGAGCTGGCCCTTGGCGTTCATGTCCTCGTCGGCCTTGCCGCTGGACAGGGCCTCCACGATGTGGGCGTGGATGTCGTCCTCAATGGCCCGCAGCTCGTTGACGTTCTCGGCGTTGGCCTTCACGGCCTTGCCCACCACGGGCATATTCTGAAAGTATTTCGGCATGGAATAATTACCCAATGTAAACTCCTCCTAATATATTATACGGGGGCGGCCCGCCGGACACCTTTGCAGAGTTCGCGCCCGCAGGCGCGAAGGAATTGAAATCCGTTTTTCGGGCGGCTCCGCCGACCCGAAAAACTCTTCTCGGCCCGCAAGCGCGCGAGCGAAGCGAGTGCCCGCGGCCGGGCCGCGTCCCCCTCAATTGAAAGCCCGGCGAAGCGGGTTTCAATCGAATTTTTTTACTCCTTGGGCACCTTGATGAAGGCCTGGCCGGGGTCGATCTCCTCCCGGATGATCTTGATGATCTCGGGGGAGGGGCCCTCAAACAGCTGGGCCCGGGACACGTCCACCTCGAAGCCGGTGTTCTCCTGGACCATCTCGGGGGTGGAGAACGGGTAGTAATAGGCCAGGTACATGCGCTTGGTATTCTCGTCAAACTTCATGATGCCCAGGTCGGTGACCACCATCTGGGGCCCCCGGTTGCCGGGCAGGCCGGCCTTCTCCCGGCCGCCGGGGCCGTCCATCCAGCCGCAGGAGGTGATGTAGTCCACCTTGTCCATGAAGCGGCGCTTCTGGTGCTGCATCATGATGATGGTGTTGCAGTAGGTGGCGATGCCGTTGGCGCCGCCGGAGCCGGTGAACCGGGTGGCGGGCTGGAGGTAGTCCCCCTTGCCGAAGATGCAGGTGGAGTTCACGTTGCCGTAGGGGTCGATCTGGGCGCCGCCGATGAAGGCGATGAGCCGGTCCTCGTCGTGGAGCCACTCGTTGGCCTCAAAGCCCACGAAGCGCACGTTGGGCCACTGGACGGCACAGTGGGCCATAAAGCGGTTATCGCCCACGGAGCGGGGCACCTCAACGGGGTCGCAGTCCATCAGGCCGCTCTCCACGATGGGGTGGCAGGAGGGGCAAACCACCCGCTTGGCCAGGGAGGCGCCGATCAGGGGCAGGCCGGTGCCCACGATGACGATCTGGTTCTCCTTGATGTTCTTGGCGATGGCGTAAGCCTGCATCTCCTGCTTGGTATATTTCGTATAATCAGCCATTTCTATGTACCTCCCAAACTTTAGTGCGTGGTGGAGTAGCCCAGGTGGGGCTCGTTCTTCAGGCGCATGAGGCGGCTGCCGCCGATCTTGTCCAGCAGGGCCTCCTGGTCCGGGCAGCTGTACACCCACTTGTCCACATAGTCCTTGAAGGTCTCGGGGATTTTCACGCCGGAGGCGGCGTCCTCGGCGGCCTTCTTGGCCCGCTGGGCGGCCTCGGCCAGCTTCCCGTCCTCGGGCTTGGCGGCGGCGGCCTTCTCGGCCTTGGCGGCGGCCTTGGCCAGCTGCTGCTTGGCGTCCTCGGCGTCCTGGTACTTGCTGGCCTTGTCGTACTCCTTCAGGCCGGCGTCGTCGTCGTCGTAGTAGTCGTAGCACTGGGAGGGCCAGGCGCCGTAGGGGGCCTTCACCACGGCCTGGACGCACTCGCCAAAGATCCGGGTCTTGGTGGGGTCCCGGCGGATGAACTCGTCGGAGACGATCTCCTCGCAGGTGACGATGGTCTTCCGGGCGGCCACGGCGATGTCGATGTCGTGGAACTCGTCGCCGCAGATGATGCAGGTGCCGTCGGGGCTGGCCTGCTGCACGTGGATGATGGCGGTGTCAATCCTGGGCACGGGGACGGCCACCACCTTCTGGCCGGGGACCATGGGGTTTTCGATCTCGGCGCACTTCAGGTCCTCCAGCTTGGGCATGGCCTTGCGCTTCTCCTCGCTGATACCCCAGAACTTCATCAGGCCGGAGCCCTGCATCAGCCGCACGGGCAGGAAGGGCAGGCCCAGGGAGGCGGCGTGGAGCATGAGCATCAGCACGTCCTGGGAGTAGTCCTCGTAGGTGAGCTCGCCCTTCTCGATGGCGGCCCGGAACCGGCGGGAGACGTTGGTGTAGCCGGAGTTGGCGGTGTAGCAGTTGATGTAGGCGGCCACCCGGCCCTCGCCGATGAGCATGTCCACCTCGCCGCCGCCGGGGCCGGCGTAGACGATGAAGTCCTTTTTGCCCTGGCGCAGCATCTCAGAGACGGTGGCGTAGGGCTTGCGGTTGGTGGTGAAGCCGCCGATGGCCAGCACGTCGCCGTCCTCTACGAATTTGGCGACCGCGTCATGCAGGGAAAATACTTTGTTCATGGTAAAACCCCCATTACAAAAGATTGTTTGGTTCTCGCTCCGCTCTGGTTGTCAAGGCGCGGCGGATATTTGGGAGTGTCCGCCGGGGACGCCTCCCGGACATGGTTCCACGCTGGCCATTTTATCACAGTTCATCCCGGGGGTCTATCTGTAATTTAGCATAAAGTTTGCATATCTTCTCCTGACGTGGTACAATAGCCATATCCCGCCCTTGGGAGGTGTGTTTTGCCGTGACCAATGTAGAATTCCATCTCCAGCTCAACCAGAACGAGACCTGGAACATGAGCCGCCTGCACTTCCACGACTACTACGAGCTGCTTCTCCCCCTCACCAGCCCGGGGAACATCTTTGTCAGCGACCAGGTCTACCCCCTGGAGCGGGGCACCCTGTACCTCATCGGGGAGAACACCCTCCACCGCACCATGGCCGTGGGGTCCCACGCCCGGTACGTGCTGCACATCAGCAAAAAAGCCCTGGCCCAGCTGTCCACCCCCCAGACCGACCTGACCCAGCTGTGCCAGTCCGCCTTCCGCCGGGCGGCCCTGCGTGGGGCGGAGATGACCCGGATCACCGAGCTGTTCCAGGCCCTGGAGCGCAACAAGAACGACGGGGCCTTCGGCAGCGACCTGCGGCAGATGATGGCCCTGCTGGAGCTGCTGCTCCGGGTGGCCCCCCTCCTCAACGCCGCCGGCGCCGGGGAGGCCATCCGCAACAAGGACTTCCTCCGGGTGGCCCCCATCCTGGACTACATCCGGGACCACCTGGCCGAGCCCCTCACCCTGGACCAGATCGCCGACCGCTTCTTCCTCAGCAAGCACTACCTGTGCCGGGTGTTCAAGGCGGCCACCGGCTTCTCTGTCATGGAGTATATCATCCACAGCCGGGTGCTGCGGGCCCGCCAGCTGCTCCAGGAGGGGGTGTCCGTTCAGCTGGCCGGGGAGATGTCCGGCTTCTCCGACAACTCCCATTTCATCCGCACCTTCGGCCACCTCACCGGCCTCACCCCGGGGAAATACGCCAAGGAGTACCAGTCCGGCGACCAAGTCCTCCTCCAGAAGGACCCCCGGGGCTGATGGCGGATGTTCGCCTATAGGTCAACATCCGCAAACCGGCTTCAGACGAGAACAGGCCCCCCGGCTGGCGCCGGGGGGCCTTCTTGCTCCCTTGGATGGTCAGGTGACGGTATACGCCCCCCGGACCAGCAGCTTCACGTCCGCCGCCGAGGCGGCGAGGGTGCGGTCGGGGATGGTGGCCAGATACAGGTGGTTCCTGGCCAGGGAGGCCCCGCTGTCCACGGAGCCGCCGGTGGTCGTGTCAATGAGCGCGGGGCTGGTGGCGGCGTGGACGGTGGCGGAGCCCACCCGGAGCAGCACCTCGCAGCCCACCCCCAGGGACATGGTCTGCCCGGCGGTCATGGACACCAGGGTGAAGGAGGCCCCGCCGGAGCCCCCGGGGCTCTGCCCCCCGGCCTCGGCCTTGTACTGGGCGATGAGGGCGGCGAAGGAGCGCAGCAGCTCCTCCTGGCGGGCGGCGGTATGCTTGTCCACCTGGGCCACCACCTGGGGGATGGCGGTCTGGTTCAGGTAGCTGAGGGTGACCAGGGGATCGTCCTCATCCCCGCCGGCGGCCAGGGCGGCCCCGGAGCCTGTCAGGGCGGCGGCCAGGGCCAGGGCGCCCAGCCGGACGGTCCATTTGTTCCGCTTCATAAGTACGTCTCCTTTGTCGGCGCCCCCGCTCAGATGGGCGGGGGCTCTTATGTAGGGGCGGCCGGGGCCGCCCCTGTGCTGATGTTCCGTCCCCCCGGGTCACACCATGCGCTCCGGGTGGAGGCCGAGGCTCACCGCGATGGCGGCGTCCACCTGGCGCATGACCCCCTCGTCCAGCCGGCCCATCTTCTCCCGCAGGCGGCGCTTATCCAAGGTGCGCACCTGCTCCAGCAGGATCACCGACTCCTTGGGCAGCCCGCAGCTGAGGGGGGCCACCGAGATGTGGGTGGGCAGCCGGGCCTTGCCGGTCTGGGAGGTGATGGCGGCGGCGATGACGGTGGGGCTGTGGCGGTTGCCGGTGTCGTTCTGCACGATGAGCACGGGGCGCACGCCCCCCTGTTCGCTGCCCACCACCGGGCTGAGGTCGGCATAGAAGATATCGCCTCGTTTTACGCTGTTGTCCACATAGATTCACACTCCGCTGGAAGATCGTACGCGTTACCGGCCGGCCAAGCGGTCTTATGTAACGCTGTACTATGAGTCTCCCACGGGGCGGCGGGCCTTATACCGGAAAACAGAAATTTTTCCGGCGTCCCGGCGGCGCTCCCCGGCCGTCCGGCCGGAAGGGCGTATCCGGTATTCCTCTGTACATCCAGCTCCGGGCCGCCATACGGTCTTCACCCTCGGCCCGCTCCAGGGGCCCGCCGCCCCCTCGCCCCCGGAGGCCAAGGCCTCCGCGCTCCACATCATCCTATGTGGGGACAGGCCGGGCGGTCACGGCGGCGGGCGGGGGTTTGGGGTCTGTCCCAGGGCCTGTCCCGGGCTTTTGGGGGGATTTTTAGGGGATCTCCGCCCCATTTTCCAAATACAGGCGGGGAATCCGGGGGGTGAGCTGGCACAGCAATTCGTAGGGGATCGTCCCGGCCAGCCAGGCGGCCTTTTCCGTCAGGCCAGGGCCGTAGACAGCGGCCACGTCCCCCGCCTTCACGCCGGGGGCGTCCGTCACGTCCACCATACACATGTCCATGCAGATCCGGCCCAGCACGGGGCACAGCCTGTCCCCAATGAGCACCTCCAGCTGGTTGGACAGGGCCCGGGGCAGGCCGTCCCCGTAGCCCAGGGGCAGGACGGCAATCTTGGAGTCCCGTTCCAGCTGGGCGGCGCGGCCGTAGCTGATTTTCGCCCCGGCGGGCAGATCCCGGACAACGGCGACCCGGCTTTTTACCGTCATCACCGGCTCCAGGCCGGGATTTTCCATGCCCGGGCCGGGCATGCAGCCGTACAGGGCGATGCCCGGGCGGATCATGTTCATATGGTTTTGGGTCCAGGGATAGTTTAACACAGCGGCGCTGGCGGCGCAATGATAAATCTGAAATGGATGGAGGCCCCGGTCCCAGAGCTCCCCGATCACATCCTGGATCCGGTCATACTGGTTCGAGGTATAGGCCTCGCTTCCGTCGGCGTCGGCGAAGTGGGTGAAGATGCCCTCGGCCTCCAGGCCGGGCAGGGCGCACAGGGCCTGGATCTCCCGGCCGGCGCGCTCCAGCGCCGCCTCGTCGCCGTCCTGATAGTACACAAAGCCCAGCCGGCCCATGCCGGTGTCCACCTTCACGTGGATGTTCAGGGTTTTTCCGGCGGCCACGGCGGCGGCGGACAGGGCCCTCCCGGTCTCCAGGTCGCCCACCGTCTGGGTGACGCCGTATTCCAGAAGAAGCCCCGCCAGCTCAGGGGGCGTCTGCCCCAGGCACAGCACGGGCAGGGTGAGCCCCGCCTCCCGCAGCTGGACGGCCTCGGCCAGGCAGGCCACGGCCAGCATGTCCGCCCCCAGCGCCTGGAGCTTCCGGGCGACGGGGACCGCCCCGTGGCCGTAGGCGTCGGCCTTCACCAGGCCCAGGAATTTGGCCCCGGGGGCCAGCCCCCGCAGGAGGCGGTAGTTGCGGGCCAGGGCGTCCAGGTTGACCTCCGCCCAGGCCCGGGCGGTTCGGATGTCTGTCATAGGGAACCTTCTTTCGTGATATCACCCGCCGGGGCGGGGCGCTATCCCCTTGTAAAATCGCTCACCTGGCAGGAGATGGCCCGGAAGCCGTCCACCGAGATCTCCCCCTTGGCCAGGGCGTGGGTCTCCGGGTCGAACCACAGGGCGGTCTCCGTGCCCGAGCCGGGGGAGCCGGCGGGGTCGCCGCAGTCCACCCTCAGCAGGCCGGTGTCCTCCTCCAGGCCGCAGGAGAGGATATACCCCGTCCGGGCGGCCTCCAGCAGGGCGGGGAAGGCGGATACCGGGGTGAGCCCCGCCCCGTCCAGGGGGCCGGTGTCCACCGCCAGCCCGTCAAACTCCAGGGCGCTCCCCTCCCCGGACAGCCGGGCGGTAAAGCCCGCCACCGTCTCCGGGGCGGACAGGGTGAGCGCGGTGTCCTCCCCGGTGACCGCCGCCGCCATCTCATACTGGTACACCCGCTGGCCGTAGTCGGCGGTAATCTCCAGCCGGGCGGTGCAGGAGTCCATCTCCAGCAGCTCCACCCGGATCTCCAGGGCCAGCTCCTCCGCCTGGCTCACCCCCGCCGGGCCGCAGCCGGCCAGCAGGAGGGTTGTCATTAGTACGCAAACCACACATTTGCGCACAGCAGTACCTCCAAATTTGATGTGGTGACTTGGTAGGGGCGGATATCATCCGCCCAAAAAATCTCTGTGTGACAATGGCGGGCGGATGATATCCGCCCCTACTCCGTCCACTCCCGCAGGATTTCGGGCAGGGCCTCGATGAGGTCGGAGGGGAGCATCCCGTACTCCCCCAATCTTTGGGCGCATAAATCCCCGGCCAGGCCGTGGAGGCAGACGGCGCTGTACACCAGCTCCGGGATGTTGTCCCGGCCCTCCTGTCTCAGGTGCTTCTGGCCCAGCAGGGCGGCGGTCATCCCCGCCAGCACATCCCCGGAGCCCCCCTTGGCCATGCCCGGGTTGCCGGTGGCGTTGATCCAGGCCGAGCCGTCCGGGGCGGCGGTCACGGTGCCCGCCCCCTTGAGGACCAGCACACAGCCGTGTCCCCTGGAAAAATCCCGGGCGGCGGCCAGCCGGTCCTGGACGGGCAGGGGACACCCCGTCAGCCGGGCGAACTCCCCCTCGTGGGGGGTGAGGACGGTGGGGGCGGAGCGTCTATCCAGGATATCTATATGCCCGGCCAGGGCGTTTATGCCATCGGCGTCCAGGACGACGGGGATGTTCAAGTCCTCCAACAGGGAGAGGACCAGTTTTTCAGTCCCGGGGGCCCGGCCCAGGCCGGGGCCGATGAGGGCCACGTCACAGCCCCTGGCCCGCTCCAGAACGGCGGCGTAGTCCTCCGGGAGCGGAAGTGGCATGGCCTCGCCGCACTTGACGGCCACGATGGGGTAGACCTCCCGGGGCACCCCCAGGTAAACCAGCCCCGCCCCGGCCCGCAGGGCGGCCCTGGCGGCCAAAACGGGGGCGCCGGTATAGCCCTCGCTCCCGGCCAGGATGAAGAGTTTCCCAAACTCCCCCTTGTGGGCGTTCCGGGGCCGGCGGGGGAGGGTTTCCGGGCTGTGGACCACCGCCAGCCGGAGCTCCTCCCGGAACAGCTGGTCTTCCAGCTCGGGGGGGATGCCGATGTCCACAATCCGCGCCTCCCCAGCCCGGGACGCCCCCTCCCCGGTGTACAGCCCGGGCTTGCCCCGGGTGAAGGTCACGGTGATCTTCGCCTGGACGGCCTCCCCTAAAATCTCCCCGGTGTCGGCGTGTACCCCGGAGGGGATATCACAGGACACCACCGGGCAGCGTCCCCCCCGCATTTGCAGGACGGCGGAGCGGAACACCCCCTCCACCGGCCGCTTCAGGCCCACGCCAAAGAGGGCGTCCACCATCACGTCACAGGTGGACAGCCACATCAGGATTTTCTGCTGCTCAAAGTCCATGGTGGCCTCCAGGGTGTCCCGGCTGGTCATGTCCACCAAAAAATCCTCCAGGCATCCCCCGGCGGCCAGGAGCTTTTCCTCCATCTCCCGCTGGTCGGGGGACATCTTGGCCCGGTCCCCCACGAAGAAGGCCCGGACCTGGCACCCGCCCCGCTCCATCAGCAGGCGGGCGCAGGCCGCGCCGTCCCCGCCGTTGTTCCCCGGGCCGCAGAAGACGGCCACCCGGAGGGTGGGATCGGTGTTTTTGGACTCTATGATCTCCCGCAATTCCTCCGCCTGGCGGGCCTCCTCGTCCGTGGGGGGCGGGGCCCCTTTTTTGTTCATGAGGATCACGGAGTGGAAGCCGTGGCCGGCGGGGCTGTCCTCCTCCGGCTGGAGCAGCTCCCACACCGCCTCCGCCACCGCCCGGGCGGCGTGCTCCATCAGCTCCAGGGAGGGGATGCCCCGCTCCTCAATGGCCCGGCGGTCAAGCTCCTGCATCTGGGCGGCGGTGGCGAGGGGTAACATAGGCGGCGCTCCTTTCTTGTTTCCGGCGGGCACGTCACGTAGGGGCGGATATCATCCGCCCAAAAACGGGCGGATACGATCCGTCCAACAACGGGCGGATCATATCCGCCCCTACATTATTTCAAAAACCCGCTGACGATCTGCTCCTCGGCCTCTTTTTCGGTGAGGCCCAGGGTCATGAGCTTGGTCAGCTGCTCCCCGGCGATCTTGCCGATGGCGGCCTCGTGGATGAGCTGGGCGTCCAGGCAGTTGGCAGTGACCTCCGGGATGGCGGACACCACCCCCTGGTCCATGATGATGGCGTCACACTCGGAGTGTCCGTAGCAGGGGGCGTTGCCGTTGATCCGGGCCAGGAACACCTGCTTGGACTGGTCCCGGGCCACGGAGCGGGAGATCACGTTGGTGTGGCAGCCCTCCCCGTCCAGCTCCACGGTGAAGTCGGACTTGGCCAGCTGCTTGCCGTGGGTCATCACCTTCTCCCTGATGACGAGGGTGGCCCGGGGGCCCAGCTTGGCGTCGGTCTTGCGGACGGTGGAGTCCACCCCCTTGATCTGGGTGGTCTCCATCTCCATATAGCCTCCCTCGTCCACCTCCACCACGGTGGTGGGGTTCATGATGTTCTCGCCGGAGCCGTCCCCCTCGCCGTAGTGCTTTTCCACATACCGCACCCGGGCGTTTTTCCCCACGTGGAAGGTGTGGATGCCCGAGTGCTCCGAGGGCTGCTCGCCGCAGTTGTGGATGCCGCAGCCGGCGATGATGGTCACGTCGCTGCCCTCGCCGATGAAGAAGTCGTTGTAAACCATGTCCTTCAAACCGCTCTGGCTGAGGACCACGGGGATGTGGACCGACTCGTTTTTGGTGCCCGGCCTGATGATGATGTCGATGCCGTCCTTGTCGGTCTTGGTGACAATGTCGATGTTGGCGGTGGTGTTCCGGCCGGCCTTCTGGCCGTTGGCCCGGATGTTGTAGGCCCCCTCGGGCACGTCGTGGAGCCCGGCCACCTGCTCCAATAAGCTCTTTTGAATGGCGTCCATAGTCTGACCCTCCTTGGGAAATGTGTCTGTAGGGGCGGATACCATCCGCCCGTTGAATATACAATAGGAAGCGCCGGCGGGCACCGTCCCCCGCCAAAACTCCAATGGGGAACGCCGGGCGGATGATATCCGCCCCTACATCCCTTACCGCACCTTATCCGTCAGGGCGGAGCACACCCCGGGCGTGTCCCCCAGCAGGGTGGGCAGGATCTCCCGCCCGGGGCCGTCGTTCTCCACCCGGCCGCCGGCCAGCACAATAATCCGGTCGGCGATGTTCAAAATCCGCTCCTGGTGGGAGATGATGAGGATGGAGCCGTTGATCTTCTCGTGCAGATGCTCAAACACCTGGATCAGGTTGGAGAAGGACCACAGGTCGATGCCCGCCTCCGGCTCGTCAAAGACGGACAGCTTGGTCCCCCGGGCCATAATCATGGCGATCTCGATGCGCTTGAGCTCGCCGCCGGACAGGGAGGCGTCCACCTCCCGGTCGATATAGTCCTTGGCGCACAGCCCCACCTCCGACAGGTAGCCGCAGGCCTGGGGCACGCCGATGGGTTTCCCCGCGGCCAGGGTAATCAGGTCCTTCACCGTCAGGCCCTTGAAGCGCACCGGCTGCTGGAAGGCGAAGCTGATGCCCTTCCTGGCCCGCTGGGTCACGTCCAAGCCGGTGATGTCCTCCCCGTCCAGGAAAATCCGCCCCTGGGTGGGGGTGAGGATGCCGGCGATGACCTTGGCCAGGGTGGACTTGCCCCCGCCGTTGGGGCCGGTGATGGCCACGAAGCGCTCGTCGATTTTCAGGCTGATGTCGTGCAGGATGCCCTTGTTGTCGCCGTCCTGCTCCACGTTGTAACTGATGTGCTGTAATTCCAGCATAGCGTGATATCCTCCGTCCTGCCCCGCGGCCGGGGCCGATTGGTGCCGTGTTCCCTTCAGTCTGCCCCCGGGAGGGGGCCCTCAAACCGCCCGGCTCCAGTGGCCGGCCAGTTCCACCGCAATTCTACCACAGGCGGAAGAATTTGTCCACAATTATTTTCCTACTTTTTTAATGGGTTTATTGGCCGGGCCGATCCGGCCCCGCAAGGGCAGGCCAACCGGCCTTCCCGCAGCGGAGTGCAATCCCCCGTCTGGCCTTCGGCCATCTCCCCCTGACAGGGGGGAGCCGGCCCTCTTTTAAAAGGGGGCTTTGGGGCGTCCTACCGTTAAAGGCCCTCTCCGTCACCGCCTTCGGCGGCGCCACCTCCCCCAAAGGGGGAGGTAGGGGGGACTTAGGGCGCCCAACCAAAACTCCCCCTTGCAATCGGCGGGTATTTATGATATATATAAGGTGTTCAAATGTGTTGAACGGGAAAATAGGGATCACACCCCTCTGGCAGAGAGGGCGGGCCGCTGGCTGGAAGCCCGTCTGAGCGGGGCCCCTTGATTCGCCCGGGAGCGGCCCCTGAGAGGGGGACGGCACTCCGCCGTTACCGGAGGGAAAGCGCGCCAGGGCCAGGCCCCGGCGAATTGCGGGTGGTACCGCGGAAGGTTCTCCTTTCGTCCCCAGTTTTGGCGGGCGGAAGGATTTTTTATATCCCGCCAGGATTTTTATGGTTTCACCAGGAGGTGACCCCATGGGTCTGAAGCTCTCATCCGCCGCCCTGATGGCGGCCCTGTTCCTGCTGTCCGCCTGCCAGGGCGGCCCGCCCCCGGCCAGCGCCCCGCCCCCGGAGCCTCCCCCCGCCATCGCCTCCACGCTCCCGGAGGAGGCGCCCCAGTCCCTCCCCGATATCCCCCCGGCGCCGGACGGCGGCCCCTTGACGGAATCCCCCGGCCTGGAGGCCCCTGCCCTCCAGGCGGAGCCGCCGGAGGAGGAGCCGGAGCCGGAGGCCCCCCCCAACACCACCCTCTATGTCCTGATGTACCACCACTTCGTCCAGGAGGAGGGGGCGGGGCTGAACGACTGGACGCTGACCCAGGAGCGCTTCCGGGCGGACCTGGAGTGGCTGTCCAGCCACGGCTACGCCACCGTCCTCCCCCGGGAGCTGGCCGCCGGGGAGCCCCTGCCCCAGCGGGCGGTGATGCTCACCTTTGACGACGGCTACGCCAGCAATTACACCCTGGCCTACCCCCTGCTCCAGGAGTACGGGGCCAAGGCGGCCATCGCCCTCATCACCAGCTTGAATGAGGAGGGCCACCCGGAGTACCTGTCCTGGGACATGTGCCAGGAGATGGCCCGGTCCGGCCTGGTGGAGCTGGGCTCCCACACCCACGCCCTCCACCAGGAGCACCCCCGGGGGGTCAAGCGCCTGCCCGGCGAGAGCCGGGAGGAGTACGAGGCCCGGGTCCTCCCCGACCTGGAGCGGTCCGCCGCCCTGATCGAGGAGCATACCGGGGCGGAGGTCACCTACTTCGCCTACCCCCACGGCCAGAAGGACAGCTGGGCGGCGGATTTTATCGCCCAGCGCTTCTCTGTTACCGTCACCACCAAGCACGGCCCCGGAAGCGTGGCGGGCGGGCTGTACTCCCTGCCCCGGTACAACATCTCCACAAAGCAGCCCCCGTCCCGGTTTTTACCGGAATAACGCCACAACACCCAAAAAGGAGTTTTATTGATGAAAGAACAGTTAGCCAAAATTGAGCGGGAGGCCCTGGAGGCCATCACCGCCGCCCAGGACCCCGCCGCTCTGGAGGAGCTGCGGGTGAAGTACCTGGGCAAGAAGGGCGAGCTCACCGCCCTCTTGAAGCAGATGGGCAAGCTCTCCCCCCAGGAGCGCCCCGCCATGGGCCAGCTGGCCAACGAGGTCCGGGCCGTGCTGGAGGAGACCCTGGAGCTCACCTCCCAGAAGCTGGACGCCCAGGCCCTGGAAGCCCGGCTCAAGGCCGAGGCCATCGACGTCACCGTCCCCGGCCGGGCCCCCAAGACGGGCCGCAGGCACCCCATGTACCTGGCCCTGGACGAGATCAAGGATATCTTTGTGGGCATGGGCTTCACCGTGCTGGACGGCCCGGAGGTGGAGCTGGCCGAGCTGAACTTCGACCGGCTCAACGCCGGGGAGGGCCACCCCTCCCGGGACTGGTCGGACACCTTCTACTTTGACCGGGACAGCCGGGTGATGCTCCGCTCCCAGACCTCCCCCATGCAGGTGCGGGCCATGGACTCCAGGCCGCTGCCCATCCGGATCATCGCCCCCGGCCGGGTCTACCGCAAGGACGAAGTGGACGCCACCCACTCCCCCATGTTCCACCAGGTGGAGGGCATGGTCATCGACAAGGGGGTCACCATGGCCGACCTGAAGGGCACCCTGAACACGGTGGTGGAGCAGCTGTACGGCAAGGGCACCACCACCCGGTTCCGGCCCCACCACTTCCCCTTTACCGAGCCCTCCTGTGAGATGGACGTTCAGTGCCACAAGTGCGGCGGCGTGGGCTGCCCCACCTGCAAGGGGGAGGGCTGGATCGAGCTGCTGGGCGCCGGGATGATCCACCCCAACGTGCTGCGCATGGCGGGCATCGACCCGGAGGTCTACTCCGGCTGGGCCTTCGGCATGGGCCTGGAGCGCACCGCCATGCGCCGGTTCAAGATCGCCGACCTGCGCCTGATCTTCGAGAACGACGTCAGGTTTTTAGAGCAGTTTTAAGGGCTCCCGCCCCCCATACCTCCCCCTTCGGGGGAGGTGGCGCCGCCGAAGGCGGTGACGGAGAGGGCCTCTAACGGCAGAACGCCCAAGCCCCCTTCCAATCAACCACACCAAGAGGAGTTTTAAATATGAATCTATCCAGAAAATGGCTCAGCGAGTTCGTTGACATCCACGCCAGCGACAAGGAGTTCGCCGAGGCGATGACCCTATCCGGCTCCAAGGTGGAGCTGACCCACGACCTGGGGGCGGAGGTCACCAACGTGGTGGCGGGCCGGGTCCTGTCCATGGAGCGCCACCCGGACTCCGACCACATGTGGGTGTGCCAGCTGGACGTAGGCAAAGAGGAGCCCGTCCAGATCGTCACCGGGGCCTGGAACATCCACCCCGGGGACCTGGTGCCGGTGGCCCTGCACAAGTCCACCCTCCCCGGGGGCAAGAAGATCGAGAAGGGCAAGCTGCGGGGGGTGCTGTCCAACGGCATGATGTGCGGCCTCAGCGAGCTGGGCCTGGACGAGCGGGACTTCCCCTACGCCGCCATCACCCCCGCCGCCCTTTTGAACGACTACCACCCCATCGACCCGGAAAAACCCTCCATCCCCCTGGGCGTCACCCCCGGCCACAAGCTGTTCGGCTCTGTGAAGGCCGCCCTTGTCACCAAAGTGGAAAACCTGGGCGGCGGCCAGTTCACCGTGAACTGCGACAGCGGCGGGCTGTCCCACACCGTCACCACCACCCTGCCCAACATCCACGAGCACGACACCCTGGCCCTGGATGTGGAAAAGGAGGAGATCCTCACCCTGGCCGGCCTCCACGCCGAACAGAAGGAGTTCCCCCACTGCATCCCCGACGGCATCTTTGTCCTCCAGGAGGACTGCCAGCCCGGGGACGACATCAAGAAAGTCACCGGCCTGGACGACCACGTGGTGGAGTTCGAGATCACCCCCAACCGGCCCGACTGCCTCAGCGTCATCGGCCTGGCCCGGGAGGCCTCCGCCACCTATGACGTCCCCCTGCGCCTCCACGAGCCCCTGGTGAAGGGGGGCGGCCCCGGCAATCTCATGGAGCTGCTGGACGTAGAGACCCCCGACCCCGACCTGTGCCCCCGGTACACCGCCCGGATGGTGCGCAACGTGAAGATCGCCCCCTCCCCCAAGTGGATGCGGGAGCGGCTGCGGGCCATGGGGGTACGGCCCATCAACAACATCGTGGACATCACAAACTACGTGATGCTGGAGTACGGCCAGCCCATGCACGCCTTCGACTACCGCTATGTGAAGGGCGGGAAGATCATCGTCCGCCGGGCGGTCGAGGGGGAGGAGCTCACCACCCTGGACGGCCAGCTCCGGAAGCTGAACCGCAACCATCTGGTCATCGCCGACGAGACCCGGGCGGTGGGCCTGGCGGGCATCATGGGGGGCGAGAACTCCGAGATCGCGGCCGACACCGTGGACGTGGTCTTTGAGTCCGCCAACTTCGACGGCACCTGCATCCGCAAGGGGGCCCTGGCCCTGGGCATGCGCACCGAGGCCTCCGCCAAGTTTGAGAAGGGCCTGGACCCCATGAACACCCTCCCCGCCGTCAACCGGGCCTGCGAGCTGGTGGAGGTGCTGGGGGCGGGCCAGGTGGTGGACGGGGTCATTGACATCCTCAACCACGTGCCCCATCAGCGGACCGTCCGCATGGACCCGGACCGGGTGAACGCCCTGCTGGGCACCGGGATCGACCCGGTGGACATGTACCGGTATCTGGAGCGGGTGGAGATCGTCACCAGGGAGAAAAACTTCCCCAACGGCCCCGCCGATGTGCTGGTCCCCTCCTGGCGCTCCGACGTGGAGGGCATCGCCGACCTGGCGGAGGAGGTCGCCCGGTTCTACGGCTACAACAGCATCCCCTCCACCCTCCAGCGGGGGGAGACCACCCTGGGGGGCTACTCCGAAGAACAGAAGCTGGAGATCCGCCTGGGCGCCGCCTGCCGCTCCCAGGGATATGACGAGATTATCACCTACTCCTTCATCTCCCCCGCCTGGTACGACAAGATCGGCTGGCCGGCGGACAGCCCCGCCCGGAACTCCTTCAAGATTCTCAACCCCCTGGGGGAGGACACCTCCATCATGCGTACCACCACCCTGCCCTCCATGCTGGACATCCTGGCCCGGAACTACAACTACCGCAACAAGGACGCGCGGCTGTACGAGCTGGGCCGGGTCTACCTCCCCGGCGGGGCGGACGGCCTGGCCAACGAGGCCAAGGTCCTCACCCTGGGGGCCTACGGCGAGGGCTTTGATTTCTACGACATAAAGGGGGCCGTGGAGGCCATTTTGAGGGACATCCGGGCGGAGGGTGTCCACTTCGAGGCGGCCAGCCCCCAGGTCTGGGGCGATGCCGTCGCCCCCTACCATCCCGGCCGGGTGGCCGCCGTCATGAGCGCCAGCGAGGACTGCCTGGGATTTGTGGGCCAGCTCCACCCCGCGGTAGCCAAAAACTTCGGCGTGGACGGGGCGCTGTACTGCGCCGAGCTCAGCTTCGACGAGCTGATGAACGCCAAGGGGGCCGACCCGGTCTACACCCCCCTGCCCCGGTTCCCCAACCTCACCCGGGACATCGCCGTGGTGTGCGACGAGGCGGTTACCGTGGGCGCCCTGGAGAAGGCCATCCGCCAGGGCACCCGGGGCCTGCTGCGGGAGGCCGCCCTGTTTGATATCTACCGGGGCAAAGGGGTGGAGGAGGGCCGGAAGTCCGTGGCCTTCAGCCTGGCCCTCCGGGCGGATGACCGCTCCCTCACCTCTGAGGAGGCCGACGAGGACGTCAGGTCCATCCTCCAGGCCCTGGAGCGGGACTGCGGGGCAAAACTGCGGTAATTTTCTGTTCCCCAACAGCGGGGGGCCGTCCCACGGACGGCGGGGGTTCCGCCGCCCCGGCGGCGGGTTCCTTTTCCCACGTGGGAAAAGGAACCAAAAGGACGCTGGGGAACGATGATGATGCGGCCGTGGATTGGTAGGGGATGGCAAAACCCGCCGGCGCTCACACCGTCTTTACCCCGGGCCGAAATTTAGGGGCCGCCGTTCCCCCGCCTCGGTTCCCGCCCAGGTTTGGGGAGTCGTTTCGTCTGCCAGGATTACTGCGACAGGCCGCCCGGGGTGGCGTATGGTTCTACTTCGCCCGCCCGGCCACGGGGGCCGGTGGATCACCGCCGAACCCCGGGGTTGCGCCCTAAAGGCGGCCGAAGGCCGCCCCCAAACCGGAGCCCAGCGCAGCGGGTCCGGTTTGGAGAGGAGGAGCAAGGAAACGTAGCGAGCAATTCCCGCAAGGGAGTTGCGAGTGCAGTGGACTTTGCGACGACGTGCGGCAGCGGGCGGCGGCTAGAGCGGTATCCAGAGGTCACCCGGCGCCGGGTCCATTCCGCCGAGCTACCCCTTCTGTGCTCCCCCGTAAAACGGGGGTCTGGGGGTGGGCGACTATGGACACCGAGGCGAAGCCGAATGTCCATTTGGAGCCAACCCCCAGCGCCTTTTTGGTTTCTTTTTCGGCGTCGAAAAAGAAACTCGCCCCGCAGGGCGAAACCCTGCCCCCCGCCGTCTGGTGACGGCAAAATCCCCCCGCTGGAGCGGCGTCCCATTCCAAAACAAAACAGAGAGGAGAAACACAATGATCCGTTTCGAGTGCGACTACAACACCGGCGCCCACCCCAAAATCCTGGAGGCCCTGGTGAACACCAACGGCGAGGCCCATCCCGGCTACGGCACGGACCCCCACTGCGAGCGGGCCCGGGCGATGCTCCGGGAGCTGTGCCAGGCACCGGAGGCCGGCGTCCACTTCCTGGTGGGGGGCACCCAGACCAACGCCACCGTCATCGCCGCCGCCCTGCGGCCCCACCAGGGTGTGCTGGCCCCGGACACCGGCCACATCAACGTCCACGAGTGCGGCGCCATCGAGGCCACCGGCCACAAGGTCCTGGCCCTCCCCCCCACCGACGGGAAAATCACCGCCCGGCAGATCGATGACTTCTGCCAGAACCACTACGACGACCCCTCCTGGGACTGCATGGTCCAGCCCGGCATGGTCTACATCTCCCACCCCACCGAGCTGGGCACGGTCTACACCCTGGCGGAGCTGGAGGAGATCCACGCCGCCGCCCGGCGGTGGAAGCTGCCCCTGTTTGTGGACGGGGCCCGGCTGGTGGCGGGGCTGGCGGCCTCTGACATCACCCTGGCCGACCTGGCCCGGCTGGCCGACGCCTTCTACCTGGGGGGCACCAAGGCGGGCCTGCTCTTTGGGGAGGCGGTGGTGTTCACCAACCCCGCCATCGACTTCGAGTTCCGCTGCCTGATGAAGCAGAAGGGCAGCATGCTGGCCAAGGGCCGGCTGCTGGGCGTGCAGTTCGAGGCTTTCCTGGAGGACAACCTCTTCCTGGAGATCGGCAAAAAAGAGGTGGCCCAGGCCATGCGGATTCGCCAGGTCCTGCTGGACAAGGGCATCCCCCTGCTGATGGACTCCCCCACCAACCAGCAGTTCCCCATCCTCCCCAACCAGGTGATCGACAAGCTGGGGGAGAAGTACAGCTACGAGTTCTGGTGCAAGGTGGACGAGGGCCGCTCCGCCATCCGCTTCTGCACCTCCTGGTCCACCCGGGACGAGGACCTGGACGCCCTGCTCGCCGACCTAAAGGCCCTCTAGGGCCTGTCCAAGCCCGTTCAGCGGCCCTCCCGCCGCTATGCTTCCCAATTCCCCCACAGCGCCGGCCCGGCCGGCGCTGTTCCTCTCACCGGAAAGGAGGACGGCCCATGGCCGCCATCAGAAACGACTACTCCCAGGGCAGCGTGTCCAAGCACATCCTGTCCCTGGCCATCCCCATGGCGGCGGCCCAGCTGGTGAACGTGCTGTACAGCGTGGTGGACCGGGTCTACCTGGGCCGCCTGCCGGGCACGGGGCACCTGGCCCTCACCGGCCTGGGGGTCACCATCCCCATCATCTCCATCATCATGGGGGTGGCCAACCTGTGCGGTACCGGGGGCGCCCCCCTGTGCTCCATCTGCCGGGGCCGGGGGGATCAGGAGGAGGCCGAGCGGGTGATGGGCAACGCCTTCACCCTGCTGCTGGTGCTGGGGACAGCCCTCACCGCCCTGCTGCTGGCCTTTCAGGGGCCCATCCTGCGGCTGTTCGGGGCCAGCCCCGACACCCTGCCCTACGCCGAGCGCTATCTGACCATCTACCTGCTGGGCACCCTGTGCGTGATGGTCTCCCTGGGGATGAACCCCTTCATCAGCGCCCAGGGCTTCGGCCGGACGGGGATGATGACGGTGGTGATCGGCGCCGCCCTGAACCTGGCGCTGGACCCGCTGTTCATCTTTGTGTTCCGCATGGGGGTACAGGGGGCGGCCCTGGCCACGGTGCTGTCCCAGGGGGTGTCGGCGGTGTGGGTGCTGCGGTTCCTCACCGGGCGGAAGGCCATCCTGCGGCTGCGGCGCCCCTGCCTGCGGCTGGAGGCCGGGCGGGTGCGGCGGATCGTGGCCCTGGGGCTGTCCGGCTTCTGCATGAACATGACCAACAGCCTGGTCCAGGTGGTGTGCAACGCCACTCTCCAGGGCTATGGCGGCGACCTGTACGTGGGGATCATGACCATCATCAACTCCCTGCGGGAGGTGCTGTTCATGCCCGTCCACGGCCTGACCCACGGGGCCCAGCCGGTGATGGGCTTCAACCACGGGGCCGGCCGGCCCGGCCGGGTGGTGGAGGCCATCCGCTTCACCTTCCTGGGCACGGTGGCCTACTCGGCCCTGTGCTGGCTGCTGTGCATGGCCTGCCCCGCCCTGCTCATCCTCATCTTCAACGACGACCCGGCAGTCATCGCCCACGGGGCGCCCGCCCTGCGGATCTACTTCAGCCTGTACGTGCTGATGTCCCTGCAAATGGCGGCCCAGTCGGTATTTGTGGGGCTGAACCGGTCCAAACAGGCCATCTTCTTCTCCCTGCTCCGGAAGGCCGTCATCAACGCCCCCCTCACGGTAATCCTCCCCCTGTGGATGGGCACCACCGGCGTCTTTGTGGCGGAGGCGGTGTCCCAGCTCATCGGCGGGCTGGCCTGCAGCCTGACCATGTACCTCACCGTCTACCGGCCCCTGAAGGCCCAGGCCGCCCTCCGGACGTAGCCCCCCGTCTCCCGTCCCCCGTCTCCCGTCCCCCGTCCTCCGTCTCCCCGTCCTCCCGTTCCCCCTCTCTCCCCCGCTCCCGGGGAGCACTGTATCTGTATCAGTGACAGTATCTATATCTGTCTCTCTATCTATCTCTATATCTCCCCCTTAATTGCACGGATGTGTACAACTTCCCCCCTTTTCCTCCAAGAGTAAAAGGAGGTGAGCCCCTTTGGAGGGTAAAAAAAAGAGCTTTCTCATCTACTTCGACAGCTATCCCCTGCTGTCCGCCCTGCCCATGGAGCAGCGGGGGCTGCTGCTGTCCGCCCTGATGGTCTACGCCGACCGGGTGTGGCGGGAACCGGAGCTCAGCCCGGAGGAGGTCATGGGCCAGTTCCCCATGAGCCAGGAGGCCCGGATGGCCTGCGGCTTTATGGCGGGGAACGTGGCCCGGGACACCCAGCGCTGGCTGGAGCAGCGCCGCCGCCGGGACCAGCGCCGGCAGGAGCAGCCCCAGACGCCCAGCCTGAAACAGCAGGAGGACGCCTTTCAGCTGCGGCACGCCGCCACCCGCCGCCTGCTGGAGGAGACGCGGGAGACATAAGAGCCTGTTTAAAATCTTCAGGCACACCCGGAGATTTGAAACAAGCTCTAAAGAAAAGCGGCGCCTCCCGGCGCCGCTTTCTCATATTCCTATTTCCCTATTATTCCTCACGGTTCCCCATCAGCAGGTACATCACCGCCTTCTGGGCGTGGAGGCGGTTCTCCGCCTCGTCAAAGATCTCGTCCGAGTGGGCCTCAAAGACCCCGGCGGTGATCTCCTCCCCCCGGTGGGCGGGCAGACAGTGCTGCACCATGCAGCCGGGGTTTGTCAGCTCCATCAGCGCCTCGTTGACCTGGAAGCCGGCGAAGGCCTTCTCCCGGACGGCCTTCTCCTCCTCCTGGCCCATGGAGGCCCACACGTCGGTGACCACCACGTCGGCCCCCGCCGCCGCCTCCTGGGGCGCGCGGACCAGGGAGAACCGGAAGCCCGGGCCGCTCCTGGCGAAGTCCAACACCTGGGGGTCGGGGTCATAGCCCTCCGGGCAGGCCACCGCCACCTCCATGCCCATCTTCAGCCCGCCCACGATCAGGGAATTGGCCATGTTGTTGCCGTCCCCGATGTAGCACAGCTTCAGCCCCTCCAGCACCGCCTTGCGCTCCCGGATGGTGAGCAGGTCGGCCAGCACCTGGCAGGGGTGGCAGAAGTCGGTGAGCCCGTTGATGACCGGGATGTGGGTGTACCGGGCCAGGTTCTCCACCTCCTCCTGGGCGAAGGTGCGGATCATAATGCCGTCACAGTACCGGTCCAGCACCCGGGCGGTGTCCTCCACCGGCTCCCCCCGGCCAATCTGGCTCTCCTTGCCGGAGAGGAACAGGGCGTGGCCCCCCAGCTGGAACATCCCCGTCTCAAAGGACACCCGGGTCCGGGTGGAGTTTTTCTCAAAAATCATGGCCAGGGTCTTGCCCTTGAGATAGTCCCGGTGGATGTTGTGCTTCTGCTCGTATTTCAGCTGGTCGGCCGTGTTCAGGATCAGGGTCAGGTCCTCCCGGGACAGGTCCAGCAGCTTTAACAGGTCTTTTTTCATGACAGCGTCTCCTTCATAATCCCCAAGCCCCTGTCCATCTCCTCTTTGGTGATGGTCAGGGGGGGCAGCAGCCGCAGGCCGGGGCCGGCGGTGAGGATCAGCAGGCCGTGGTCAACCAGCCGGGCGGCCAGCTCCTTGTTGGTCCGCTCCCCCTTGACCTCAACGCCCAGCATCATGCCCAGGCCCCGGATCTCCCCCAGGCAGGGCAGGGCCATGGCGGCGATCTGTTCCCGGAGATAGGCCCCCTTCTCCTCCACCCGGGCCAGGAACTCCCCGTCTATGGTGTCCAGCACATAGCAGGCGGCGGCGGCGGCAACGGGGTTCCCCCCGAAGGTGGTGCCGTGGGTGCCGGGGGTGAAGACCTCCCCGCACTTCTCCCCGGCCATCACGCCGCCGAAGGGCAGGCCGTTGGCGATCCCCTTGGCGAAGGACACGGCGTCGGGCGTGATCCCGTACCGCTGGAAGGCGAACAGGGCGCCGGTACGGCCCACGCCGGTCTGCACCTCGTCCACCAGGAACAGCCAGTCCCGCTGGGCGCATAGCCGGGCCACCCCCTGGACAAATTTCTCCTCCAGGGGCAGCACGCCCCCCTCCCCCTGGACCAGCTCCACCATCACGGCGCACACGTCGTGGCCGGCCACCGCCTCCACGCTGTCCAGATCGTTGGCGTCCGCGTACCGGAACCCCTCGGTAAAGGGGAAGAAGTAGTTGTGGAACACGTCCTGGCCGGTGGCCGCCAGGGTGGTGATGGTCCGGCCGTGGAAGGAGTTGCGCAGGGTGATGACGGTGCCCCGGCCCTTGCCGTACTTGTCAAAGGACCACTTCCGGGCCAATTTAATCATGGCCTCGTTGGCCTCGGCCCCGGAGTTGCCGAACATCACCTTGGACATCCCCGCCCGGGTACACAGCTTCTGGGCCGCCTGGGCGTAGGGGGCGGCGTAGAACAGGTTGGAGACGTGGGCCAGCTTGGCCGCCTGGGCGGCCACCGCCCGCTGCCAGCCCTGGTCGGCGTGGCCCAGGGAGGCCACCCCGATGCCGGCGGTGAAGTCGATGTACGCCCTCCCCTCCGTGTCCCAGAGGGTGGCGTTCTCGCCCCGGTCGACGGCCACCGGGAAGCGGCCGTAAGAGTGCATGACATACTGGTCGTCCAGCGCTTTGATCTCTTCAAGGGTCATAAGAAGACCTCCTTGTTTTATGTGGGGGCGGCGGCCGCCGCCTGAAGCCCCCCTTGCCTCCCCCTTCGGGGGAGGTGGCGCCGCCGAAGGCGGTGACGGAGAGGGCCTCTAACGGGAGAGGAACTCCCCAAAGCCCCTTAAAAGGGGGCCGACTCCCCCGCCTAAACCCTTTTAATTTTTCAGCATAGTACCCACGCCGGCGTCGGTGAGCAGCTCCATGAGGATGGAGTGGGGCACCCGGCCATCCAGGATGGTGGCCGACTTCACCCCGGAGCGCACGGCGTCCACGCAGCAGTCCACCTTGGGGAGCATGCCGCCGGAGATGACCCCCTCCCGGGCCAGGGCGGGGACGGAGGACAGCTGGAGCTCGGGGATGAGGGTGCTCTCGTCCGCCGGGTCCCGGAGCAGGCCCCGCACATCGGTGAGCAGCAGCAGCTTCTCCGCCTCCAGGGCCACCGCCAGCCGGGCGGCGGCGGTGTCGGCGTTGACGTTGTAGGCGCTCTCCCCGTCCGTGCCCAGGGCCACGGTGGCCACCACGGGGATGTACCCGGCGGACAGGGCGTCCGCCGCCGGGGCGGCGTCCACCTTGGTGACCTCCCCCACCAGGCCGTATTTTTCATCCAGCCGCCTGGCCTGGAGCATCCCGCCGTCCAGGCCGCACAGGCCGATGGCCCGGCCCCCCAGCCGGTTCATGGTGGCCACCAGGTCCTTGTTCACCTGGCCGCACAGCACCTGCTGGACGATCTCCATGGTCTCCTGGTCGGTGTACCGCAGGCCGTCCACAAAGCGGGACTGCTTGCCCACCTTGTCCAGCATGGCGGTGATCTCCGGCCCGCCGCCGTGGACCACCACCACCCGGATGCCCACCAGGGACAGCAGGATCAGGTCAGAGATCACGGCGTGGCGCAGCTCCTCCGACACCATGGCGTTGCCGCCGTATTTTACCACAATGGTCTTGCCGGTAAATTTTTGAATGTAAGGCAGGGCCTCGGCCAGTACCTGGGCCCGGTCAATTTCATTGAAAGACATATTGGTTCCCTCCGGAATTCGGATGTGGGGGCGGCCTGTGGCCGCCGGGGGGTGTTTTGCCGCTCCGGCGGCGGGGGTTTTGCCGTCCGGGGACGGCGGGAGGGGCGGGGTTTCGCCCTGCGGGGCGAGTCACTTTCTGAACGATCAGAAAGTGACCAAAGAATCGCTGGGGGTTGGCTCAGATGGACATTCGGCTTCGCCTCGGTGTCCATAGTCGCCCACCCCCAGGCCCCCGGGGGACGATGTTGATGCGGCCGTGGATTGGTAGGGGACGGCAAAACCCGCCGGCGCTCACACCGCCTTCACTCCGGGCCGAAATGTAGGGGCCGCCGTTCCCCCGCCTCGGTTCCCGCCCAGATTTGGGGAGTCGTTTCCTCCGCCGGGCTTGCTGCGACAGGCCGCCCGGGATAGTTTGGTGTTCTACTTTATTTGTCCGGCCACGGGGGCTTCTTAGGTGCGGTAGTCCCCGTTGATTTTTACGTAGTCATAGGTGAGGTCGCAGCCCCAGCACTCGGCGGAGTACTCCCCCTCGTGGAGCTCCACGGCGATGACCACCTCTTTCTGGGACAGCACCCGCTTTGCCAGGTCCTCGTCAAAGTCCACTCCGTCCCCCTGGCGGCACACCAGCGCCTCCCCGGCGGCGGAGCGGAAGGCCACGTCCACGTGCTCGGGGCGGAAGGGGGCCTTGGAGTAGCCCATGGCGCACAGCACCCGGCCCCAGTTGGCGTCGGCGCCGAACATGGCCGCCTTTACCAGGGAGGAGCCAACTACAGCCTTGGCCAAAGCCTCGGCGTTCTCCTCGCTCCGGGCGCCGGACACCAGGCAGGTCACCAGCTTGCTGGCCCCCTCGCCGTCGGCGGCGATCGCCCGGGCCAGGTGGCGGCACACGTGGCCCAGGGCCTCCAGAAAGGTATCGTAGTCCTCGCCCTCCCCCTGGATGAGGGAGTTTTCCGCCATGCCGTTGGCCAGGACGGCGCAGGTGTCGTTGGTGGAGGTGTCCCCGTCCACCGTGACCCGGTTGAAGGTCCGGCCGGCCACCTGGGCCAGGGCCTCCGACAGCATCTGGTGGCTGATGGCGCAGTCGGTGGTGATGAAGGCCAGCATGGTGCCCATATTGGGGTGGATCATCCCCGAGCCCTTGGCGATGGCCCCCATATGGACCTCCTTCCCGCCGATATCAAAGGAGACGGCGATCTC
This sequence comes from uncultured bacterium, assembly GCA_947073515.1. Taxonomy (GTDB): domain Bacteria; phylum Bacillota; class Clostridia; order Oscillospirales; family Oscillospiraceae; genus Lawsonibacter. Next base: position 24,210 of record CAMTMC010000012.1, on the reverse strand, counting down.
CTTTTTCACGGTGTCGGTGGTCATGATGGCCCGGGCGGCCCCGTCGGAGCCCTCCGGGGACAGGGCGGCGGCAGCCTGGGGCACGCCCGCCCGGATGGCGTCAATCTTGATGGTCTGGCCGATCACCCCGGTGGAGGCCACCAGGAAATCCTCCGCCCCCCGGCCGGTGGCCTGGGCGGCGGCCTGGCACATGGCCAGGGCGTTCTCATGGCTCATGGGACAGCAGGCGTTGGCGTTGCCGCTGTTGGCCACCACTCCCCAGGCCGTCCCCTTCTCCAGGTGCTCCATGGTGACGTAGATGGGGGCGGCCTTCACCCGGTTGCGGGTGTAGACGGCGGCGGCGGCGCACTCCCGCTCCGAGAGGATCAGGGCCAGGTCCTTCTTCTCCGGGCTGCTGCCCGCCTTCACGCCACAGTGGACTGACCCGGCCCGGAAGCCCTTGGCGGCGCACACGCCGCCGGGAATTTCTTTTATCATAGCTTGTTCTCCTCTTAACAACAGGGGCCTACAGATTCAGCCCCTTGGTCTCCTCAAAGCCCAGCATCAGGTTCATGTTCTGCACCGCCGCCCCGCTGGCCCCCTTGCCCAGGTTGTCCAGCCGGGCGGAGAGGGTCACGGCGTTCTCATTCCCATTGACGAAAATCTGGAGGATGTCCTTGCCCGCCAGATTGTTGGAGCCGATGAAGCCGCTGGCGGGGGCGCCGGCGGGGCGGAGGGAGACGATGGGGCTCCCGCCGTAATAGCCCTCATACAGCGCCCGCAGGGTCTCCATCGACTGTGCCCCCTTCATCTGGCCCCGCCACAGGGGGACTGTGACCACCATGCCCTGGGGGTAATCGCAGATCATAGGGGTGAACAGGGGCGGGCAGTCCAGCCCGGCCACCGCCGCCATCTCAGGCAGGTGCTTGTGGCTCAGGGTCATCCCGTAGTGCCGGGGGCTGTCCAGCTCCGCCTCCCGCTCCGGGCCGGTGTACTGGGCGATGGCCTTCTTGCCCGCGCCGGTGTAGCCGGACAGGGCGTGGCAGGTCACCTGGGCGGACGCGGGGAGCACCCCCTTCTCCACCAGGGGACGGGCCAGGGCCAAAAAGCCGGTGGCGTAGCAGCCGGGGTTTGCCACCCGCCGGGCGGAAGTGATCTTCTCCCGGTGTCCGGACAGCTCCGGGAAGCCGTACACCCAGCCGGGGGCCACCCGGTGGGCGGTGGAGCAGTCGATGACCCGGGTGCGGTCGTTGTCGATGAGGGACACCGCCTCCACGGCGGCGGCATCGGGCAGGCAGAGGAACACCAGGTCGGCGGCGTTGAGCAGTTTTTTCCGCTCCTGAGTATCCTTCCGCTTGGCCGGGTCGATCAGAAGCAGCTCGATGTCCTCCCGCTCCCCCAGCCGGTCGTAAATTTGCAGGCCGGTGGTGCCCTCCTGGCCGTCAATGTAGATTTTTGGTTTGCTCACGCCCTCGCCTCCACAAATTCCTCAATGAGGGCGATCTGCTTCTCCACGCTCTCCCGGGCGGGCCCGCCGCAGTCCCCCAACCGGGCCAGCCCGATTTGGGGGCCCCTGTAAATTTGAAATCCTCGGCGGAAATGAATTCCGCCTGCGGCAATTCTTCGCTCCGCTCCGAATTGACGCGCCATCCGGCGCGGCCCGCCTTTGGCGGGCGAGGGTCCACGGCGGCTTCTCATGTTCTCGCCTCCACAAATTCCTCGATGAGGGCGATTTGTTTTTCCACGCTCTCCCGGGCGGGCCCGCCGTAGACCTTCCGCTCGTTGACGCAGGTGTGCAGGGCCAGGGCCTGGTACACGTCCTCGTCAAACAGGGAGGAGATGGCCCGGAAATCCTTCAGGGTCATGGTGTCCAGGGTGTCGCCGGAGCGGACGCACTGGTTCACCAGCCGGCCCACGATCATATAGGCCTCCCGGAAGGGCAGGCCCTTGCGGGTGAGGTAGTCGGCGCAGTCGGTGGCGTTGATGAAGCCCCCGGCGGCGGCCTTCGCCATGTCCCGGGGCCGGACGGTGAGGGTGTCCACCATGGCGGCGAACACCGGCAGGCACATCTCCACGGTGTCAATGGCGTCGAACAGGGCCTCCTTGTCCTCCTGCATGTCCTTGTTGTAGGCCAGGGGCAGGCCCTTCATCATGGTGAGCAGGGTGATGAGGGCGCCGTACACCCGGCCCGTCTTGCCCCGGACCAGCTCGGCCACGTCGGGGTTTTTCTTCTGGGGCATGATGGAGGAGCCGGTGGAGTAGGCGTCGTCCAGGTCGGTGAACTTGAACTCCCAGGAGCACCACAGGATGATCTCCTCGGCGAACCGGGACAGGTGCATCATCAGGATGGACAGGGCGGACAGCAGCTCGATGGCGTAGTCCCGGTCGGACACCGAGTCCATGGAGTTGTCGGTGGGCTTTTTGAAGCCCAGGGCCCGGGCGGTGGCGAACCGGTCCAGGGGGTGGGTGGAGGCCGCCAGGGCCCCGGCCCCCAGGGGGCACTCGTCCAGCCGCTCCCGGCAGTCCTCCAGCCGGGTCACGTCCCGCTTGAACATATTGGCGTAGGCCATCATGTAGTGGGCGAAGGTGGTGGGCTGGGCCCGCTGGAGGTGGGTGTACCCGGGCATGACGGAATCCAGGTTGGCCTTCGCCTTCCGGACGAGCACCCGCTCCAGCTCCAGCACCTGGGCGATGAGGACGGGGATCTCCTCCTTCACGTACAGCCGGGTGTCCACCGCCACCTGGTCGTTGCGGCTGCGGCCGGTGTGCAGGCGCTTGCCCGCCTCGCCGATGCGCTGGGTGAGCAGGGCCTCGATGTTCATGTGGATGTCCTCGTTGTCGGCGGAGAACTCCACCTGGCCCGCCTCAATGTCCGCCAGAATGGCCTGGAGGCCCTGGATGATCTGCTGGGACTCCTCCAGGGGGATGATGCCCTGCTGGCCCAGCATCTGGGCGTGGGCGATGGAGCCGGTGATGTCCTGCCTGTACAGCCGGGCGTCAAAGGCGATGGAGGAGTTGAAGTCGTTGACTAAGGTGTCGGTTTCCTTTTGGAACCGGCCGGCCCAGAGTTTCATAGTGATCGCTCCTTATTAAAATTCCCTCGTCCCCCCGGGGATCAGCCGCCTTTTGTCCGCCGGGGCGGGGCTTTTACAGCTTCCCCTGTTCCCGCAGGGCCTGCACCTTGTCGGGCAGGCTCCACAGGTTGATGAAGCCCTGGGAGTCCTTCTGGTCGTAGTCGCTCTCCTCAAAGGTGACCAGATCCTCGGAGTACAGGGTGCAGGGGGAGGTGATGGCGCTGGTGATGATGTTGCCCTTGTACAGCTTCAGCTTCACCTGGCCGGTGACATACTTCTGGGTGTCCACGGCGAAGGCCTGGAGGGCCTCCCGCAGGGGGGTGAACCACTTGCCGTTGTAGATCAAGTCGGCGAAATCCACCGCCAGCTTCTGCTTCATGTGCTTGGTGTCCTTGTCGATGGTGATCTGTTCCAGCACCTCGTGGGCCCGGTAGAGGATGGTGCCGCCGGGGGTCTCGTACACGCCCCGGTCCTTCATGCCCACCAGGCGGTTCTCCACGATGTCCAGCAGGCCGATGCCGTTCCGCCCGCCCAGGTCGTTGAGCTTGCGGATGATGTCGCTGGCCTTCATCCGCTCCCCGTCCACGGCCACGGGCCAGCCCTTCTCAAAGTCCAGGGTCACATAGGCCGGCTCGTCCGGGGCCTGGAAGGGGGACACCCCCATCTCCAAAAAGCCGGGCTGGTCGTACTTGGGCTCGCTGGCCGGATCCTCCAGGTCCAGGCCCTCGTGGGACAGGTGCCACAGGTTCTTGTCCTTGGAGTAGTTGGTCTCCCGGCTGATTTTCAGGGGGATGTTGTGGGCCTCGGCGTAGTCGATCTCCTCGTCCCGGCCCTTGATGTCCCACTCCCGCCAGGGGGCGATGATCTTCATCTCCGGGGCGAAGCGCTTGATGGCCACCTCAAAGCGCACCTGGTCGTTGCCCTTGCCGGTGCAGCCGTGGCAGATGGCGTCCGCCCCCTCCTTCTTGGCGATCTCCACCAGCCGCCGGGCGATGATGGGCCGGGCGAAGGCGGTGCCCAGCAGGTAATCCTCATACTTGGCCCCCATCATCATCGAGGGGATGATGACCTCGTCCACCATCTCGTCCACCAGGTCCTCCACATACAGCTTGGAGGCGCCGGTCTTGATGGCCTTCTCCTCCAGGCCGTCCAGCTCGGTGCCCTGGCCCACATCGCCGGACACGGCGATGACCTCCGGGTTGCCGTAATTCTCCTTCAGCCAGGGGATGATGATGGATGTATCCAGCCCGCCGGAGTAGGCGAGCACCACTTTTTTTACCTGAGACATAACAGAAATTCCCTCCAACAGTTGTTAGGTCCAGCGGGCGGCCCGCCGGTTGAAAAAGTGTGTCCCACTGTTTCAATTTCGTTTACTATACCACTCCTCCCGGCGAAATGCAAGGGTTTTATTCGCATAGTTATCCACAAATATCCCGGTTCTTTCCGTATATTTTCACTAAATATGTATATTCGTTTTTGTATCCCGAATTTTTATTTATCCACCCCCCGGGCGGGGCGGCGGGTTCCCTTGCCCGGGCCCTTCCATATTTCACAAAACCCCGGGCGCCCTTTGGGAGCTTTCACATTTTTTTAACAAGCCCTAGCCCAATCCGGGAATCTGTGATATAATAGGGTTGTTGCGCTCCGCCGCCCCGGGGGCGGGACGGGGGCGAAAATCGGTCAAGAAAGGAACGACTGAAATATGGATGAGATGCAGAGCTGTCTGAACGTCCTGCGGAACAACGATGTCGATGTGGATGGAGCGGTGGAGCGGCTCATGGGCAACGACAATCTCTATCTGGAATTCATCAAGCGCCTGCCTGAGGAGCTGCACCTGGCGACCATTCGGGAGGCCATGGCCCAGCAGGACGGCGACGCCTTCCACTTCCACCTGCACAACCTGAAGGGCTTCGCCATCAACCTGGGCATCAACGAGATTGCCGACGCCGCCCAGGCCAGCCTCACCGAGTTCAGGGTCAGCCAATTCCGCAACGTCACCAAGCTGGAGGGCCTTCTGGAGGAGATCGAGGCCGCGGGAGAAAAGTTCGCCTCCGCCCTGGGTGAGATTGAGGAGATCGAGCACTCCGGCAGCACAACACAGTAAGGGGGGGATCAGCTATGCGGAACACTCTGCTGATTATCGACGATTCCGAGCTGGATCGCGCGATTTTCAATGAGATATTTAAAAAGGACTACCGGGTCCTCCGGGCCGCCACCGCCTACGAGGGGGTGGACCAGGTGCGGAAGCACACCAAGGAGCTGGCTTTGATTGTACTGGACATCTGCCTGCAGCGGGGCCCCAGCGGCTTCGCCGTGCTGGAGAAAATCCGGGATCTGGAGGGCGGGCCCCGGATTCCGGTGATCCTGCTTACCGCCGAGGCCGAGCCCGAGTGGGTCTACCGTGGCGTGGAGATGGGGGCTGTCGACTTCCTGGTGAAGCCGCTGGCCCCGGTGGCCACCCAGAACCGGATCAAGAGCATCATTGAGGAGGCCTGGGGCGACGAGGAGGAAGAAGAGGAGGCGGAGGACCCCAACGCCCCAGCGGGGAAGATCCCCCTGGCCAAGGCCGAGGAGCTGACCCAGTGGTGGCAGAAAAATTTCCTCAGCTTCTGCCAGTTCCGGGACCCCTCCTTCGCCAGCTATGTGCAGCGGCTGCGCATCATCACCAGCGCCCTGGCCAGCGCCTACTGCTCCCTGTTCCCCGAGTGCGGGCTGACCTCCTACGACGCCAAGCTCATCGGCATGGCCGCCGGCCTGGCGGAGATCGGCCAGCTGGCCCTGCCCGACGAGGTCCTCCTGGCCGGCCCCAACCAGCCCGAGCCCGGCCGCTCCCAATATGTGCTCCACGCCAGGCTGGGGGGCGAGTTCTTCAAGGGCGGCCCCAAGGAGTGGGAGCCCCTGATGACCTACTGCGCCGAGGCGGCGATCTACCACCACAAGGACTATGACGGCTCCGGCTTCCCCCCCGCCCTGGCCCGGGACAACATCCCCCTGTCCGCCCAGCTGGTCCACACCGCCATGCTGTGCAGCGACCTGGCCGACCGGTATGAGGAGGAGCACAACATCTTTAAAATGGTCTACCGGGCGCTGTCCCTCCGGTCGGGGAGCAGCCTGTCCCCCCAGATGCTCAAGGCGGTGGAGGAGTCCCAAAAGCCCCTGGAGCACGTCTTCCGCACCATGCGCCCCCCCAAGCGGGTGGAGGACCAGGAGAAAAAGCTCCAGGTGCGGGAGGCCCTCACCACCCGGCCCGACTCCAACGAGCAGCCCGCCAAGGGCCTGGGCGTCCTGGGTCTGAAGAACCGGCGCACGAGATAAGGCAATACAGGCCAAAAGGCCCGCCCCTGTGGGGCGGGCCTTTCGCTGTTCAAATGGGAACCGGCGCCGGGCGGGTCAGCGCCTCTCCTCCACGGGATCCCGGTCCCGGAAGAGCAGGGTGACGCACCACACGGCGGACAGGCCCACCAGGGTATAGATCACCCGGCTGATCATGCTGCCGGAACCGCCGCAGGCGAAGGCCACCAGGTCAAATTGGAACAGGCCCACGCTGCCCCAGTTCAGGCCGCCGATGATCAGCAGCGTCAGGGCGATTTTGTCCATAACCATGTCAGACACCTCCTTATCTCTGGTTCCAGGGGTAGTGTCTGGCAGTTTTCCCCCGTTTATACGGCGCGGGTCCGGGGTAAATTTTTCAATTTAACCCGCCGGGCCCCTCCGGGAGGACGGCCTGGCAGAGGATCTCAAAGGCCTCCTGGCAGGGCAGCCACTTCTTCTCCAGCTTCTCCGGGAGGGCGTCGTCGTAGGCCCGGGCGGCGGCCTCGTCCATCTCATAGGCGGCGCTCTGGCGGTAGTACCACCGGCGGCCGTCCAGGGCGCCCGCCCGCAGCTCCTTCACCAGCATGGCGGCGGGGAAGCCTGTCCCCTCCAGGGCCACGTTGTATTTTTTGCAGCTTTTGAACCCCCGGGACACGTAGTTGGCCGGGTCGCCGAAGATGACCACCGTGTCGTACCCCAGCCCCGCCGCCCGCTGGAAGGACCCCTCCAGCAGCAGCCTGCCATATCCCTTCCGCTGGTGCTCCGGGGCCACGCACAGGGGGCCGAAGGTGAGGATCTCCCTCTCCTCCCCGCCCTCGTCCGCCAGCCGGTTCTTGGTGTACATGACGTTGGCGATCACCTAGCCCTCCAGCTCCAGCACCAGATCCAGCTCCGGGATAAAATCCGGGTGGGACCGCAGGCGCTTTGCCAGGTAGTGCTCCACGCAGCCAGGGACGTACTGGTTGTAGAAGGCCCGGCGGGTGAGGCGCTCCACCGCAGGCCAGTCCCGCTCCTCCTCATTGCGGAGGATGACATGTTTGTCCATTTTGTTTTTCTCCTGTTTTTTTCTCAGTGTGGCGTTTTTCACCGGTTTCATTCACGCCAGCGAGGCGGGCCCGAAGCCCCGGGGGAGCAGGTCGGACAGCGCCGCCTCCTCAAAAGCGCCGTCCCCCCGGGCGGCCAGCACCCGCAGGCCCGGGGCGAACTCATACAGCATCTGACGGCACGCCCCGCAGGGCCAGCAGAAGTCCGCCCCCGTCCCAGCGATGGCGATGGCCGTCCAGCCTTGGGTGCAGCCCTCGCTCACCGCCTTCACCAGGGCAGTCCGCTCGGCGCAGATGGTGGAGCCGTAGGCGGCGTTCTCCACGTTGCAGCCAGTGAACACCCGGCCGTCCTTGTGCAGCAGCGCTGCCCCCACCGGGAATTTGGAGTAGGGCACGTAGGAATATTGGTGCATCTCAAAGGCTCTCTGGACCAGTTCACGGTCGGTCATAGCTGTTCCTCCTCTGTTGTGGGCGGATTAGCCCGCCTGGTTTTTTTGCTTTGCCGTCACAGGACGGCACCCCCCGCGGCCTGGGGCCGCCCTACCCCTCCTCCGCCAGCCGGGCCCTCAGACCGGAGTACCGCCTGGTCTGGCGGTTATTTTCCACCATCCGTGCCACGGCCTCCCCGCCGCCCACGATGATAAACAGCTCCCGGGCCCGGGTGACGGCGGTGTACAGCACCCCCCGGGTCATGAGCATGGGGGCCCCGTCCAGGGCGGCCAGGATCACCGCCCGGTACTCGCTGCCCTGGGCCTTGTGTACCGTGACGGCGAAGGCGGGCTCCAGCTCCCCCAGCTGGTCGGGGGAATACTCCACGATCTTCCCGTCGAAGTCCACAATGACAGTCTCCTTCTCCACGGCCCGGATCACCCCGATGTCCCCGTTGAACATCCCCATTCCGGAGTCGGCCCCCCCCTCCTCCCGCCAGAGGATGTCGTAGTTGTTGCGCACCTGCATCACCTTGTCCCCGGCCCGGAAGACCCAGTCGCCGAAGCGCCGCTCCCCCTTCCCCTCCCGGGGCGGGTTCAGGGCCTGCTGGAGGGCCTGGTTCAGCGCCCGGGTGCCCGTCCCCCGCCGCCGGGTGGGGGAGAGCACCTGGATCTCGCTCACCGGGATGCCCAGCCGCTCCGGCAGGCGGCGGCGGCACAGGTCCACCACCGTGTCCACCACGTCCTCCGCCGTCCCCCGGCCCAGGAAGAAGAAGTCGCCGTCCTTCCGCCGCAGGTCGGGCAGCTCCCCATGGTTGATCAAATGGGCGTTGCGGACAATAGCGGACTGGGCCGCCTGGCGGAAGATGTCCGTCAGGCGCACGGTGGGCACCACCCCGCTGCGGATCAGGTCGGCGAACAGGCACCCCGGCCCCACCGAGGGCAGCTGGTCCGGGTCGCCCACCAGCACCAGCCGGCAGCCGTCCTCCAGGGCATCCAGCAGGGCGGCCAGCAGGGGCACGTCCACCATGGAGGTCTCGTCCACAATGACGGCGCCAGCTTTTAGGGGGTTATAGGAGTTCCGGGTGAACACCAGCCTCCCGCTGCGGGGATCGAAGCTGGTCTCCAGCAGCCGGTGGATGGTGCTGGCCTCGGCGGAGCACAGCTCCCCCAGCCGCTTGGCCGCCCGGCCGGTGGGGGCGGCCAGGGCGGTGTCCAACCCCATGCGCTCAAACAGGGCCAGCACCCCCTTCAGGCAGGTGGTCTTGCCGGTGCCCGGCCCGCCGGTGAGGAGGGCCACCTGCCGCCGGGCGGCCAGCTCCACCGCCCGGCGCTGCTGGGGGGCGTAGGTGATCCGCTGCTCCCGCTGGATTTTGGCGATGAGCTTGTCCAGCCCGTCGGGGGGCAGCAGCTCCGCCCGGCTCATCTCCGCCACCCGCTGGGCGATGAACCGCTCGGCCTCACACAGGGCGGGGAGGTACACCGCCTCCTGGCCGGCCACCGGCTCCAGCTCCGCCTCCCCCCGGGCCACCAGGGCGTCCAGCCGCTCCTCCAGCAGGGCGGCGGGCGCATCCAGCAGGGTGGCGGTGGCCTCCACCAGCTTCCGCCTGGGGAGGAAGGTGTGGCCGTTGTTCAGGTTGTTGTGGGCCAGCTCAAAAATCAGCCCCGCCTCCAGCCGGAGGGGGTCCTCATGCCCCACCCCCAGGGACAGGGCGATGGCGTCCGCCTGGGAGAACTCCACCTGGAACTCCTCGTTCACCAGCAGGTAGGGGTTGTTCCGCACCACCTCCAGGGCCACGTCCCCGTAGGCCCGCCGGAGCAGGGCCGCCAGCTCCAGGGGGAGCTGGTGCTCCGTCAAAAACTCCATCAGCCGCCGGGTCCCCATCTGCTGGCGGAACACGCCGCCGATCTGCTGGGCCCGCTTGGGGGAGATCCCCTTGATTTTCGTGAGCTGGCCGGGGTCCTCCTCGATGACGGTCAGGGCGTCCTCCCCAAATTCCTCCAGGATCAGCCGGGCGGTGGTCTTGCCCACCCCCTTCACCGCCCCGGAGGACAGGTAGTGGTAGATCTCCTTCAGCCCCTGGGGCAGGCGGCGCTCCACAATCTCCGCCTTCAGCTGGGGGCCGTAGGTGTAGTGGCGGGTCCACCGCCCCCGGACAGACAGGAACTCCCCCGGGGCCACCCCGGGCATAGCCCCCACTACTGTGACCTCCTCGTCGTGGACGTCCAGCTTGAGGATGGTGTAGCCGTTCTCCTCGTTCTGGAAAATAACAGCGGAGACAGTGCCCTCCAGCAGCTCCAGCTCTTGCTGTTCCATGGACATTGCCTCCTCTCGTCAGGTTTTACAGCCCGTCAGGGCGGGGGGATTCCGCCGCCCCGGCGGCGGGTTCCTTTTTCGGCGTCGAAAAAGAAACTCGCCCGGCAGGGCGAAACCCCGCCCCTCCCGCCGTCCCGGGACGGCAAAATCCCCCCTACGTACGGGCAATATAATCTCCCAGATCACTGGCCGGCCACAGCGCCACGTCGGGCCACCGGGCAGTGAGCCGCAGGGCCAGCTCCCAGCCCTGGGGGGTCAGGCTCACGTCGGCGATGACGATGGTACACCGCAGCAGGCCCAGGCTCCGCAGCCAGATAAAGGTCCGCAGCCGCTGCTCCAGGTCCGTGCCCTCCCCCCGGCCGGGGAGGATAATTTTGGCCTCCCGGCCCGGCAGGGGCCGCAGGATCAGCCCGAACAGCCACCAGCCCACAAACGCCAGCCCCGCCGCGCAGGCGGCGGCCAGCAGAGCATCCCAGAATACACCCACAGGGCAACACCTCCGGGGTATTCTATGCCCCGCCGGGCCCGGGTGTGCGCTATACCGCCCCGGAGAACAGGTTCACCCCCACATGGGTGAGGGCCAGCATGACGCACCCGGCGGTGAGCACCCCCAGCACCACGGCGGGCATGGCCTTCTTCAGCCGCATCCCCAGGAAGGCGGCCGCCAGACAGCCCGTCCAGGCCCCCGTCCCCGGCAGGGGGATGGCCACAAAGAGCCACAGGCCAATATACTGGTATTTCATCACCTTCCGCCCCTTCAGGTGGGCCTTCTTCTCCAGCCCGTCCACCAGGCCGTTGAGGCGGGGGATGTAGCGGCGCATCAGCTCAAAAATCCGGCGGATGTAGACGATGATGAAGGGGGCGGGGATCAGGTTGCCGGTCACCGCCGCCGGGAAGGCCAGGTGGTAGGGCAGGCCCAGGGCCACCCCGAAGGGCAGGCCCCCCCGCAGCTCGACAATGGGCACCATGGATACCAGCATGGTAAACAGGCATTTGCCCTGGATGGTGTTGGTGAGAAAATCAATCAGTTCCATAGAAGCTCCCTATGACCTCGTTTCAGTCTTGACCGGGGGACAGCGCCCCCGGCTCCCGTCCCAGCGGATAGTCGGTGGTCACGCCAAAATAGTCCGCCAGGAAGATTACCGTCGTGGCGGGGATGTTGACCTTGCCATATTCTATCCTTTGATAGTGCTGAACCGTGCAGTCCAGTAATTCCGCCATTTCTTTCTGTTTCAGTCCTTTTACTTTGCGAAGCGGACCGAGTCTCGCTGCGATACTGGGCAAAATAATCTCCATTACTTACTCCCGTCCCAGCAGATAGTCAGCGGTCACGCCGAAATAGTCCGCCAGGAAGACCACTGTCGTGGCGGGGACGTTGATATTGCCGTACTCAATTTTTTGATAGTGGCGGTCTGTACAGCCCAATAGCTTCGCCATCTCAACCTGCGTCTTGTTTTTGCTTTTTCTCAGCGGTTTCAATCGTTCCGCAAAGCTGGGCAAAATAATCTCCATGATTTCTCCACCCCTATTGACATAATTTTAATTCGTGCTATAATGACGGCATAACAATTCGTGCTTGGTGGTGTTGTTTATGAAAGAAACCCTCAGAGCCCTATATAACCAGGAAGTCGAGCGGGCCCGCCTGGATTTCGATGGCGACCGGGACTATCAGGCCTATTATACACAGTCGCAGGCCCTTTGGAAAGAGGGCGATATGCCCGAGCCCTTTTTTCACCTTCTGGACGCCAGCAATTATTTGGCTTTTTCCCACAGCTTCCGCCTGGGGATGTTAGAGGCTTTCTCCCTCCCCGGAGGGCGGGAGGTTCCGCCGCCCCGGCGGCATCGTCGTCGCAAAGTCCACTGCACTCGCAACTCCCTTGCGGGAATTGCTCGCTACGTTCCCTTGCTCCTCCTCTCCAAACCGGACCCGCTGCGCTGGGCTCCGGTTTGGGGGCGGCCTTCGGCCGCCATTAGGGCGCAACCCCGGGATTCGGCGGCGATCCACCGGGCCCCGTGGCCGGGCGGGTAAGGGATAAACATACACCCCCCCGGGCGGCCTGTCGTAGTAATCCCGGCGGGTGAAACGACTCCCCAAGTCTGGTCGGGAACCGAGGCGGGGGAACGGCGGCCCCTACATTTCGGCCCGAGGTAAAGGCGGTGTGAGCAGACACAAATCTTGCCGGCCCCTACCAGAGCAAGGCCGCATCAACATCGTCCCCCAGCGTCCTTTTGGTTTCTTTTCCCACGTGGGAAAAGAAACTCGCCCCGCAGGGCGAAACCCTGCCCTCCCCGGGGGGACCCCCCAATTTTACAGCATCTTCCTCAAATACCGCCCTGTATAGGAGGCCTCACAGGCCGCCACGTCCTCCGGCGTCCCGGCGCACACCACCGTGCCACCCCCGTCGCCCCCCTCGGGGCCCAGGTCGATGACATGGTCGGCGGTTTTGATCACGTCCAGGTTGTGCTCAATGACCACCACGGTGTTGCCCCCCTCCACCAGCTTTTGCAGCACCTCGATCAGCCGGTGGACGTCGTAGCTGTGCAGGCCGGTGGTGGGCTCGTCCAGGATATAGATGGTCTTGCCGGTGGAGCGCTTGGACAGCTCGGTGGCCAGCTTCACCCGCTGGGCCTCGCCGCCGGACAGCTCGGTGGAGGGCTGGCCCAGCTTCACATAGCCCAGGCCCACCTCCTCCAGGGTGCGCAGGCGGTTGTAGATCCGGGGCAGGTTCTCGAAGAAGGGCAGGGCCTCGTCCACCGTCATCTCCAGCACCTCGTAGATGTTCTTGCCCTTGTAGCGCACCTCCAAAGTCTCCCGGTTGTACCGCTTGCCCTTGCACACCTCGCAGGGGACGTAGATGTCGGGCAGGAAGTGCATCTCGATTTTCAGCAGGCCGTCGCCGGAGCAGGCCTCGCACCGGCCCCCCCGGGTGTTGAAGGAGAACCGCCCCGGCCCGTAGCCCCGGCTCTTAGCGTCGGGGGTGGAGGCAAACAGCTCCCGGATGTCGTTGAACAGCCCGGTGTAGGTGGCGGGGTTACTGCGGGGGGTGCGGCCGATGGGGCTCTGGTCGATGTTGATAACCTTGTCCAGGAACTCCTCCCCCTCGATCCGCAGGTGCTTCCCCGCCCGGGTCTTGGTGCGGTTCAGGTCAGCCCCCAGCTTTTTGAACAAAATCTCGTTCACCAGGGAGGATTTCCCGGACCCGGACACCCCGGTGACACAGGTGAAGGTGCCCAGGGGAAACTCCACGTCGATCTCCCGCAGGTTGTGCTCGGCGGCGCCGAAGACCTTCAGATACTTCCCGTTCCCCTTCCGCCGCTGGTCGGGGACGGGGATTTTCCTTCTCCCGGTGAGGTAGTCGGCGGTGAGGGAGCCCTCCTGGGCCATGACCTCCTCCGGCGTCCCGGCGGCCACAATGGTGCCGCCGTGCACCCCGGCGCCGGGGCCCACGTCGATGATATAGTCGGCCTCCCGCATGGTGTCCTCGTCGTGCTCCACCACCAGCAGGGTGTTGCCCAGGTCCCGCAGATCCTTCATGGTCTGGAGGAGCATGTCGTTGTCCCGCTGGTGCAGGCCGATGGAGGGCTCGTCCAGGATATACAGCACCCCCATGAGGGAGGAGCCGATCTGGGTGGCCAGGCGGATGCGCTGGCTCTCCCCGCCGGACAGGGAGCCCGCCTCCCGGCTGAGGGTCAGGTACTGCAAGCCCACCGAGCGCAGGAACCCCAGGCGGCTCTTGATCTCCTTCAAAATCCGCTGGGCGATCATGGTCTGGGTGGGGTTGAGCTCCAGCCGGTCAAAGAAGCCGTAGGCCTCGGTGACGCTTTTCCGGCAGCAGCTGTCGATGTCCAGCCCCCCCACGGTGACGGCCAGCGACTCCTTTTTCAGCCGCCGGCCCTGGCAGACGGGGCAGGGGCATTTGGACATGCACTCCTCCAGCTCCCGCTTCATGGAGTCGGACTGGGTCTCCCGGTAGCGGCGCTCCAGGTTGGTGACGATGCCCTCAAAGGGCTGGTACAGGGTGCCCTGGCCCCGGGGCTGGTCGTAGTGGAGGGTCAATTTCTCCCCCTTGGTGCCGTAGAGGATCACGTCCAGCACCTCCGGCGGCAGGTCCTTCAGGGGGGTGTTCAGCTTGAACTTGTACTTCTTGGCCAGGGCGTCGAAGTACATCCGGGAGATGCCGTCCGCCTTGATGTTGTTCCAGCCCGAGGCGGTGATCCCCCCCTCGATGATGGACAGGCCTTTGTTGGGCATGATTAAGTCCGGGTCAATTTTCATCTGGGAACCCAGGCCGGTGCAGGCGGGGCAGGCGCCGAAGGGGTTGTTGAAGGAGAACATCCGGGGGGTGAGCTCCTCGATGGACACCCCGCAGTCCTCGCAGGCGTAGTTCTGGGAAAAGAGGATGTCCCGGTCCTCCCCGGGGATGTTGATGACCACCAGGCCCCCCGCCAGGTTAGAGGCGATCTCCACGCTGTCGGTGAGGCGGCGGGCGATGTCCTCCCGGATGACAAGGCGATCCACCACGATCTCGATGTCGTGCTTTTTGTTCTTCTCCAGCTTGATCTCCTCGCTGAGGTCGTAGGCGATGCCGTCCGCCCGGCAGCGGACGTAGCCGGACTTCCGGGCGTCCTCGAAGATCTTGGCATGCTCCCCCTTCTTCCCCCGGATCACCGGGGCCATCACCTGGATGCGGGTGGCCTCGGGCAGGGCCAGCACCTGGTCGATGATCTGGTCGATGGTCTGCTGTTTGATCTCCTTGCCGCAGACGGGGCAGTGGGGGGTGCCCACCCGGGCCCACAGCAGGCGCAGGTAGTCGTAAATTTCCGTGACGGTGCCCACGGTGGAGCGGGGGTTCTTGCTGGTGGTCTTCTGGTCGATGGAGATGGCCGGGGACAAGCCGTCGATGTAGTCCACGTCGGGCTTCTCCATCTGGCCCAGGAACATCCGGGCGTAGGAACTCAGGGACTCCACATACCGCCGCTGGCCCTCGGCGTAGATGGTGTCAAAGGCCAGGGAGGATTTGCCCGACCCGGACAGGCCGGTGAGCACCACCAGCTTGTCCCGGGGGATTTTTACATCGACGTTTTTCAGGTTGTTCACCCGGGCGCCCTTGACGGAAATGTGTGTGTGCATGGTTTTTCTCCTTTGCGTGTGGTTCGTCGTAGGTGTGGGGCGGCCTTGGGCCGCCGGGAGATGGTTCGCCGCTCCGGCGGCGGGGGTTTTGCCGTCCCCAGACGGCGTGAGGGGCAGGGTTTCGCCCTGCGGGGCGAGTTCCTTTTTCGACGCCGAAAAAGGAACCCGCCGCCGGGGCGGCGGAACCCCCAGGCGGCCCCAGGCCGCCCCTACAATACCGGAATGAATTTTTTATGTCAAGCCTTCTTTTTCCCGGGCTTGGCCTTCATGAGGATCAGCCGCTGGACCTCCTCCAGCCGCTCCGCCTCTTTCACATCAATCACCAGCCACTTGCCGCCGTTGAACGGGGGCGTCCTCTCATACAGCGCCTGGAAGGGGGCGGAGAAGGCGGGCAGCAGGGCCTCCAGCTCCAGCAGCTGCTTGGCCCCCAGGGTCACCATAGCGGTGAACCACCCCTCCCGGACATACAGGGCGCACAGGGGCCTGCTCCCTTTTTTATACTTCACGTTCCAGCCCCTGTCCATGGAGCACCTGCTGAACTCAATGGACGGCTCCACCCCGTAAGTGTCCGCCATCCAGCCGGTGAGGGCCTCAAACAGGGGGTTTTTCACCCAGGCCCCGATGTCGGACAGGGCCGGCTTCATCTGCTGGGGCCAGGCGATATCCCAGGGCGGGGGGCCGTCCGGCGGGGCGGCCTCCTTTTTCTTGGGGGTTTTCTTCTTGGGCAGGGGGGTGGCCTCCTCCGCCAGCCGGGCCGCCTCCCGCAGGGTGTCCCGGTCGTCCGGGTCCAGCAGGTAGTGGTCCTTGGCCCCCTGGTAAGGGGGCTCGGCGGGCCGGCCTTGGAGCAGCCCCTCCAGGCAGGGCAGCGTCTTCACCATGGCCCGGTCATCGCAGACGATGATGACCGGCTTGTCGTTCAGATAGACCATGTACTCCCCGAACATCTTCCGGGAGCGCACCGCCCCCAGGCCCTCCAGCTGCTCACAGATGTAGTTGACAAACTCAGGACTGCTGGCCATACGTTTCCTCCTATCGTGTAGTATCTCCCTCCCGGGATGGACACAGGGTCAGCGATTTTGAGAATGGGCTGAGAACCGGTATTCATAAGCGAAAATGCCGGATGGGCGAGGAAGTTTGCCTGGCCCGTTAGGCGGGTAATCGCCGGAATCCTGGGTAGATTTTAAGATTTCCCAACGGGGCGGGACAGCAAAATGCCCGCTTAGACGGCCGTTTGCATTTGTGAATACAGGTTCTAGTTGATCCCGGTCAGGTTTATCCAGTAAAGGTAGGCGGCCAGGCCGGTGCAAGCAATCCACGTGACTCGCTCCGAAAAGAGATACCAGTCCGACGGCTCCGCCTTCTCCGGGTTCCGGATATCCCACATACTGATAGGGGCCGTAGGCCTCCTCCCCCCAGCGGTACTCCACCAGGCCGCCGGGGCGGACGGTAAACTCCGCCCGCTCCCCGTCCAGCCTGCCCGTATAGCGGCAGGCCTCCCCCTCCCGGGTGAGGAGCAGCAGGGTATCCTGGTACTTAATCCCCTCCCGCCCCGTCACAACGGTGGTGGCGATTCCACCTCCCAGGATCATCCCGGCCAAAAGGGCCACCAGAACCCGGCGGAACCAGGACATCTCCCGCCATTTCTTCAAAACTCCCATGGGCCCCTCCTCTCACACGGTCAAATCCGCCGTTGTCCCCTCCACCAGGGCCATGAGGGCGGCGGGCTCCAGCTCCACCTGGAAGCCGATTTTCCCGGCGGACACCATGATGGTGCCGAACAGCCCCGCCGTCTCGTGGAAGACGGTCCGGTACCGCTTTTTCATCCCCACCGGGGAGCAGCCCCCGTGGACGTACCCCGTCAGGGGCAGCAGCTCCTTCTGGGGGATCATGGCCACGGACTTCTCCCCCACGGCTCTGGCGGCTTTTTTCAAATCCAGGCTCTCCTCCACCGGGATGCCGAACACGTACACCGTATTAGAGGCCCCCCGGGCCACCAGGGTCTTGAACACCTGGGCCGGGTCCTGGCCCAGCTGTCTGGCCACGCCCGCCCCGTCCAGCCCCGCCTCGGGGTCGTAGCGGTGGGAGGTGTAAGGGATATTTTTTTGATCCAGCAGCCGGGCCACGTTGGTTTTTTCGTCTTTTTTTGGCATATCAACGGCTGACCTCCCGATTATCTGTACGACCCAAAATATAATCCGTGGAAACACAAAAATATTCTGCCAAAACATACAATGCTGTGACGGAAATATTGACCTTGCCATACTCAATTTTCTGGTAATGGCTGGGGGTACAATCTAAAATCTCTGCCATTCGCTTCTGGGTCACCCCTCTTTCTTCACGGAGGGCTTTGATTCTCTCGCCCGCATTTTTCAAAATTTCCATGCCGCACCCCCTTGACACATCATAAAATTGCGACTATTATAACGGTGTACACATCACTAAATTGCGCATATGGAGATGGACAAAATGAACGGTTTTTATGAATGGCTTTACGACCGCTATGCAGCGCCTCAATTCGATGATATTAATTTCCCCGAATTTTACCAAACACAAAAACGGGAATGGGAAGAATTTTCCAAACATCTTCCCGACCGCCAGCGGCTCTTATCCGTTGATTTACTTGGCAGCTTGAGGATATGCTGGGGGGTACAGGCCTTCACCCACGGTGTCCATGTGGGTCTCATGCTGGCCTCTGACCTACCGGAACTCGAATCGGACTACCCGCCTATTTCTCCCGCAGCTCGATAATCTGATCCCGGAGGGCGGCGGCCAGCTCGAACTCCAGCATCTTGGCCGCCTCCCGCATCCTCCCATCCGGGCAGGCCCGGACGGGTTCCCGTTCATTACAATCCTCGGCCGGGCAAAGCCCGGCCTCCGGAAATTCTCCGCCCCTTATTGGGGCTCCGAATTTACGGCGCTTACCGCGCCGCCCCATCCGCGATGGGGCCCCAAAAGAGATGCGCTACTTCCCTCTCAGCTCGATGATCTGATCCCGGAGGGCGGCGGCCAGCTCGAACTCCAGCATCTTGGCCGCCTCCCGCATCTCTTTTTCCAGGCGGGCGATCCGCTCGGCCTTCTGCTGCTTGGTGAGGCCCTGGACCTCCCCCCGCCGCTCGGCGGTGTCCTCCTCCCCGGCGGAGATCTCCAGCAGGTTCCGCACCGACTTGATCACCGTCTTGGGCACGATGCCGTGTTCCTTGTTATAGGCGTCCTGGATCCCCCGGCGGCGCTCGGTCTCGTCTATGGCCCGGCGCATGGA
Organism: uncultured bacterium; assembly: GCA_947073515.1. Classification (GTDB taxonomy): domain Bacteria; phylum Bacillota; class Clostridia; order Oscillospirales; family Oscillospiraceae; genus Lawsonibacter. Next base: position 5,667 of record CAMTMC010000012.1, on the reverse strand, counting down.
GGGGGTGACGGTATCGGCGTACATGACCACCATGCCCTGGGCGTTCCGGGCGGCCCGGCCGATGGTCTGGATCAGGGAGGTCTCCGAACGGAGGAACCCCTCCTTGTCCGCGTCCAGGATGGCCACCAGGGACACCTCCGGCAAATCTAACCCCTCCCGCAGCAGGTTGATGCCCACCAGCACATGGAAGGTGCCCAGCCGCAGGTCCCGGATAATCTCCATCCGCTCCATGGCGTCGATGTCGTGGTGCATATACCGCACCTTGATCCCCGCCCCCTGGAGGTAGGCGGTCAAATCCTCCGCCATCCGCTTGGTGAGGGTGGTCACCAGCACCCGCTCCTCCCGGGCGGTACGGGTGTTGATCTCGCCGATGAGGTCGTCGATCTGGCCCTCCACCGGCCGGACCTCGATCCTGGGGTCCAGCAGGCCGGTGGGCCGGATGACCTGCTCCACGATCTGGCCCGACCGGGAGCGCTCATACTCCCCGGGGGTGGCGGAGACGTAGACGATCTGGTTCACCCGCTTCTCGAACTCCGGGAACTTCAGCGGCCGGTTGTCAAAGGCGCAGGGCAGGCGGAAGCCGTACTCCACCAGGCTCTCCTTCCGGGCCCGGTCGCCGTTGTACATGGCCCGCACCTGGGGGAGGGTGACGTGGCTCTCGTCAATGAACAGCACAAAATCCTTTGGGAAGTAGTCCATCAGGGTGTTTGGGGGGGAGCCCACCGGCCGGCCCTCGATCACCCGGGAGTAGTTCTCAATGCCGGAGCAGTAGCCCAGCTCCTGCATCATCTCAATGTCGTACAGGGTGCGCTGCTTGATCCGCTGGGCCTCAATGAGCTTGTTCTCCGACTCAAAATAGGCCACCCGCTCCTCCATCTCCCGATAAATCTCCTGGACGGCGGCGTCCATCTTGTCCTTGGGGGTGACGTAGTGGGTGGCGGGCCAGACGGGGATATTTTGCAGCCGGCGGACGGGCGAGCCGGTGACCACGTTGATCTCGCTGATCCGGTCGATCTCGTCCCCGAAGAACTCCACCCGGATGGCGGTGTCCTTCCAGTAGGCGGGCCACACCTCCACCGTGTCCCCCCGGACCCGGAACATATTGCGCTCAAAGGCGATGTCGTTGCGCTCGTACCGGATGGCCACCAGCTTCCGCAGCAGCTCGTCCCGCTCGATCCGGGCCCCCACCCGCAGGGACACCATCATCTTGGCAAAATCCTCCGGCTCGCCCAGGCCGTAGATGCAGGACACGGAGGACACCACGATCACGTCCCGCCGCTCCAGCAGGGAGGCGGTGGCGGACAGCCGCAGCCGGTCGATCTCCTCGTTGACGGAGGAGTCCTTCTCAATAAAGGTGTCGGTGTGGGGGATGTAGGCCTCCGGCTGGTAGTAGTCGTAGTAGGAGACAAAGTACTCCACCGCGTTGTTGGGGAAAAATTCCTTGAACTCGGCGCACAGCTGGGCGGCCAGGGTCTTGTTGTGGGCCAGCACCAGGGTGGGCCGCTGGACCTTCTCGATGATCTTGGCCATGGTGAAGGTCTTGCCCGACCCGGTGACCCCCAGCAGGGTCTGCTCGTCCAGCCCCATCTCAATGCCCTGGGCCAGGGCGCCGATGGCCTGGGGCTGGTCGCCGGAGGGCGTGTATTCAGATACCACTTCAAACTTCGGCATGGGGCCGCCTCCCCTCTTTTTGGGTTATTATAGCAGAACTATTGTTCTAGATCAAGATACTTTTCTATATTTTTAGGTGTTCCAGTCGTCCAAGGGGCGCATCTGATAGATCATGGCCCGGCCAGAGCGGTGGGACAGCTTCAGGGACACCATGTCCCCGTCCACAAAGACCAGGTGGTCCCGCAGCTTGACGCCCACCGCCTCCAGCACCGAGTAGACCGTGTTGGTGGTCTCCCAGTCCGCCTGGGAGGGCAGGGCCAGGTTGCTCACGTGGTTGTGGGCCAGGTAGCAGTAGGCGGCGTTGAGGCCCATACAGATTTTCACCAGCTCCCGGAGGTTCACCTCCGAGCTCCACACGCTGCCCTCGGACACCCGGCCCACCCCCAGCAGCTTGCCCCGGCTGTCCATGCACAGGGTGTAGACCAGCTCCCGCTGGGCGCCGTAGAAATAGGGGGCCAGGATGTCCCGGGCGTCCTCCAGGGTTTTCACCACCTGCCCCGGCCCGGAGCGGACGGCCATATACCGGCTGTGGGCGGCCAGGTGGACCTTCAGGTAGGCGGCGGAGTGGAGGCCCATCCCCTTCACCGCTACCAGCTCCTCCACAGGGGCGTCCATCACCCCGGCCAGGGAGTGGAACCGGTCCAGCAGGGCGTGGGCCAGGGGGTTCACGTCCCCCTGGGGGATGGCGTAGAACAGCATCAGCTCCAGCAGCCTGTGGTCGGGCCAGCCCTGGCCGCCGGTGGCCAGGAACTCCTCCTTCATCCGCTGGCGGTGGCCGGCGTGGATGGACTTTTTCCCCTCCGCCATGGCGGGCCCTCCTCTCTGTCTCTTCTCGGCCCGGGGCTTAGAGCCTGTTTAGCGTCTCGCCCCGTATTGGGCCAGGTAGTCCTCCATCTTCTCCCTCATGGCGTCGTCGATGTACACCTTGCCGTCCACCGGGTTGTTGTGGAGGAAGGAGATCACCTCCCGGACGGTGACAATGGGGAAGACCTGGATGCCAAAGTCCTGGCGCAGCTCGTCCAGGGTGGAGCAGTCCCGGGTGCCCCGCTCCATCCGGTCCACGGAGACAAACAGGGCCTTGATCTCCACCGGGGCCACCTGCTTGAACAGCTCAATGGACTCCCGCACGGCGGTGCCGGCGGTGACCACGTCCTCGATGATGGCCACGCTGTCCCCGGCCTGGGGCTTGTAGCCCACCATGGAGCCCCCCTCGCCGTGGTCCTTGGCCTCCTTGCGGTTGAAGCAGTAGGGCAGGTCCCGGCCATAGTCCCGGTACAGGGAGGCGGCGGTGGACACCGCCAGGGGGATCCCCTTGTAGGCCGGGCCGAACAGGCAGGTAATGCCCTGGGGCATGTTCTCCTGGACGCAGGCGGCGTAGTAGTCCCCCAGCTTGGCGGCCTGGGCGCCGGTCTTGTAGTTGCCGGTGTTCACAAAGTAGGGGGTCTTCCGCCCGGATTTGGTGGTGAAGTCCCCGAAGGTCAGCACGCCGGAGCGCACCATGAAGGTGATGAATTCCTCTTGATAGGTCATATTTGACAGCCCCTTTTCTCCAGTATCCCGGGCTTTAGCCGGAAATCAGATTATTATACCATTTTTCCTGGCGGGATACAATATCTTACGCCCCCCGGGCGTGTCCGCCGGGAAGATTTATTTCCGGGTTTCCCCCGCCGGAGGCGGGGGAAACCCGAAGCGCTTCGGGTTGGCCGCTCCCCTCCCCCCGGGAGGCTGTAAAGATCCCATATAATTTCCCGCCGTCCTTTACGCCCGGGGGTTTTTTTGCTATAATCGTCCCAACAGACCTGAGAGGAGATGCCCGCCCCATGAAAGCCCGCCTGTCCGCCCTGTACAGCTGGCTGGACCAGCAGGTCCACCGCCTGCCCGCCGTCCCCCGGAACCTGGCGGTGACGGGGTTCTTCCTGTGGGCGGCCTTCTGGGCCAGCAACTTCCTGATCCAGCTCACCGGCGAGGAGAACAACTCCGCCCTGGTCTTCGTGCTGGCGGTGGTGCTCATCTCCCTGCTCACCACCGGGTATATCTACGGCATCGCCGCCTCCATCGTGGGCGCCGTGAGCATCAACATCTACTTCATGGCCCCCTTCGCCCAGTTCTCCCTAAGCCGGGCGGGCTACCCGGTGGCCACGCTGTCCATGGTGTTCATCTCCTGCGTGGTGTGCGCCCTCACCGCCCGGGTGAAGAAGCAGGCCACCGAGGCCGTCCGCCGGGAGAAAAAAGCCAAGGCCCTGTACGAGCAGAACGAGCGCCTCAACGCCGAGAAGGCCGCCATCCAGCGCCAGTCCGACCGGGAGACCATCCGGGGCAACATCCTCCGGGCGGTGTCCCACGACCTGCGCACCCCCCTCACCGCCATCTCCGGGGCGGCCGCCGTGCTGCTGGGGGCGGAGGAGGTCTCCCCCCGGAACAAGGCCCTGCTCAACGACATCAAAGAGGACGCCGACGCCCTCATCACCATGGTGGAGAACCTGCTGTCCGTCACCCGCATCCAGGACGGCACCCTCCCCCTGAAAAAGCGGGAGGAGATGCTGGAGGAGGTGGCCGGGGACGCCCTGCTCACCACCCGCCGCCGCTTCCCCGACTGCCCCGTGGAGCTGGACCTGAGCGAGGACATCCTCTACCTGCCTATGGACCCCCTGCTGATCAAGCAGGTGATGATCAACCTGCTGGAAAACGCCATCCGCCACTCCGGCGACCGGGAGCACATCACCATGGCCCTGTCCCGGCAGGAGGACTGGGCGGTGGTGGAGGTCCGGGACCGGGGCCGGGGCCTGTCCCCCCAGGTGTGCCAGGCCATCCAGGCGGGCCGGCCCCTGGACCGCTCCCTCACCGGGGACGCCACCCGGGGCATGGGCATCGGCCTGGCCGTCTGCCAGAGCATCGTCAAAGCCCACGGCGGCTTTTTCAGCGCCGGCAACCACCCAGAGGGCGGGGCGGTCTTCCGCTTCGGCCTGCCTATGGAGGAGACCACCCATGACTGACCGACAGACCATCCTGATTATTGAGGACGAGCGGGCCATCAGCAACTTCATCAGCCGGGCCCTGTCCGCCAACGACTACAAGGCCATCCCCGCCTTCAGCGGCAGGGAGGGGCTGTCCTTGTTCTTCTCCCACAGCCCGGACCTGGTGCTGCTGGACCTGGGCCTGCCCGATATGGACGGGCTGGAGATCCTGTCCCAGCTCCGGGGCCTGCCCCGGGAGGCGCCGGTCATCATCATCTCCGCCCGGGACCGGGAGGCGGAGAAGGTGAAGGCCCTGGACATGGGGGCGGACGACTACGTGGTAAAGCCCTTCGGCGTGTCCGAGCTGCTGGCCCGCATCCGCTCCGCCCTGCGCCGGGCCAGCCGGATGAAACTCAGCCAGGGCATCCAGCGGGACGTGTACCAGATCAAGGACCTGACCGTGGACCTGACCCGCCACCTGGTTCTGCTGGGCGGGGAGGAGATCCACTTCACCCAGAACGAGTTCAAAATCCTGGAGCTGCTGGCCATCCACGCCGGCAAGGTGCTCACCTACGACTTCATCCTGGAGCATGTGTGGGGCCCCTACAGCGGCAGCGGCAGCAACCAGATCCTCCGGGTCAACATGGCCAACATCCGCCGGAAGCTGAAGGAGAACCCCTCCGAGCCCAAGTACATCCACACCGAGCTGGGCCTGGGCTACCGGATGCTGGACGACTGAGAACCGGTATTCATAAGGGAACATGCCGGATGAGCTTGTGAATACCGGTTCTGGGGGCGGAGCGTCAAAAAAGCCAGCCAGGAAACGGGGCGTTGAGATGAGAAACGATCTGTAGGGGCGCGTATTACGCGCCCGCAGGCGGCTGATAGCCGCCCCTACAGGGTTTCTTAAAACAACGCCCTCAGCCCTGACTGGCTTTTTATTTACACGAGGGCCATACGGATCAGGAGGGCCAGCCCGGCGGCGGCCCGCTCCGTCAGCCCCAGGCCCACAGCGGAGGCCAGATCGGTCTTGCCCACACCG
>CAMTMC010000011.1 GCA_947073515.1 uncultured bacterium | reverse complement strand
TCCCGCCCGCCGGCCGGGCGGTCCCTCCGGGGCTCCGCTCCTGCCGGGCTGCCCGGCCCGCCCCGTAGGCGGTGCGCTGGTAGGGGCCGCCGTAAACCCCGCCATAGCCGGCGTACCCCGAGGAGCGGCTGGGCATTCCGCCCCAGCCGTCCCCCTCCTCCGCCTCGGACAGGAAGGAGCGGCCCGACCGCTCTAAATGCTGGGCGGGGATCTCCTCCACAAAGCGGGAGGGCAGATTGCTGCTGGTGCGGCCAAAGAGCATCCGCTGGCCGGCGCAGGTGAGGTAGAGCTTCTCCCTGGCCCGGGTCATGGCCACGTAGCACAGGCGGCGCTCCTCCTCCATCTCCTCGGTCTCGCCGATGGCCCGGATGCCGGGGAAGATGCCCTCCTCCGCGCCCACCACAAAGACCACCGGGAACTCCAGGCCCTTGGCGGCGTGCATCGTCATCATCACCACGCAGTCCTGGTCGGGGTCGTGGCTGTCCAGGTCGGTGTACAGGGCGATCTCGTCCAGGAAGCCGTGGAGGGCGTCAGACAGGGACTCCTCCTGATCCGCCCGGTTCTCCAGATAGCTGTTGATGGAGGTGAGCAGCTCCCGCACGTTCTCCAGCCGGGCGCGGTCCTCCACGGTGTTCTTGCTCTCCAGCATCACGGCGTAGCCGGTGCGGGCCAGCAGCTCCTCGTAGAAGGCGGACAGGGTCAGCTGGTTTTCCACCAGCAGCATATGCAGCCCCTGGATCAGGGCGGTAAACTCCCCCAGCTTTTTGGCGGGGCGCTCCAGCTCCGGGTACATGCTGGCGTTGTCCACCACGGCGTACAGGGAGGCCCCGTCCCGGCGGGCGATCTCCTGTGCGGTCTCCACCGTCTTGGCCCCGATGCCCCGTGGCGGGTTGTTGATGATCCGGGACAGCCGCAGGTCGTCCTCCGGGTTGTTGAGGACGGCCAGGTAGGCGATCATATCCTTAACCTCCGCCCGGTCAAAGAACCGGGTGCCCCCGATGATGCGGTAGGGGATGCCGTTGCGCTTGCAGGCCTGCTCCATCTGGTTGGACTGGGCGTTCATCCGGTAGAGGATGGCGTGGTCCTTCCACTTCCGGCCCCGGCCGAAGCCCTCCAGGATCTGGTCGGCCACATACCGGGCCTCGTCGTTCTCGTTCATGGCGGTGTAGAGCTGGAGCATCTCCCCCGCCCCCGCCTTCGTCCACAGCTCCTTGCCCTTCCGGCCCTGGTTGTTGCGGATCACGGCGTTGGCGGCGTCCAGGATATGGCCGGTGGAGCGGTAGTTCTCCTCCAGGCGGATGACCCGGGCCCCCTTGTACTGCTTCTCAAAGGAGAGGATATTCTCAATGGTGGCCCCCCGGAACCGGTAGATGGACTGGTCGTCGTCGCCCACCACGCAGAAGTTCTCATATCCCCCCGCCAGGGTGGAGGCCAGGAGATATTGGAGGTTGTTGGTGTCCTGGTACTCGTCAATCAAAACGTAGCGGAATTTCCGCTGATAATATTCCCGTACGTCATCAAACCCCTTCAGCAGCCGGACGGTGTGGAGGATGATGTCATCAAAGTCCAGGGCGTTGGCCTCCCACAGCCGGCGCTGGTACTCCATGTAGATTTTGGCGATTTTGCCCAGGCGGAAGTCCCCGGACTTCTCGCACTCGGCCAGATACTCCGGGGCCAGCTTCATGGCGTCCTTGGCCCGGGAGATGTACCCCATCACCGACCGGGGCGGGAACTGCTTGTCGTCCACGTTCAGGTCCTTCAGGCAGTCCTTGATGACCCGCAGGGAGTCGTCTGTGTCGTAGATGGTGAAGGAAGTGGAAAAACCCAGCTTGTCGATGTCCCGCCGGAGGATCCGCGCGCAGGCGGAGTGGAAGGTGCTGGCCCAGATGTCGTTGGCCGAGGGGCCCAGCATCCGGGTCAGCCGCTCCTTCAGCTCCCCGGCCGCCTTGTTGGTGAAGGTGATGGCCAGGATGGTCCAGGGGGCGGCGGGCTCCAGGCGGCACAGCTGTTCCTGGCGGCCCTTGTCCCCCTGGCCGGTCCGGGCGTACTCCTCCAGAAAGGCCAGGTCGTCCTCGGTGGCAAACCCCGGCGCCTCGGCGCTGTCCGACCCCCGGCCGTACTTCATCAGGTTGGCGACCCGGTGGATGAGCACGGTGGTCTTGCCGCTCCCCGCCCCGGCCAGCAGCAGGAGGGGGCCCTCGGTGGCCAGCGCCGCCTTGCGCTGCTCCGGGTTGAGGTTGGAAAACTCCCGCTCTATGGCCCTCCGGCGGGCCTTGGCAAATCGAATTTCCTGGTCATGGTTCAGCATAGGTCAAGACTCCTCAATTTATTTCACGGGACCGGGAACAAATCTTGGGCGTTCCCCGTCTAAAAGAATAACAGGTTCTTGGTTCTATTGTACCGAAAACCGCCCCGATGGTCAACCACCAGGCAGTCACCGGGCGTGTCCATTGAGAAGGCCTCTCCCGGGCTTCCCCCGCCTCCTCCGGGGAGCCCCCCATAAAAACACCCCCTTGGGGACACGCCCAGCTCCCAATGGGCCTGGCCGGGGCAGGCATATCCGCCGGCTGTCCGGCATAGGTTGTCCCTGTGGACAGCCCCTCCCAGGCCTCGGCAGCCCCCCCGAACCGGAAACTGAAACCAAACTGTAACCATTTTTTTATCATCTCGTAACAGCTTCGATAGGATGGTAACAAGCGCTTGTGGTACACTGAGTGTACAAACTGGAAAGGAGGTCCCTCAAATGAAAAAATTCTTATTGACCGCCCTGGCCTGTGCCCTGTTGATCTTACCCTTCAGCAGCACCGCCTTGGCCGATGACGTGGAGGAGGCCTCCCCCGCCGGCCAGGCACAGGACTACGTCCCCGGCTCCATCCCCGCCCAGGCGGAGGCCGCCGAGGTCATGTCCCCCGCCCTCCACGGGGTTGTGCTGGCCATGTCCAACCACGGAGCGGACACCTTCGATCCCAGCGACACCGCCCTGGCCTGGGAGGCGGTTTACAATATGCTCTCCCTCTACGGCCAGCTGGACAGCCGCTCCCAGCCCGACGGGGACTGGCTCGCCTTCCCCGCCGAGGTAGCCCAGGACTACGCCGCGGCGCTGGGGCTGGATTTGTCCAAAATGGGCCCCCCGCCCGTCGGCCTGTCCGACCGCCTCACCTACGACCGGGCCAACGGCTGCTACCAGGTGGTATGCGGCAGCAACGACCTGGCCCAGCTCCAGGTGCGGGATACTACCGCCGCCCCCGGCAGGCTCCAGGCGGAAGGCGCCCTGGTCTATCTGGTGGACGGCTCCGATCTGATGACCTTCCAGGCCGAGCTCCGGTCCCAGGACACCATGTTCGGCTGGGTTCTGGCCGGGCTGACCCTCACCGAGGCCTGAGCGCAAGAACCATAAAAAGCCCGGGAGAGTGCTGGCAGCGCTCTCCCGGGCTTTTTTGCGCCCCTTCCTGGCGGGGCCGGGCCTTATTTTCGGAACAGTCCGTTCATCTCCTGGAGGCACCTGGGGCAGACGTTCTTCCCCCGGAACTCCACGATATCCTTCTCATTGTCGCAGAAGATGCAGGCTGGCTGGAACTTCTTCAGCACAATGGACGGGCCGTCCATATAGATCTCCAGGGCGTCTTTCTCCTCAATGTCCAGTGTGCGGCGCAATTCAATGGGCAGTACGATACGGCCCAGCTCGTCTACCTTGCGGACGATACCAGTAGATTTCATGTGATGTGCCTCCTTTTTATCTGTGTCAAAACCACGATCAAAGCCCTTCTTGGCGGGGGGCTTGAGCAATATTTTTCACACCCCTATTTTACCGACAAAAAAATATCGTGTCAACTATCAATTTGGGACAATTTAGGGGAAAAAATGTAGAAATTTCGACCGAAAGCGGTTTTGGGCTGGATTTTTCTGTAAATTTTACCGTCACAGCATACATGTTTTTCCAGCTGGGGCCGTATCCATGGACAAAAGAGGTGATGGATCTTGACCATGACGGTAATCTGGACAGGGATGATTGTGGTGTCCATTTTGTGCGGCCTGGCCACTGGCCGGGGGCCGGAAGTGGCCGCTGCGGCGGTGGAGGGGGCGTCGGCGGCGGTGGAGCTGTCCCTGTCCATTGCTGGGATGCTGTGCCTGTGGACGGGGGTGATGGAGGTCATGCGCCGCTCCGGGCTGGCTGACAAGCTCTCCCGCCTGCTGCGGCCGGCGCTGAGGCTGCTGTTCCCCCAGGTGGCCGGGGACCAGGGGATTATGGACAGCGTCTCCGCCAACGTTTCCGCCAACCTGCTGGGGCTGGGGAACGCCGCCACCCCCCTGGGGCTGGAGGCCGCCCGCCGGATGGCCCGGAGGAGCCCCGGCGTGGCCTCTGACAGCCTGTGCATGCTGGTGGTGTGCAACACCGCCTCCATCCAGCTGATCCCCACCACAGTGGCCTCGGTGCGGGCGGCGGCGGGGAGTGCCGCCCCCTTTGACATCCTGCCGGCCACCTGGCTGGCCTCCGCCCTCTCCGTGGGCGCGGGCGTTGTGATGTGCCGGCTGCTTTCCAAGGTGTGGAGGGACTGAGATGGATCTGCTGTTTACCATGATCGTCCCCCTGACCATCGGCGGGATCGCCCTGTACGCCGCCGGCCGGCGGGTGGATGTTTACTCCGCCCTGGTCCAGGGGGCGGGGAGCGGCCTGGAGACCCTGGTCCGCATTGTGCCCGCCCTGGTTGGGCTGATGACGGCGGTGTATATGCTCCGGGCCTCCGGGGCGCTGGAGCTGCTGGCCGTGGCCCTCTCCCCTGTGCTGGACAAATTGGGCCTGCCCTCTGAGCTGCTGCCTCTGATGCTGGTGCGGCCCATCAGCGGCTCCGCCGCCCTGGGGGTGGGGGCGGAGCTCATCTCCACCTACGGGCCGGACTCCCAGCTGGGGCGGACGGCGGCGGTGATGCTGGGCTCCACCGAGACCACCTTCTACACCATCGCCGTCTACTTCGGCGCCGTGGGTATCACCCGGACCCGGTACGCCGTCCCCGCCGCCCTGTGCGCCGACCTCACCGGGTTCCTGGCCGCCGCCTGGGCGGTATCCCTGCTGTTCTGACCCTCCGGGCCATGGCACAGCGGCTGTTTTCCAGTGGGAAAACAGCCGCTTTTTCTCTGAAACCTCCCCCGCAAACTCTAACCAGGAGTGCCCGCCAAGAAGATTCATTGACGGGTTTCCCCCGCCAGAGGCGGGGGAAACCCCAATCAAATCTCCGTGGTTTGGACACTTCCTTTACTCCTCCCGCTCCTCGCTGATCTCGTGGGGCTCGGGGGGCATCACCGGCTCGTCGTGCTCCAGCTGGTCGAAGTAGTCCTCGTCCTGAAGCACCGGCTTGCGGTGCTGGGCAATGGCGATGATGGTGGGGTACAGGACAATGGCCACCAGTCCGCCGGAGAAGCCGTTGTTGTACAGGTTCATCCCCGCCACCGGCGAGCTGGTGAACAGCACCACTGACGAGTGGAGAAAACCCGCCAGCACCCCGTAGGGCCAGCCGAAGTAGCCGGAGATGGGGGCCAGGGTGGTGCAGAACAGGCAGGCCAGCTGGACACTGTTGTCATCCAGCCCCCAGCTCATCAGCTGGCCTCCCAGTACCACCCCGGCCATCACCGGTATGATGTTGAAGGCGTGCTTGCCAAAGGCGGAGAAGCCCATGATAGTCATGATGGCCCCCACGGTGGGGCCGTTCAGGTCGCCCCCCACCGCCAGGATCAGGGCCATGGCGATCAGGCCGTTGACCCCGGTATTGATGAGCACCGGGGCGGGGCCGAACATACGCAGGTAGTCGCTGGGGGCCCGGCCGCTGGTAAGGAGCAGCCGGCGGTAGCCCGCCCAGGCGGCCCAGGTGGGTTTTTTACTGAAAAACAGGCCGCTGAGGATCAGCCCTGTACACTGTACCCCCAGCACCACGCCGAAGGTCTGGTTATAGCCGGTGGCCCAGCAGTAGCGCAGGGTGGGCGCCGCCCCCAGGGAGGAAATGAGGGGGACGCAGATCAGGGCCACCAGGCCGCAGGCGAAGCCCACGTTATATAGGTTCATACCGTTCTGGATCCGGTATGTATACCCCGCCAGCGGGGGCATGATGAAGCCGATCACCAGCCCCACCGCCATCCCCAGCAGGGGGTTGCCCCAGCCGTTGTCCAGGGAGATATAGCTCACCACCGGGGACAGGGCGGTGGCCATCAGGGCCACGTTGGCGTAGCTGCCGATGGGCTCCTTCCGCAGCTTAGGGTAGAGCCAGCCGCCCAGGAGGATGGGCCAGATGTTGACAAAATTCTTCCCAAAGAGGGAGAAGCCTGACATCAGGCCGATCACCACCAGCGTCATGCCGTTGAGCACGTCCTTGGACAGGTAGAGCACGCAGATGCTGATGGCGGTGACCAGGGCGGAGTTGACCAGGGCCGCCCCCGGCCCGGCCACCAGCACGTAGTCGGTAATGAGGGCGTCCTCAGTGGTCACAATCTCCACCAGGCCCCTGACGATGTTCTCCGGCGTGTCCAGCAGGAATCCCGCCACCCCCAGGAGCAGGACATAGATCCACAGGAAACGGAACATCCTGTCATATCTGGCGTGCTGGTCATGGTGCAGAAGATAAAAAAATCCCATAAAACCCCGCAGTCCTTTCTCTCCCTCCCGGGAGCCGGGCATGATTGCTTAATCCTGCTTCAGGGATTGCCCACATCAGCCCAAACCTATGCCTCCTGGCAAATTTTAGGAAATTCGCTTGAAGTAATCCCGGGTCTGCTGGGCGTTGCGGCCGATCTCCGCCGCCAGCTCCTCCAGGGAGGGGAACTTCCGCTCCCCCCGCAGGAAGCGGTAGAACTCCATACGCACCTGCCGGCCGTACAGGTCGCCGTCAAAGTCCAGCAGGAACCCCTCCACCGTCACCCGGCCGTCGTTGTCCGCCACGGTGGGCCGGACCCCCACGTTGGTGACGGCGGGGCGGCACTGGCCGTCGAACCACACCCGGGAGGCGTACACCCCGAACGCCGGGACGATGACCCCCGGCGGCACCTGGAGGTTTACTGTGGGAAAGCCCAGGGCGGAGCTGCCGATCTTCTTGCCGTGGGTCACCTGCTGGGTGAGGATATGGGGGTGGCCCAAAAACTGGTTGGCCCGCTCCATCTCCCCCTGGGCCACCAGGTTGCGGACGTAGGTGGAGGAGATGGTAATCCCGTCCCGCTCCACCCGGCCCACGATGTCACAGCCCACCCCCAGCTCCCGGCACTTGTCCTGGAGGCGCTGGGGATTCCCTTTGCCCATGTAGCCGAAGTGGAAGTCATGGCCGGCCACCACGTGGACCGCCCCCAGCTCCCCCACCAGGTACTGGGAGATAAAATCCTCCCAGCCCATGCGCTGCATGGCATCGAAGGAGGCCACAATGACCTCCTGGATCCCGTACCACTTCCGCATGAGCCAGATACGGTCCTCCACGCTGGACAGCAGGGGCACCTGGGAACCGGTGATGGCGGCGGCGGGCTGGCGGTCGAAGGTAAAGGCGCAGGGGACGGCGTCCAGCCGGCCGGCGGCTGTCCCCACCGCCCGGAGCAGGGCGCCGTGGCCCAGATGTACCCCGTCAAAAAAACCCAGGGCGATGACTCTGCGTTGTTTTTCCATGGAACATCACACCTCAAAAAAGCTCTTGATGGTGGCCACTACGCCCCCCTCGCACCGGCCCAGCAGGAGGAACTCCCCCTCCGGGCCGTAGACCCGGTAATCGCCGTCGGGCAGCTCCCAGAGGAAGGGGTTGCCGTTCTTCGCCCGGAACAGGGCCTTGCCCCGGATGGTACAGGCCGGGAGGGCTTTGAAATAGTCGTCCACCGGCAGTAGGAGGGCGGCGGGGTCAGCGGCGGCCTGAATTTCCTCCAATGTCACGGCGTCCTCCAGGGTGAAGCCCGCCGCCATAGTCCGCCGCAGGGAGGCCATACACCCCCCGCAGCCCATGGCCTGGCCGATGTCGTGGCACAGGGTGCGGATGTAGGTCCCCTTGGTGCAGCGGGCCTTAATTGTGTAAAGATCTTTCCCTTGCTGTCCCAGTATTTCCAGGGATTTAATGTTGACCGCCCTGGCAGGCCGTTCCACTTCACGGCCCTTCCGGGCCAGCTCGTAGAGCTTTTTCCCGTTGATCTTGATGGCGGAGTACATGGGGGGGATCTGGAGGATCTCCCCCCGGAACTGCTCCAGGACTTCCTCCAGCTGTTCCCGTCCGGCCTGGACGGGGCGCTCCTCCAGTGTCTCGCCGCTGGTGTCCTGGGTGTTGGTGATAACTCCCAGTTTTAATTCAGCGATATACTCCTTATCGGATTTATCGGCGAACTCCACCGCCCGGGTGGCCCGGCCCAAAAACACGGGCAGCACCCCGGTGGCCATGGGGTCCAGGGTTCCGGCGTGGCCCACCCGTTTCTCATGGAAAACGCCCCGCAGCTTGGCGCACACATCCATGGAGGTCCATCCCTGGGGCTTGTCAATGACGATTATTCCGTTGGGCATCCATCAGGCCTCCTAGCTTTCTCGAACCCGCCGGATGGCGTCCAGGACAGCCAGCCGGGCCGCCGCCATGTCGCCCTCCACGGTGGCGCCAGCGGCGGCGGCGTGGCCTCCGCCCCCCAGCAGGCCGCACACGGCGCTGGCGTTCAAATCGCCGGGATCAGAGCGCAGGGACAGCTTCACCACGCCGGGCCGCAGTTCCCGGAGGGTGATCCCGTTCCTGACCCCCTCCACCTGTCCCACAAAGGCGGAGATGTCGTCGATGTCCCGCTCCTCCGCCCCCACCTGGGCCAGCATCTCCAGAGTGAGGGAGACGATGGCGGTCTCCCCTCCGTCCAGCAGCTCCATCCCGGCGGCCAGCATCCCCTCCAGCTTCAGGCGCTTGAAGGATTTTGTCCGGAAAAACTTCCGGTTCACCGGGTAGGGGTCAAAGCCGGACTCCATGAGGGCCGCCGCCACCCGGTGGGTGCCGGGGCTGGTGTTGCTGTACACAAAGCAGCCGCAGTCGGTGGAGACCGCCACATAGAGGGCCTCCCCGATCTCCGGGGTCAGCGGACACAGCTGTTGTACAATCTCATACACCAGCTCCCCGCAGGCGGCTTTTTTGCTGTCCAGGCAGGTCTCCCGGGCGAAAAACTCCTGGGAGGGGTGGTGGTCGATGGCCAAGTCCACCCGCTCCAGATAGGCCTGGGCATTCTCCGGGAACAGCCCCCGGGCGGCGATGTCCGTGCTCACCACCGTCTCCGGCGTGTAGCCCTCCGGGGCGGTGAGGCCGGAGAAATAGGGGGTAAACAGGCTGGTGGCCTGGGGGTTTTCCAATACATAGGCCGTCTTTCCAATTTGCCGCAAAGCCCGGCACAGGCCGGCGGCGCAGCCGATGGTGTCCCCATCGGGGCGCACATGGGTCAGGATCAGATAGTTGTCATGGGCCGTCAAAAAGGCGGCCGCCTGGGCTGCTGTCATAGCTTGTCACTCCTCGTCCAGGATGATATGGGAGTTGGCCGGGTTCTCCGGCTTGACCACGCTGGGGTCCCGGAGCATACCCAGGATATGGGCCCCCTTGTCGATGGAGTCGTCCCGGACAAAGGTGAGCTCTGGGGTAGCCCGTAGCTTCAGGGAGCGGCCCAGCTCCCGGCGGAGGTACCCCCCGGCGGACTTCAGTCCCTTCAGCACCTGCTCGCTGTCCCCTTTGTCCAGCGCGGAGATATACACCTTCGCGAATTTCAAATCCGGGGTCACGTCCACCGCCGTCACCGAGATCATCCCCGTCACCCGGGGATCTTTTACTGTGGGGATCAGGGCGGCCAGCTCCCGCTGGACCTCCTCGTTGATCCGTCCCATTCGATTGCTTGCCATAGCTTTCTCCTTTACACTGTAATGGTAAAACACAGCTCCTCCGAGGTCAAAAACTGTTCCAGCGCCTCCCGGTCAAAGTCCGCCAGCCGGCCCCGGAACCGGGGCGGGCATGTTTGATTCACGTCCCCTACCCAGACGCTCCACAGCTCCAGGGTCTCTCCCGCTGAAAAGTTTCTCTCTAAATAACTCCGCAGATTCCTAAAATCCGTTTCCTTATTTTCCAGCGTAAACTCATACCGGCAGGGCCGCATGGGATAGCCCAGCTCCTCCACCGCCCGGCGGTAGTAGTTCAGCTCGACCATCCCTGTCAGCGGCTTGTCGGAGGCCAAAACATAGACACGGCTCACGCAAAGCCCTCCTCACCCCAAATCTCTCTCCATTTTCCCTCTTCGGACCCAGTAGGACGGCTCCAGATTCAAGAGCCAAGGCAGGCGGTAAGGGCTGTCTTTTCTGCTCTGAAGGTCCCGCTGAATACGCTGGCGGGCCTGAATCATGCCCTGAGACAATCGATTCCGCCTCGCCCAGCGCTCATAGCCAGCCATATAGCTGTCATTCATTTCCTCCCAGTCCCGGAACGTCCCCTGGATTGTTTTTCCCACAAGGCAGGAGCGGCTGACCATCTCCTCCCGGCTCAGCCAGCCCGCCAGATAGGCCAGCCCCAGCAGCTGGGCAGACCGGCACAGCTGCCAGGCCCGCCCGGCCTGATCCCCGCACTGTGCCAGCCCCTCTCCGGCGCTCATGTACTCCACCACGTCCAGCAGCCCCTGGAGGCCGTTTATATTCCAGGAGTCTTTCAAGTCCTGAGCCGCCATCTTCTGGTTCTCCTCATCCCGGGGCCTGCCGCCCAGATACAGCGGTGTATTGGGGTTGTATGTCCAGACAGCGTCCCGGTTCGCCCGGCGTGACAGGAACTTCATCGGCCCCTTCTCTTCCATTCTCTCTGGAACGTTGCCATAGTAAAGGGCGAAATTGGCATAGGTGCCTAGAATCCACCGTTCCAGGTCGTTCCGGGGCAGAGCCATCCGGCGGTCCCGCTTCTCCAGCAGATGTTCCAAGGACATACAAAGGCCGATTCCCAAGACCACCCCGCCGGCGGCGCACCAACCCGTGCAAAGCGCCTGGGTCCTTCGATACAGGGACCAGTATTCCCAATTCCCCGTTGGCCCAGAGGAGGTATCCAGCCCTCTCTCCTCCGCCTGGGCCTGGGCGATTGCGGGGGTAATGACATCCCGGCCCAAATAGGCGCTTGGAATGATGATGGCGAAGACCGCCAAAAAAGTGAGTACCCACTGGCGGCGGCTGGTATTTCCAGGCGGGAAAAGGATAGACAAAATGTGCATAGCTCTATTTTCCCCCTGTGTGAAATCAACCAGGGCGGGCGCAAAGCGCCCGCCCTGTGCCATATTTTATTATACAATGAAATTTTGCCAAAGAAAAGAGAAAATTTTACGGGGCGGCCAAACGGCCGCCCCGTTTTAGTATTTCACAAACCTTACACTTCAATCTGCTCCATCAGGAAGGCCTCGATGATATCGCCCTCCTTGATGTCCTGGAACTTCTCAAAGGTGATACCACACTCGTAGCCGGAGGCGACCTCCTTCACGCTGTCCTTAAAGCGCTGGAGGGAGGCGATGGCCCCGTCGTAAATGACGATATTGTCCCGGAGCAGGCGCATCTGGGCGTTGCGCTGCATCTTGCCGTCCAGCACATAGCAGCCGGCCACCATACCCACGCCGGTGATCTTGAACACATTGCGGACCTCCGCCCGGCCCAGCTCCACCTCTTTGAACTTGGGGGCCAGCATACCCTTCATGGCGGCCTCGATCTCGTTGATGGCGTCGTAGATCACCCGGTACATCCGCATATCCACGCCGCTGCGGGGGGCGGACTCCTTGGCGTTGGCGTCGGGACGGACGTTGAAGCCCACGATGATGGCGCCGGAGGTGGCGGCCAGCATCACGTCGCTCTCGCTGATGGCGCCCACGGCGCAGTGGATCACCCGGACCCGGACCTCCTCGTTGGACAGCTTCTCCAGGCTGGCCTTCACCGCCTCGGCGGAGCCCTGGACGTCGGCCTTGACGATGACATTCAGGTTCTTCATCTCGCCGGCCTGGATCTGGCTGAACAGATCCTCCAGGGACACCTTGCCCACAGTGGCGCCCACACTGTTCTTCTGCTCGTGCTTGCGCTGCTCCACCAGCTCCCGGGCCATGCGCTCATCGGCCACGGCGTGGAAGTCGTCGCCAGCGCCGGGCACCTCGCCCATACCGATGATCTCCACGGGGACGGAGGGGCCGGCCTCGGTGACCTTGCGGCCCTTGTGGTCACTCATGGCCCGGACACGGCCCACGGCGGTGCCGGCGATGATGACATCGCCCTGCTTCAGGGTGCCGTTCTGGACCAGCAGGGTGGCGATGGGGCCCCGGCCCTTGTCCAGCCGGGCCTCGATGACAGCGCCGTGGGCGGAGCGGTTGGGATTGGCCTTCAGCTCCCGCATCTCGGCGGTGAGCACCACCATGTCCAGCAGGTTGTCGATGCCCTGGCCGGTCTTAGCGGAGATGGGGCACACGATGGTCTCGCCGCCCCACTCCTCGGGCACCAGCTCATACTCGGTGAGCTGCTGCATAATCCGGTCGGGGTTGGCGGTGGGCTTATCCATCTTGTTGATGGCCACGATAATGGGGATCTCGGCAGCCTTGGCGTGGTTGATGGACTCCACGGTCTGGGGCATGATGCCGTCGTCGGCGGCCACCACCAGGATGGCCACGTCGGTGATCATAGCGCCCCGGGCCCGCATGGCGGTAAACGCCTCATGGCCGGGGGTGTCCAGGAAGGTGACGGGGCTGCCCTTCACGTCCACCTGGTAGGCGCCGATATGCTGGGTAATGCCGCCGGCCTCTCCGGAAACCACGTTGGCGCTGCGGATATAGTCCAGCAGGGAGGTCTTGCCGTGGTCCACGTGGCCCATGACCACCACCACGGGGGCCCGGTCCACCAGATCCTCGGCCCTGTCCTCGGCGGTGTCGATGAGGCGCTCCTCAATGGTGACGATGACCTCCTTCTCCACCTTGCAGCCCATCTCCTCGGCGATGATGGCGGCGGTGTCGAAGTCGATGACGTCGGACAGGGAGGCCATGACCCCGTTTTTAATGAGGCACTTGACCACCTCGGCCCCGGTCTTCTTCATCCGGGAGGCCAGCTCGCCCACGGCGATCTCATCGGGGATGAGCACCTTGACCGGGGCTTTCTTGGCGATCTCCAGCTGGAGGCGGCGCATCCGGTCCTGTTCCTCCTGGCGGCGCTTGTTGCCGAAGGAGCCGGCCCCCTTGCCGCCCCGCTGGCGCTGGGCGTTGCGGCCTTGGAACTTCTGCTTCCCGCCCCGGTCCTGCTGCTTTTCAGAGGTAAAGCTCTCCAGCCGCTCGTCGTACTTGTCCAGGTTCACCGCCGGGCCGCCCCGGGTGTCCACCACCTTCTTCTCCGGGACCCGGGTGGCGGGGCGCTGGATGGGCTGCTGCTGGGGTTTCCCCTGCTGGGCCTGCTGGGGGACGGCGGGCTTGGCCTC
Source organism: uncultured bacterium (assembly GCA_947073515.1). Classification (GTDB taxonomy): domain Bacteria; phylum Bacillota; class Clostridia; order Oscillospirales; family Oscillospiraceae; genus Lawsonibacter. Next base: position 42,194 of record CAMTMC010000011.1, on the reverse strand, counting down.
CCCCTTGGCGGCGGGCTTTCCCTCCCCCCCTTTGGAGGCGGGCTTCTCCGCCGCCTTGGGCTCCTCCTTCTTGGGGGGCTGGGGCTCGTGGTACACGTCGGCGTAGACCGACTCAATGGAGTCGATCTGGTTGTGCTGGGTCAGGTACTCAAAGACGATGGACAGCTCCTCGTCGGTCAAAGGCTGCATGTGGTTCTTGGGGGGATGTCCATACTGGGTGAGGATCTCCATGATCTCCTTGGAGGGGAGTTCCTTGCCGTTCTTCTTGAAGTCCTTGGCCACCTTATGGATGGGGTATTTAATCATCATAGATAGAAGCCACCTCGTTTCTTAAGGGTCGCGCCGGAATTTTCCTGTGAGCCGCCCCCGCCTTGAACTGGGCGTTGGGGAACCCCCGGGCCTCTCCCCGGCGTACTTGGAACGGGAGGCTGTTTTGGGGGCCTCCCCGGGCTTAACGTTTGTCCCCGGTTTACCGGCGGACTTTCTTTCAGGGGGCCGCCCCTCCTGCTTCCCAGGGGGCGGGACCCAGGGTTTTCTTTTGCCCTCTCTCAAGTTCTTTTCATGCTGGCGCTGCTCCCTCTGGCGCTGGAGCGCTTTATCCGCCTTGGCCCGCAGCTGCTGGGCGGCGGGGCCGTACTTCTCCGGGTCCCGGGCGGCCAGCTTGCCGCAGATGGCGGCGGAGAAGCCGGCGTCGGTCAGCGCCAGCATGGCGCAGGAGGACCGGCCCAGGATGAACCCCAGCTCCCCCTTGGTGAAGGGCAGCTCCAGCCAGAGCGCGCCCCCCGCCTCCCCGAAGTGGGCGCACCGGCGGCGGGTATTGGGGGCGGCGTCGCCGGCCAGGAGGAGCAGCCGGGCCTGGCGGGCCCGGCAGGCGGCCCCCACGGGCTCCTCGCCGATCTCCAGCCGGCCGGCCTTTTTGGCCAGCCCCAGCAGATGCAGAATCGGGTCATTGGGCATGGGGGGGCACCTCCTTCATCTGGGCCTCCAGGCTCTCCCACACCTCGTCCAGAATCAGGGAGGAAAAAGCCCGCTCCAGGGCCCGGCTCTTCCGGATCCGCTTCAGGCACTCCGGGTTGGGGCACACATAGGCCCCCCGGCCGGGCAGCTTGCCCTTGAAGTCCAGGGATACCGGCCCCTCTGGCGGTTTTACCAGCCGGATCAGCTCTTTTTTTGGTTTCATTTCCCGACAGCCAAGACACTGGCGCAGGGGTATTTTCTTGGGCAAGGCTCTCTCTCCTTCATTGATGGGGGGTCGCCGCCCGCAGGCGACGGGACATTTCGCCGCTCCGGCGGCGAGTTTCTTTTTCGCCGTCGAAAAAGGAACCAAAAAGACGTTCAAGAACCAAGGTTCTTGAAAATCTCCTTTGATACCCTCCGTGGGTTTTGCGCCGGTTGTTCGGCGCGGTTCGCCTCTGAAGTATCCACAACTCCGCCCGCTGCCGCTCCGCGGTGTAAATCCGCAAATTCGTGCGTTGGAATTTCGCGCGCCTCGGAGGGGCCGGAGCTATGGGGGCCTTACTCCCCCGCAATCTCCCCGTTCTCCTCCGCCTGGGCCATGGCCTCCTCCAGGGCGTCCGCGGCGGCCTCGGCCTCCGCCTGGGCGGCCAGCTCCTCAATGGGCTCCAGGGGGGCGGACTCGGGCTTGATGTCGATCTTATAGCCGGTGAGCTTGGCGGCCAGGCGGGCGTTCTGCCCCTCCTTGCCGATGGCCAGGGAGAGCTGGTCGTCAGGCACCACCACCCGGCAGCTCTTGCCGTCGGGCAGCTCCTCCACGGAGATCACGTCCGCGGGGGAGAGGGCGGCGGCGATATACTCCGCCGGGTCCTCGCTGTAGGGGATGATGTCCACCTTCTCGTTTTTCAGCTCGGAGAGCACATTGTCAATGCGCTGGTGCCGGGGGCCGATACAGGCGCCCAGGGGATCCACGTTGGGGTCGGAGGACCAGACGGCCATCTTGGTACGGCTGCCCGCCTCCCGGGCCACCGACTTGATCTCCACGGTGCCGTCATAGATCTCGGGGACCTCCAGCTCAAACAGCCGCTTCACCAGGCCGGGGTGGGTGCGGGAGATGAGGACCTGGGGGCCCTTGGTGGCCCGGCGGACCTCTACCACATAGATCTTCAGGCGCTGGCCCTCCATATACCGCTCGCCCTTCACCTGCTCGCCGGCGCCCAGATAGGCGTCGGTGAACTCAGCGCCGGAGTGCAGCCGCAGGGATACCGAGCCGCTGCGGGGGTCGATCCGGGTGATCACCCCGGTGAGCAGCTCGTGCTCCTTGGCGCAGAACTCGTCGTAGATCATGCCCTGCTCCGCCTCCCGGATGCCCTGGATGATGACCTGGCGGGCGGTCTGGGCGGCGATGCGGCCAAAGTTCCGGGCCTTCACCTCCATGCGGACGGTGTCCCCCAGCTCGGCCTGGGGCAGGGAGGCCCGGGCCTCCTCCAGGCTGATCTCCATGGCGGGGTTGTCAACCTCCTCCACGATCTCCTTCTTCAGGAACAGGCGGACGGTGCAGGCGGCCTCGTCGGCCTCCACCACCAGGTTCTCTCCCACCCCCTCGTGATCCCGGCGGTAGGCGGACAGCAGGGCCTGGGTGACCTTCTCCATCATATAGCCCGGCTTGATGCCCTTCTCCTGCTCGATCTGGTGGATGGCCTCAAAAAACTCCTTGCCGTCCATCTCGGTGCTGTTGACCTTCTTCTTTGTCACTCTCTTAGCCACGGAATTCTCCTCCTAAACGGTTAAAAGCGGGGGTACAGCCGTACCTGCGCGATCTCCTGCCTGGTAAATGTCATGGGCCCGCCGCCTACCTCTAGGACCACATCCCCGTCCTGCCAGGACTGGAGCGGGCCCACAAACTCCTTCCGGCCGTCCCGGGCCCGGTAGAGCTTGACCTCCACCTCAGCCCCCTGGAACCGGGCGAAGTGCTCGGGCTTTTTCAGCGCCCGGTCCGCCCCGGCGGAGGACACCTCAAACACATAGCTGCCTTCAATGGGGTCGGCCTCGTCCAGGGCGTCGGACAGGGGGCGGGAGACCGCCTCGCAGTCGTCAATGGACACGCCGCCCTCCTTGTCGATATAGACCCGGAGGAACCAGGAGCCCGCCTCCTTGACGTACTCCACATCCCACAGGGAGCAGCCCGCCGCCGCCACAACCGGCTGGGCCAGGGCGGCCACAGCGTCGGTCACCTTTGCCATAATCATCACGTCCTTTTGTGATTCCAAATGGGGCCCGTTGCGCCGTTCTCTCCCCTGCTCGGGGATTCGGCGCTTCGGCGTTGTCACGCCTCGCCTGTTCACAACGGCTCGGCGCTTCGGTGTTGTCACGCCTCGGTCCCCTCACGGCCGGGTCGCTTTCCCTCCGTCTCGGACTCGAAACAGGCGCCCCAGCGCCTTGGTTTCTCCTCCTCGCTCCGGTCCAAGCTCCCCTGCTCGGGGATTCGGCGCTTCGCAATTAAAAAGAGCGGAGTTTCAACCCCACTCTTGCCTACACTACCATGATTCTGTTTACACTATACCATACAGCCCGGCGGATTGCAAGGGGGCAGACGAAGTTTTTTCCAAAAAGTCCGGGCCGTTCCAGAACTTTTTTCAGAAAGTCCGGAGAAAAAAGCCAAATCTGCCGCTCATTCCCGGGCGAGGCGGAAAAAAAACCGGACATACTATCTGGCGGATGGGACTTCCGTCGCTTCAACCACAAACATGAAAGCGGGAGGATACACGGATGAAACGAGCAGCCATCGCCTTCGCCCTCGCCTTGACGCTGACGGCCTCACTGACGGCCTGCAACACCGACCGGGACGCGGGCAGCACCAAATCCGGCTCCAACGGTGCCGGCAGCGTCTCCGCCGGCCAGGTGGCCCGGCGGTACAACACCCAGATGAACCAGGGCCGGAACTATTTTTACGACGGCCACTACACCGCCGGCCCCAACGGCCAGATATACGGCAGCTACAACCCCACGGGCCGTGACTTGACCCAGGACGCCCGGGATCTGACCCGGGACGGACAGAACGCCCTCGCCAACGCGGGCCGTGACCTGGGCCGGGCCGCCCAGGACGTGGGCCGGGGCGTGACCAACGCCGCCCGGGACGTGGGCCGGGGCGTGACCGACGCCGCCCGGGACATCACCGGCGGAGCAATCAATCCGTAAGGAACCACTGATTCAATCTTCACGCCATAAATTCCCCCTGGATTGCGTCAGAACATCTTGAAATCCACCAGGATTCCTGGGGTTTTCTCCCTTCTCAGGTGAAATTTCCGGCACAAATCTACCTGCGCTGATTGAATCAGCATTTCCTTAAAAATCGGGATGGGCCTTGGCCCATCCCCTTATTTTTTCTTTTTGGGCCTGGCCCAGCCCGCTTTCCGGACAGGCCCGCCGTTTTTTGTGGTCTGGCGGTCGTTGCGCTCCACCCGGCGGGAACCGCCAGGTTTTCCCGGCCCGCCGGGCCGCCTCCTCTTCCCGGCGGAGGGGCTGTCCTTTTTCCCCTGGGCAGGCTGGCCGTCTTTGGAAGCCGGCTGGCCCCGGCCGGGCTTCACCAGGCAGTTTTTGCCGTAGCCGATCAGATCCTCCCGGCCGGTCTTGTGGAGGGCCTCCAGCACCAGCTTCCGGTTCTGGGGCTTCCGCCACTGCATCAGCGCCCGCTGGAGGGCCTTGTCATGGGGCGTTTTGGGCACAAAGACCCGCTCCATGGTCCGGGGGTCGATGCCCGTGTACCACATGCAGGTTGCCAGGGTGCCGGGGGTGGGGTAGAAGTCCTGCACCTGCTCCGGCATATGGCCCTGTTTGTTCAGCCAGACGGCCAGCTCCACGGCGTCCTCCAGGGTACAGCCCGGGTGGGAGGAGATTAAATAGGGCACCAGGTACTGCTCCTTGCCGTACCGGCGGTTGAGCTTAAAATATTTCTCCCGGAATCTCTCGTACACCTCAATATGGGGCTTGCCCATGTGGTCCAAGGTGTGGGCCACGCAGTGCTCCGGGGCCACCTTCAGCTGGCCGGAGACGTGGTGCTGGACCAGGTCGGTAAAAAACTCGCCGCTTGGGTCTTTCATCAGAAAGTCAAACCGGATGCCCGAGCGGATAAAGACCTTTTTCACCTTGGGGATCTCCCGCAGCTTCCGCAGGAGCATCATGTAGTCGGTGTGGTCGGCGTCCAGGTTGGGGCAGGGCTCCGGGGCCAGGCAGGCCCGGTTCCGGCACATCCCGGCTTTCAGCTGCTTCTGGCAGGAGGGCCTCCGGAAAGCCGCCGACGGCCCGCCCACATCGTGGATATAACCCTTAAAGCCCGGGTGCCGGGTGAGGGCGGTGACCTCCCGGATCACGCTGTCGTGGCTGCGGGCGGAGATGGTCCGGCCCTGGTGGAAGGCCAGGGAGCAGAAGTTGCAGGCCCCGAAGCACCCCCGGTTGTGGGTGACGGAGAAGCGCACCTCCTCAATGGCGGGCACGCCCCCCATCTGGTCATATACGGGGTGGGGCTCCCGGACATAGGGCAGCTCGGCGATCCGGTCCAGCTCCGCCGTGCCCAGGGGGAAGGCGGGGGGATTGACCAGCAGGATATCCCGGCCGTGCCGCTGGAGGATGGCCCGGCCCGACACGGCGTCGTGCTCCTGGTACTCCACCATATTGGCCCGGGCGTAGTCCGATTTGGAGGTAGACACCGCCTCGAAGGAGGGCACCTCCACCAGCGGGTAGGCGCATATGCCGGGGTCTCTCACCGCCAGGCAGGTGCCCCGGACATCGGTGATCTCCCTCACGGCTGTGCCCGAGGCCAGCCGGGCGGCGATTTCCAGGGTGGCGGTTTCCCCCATGCCGTAGACCAGCAGGTCGGCCTGGGCATCGAACAGGATGGAGCGGCGGACCTTGTCCTCCCAGTAGTCGTAGTGGGCAAAGCGGCGCAGGGAGGCCTCCATTCCGCCGATGACAATGGGGATGTCCCCAAAGGCCTCCCGTACCCGGTTGGAGTAGACCACGGTGGCGCGGTCGGGCCGAAGGCCGGCCTTCCGCCCGGGGGAGTAGGCGTCGTCGTGCCGGCGTTTCCTGGCGGCGGTGTAGTGGGCCACCATGGAGTCGATGTTCCCCGCCCCGATGAGCACCCCCAGCCGGGGCCGGCCCAGGGCGGCGAAGGGTTCCTTATCGTGCCAGTCCGGCTGGGCCAGGACGGCCACCCGGTACCCCGCCGCCTCCAAAACCCGGCCAATGATGGCCGTCCCGAAGGAGGGGTGGTCCACATAGGCGTCGCCGGTGATGAGGAGGAAGTCGTAGGACTCCCAGCCTCGGCGGGCCATGTCATCCCTGCTAATTGGTAAAAAAAGGTTGCGGTCAAAACTCATTTTTCGGCCTCTTTCCGGCCCCAAGACGGGGGTTTTCGGGGCCCTTTCGGTCCCAAAACTACGTCCGATTTCGGACATATTGTGCCATTCGCCCAATCAACACTCGTATCCGATGTACTTCTCCAAAATCTCCAGGGGGACCCGGCTGTTCTCCTCGTCCCCAATCTTGGTGAAGCCGTATTTTTTGTAGAAGCGCTGTGCCCGGTCATTGTAGGGGGCGCACCGCAGGCGCAGCCTGTCCCGGCCCATGGGCCGGTAGACCGACACCGCCTGGCCGATGAGCTGGATCCCCAGATTCTGTCCCCGCCGCTCCGGGACAATGTAGCAGAAGGGGATGTACCCGGCGTTGTCCCCGGCATAGCGGGAGGGGTCCAGCTCCAGCACGCCGGCCAGCGCCTCCCCGGCGAAGGCCAGGGTCACCCCCCAGGGGGTACGGGAGAGATTTTTTTTGGCGTGCCCCAAAAAACCGTCCCCGTCAAAGGGGACGTCCGGGCCGTGGGTGGTGACCCACGCCTCCCGCCGGGCCTCCAGATAGAGGTCCCAGTCCCGGGCCGGGTCCAGGGGGCTGTACCACAGGTTGACGTCCTCGGCCTTGCCGCTCTTCCGCCACCACTGCTGCTTGCCCAGGGTGGCCAGCTCCTCGGGCACGTGGGAGGAATCGCTCTGGTACACCAGGGAGAAGTCCTCCCCATTGAAGGCGAGGCAGGTCACGGCGGTGTTCTCGCTGTGGGGCTGGCCGCCCCACTCCTCCGGGGGGATCCTCCCCGCCCGGGCCAGGAACTGACGGATGGCGGTGCCGTGGCTGAACAGGGCGACGGTCTGGCCCGGGTGGGCCAGGGCGATCTCCCGGACAGCCCGCTCCATCCGGTCCCCCAGCTGGTAAAAGCCCTCCCCGTTGGGGGCGGTCCAGTCGGGGTCGGTGGCGTTGAAGCGGGCCAGCTCCTCCGGCCAGTAGTGGCGGACAAATCCAAACGTCATGTCCTCCCAGTCCCCCAGGTTCATCTCCCGCAGGCCGGGATGGGTGTGGAGCTCCAGGCCCTTGGGCACATAGACCGCCCGGGCGGTGGTCTTTGTCCGGTACAGGTCGCTGGAGTAGACGGCGTCCACGGGGATGTCCCGGAAGCGCTCCTCCAGGGCGGCGATCTGGGCGAAGCCGTTTTCAGTAATCAGGGAATTGTACCAGCCATGGATGCGGCGGTACAGGTTGCCCTCCGCCTCGGCGTGGCGGATGAGATAGATGGTTGTCATAGTTTTTCCCACTTTCTTTGGGGATTTTTCGCCTGCGGGCGGCAAACCCGAACCAGAGCCCAGCGGGCCTGTTCCGGAACGGGCGGACAGTGAACTGAGCGGGCTTTGCCCCTTGGGCAAAGCCAGGGATAGGAAACCCCCGGGGACGCTACCAGGGCTTTACCCCGCCGGTGAGCCCCGACACAGCGGACAGGCCCTGTTTTCCAGCAATTTCCGCCAGGCTGTCCCGGACCTTCAGGGGGGTGAAGGGGTCGGCGAACAGGGCGGTGCCCACCGCCACGGCGGAGGCCCCGGCCAGCATCAGCTGGGCGGCGTCCTCCCCCTTGGCCACGCCCCCCATGCCCAGGATGGGGATGTCCACCGCCTGGGCCACTTCCCACACCATCCGCACGGCCACCGGCAGGACGGCGGGGCCGGACAGGCCGCCGGTGTTCATCTTCAAAACGGGCCGGCGGGTGTTCACGTCAATCCGCATCCCCCGGATGGTGTTGATGAGGGACAACGCGTCCGCCCCGGCGTCCGCCGCCGCCCGGGCGATCTCGGTGATGTCGGTGACGTTGGGGGACAGCTTCACCATCACGGGGGTGGAGCCGGCGTGGCGCTTGGCCACCTCAGTGACCTCGGCGGCCAGCTTGGGCCGGGTGCCGTAGGCCAATCCCCCCGCCTTCACGTTGGGGCAGGAAATGTTCACCTCGATCATGTCCACCCCGGCGGCGGACAGCTTTTCGCACATGATCCCGTACTCCTCCGGGGTATTGCCGGAGATGTTGGCGATTACCTTGGTGTCAAACCGCCGCAGGAAGGGCAGCTCCTCCCCAATAAAAGCGTCCACGCCGGGGTTTTGCAGGCCCACGGAGTTCAAAATCCCCATGGGGGTCTCGGCGATCCGGGGGGCGGGGTTGCCCTCCCGGGGGTGGAGGGTCAGGCCCTTGGCGCAGATGCCCCCCAGCTCCCCCAGGTCATAGAACTGGCTGTACTCCCGGCCGAAGCCGAAGGTGCCCGAGGCCACCACCACCGGGTTTTTCAGGGTCACCCCCGCCAGATTGACGGACAAATTCACATCAGGCATCCCAGTCCACCTCCTTGGAATCGAATACCGGGCCGTCCTTGCACACGTGCTTCCGGGAGCCGTCCGCCATGTCGCAGGCGCACACCAGGCAGGCCCCCACGCCGCAGCCCATCCGCTCCTCCATGGACACTTGGCAGGGCACGCCGAACTCCTCCGCCACCTTGGCCACGCTTTTCAGCATGGGCTTGGGGCCGCAGGCCAGCACCCCCTGGTAGTGGCGCTCCTTCCCCAGCTCCTGGCGGACTAAGGCGTCCACAAAGCCGTGATAGCCCAGGGAGCCGTCGTCGGTGGCCACCAGGCAGTTGGCGCAGTCACTGGCGAACCGGTCCAAGAGAATGGCTTTGTCCTTGGAGCGGAATCCCAGGATGGCGGTGGAGGAGCCGCCGGCAGCCCCGGCGCAGCCCAGCATGGGGGGCACGCCAATGCCGCCCCCCACCAGCAGATAGGGGCCGTCCTGGATGGTAAAGCCGTTGCCCAGGGGGCCCAGCACATCCAGGAAGTCTCCCGCCTCCCGCCGGGCCAGCCAGGCGGTGCCCTCCCCCCGGACCTCAAAGACGATGGCGAGGGTGTCGCCATCCCGGCTCCCCGTCCACTCACAGATGGAGATGGGGCGGCGGAGCAGCCGGGAGTGGCCGCATTTAATATGGACAAACTGGCCGGGGCGCGTATCCGATGTGCTCACAATGTCCCCCACGCCCAGCACCATATAGATGGCGTCCCCCAGCTGTTTCTTCTCTAAAATTTCGCATTTACGCTCTATTTTCATTCGGCTCACCGCTTTCTATTTCTCCCAGGGGGGCTTGCGCTCCCGGCGTTTTTGGGGGAGGGCGGCGGGTTTGGTCTCCTCGACGGCCTCCTCCGGGGCGGGGGATTCCGCCCGCTCCCGCTCCTTACGGAACCGGGAGGCGTAGAAGTCCACCTTGCCGCACTTGGGGCAGGCGTACATATCCACAAAATGATAGCTGTTCCATTGGGTGAGGACGGCGTTGGGGGCAAGCAGCGCCAGGTCCTTCTCAGTCCGCCGGACCTCCGCCCCGCAGCCGGAGCAGGTCCGCACCAGGAAGGGGTCCTCCTCCCGCCGGGCCTGGAGCTTCTCCTCCTCCCGGTGGATGTAGGCCCGGATCACGTCGGGCTCCGCCGCCCGGCCGCTGTCCAGGGCCAGGTAGGCGCAGTCCAGCATGGACTTGTCCTCCAGCCTGGCCCGGCAGGCCCCGCACACCGGCTGGCGGGCGGTGTCAAAGGTGAGGGAGTCCTTGGAAAAGGCCCTCAGCTCCTTGCCGCAGAATACGCAGATCTCAGCCATGGCGATGCTCCTTTCTCTCCGTCCGTTCTCCGGAATCCTCCGTTTCACTTGCCGTCATTTCTCCCAGGGGGGCTTCTGGCCGGGCTGGCAAACGGCACGCTCCCGCTCCGGGGCGCCCGGCGGCTCAGGGATTTCGATCTCCGGCTGTTCCTCGGCGAAGAAGCGGGCGTCGAAAAACTTCACCTGGCCGCACAGCTCACAGCGGAACAGATACAGCGACGGGGTGCGGGGCGGCAACAGCCGGAGGGGCGTTTGATCCACAAAGGTGTAATCCTCCCTTTCCCGGGCCATCGGCTGGCCGCAGCACAGCAGGCTTTCCCGCTGCCGCTCCCGGCGCTGGCGCTCCTTCTCCGCTTTTCTCTCCGCCGCCTCCAAAAACTGTCTGACGCCGTCCGGGTTGACCGCCCGGCCGCTGTCCAGGGCCAGCCGGGCCCGCTGGATGGGCGGCGCCTGCTGATAGCGCTCCCAGCAGGCCTCACAGGATATCTGAAGCTCATTGCCGCACAGCAGCTCCCGGTCTTTCCACAGGCCAATCGTCTTGCCGCAGAATACGCAGATTTTAGCCATGGCGATGCTCCTTTCTCTCCGTCCCGTTCTCCGGAATCCTCCGTTTCACTCGCCGTCATTTCTCCCAGGGGGGCTTTTTCTGTCTGCTCCGGGACCAGCGCCCCTGCTCCGGGGCGGAGGGCGGCTGGGGCTCCTCCTCCGGGGCGGGCTCCGGTTTGGGGCGGAAGCCGGCGGTGTACAGCCCTACCTTGCCGCACTGGGGACAGGCGTACAGGTCCACCATATAGGAGCCGGCCACCAGGGCCGCAAGGCCGCCACGGCCCTCCCCCAGGAAAAAGTCCTTCAGCTTCCGCTCCATAGGCGCCCCGCAGTCAGAGCAGGCCCGGCCAGAGGCGGCCGCCGGCCGCCGGGCCTCCAGCTTCCGCAGGATGGGCCCTTTTTCCTCCAGATAGGGGCTCCGTGCCAGCATGCGCAGGATGCCGGCGTCCTCCTTCTGGAGGGAGAAGGCGTGCTCCGCCCCGCAGATGAGGCAGATTGGGATCTCCAGGCCGCAGATCTGCCAGGTGCTGTCTGTATGCCGGTTCCAGGGCATGCCGCACAGGGCGCACTGTTCCGCCATAGCCACGCTCCTTCCTCTTAGAGCCTGTTTAAAATCTCCCCGCGCATGTCTTGACGGCGTATTTTCCGCCCTGACTGCGTTAAAAATCCTTGCCATCCGTCAGGATGCCTGCGGATTTTTGCCTTGCAGGGCAAAAAATCCACTCGCCAATCCATACACGTCGAGATTTTAAACAGGCTCTTACACTGGAGGAATATTGGCAGCCCAGAGACGGCAGCAACCTCTGATGAACGCTGCCCCCTTCCCGTAATTGGGAGACAGGTCACGCCAGGGTGCTCCGGTTCGCAATACCTAAAACACTGCGTTAATAAAACAGCGGTTATCCTGAGCAATCCCACCCCACTGGCCTCGTTGTCTCGGCAGATGTGGTCCAAGCAACTCCCATACTTTATCGTTTATGTCGTGTCTGTGATAGGATGCTTCCATCTTGCTGTCCCCTGTCTTTTAAGATAGTTCCATTCTATCATAATACCCGTCTCTTGGGCAGACGCTATCTAACCATAAGGGCAGAATATTATAAAAACGACAGCTCAGGAAATGCCAGGACAGGAGCGATATTTGGATAAACATTCTCAAAAATTAGTATATCAAGCTCGCTTTGCCGCAGCCACAAAGTCCCGGAACAGCGGATGGGCCCGGTTGGGTCGGGATTTCAGCTCCGGGTGGAACTGCACCCCCACAAACCAGGGATGGCCGGGCAGCTCCACCATCTCCACCAGCTGCCCATCGGGGGACAACCCGGTCAGGACAAGGCCGGCCCCGGTAACTGCCTCCCGGAAGTCGTTGTTAAACTCGTAGCGGTGCCGGTGGCGCTCGCTGATCTCGTCCGCCCCGTAGGCGGCAAAGGCCCGGCTGTCCCGGCTAGTGAGCCAGCAGGGGAAGGCCCCCAGCCGCATGGTGCCCCCCTTGTCGGTGAGCCCCCGCTGGCCGGCCATCAGGTCGATGACCGGGTGGCCGGTGTCTGGGGAGAACTCACTGGAGTGGGCGTCCTCCATACCGCAGACGTGGCGGGCAAACTCCACCACCGCCATCTGCATCCCCAGGCAGATGCCCAGAAAGGGCACCCCCTGCTCCCGGGCGTACCGAATGGCGGAAATCTTGCCCTCGATTCCCCGGCTGCCGAAGCCGCCGGGCACCAGAACACCGTTCACGCCGTCCAGTACCTGGGCGGCGTTTTTGTCGGTGACAGTCTCGCTGTCCACCCAGCGGATGTTTACCTTCACCCGGTTCTCAATGCCCCCGTGGGTGAGGGCCTCGGCTACGGAGAGGTAGGCGTCGTGGAGGGCCACATACTTGCCCACCAGGGCGACGGTCACCTCCCCCTTCGGGTCCTTGGCCCGTCGGACCATGCCGGCCCACTCGGTGAGGTCGGGGGCGGGACAGCGCAGCCCCAGCCGCCGGACCACCACGTCGGCCAGCCCCTCCCGCTCCAGCATCAGGGGCGCCTCGTAGAGCAGATCGGCGTTCAAATTGGGGATGACATTCTCCCGTGGGATGCCGCAGAACAGGGAAATCTTGTCCCGAATCTCCCGGGGGACCGGGGCGTCGCTGCGGCAGACAATCACATCGGGCTGGATACCCAGAGAAAGGAGCTCCTTGGCCGAGTGCTGGGTGGGCTTGGACTTCAGCTCCCCGGTGCCGGGGATGGAGACAATAAGGGAGACGTGGAAAAACATAACGTTGTCCCGGCCCCGCTCCGCTGCCACCTGGCGGATGGCCTCCAGGAAGGGCTGGCTCTCGATGTCGCCCACCGTGCCGCCAATCTCCACAATGGCCACATCGGTCTCGGGACCTTCCAGAGAGTAGACACGGCTCTTGATCTCGTCAGTGATGTGGGGGATGATCTGGACGGTGCCTCCCAGGTAGTCCCCCCGCCGCTCCCGGTTCAGGACGCTCCAATACACCTGCCCCGCCGAGACCGAGGAGTTTACGGTGAGATTTTCGTCAATAAACCGCTCGTAGTGGCCCAGGTCCAGGTCGGTCTCCGCCCCGTCGTCGGTGACGAAGACCTCCCCGTGCTGATAGGGGGACATGGTGCCCGGGTCCACGTTGAGATAGGGGTCCAGCTTCTGCACCCTCACCCGCAGCCCCCGCTGCTTCAGCAGCCGGCCTAAGGAGGCCGCCGTAATCCCCTTGCCCAGGCCGGACACCACCCCGCCGGTGACAAAAATATACTTTGTCATACTCACTCCCCCCGCCGGTCACAGGCCCCCGGTCAGCCGATTCATCACCTGGACATAGGCCTCCTCCACGCCGCCCAGGTCCCGGCGGAACCGGTCCTTGTCCATCCTCTCCAGGGTTTTGGAATTCCACAGCCGGCAGGTATCGGGGCTGATCTCGTCGGCCAGCACGATGGTTCCGTCCTCCAGGCGGCCAAACTCCACCTTAAAGTCCACCAAGGTAATGCCGCAGGCCCCCCAGATTTCCCTGAGCAGGCGGTTAACGTTCAGAGAGTATTTCCGGATGAGAGCCAGTTCCTCCCGGCTGGCCAGCCCCAGGGCGAGGGCGTGGTCGTCGTTGAGAAGAGGGTCGCCTAAATCGTCGTTTTTGTAGGAAAACTCTAGGGTCGGGGCGTCAAAGACCACCCCCTCCTCCACGCCGTACCGCTTGGAGAAGGAACCGGCGGCGATGTTGCGCACGATGACCTCCACAGGGATGATGGACACTTTTTTTACCAGCGTCTCCCGGCCGCTCAGTTCCTCCACCAGATGGGTGGGAATGCCCTCCCGCTCCAGCCGGTCCATGAGCAGGTTAGTCATCCGGTTGTTGATGGCTCCCTTACCGTGGATAGTGCCCTTTTTCTGGCCATTGAAGGCGGTGGCGTCATCCTTATAAGCAACAATCAGAAGTTTTGGGTCCTGAGTCGTATATACCTTTTTTGCCTTACCCTCATAGAGTAGCTCCTGTTTTTCCATCCTGTGCTCCTCCTTTTTCACTCCCATTCCACCGTGGCTGGGGGCTTACTGGTGATATCGTACACAATGCGGTTGATGCCCGCCACCTCATTGACAATGCGGGTGCTGATTCTGTCCAGCAGGTCATAGGGGATGCGAGCCCAGCCGGCGGTCATGAAGTCGGAGGTGGTCACCGCCCGGAGGGCCAGGGTGTAGTTATAGGTGCGGCCGTCCCCCATCACCCCCACCGACCTGCTGTCGGTAAGGACGGCAAAATACTGGCTGAGCCGCCGGTCCTCCCCCGCCCTGGCCAGCTCCTCCCGGAAGATAAAATCAGCTTGACGGAGCTGATCCGCCTTTTCCCTGGTGACCTCCCCAAGGATGCGGATGGCCAAGCCCGGCCCTGGGTAGGGCTGGCGGCTCACCAGATACTCGGGCAGGCCCAGCTCCCGGCCCAGCTGGCGGACCTCGTCCTTAAAGAGCAGGCGCAGGGGTTCTAGAATCTCCTGAAAGTCCACACAGTCGGGCAGGCCGCCCACGTTGTGGTGGCTCTTGATAACGGCGGCCTCGCCTGTTCCCGACTCAATCACGTCGGGGTAGATGGTGCCCTGGGCCAGAAAATCCACCGCGCCGATCTTCTTGGCCTCCTCCTCAAAGACCCGGATAAACTCCTCCCCGATGATCTTCCGCTTCTCCTCCGGGTCGGTGACCCCGGCCAGCTTTGTCAGGAAGCGGTCCCCGGCGTCCACCCGGACAAAGTTGATATCCCAGGGGGCGAAGGCGGCCTCTACCTCGTCCCCCTCGTTGAGGCGCATCAGGCCGTGGTCCACAAAGACGCAGGTAAGCTGCCTGCCCACCGCCACGGCCAGCAGGGCAGCCGCCACGGAGGAGTCCACCCCGCCGGACAGGGCCAGCAGCACCCGGCCACCCCCCACCTTTTCCTGGACGGTCTGGAGAATGGTGTTTTTATAGTCCCCCATGGTCCAGTCCCCCGCAGCGCCGCAGACGCCGTAGAGGAAATTCCGGAGCATATCCAGGCCGTGCTCCGTGTGGCTGACCTCGGGGTGGAACTGGACGCCGTAAAACCCCCGGGCCTCGTCGGCGATGGCCGCGTTGGGGCAGGCGCCGCTGCGGGCGGCGAGAGAGAAGCCCACCGGAACCTTGGACATGTAGTCCCCGTGGCTCATCCAGGACACCCCTTCCCGGGGCAGGCCCTGGAACAGCTTACAGGCGACAGCGTAGTGGGTAAGGGTCTTGCCATACTCTCGGGCGGAGTCGTCCTGGGCCGGGACGACCTCTCCCCCCAGCAGATGGGCCATGAGCTGACAGCCGTAGCAGATGCCCAGAATGGGCACCCCCCAGGTGAAAATCGACTTGTCCACGGCGGGGGAGCCCTCCCGATAGACCGACTGGGGCCCGCCGGTGAAGATAATGCCTGTGGGGCCGAAGGCTTTCAATTCCTCCAGAGGCGCGGTCCAGGGCTTTACCTCGCAGTATACCCTGCACTCCCGCACCCGCCGGGCAATGAGCTGGTTGTACTGGCCGCCAAAGTCGATGATAAGGATTTTTTCCATAATGTCTCTCCGTCTGATTGATATTGTGGGACCCGCCGACCTCGGCGGGTCACCTATCATGCAGGGGGCGGCCTCTGGGCCGCCCCGGGTAAACAGCCGCGGGAAGGGCGGGGCGGCACGGAGGCCGCCCCCTACACCCCGCTCTCCCCATAGTTTGCCAGCACCCGGGCGGAGGGGTCATCCACGTCGCAGCCCGCCCAGGACCGGTTGGGCATCCAGAAATCCGCCACCATGCTGCTCTGGCCTGGATAGAACTTCTCGAAAATCTCCCGGTAGAGCAGAGACTCCTTGGTGAAAGGCCGGGCGTGGTCATAGTTCCGCCGCAACCGTTCAAACTCCCCGTCGGTGTACCGGCTCTCGGCGTACTCCTTCAGGTCATCCACCAGGGAGTGGCCCACCGCGTCAGAGAAGGCCGCCTTCTCCCGCCACAGAATGCTCTCGGGGAGCCAATCCCCCTCAAAGGCCTTCCGCAGCAGATATTTGCCCTTGCCGTAGGTGTTTACCTTCCGTTTGGGATCAATAGCCATGACATACTCCACAAAATCCAGGTCGCCAAAGGGCACCCGGGCCTCCAGGGAATTCACTGAGATGCACCGGTCGGCCCGGAGGACGTCGTACATGTGCAGCTCCCGCAGCCGCTTCTCCGCCTCCTCCTGGAACGCCCGGGGCGAGGGGGCGAAGTCGGTGTATTTGTAGCCAAAGAGCTCGTCGGAGATTTCCCCTGTGAGAAGCACCCGGATATCTGTCTGTTCATGGATGGCCCTGCACAGCAGATACATGCCCATACTGGCCCGGATGGTGGTGATGTCATAGGTGCCCAGCAGCTCCACCACCCGCTCCAGGCTGGACAGCACGTCCTCTCTGGTGATGATGACCTCGGTGTGGTCGCTACCGATGTAGTCCGCCACCTGTCTGGCGTATTTCAGGTCGATGGCGTCGGTATCCATACCGATGGCAAAGGTTTTGATGGGCGTTTTGCTCCGGCGGGCGGCGATGGCGCACACCAGGGAGGAGTCCAGCCCGCCGGACAGGAGAAAGCCCACCTTAGCGTCGGAAACCAGCCGCTTTTCCACCCCGGCGATCAGCTTCTCCCGGATGCTTCTGCAAAGCTCCTCCAGCCCGTCATAACAGAACCGGTCCACCCTGGCAATATCGCGGTAGCAGACAAATCGGCCATCTTTATAGTAGTGCCCCGGAGGAAATGGCATCATTCGGTCCGTCAAGCCCAGCAGGTTTTTGGGCTCGCTGGCAAAGAGGATGGTCCCGGCGCTGTCATAGCCGTAGTACAGGGGCCGGATGCCGATGGGATCCCGGGCGGCGATAAACTCCCCCGTCTGCCCGTCGTAGAGGATGCAGGCAAACTCCGCGTCCAGCATGGCGAACATGTCCACCCCGTACTCCCGGTAGAGGGGGAGCAGAATCTCGCAGTCGGAGCCGCTGTGGAAGGCGTACCCCTTTTCCTCCAGCTCCCGTTTCAGCTTCTCAAAGCCGTATATTTCGCCGTTACAGACAGCATAGCAGCCCTCCAGCTCGAAGGGCTGCATCCCCTCGGGGGTCAGGCCCATGATGGCCAGGCGGTGAAAGCCCAGCAGGCCCTCCCCCGCCGGGACCACCCGGCTGTCGTCGGGCCCCCGGCTTCTGGTGCGGTCAAAGCCCCGCTGAAACGTCTCCAAATCGGCCACGGGGCCGCAATATCCAATGATAGAACACATATCTTTCCTCTTTCTGCCCACCTGCGGCCCCGGCGGCGGGATGGCGCCGCCGGGGCCGTGGGGCCTATATTCACCTCACCCCAAACAGCAGGTCGCCGTAGGTGGGGAAGGGCCAGTATTTCTTCGGGGTGAGGGTCTCGGCCCGGTCGCAGGGCAGGCGCAGCCGGCCCATTTGGGGCAGCACCGTATCCCGAATCATCTCCGCCTCCGCCCCGATATCTCCGGCGGAGGCCAGAGCCAGCACCGCCTTCTCCAGCGCGCCGGCCTCCCGGTATATCTGGTCGGTGAGGGCGGACAGCTTTTTCACCAGCTCCGTCTCGCAGCCGCAGGGACAGCCCGGAACCAGCTCCCGCTTGGCGGCGGCAGTCCTGGCGGCGTCCAGGACAAAGGCCTGAACGGCGGGAATGATCTCGGTGCGGGCCATATCTATCATGGTGTTGGCCTCGATGATAATCGTCTTGCAGTAGTTCTCCAGCGTCACCTCATACCGGGATGCCAGCTCCGCCTTAGTCAGCACCCCATGGGAGGTGAGCAGTTCCACATTTTTCCCGTCCAGCAGGTGGGGCACGCAGTCGGGCGTGGCGGGATAGTTCAGCAGCCCCCGCTCCTCGGTGGCCTCCCGAATCCAGGCGTCGTCATAGCCGTTGCCGTTGAAGATAATCCGCTTGTGGTCCTGAATGGTCTTGCGAATCATGGCCTGGAGGGCGGCCTGGAAGTCCTCCGCCCCCTCCAGCCGGTCGGCGTAGACCCGCAAACTCTCCGCCACGGCGGTGTTGAGCATGATATTGGCGCAGGCGATGGAGTCGGCCGAGCCCACCATGCGGAACTCAAATTTGTTGCCGGTAAAGGCGAAGGGGGAGGTGCGGTTGCGGTCGGTGGTGTCCCGGCGGAACTTGGGCAGCACGTCCACCCCCAGCCGAACCTTGCCGGTGTCGATGCTGGTGTAGGGGGCGTCGTACTCGATGCAGCCCAGAATGGCGGCCAGCTCGTCCCCCAGGAACACAGACACCACGGCGGGGGGCGCCTCGTTGGCCCCCAGGCGGTGGTCGTTACCGGCGGTGGCCACCGAGATGCGCAGCAGGTCCTGGTAGTCGTCCACCGCCTTGAGAACAGCGCACAGGAACAGCAGGAACTGGGCGTTTTCATAGGGGGTATCCCCGGGAGACAGCAGGTTTACCCCGGTGTCGGTGGACAGTGACCAGTTGTTGTGCTTGCCCGAGCCGTTCACCCCCGCGAAGGGCTTTTCGTGGAGCAGGCAGACCAGATTGTGCCGGGCGGCCACCTTCTGCATCCGCTCCATGGTCAGCTGGTTGTGGTCGGTGGCGATGTTGACGGTGGTGTAGATGGGGGCCAGCTCATGCTGGGCGGGGGCCACCTCGTTGTGCTGGGTCTTGGCCAGAATACCCAGCTCCCACAGCTCGCTGTTCAAATCGGCCATATAGGCGGCCACCCGGGGCTTGATGGTGCCAAAATAGTGGTCGTCCATCTCCTGCCCCTTGGGGGGCCGGGCGCCGAACAGGGTCCGGCCGGTAAACCGCAGGTCCCGGCGCTTGGCCCACATGTCCGCGTCCACCAGGAAGTACTCCTGTTCCGGGCCCACGGAGGGGCTTACCCGCTTCACCTCTGTATTGCCGAACAGCCGCAGCACCCGCAGGGCCTGCCGGTTCAGGGTCTCCATGGAGCGCAGGAGGGGTGTCTTTTTGTCCAGGGCCTCCCCGTTGTAGCCGCAGAAGGCGGTGGGGATGCACAGGGTTCTGTCCTTGAGAAAGGCGTAGGAGGTGGGGTCCCAGGCGGTGTAGCCCCGGGCCTCGAAGGTGGCCCGCAGCCCTCCGGAGGGGAAGGAGGAGGCGTCCGGCTCCCCCTGAATCAGCTCCTTTCCGGAGAACTCCATGATAACCCCGCCGTCGGGGGAGGGGGATATAAAGCTGTCGTGCTTCTCGGCGGTCACGCCGGTGAGGGGCTGGAACCAGTGGGTAAAATGGGTCGCCCCATGGGCCACGGCCCAGTCCTTTATGGCCGCCGCCACGGCGTTGGCCACCCCGATGTTCAGCTTTTCTCCCTGGTCAATGGTCCTCTTTAACGACTGATATACCTCGGCGGACAGGTTGGCCTTCATCACCCTGTCGTCGAACACCATGCTGCCAAAATACTCCGGAACTGCCGCCATTTTTCTTCACCCTTTCCGCGATAAAACGCATAAAAAGAGACAAAGACGCCTTTCAGGAATCAACCTAAAAGACGTCTTTGCCTTTATGGACGCATTATACGCCCTGAGCGGGGCGCTGTCAACCTGTTTTTTCGCTTTTTCAGGATTCTGTTCACTGTGGTGGAAAACCGCCCCGGGCTGTGGTATAATACCTGGGAATTTCAATAAAGAGGAGCGGAAGCGGTTATGAAATACACCAGGGAAGAAGTGCTTCAGTACGTCCAGGAGGAGGAAGTGGCCTTTATCCACCTGACCTTCTGCGATGTGTTCGGGCGGCAGAAGAACATTTCCATCGTGCCCTCGGAGCTGTCCCGGGCCTTCGAGTACGGCATCGCCTTCGACGCCTCGGCCATCGCCGGCTTCGGGGACGAGGCCCGGTCTGACCTGCTGCTCCGGCCCGACCCGGACACCCTGATGCTGCTGCCCTGGCGGCCGGAGCACGGGCAGGTGGTGCGCATGTTCTGCTCCATCCACTACCCCGACGGCCGGCCCTTCCCCTGCGACACCCGGGCCCTGCTCCGCGACGCCATAGCGCGGGCGGAACAGCGGGGCTTCCGCTTTCTCTTTGGCGCGGAACAGGAGTTTTACCTGTTTAAACGGGACGAAAACGGCGAGCCCACCAAAATCCCCTATGACAGAGCCGGGTACATGGACATCGCCCCCGACGACAAGGGGGAGAACATCCGCCGGGAGATCTGCCTGACCCTGGCCCGCATGGGGATTCCCCCCGAGTGCTCCCACCACGAGGAGGGGCCGGGCCAGAATGAGATCGACTTTAAATACTCCGACCCCCTCACCGCCGCGGACAACGTGATGACCTTCCAGGCCATTGTGAAGTTCATCGCAGAGCGCAACGGCCTGTGCGCCGACTTCTCCCCCAAGCCTCTGGCGGACGCACCGGGGAGCGGCTTTCACATCAACATGTCGGTAAAGGCTGAGGACGGCCGGGACCGCCTGCCACAGATGGTGGCCGGGGTGCTGGACAAGGTGAGGGAAATGACGGTGTTCCTCAACCCGGCGTCGGAATCTTATGCCCGCTTCGGCGGCCACAAGGCCCCCAGATACATCTCCTGGTCCCATGAAAACCGGTCTCAGCTGGTACGCATCCCCGCCGCCGTGGGGGAGTACCGCCGGGCGGAGCTGCGCTCCCCCGACCCCGCCGCCAACCCCTATTTGGCCTTCGCCCTGATGATTCAGGCGGGGCTGCGGGGCATTGAGGAGGGATTGGAGCCGCCCTCTGCCTCCAATCTGAATTTCTACCAGGCGGATGGTGAGAGCCTGTCCGGATTCCAGCCTTTGCCCCAGGACCGGGCGGAGGCGGTGGTTGCGGCGCGGTCCAGCGAATTTATCCAGTCTGCCGTCCCGGCGGCGGTGGCAGAGGAATATTTTAAGGGATGACGCCGATTTCAGAGGGAGGAGGGGATGTGTATGGAGTTACAGGAGCGGGTCTACAGCGTGCTCATTGTGTCGGCCTCGGAAAAATTTCAAAACGCCCTGCGCTCCCTTCTGCCTGAGACCTCCTACTCCCCTATTGTCACGGTCTCCCATATAGGGGCGGCGGAGCGCACCCGAAACGGCCAGGACTTCGACTTTGTGTTTGTCAACTCCCCCCTCCCCGACGACGCCGGCATCCGCTTCGCCATCGACTGCTGCCGCGCAGGGGGGACGGTGGTGCTGCTCTTCGCGGCGGCGGCGCTGTATGACCCCATACGGAGCCGGGTGGAGCGGCACGGGGTATTTGTCCTGCCCAGGCCCGTCCCCCGGGACGCCATTCTCCGGGGGCTGAGCTGGATGACCGCCGCCCGGGAGCGGCTGCGGAGCTATGAGAAGAAGGTCCAGCCCGTTGAGGAGAAGATGGAGGAGATTCGTCTGGTGAACCGGGCCAAGTGGCTACTCATCAGTGAGCTGAAGATGTCGGAGCCCGACGCCCACCACTACATCACCCATCAGGCCATGGACCGATGCTGCGCCAAGCGGACGGTGGCGGAGGAGATTATCCGGCTGTACACCTAGCAACGTCAAGGAAGAAGCCGCCGGCAGCTACTGATGAGAGGTTATGGCGTTTTTCTCTGACAGCTTCTGTTCAAAGCGGTCTTTTCGTGTGTTTACAGGAACCGGCGTGGGGTATAGCCCAGTAAAACAGGCGCCGCAGTAATGCGCCTGCCCAATGAGCGCCCTCAGCTGTTCCACAGGCAGATAACCCAAAGAATCCACTCCAATGATCCGGGCAATCTCCTCCACATTGTGATGGCAGGCGATGAGGTTTTCCCGAGAATCAATGTCAGTACCATAATAACAGGGGTTCAGAAAGGGGGGCGCGGACACCCGGAGATGGACCTCCCGGGCCCCCGCTTCCCGCAGCAGGCTGACAATTCGGCCGCTGGTGGTTCCCCGGACAATGGAGTCATCCACCAGCACCACCCGCTTTCCGGCCACGCTGTCCTGGATAGCGCTGAGTTTAATTCTCACTTGATCCAAGCGGTGATCCTGGCCAGGAGCGATAAAGGTACGGCCGATATACTTGTTCTTGATGAGGCCGATACCGTAGGGAATGCCAGACACATGGCTGTAGCCCAACGCGGCATCCAGCCCGGAGTCGGGCACCCCCACCACCACGTCCGCCTGGACCGGGTGGGTCTGGGCCAGTATCTCCCCGGCCCGCAGACGGGCGGCGTGGACGGACACCCCGTCAATGACCGAGTCGGGCCGGGCAAAGTAGATGTACTCAAAGATGCAGGGGGATGGCTCCGCTTTTCCGCAGTGCTCCCGGCGGGATACGATGCCATCCTTGGAAAACACCAAAATCTCTCCCGGCTCCAGGTCACGGACAAACTCCGCCCCTACAGCGGCCAAAGCACAGCTCTCGGAGGCAGCCACATAACTCCCGTCCTCCATTTTTCCATAGCACAGGGGGCGAAAGCCGTTGGGGTCCCGGGCGCAGATCAGCTTCTGGGAAGACATGAGCACCAGGGAGTAGGCCCCCTCCAGCCTGTTCATGGCCGCACTGAGGGCATCCTCGATGGAGGGGGTGGACAGCCGCTCCCTGGTGACGAGGTAGGCAATGATTTCGGTATCGCTGGTACCATGGAAGATAGCTCCAGACAGCTCCAGCTTGTCTCGAAGCTGGGCTGCATTGCTCAGATTTCCGTTGTGCGCCAGGGCCATATGTCCTTTCTGGTGATTGACCTCGATGGGCTGGCAGTTGCTCCGGCTGGCGGCCCCGGTGGTGCCGTAGCGGGTATGGCCCACCGCCATAGTCCCTTGGGGCAGCCGGTCCAGCGTCTCGCCGGAAAAGACCTCCCCCACCAGCCCCAGGTCCTTGCGGGAGGCGAATATCCCGTCGTCGTTGACCACAATGCCGCAGCTCTCCTGTCCTCGGTGCTGGAGGGCATACAGGCCATAATAAGCCAGCCGGCCCACGTCCGCAGGCCGGGGAGCAATCACTCCAAAGACACCGCATTCCTCATGGATGCTCATTTCCATACCTCCATTTGATTATTATTGCTTTACTATGCGCCGTTTGTAAAGGCGTATCGGCACGTTTCAAACGAGCCCTGGAACCTCCCAATTTACGAAAAAAGAGTTTAGATGCAAATGGTTTGAGAAAAAAGGGCAAAGACACCTATGAGAAATTCTCAAAGACGTCTTTGCCTTAGATTTGCATTGTAGTCCCTGGACAGCGAATTGTCAACAATAAATTTTCGGCCTTTATGGCATGGCGCATTCGATAAAACAATTTTGAAGCCCAGAAGTACAACGGGGAGATGATCGTTGTAGCGCCGCAGCTCAGTGATTGGGGCGAAACCTCCGCCAACCAGACGATTGCCTTGGTGGAATACTTTCTGAAACACTATAACATAGACCCGGCCAAGGTGTATGCCAACGGCTATTCCGACGGCGGACTGTTCGCAAGCGATGAAAAATTATAGGTTAGCTGTTCGGCCAGACGAAGCACACCGCACTGAGCGGCATCATTCCGGAGGAACCGGAGTATGTCCCCGAAGGATACCAGCAGCCCGCACGGCATCCGGGGACGTTGGAAAAGCTGGAGTATCAGAACTGGGAATCCTTTTCCTATGCGGAAAAGTCCCAAAACTTACCAAGACCGCTTGGGTCTACCTGCCTTATGGATACGATGGGAGCAAGCAGTACAACATTCTCTATCTGAGCCACGGCGGTTGGAGCCACGAAACCACCCCCATGGTGACCCCGGATAACCCCCAGCAATCGTAATAATCGCTGCCCTTTGGTCATGCTCAAAACGGTTTTTTTGTTGTTGCCCTTATGCTGGGTGGCCCTCGGATGCCCGCTCTCTTTTTATTGCTTCATCACCTTTTCAAAGCGGAAAACCCCCTCCCCGCCGGGAGCATCGGCCTCCGCTAAGAACTCCACCAAAGGCATGTGAGGGTCCGGATGGTGACGGTTGTAGAACTCCACGATGTGAAATCCGCACTTGTTCACATAGAAGTGGATGTTCCGCTGTTCAAAGTAAGGGGTGCCTGTTTCCCAAACCTTTGTTTCCGGGTACAGCGTCTCCACAGCCTGCCACGCGGCCAGGCCGATACCCTGGCTGCGGTATTCCGAAAAAACGAAGAACAGCGCCAAATGATTGTGCTGAGTGGCCTCGTCAATAGTCAGCACTACGCCCCCCGCCTTTTGTCTCCTCATTCGATATTGTGTTGCTTGGCAAAAGCCCAACAAAATGTAGAAAACGGGAGAAAAAAATATGATTAATATGAAAAAGCGTATTTTCGCCGTACTAATGGCAACCATCCTTGCAACTGTCCTCACCGTCCCTGCTATAGCAGCAGAGACTCCGTCCATCCGGGTGAGCAGCTACAAGGGCAGCACCCTGGAGGTGGGAGAGCGAAGCGGACTCATCATCGGACCCAGTGGTACAGATAAATAGAAATTTTGTTCTTTATACCTGATCCGGCGAAATCACCAAAAAAGTGTTCAAAATTTTATGCGCTCTGCGAATTGAACCCCGATTGAGGACATGTTATCTTATATTCATCTTGAGAATACGGATTCATGTGGTAAAAGATATGATTACAATGACTGAAATCGCAAGGCTGACCCACGTATCCCAGCCCACAGTATCCCGAGTGCTCAATGGCAGCCAAACGGTAGATCCGGAGATTCGGGAACGGGTGTTGGCCTGTGCCAAAGAACACGACTATCAGTTCAACGCCTTAGCAAAAGGACTGCAAGGCAGCAAAACTCAGCTTTTGGGCGTGCTGGTTACTGACATCTCCAACGGCTTTTTTGCTGACTTGGCCAAACAGATCGAGACAGCGGCCCGGAAACGCGGGTACAGCATCATCCTGTTCAACAGCGACTACAACCCTCAGAATGAACAGGAGTACCTGGGTGTTGTCCGCCGCTATCGGGTGGATGGTGTTTTGGCAGTTCCCATTCGGGAAACCAGCGCCGAGTGGAAGGAATACGTCAAGAAGCTGGATGTCCCTATTGTCACCGTCACCCGCCGGGCCGAGGGCTTGGATTCAGTCTATGTGGATCACGCCCAGGCCGGAGCCATGGTAGCGGAACACTTACTGGAACGGGATTTCCGCCGGTTCCTGTTTATCGGAAAAGACTACGATGGGAAATATGTGGGATTCCGTCAGCTGCTTGTTCAAATGGGCTATGGCGGGCAGACGGCAAATCTTGTCTATCAGGACGATGTCCAGTTAAAGCAAGCCCTGGAGCATTGGCTCTGCCAAGCTTCGGAGCGTGGGGCTGTCTTTGCCGGCAACGACATTTACGCCCTGCGGGTGCTGGACGCCCTGCGCAAGCTGGATGTTTCCATCCCGGAGGAAGTCGGGGTCATCGGCTTTGATGACACCTCCACCGGCCGCTATCTCAATCCCCGGCTAAGCAGTGTATCCCAGCCCATTGCACAGATGGCCCAGGAAGCTGTAACGCGGCTGCTGGACCGGATCGAGCACCCTGGACAGCGGGAGGTTCTGGATTACCCCCTCTCAGCGGAACTGGTACCGCGGGAGAGCACATAAAAAGGATGGCATCTAGTTGTCCTTTTTTTGGAACAACCGAGAATACGTATTCTTTTATAGTTTGTCTATCTGCTCCGACTGGAGCTGAAATAAATAAGAAGGGAACATGCGCTATGGACTACAAAAAAACAGCCCTGGAAATCTATGAAAGGGTAGGCAAAAAAGAGAACCTGGTCTCTGCTGCCCACTGCGCCACCCGGCTGCGGCTTGTGCTGGCGGACAACGCCAAATGCGACGCCAAGGCCGTGGAGGACATCGACGGGGTCAAGGGGGTATTCAGCGCCTCTGGCCAGCTCCAGATCATTCTGGGCACCGGCACGGTAAACAAGGTCTATGACGAGTTTATCGCCATCTCCGGTCTCACCGCCGCCACCAAGGAGGAGGTCAAGGCTGCCGCCGCCGCTAAGCAGAATATTTTCAAGCGGGCCATCAAGTGCCTGGGAGATATCTTTGTTCCCATCATCCCCGCCATTGTAGCCAGCGGCTTTCTCATGGGCATTATGGAAGCGCTGAACTTCATGGTGAACAACGGCTTCCTGAATATTGACACCTCTGGCTCCATCTACGTCTTTGCCAATCTTTTTGCCAATACAGCATACGTATTCTTGCCAATTTTAATTGCCTACTCCGCCGCAAAAGCCTTTGGAGGAAACCCCTATCTGGGTGCGGTCATCGGAATGCTGATGATCCACCCCGATCTTCAGAACGCCTGGACAGTGGCCACGGAGGGTGTCCTCCACACCCAGAGCGTGTGGTTTGGCCTGTATGAGGTGGATCTGGTGGGTTATCAGGGCCACGTGATTCCGGTCATCATCGCCGTGTGGGTGATGTGCTTCATCGAAAAGCGGCTGCACAAAATTGTCCCCGCCATGTTTGATCTGTTTGTCACCCCCTTGGTCAGCGTGTTCGTCACTGGCTATCTGACCTACTCCATCATCGGTCCCTTCTTCGTCACCATTGAGAACAGCGTCATCGGCGGTATTCAGACCCTGCTCACTCTTCCCCTGGGCCTGGGCAGTCTCATCATGGGCGGTCTGTACTCCACAACCGTGGTGGCCGGCATCCACCACATGTACACCGTCATCGACATGGGCCAGCTGTCCATGTACGGCGTGACCTACTGGCTCCCCCTGGCCTCCGCCGCCAATATGGCTCAGGGCGCGGCCACCCTGGCGGTAGCCCTCAAGACCAAGAACGGCAAGACCAAATCCGTTGCCCTTCCCTCTGCCTTCTCCTGCTTCATGGGCATCACCGAGCCCGCCATCTTCGGTGTCAACCTGCGCCACTTTAAGCCCTTCATCTGTGGCGCCATAGGCGGCGCGGCGGGCGCCATGTACGCTTCCCTGGCGGGCCTGGGGGCCAGCGGCACCGGTGTCACCGGCCTGTTCGGCCTGCTGCTCTGTCTCAATGACCCCATCAACTACATCATCATGGCGGCCATTGCTATCGGTGTCTCCTTTGCCCTGACCTGGGTGTTTGGCTACAAGGACCCCGTCCCCGCGGAGAAAAAAGCTCCCCAGCCCCAGCCCGCCATTCCCGCCATTGACTGCCAGCCCGGTGCGGTGTACGCCCCTGTCTCCAGTACAGTGATTCCCTCTGAGGAAATTCCTGACGAGACCTTTGCCGCGGGTGTTCTGGGGCAGGGCGTGGGAATCCAGCCCGAAAACGGGGTTGTGGTCGCCCCCTTCGATGGGGAAATCTCCTCTGTCACCGACACCAGACACGCGGTGGGTATCTCCTCCCCCGACGGCATGGAGCTGCTCATCCATGTGGGTGTAGATACCGTCGCCATGAACGGAGATGGCTTTGAATGCTTCGTTCAGGAAGGTCAGCAGGTAAAGGCCGGCGACAAGTTGATTGCCTTTGACCGGGAGAAGATCGCCGCAGCCGGACACCCCGATGTGGTGGTCGTTCTGGTGACCAACTCCGACGAGTATGAAAATCTCTCCATTCAAACCGGGACCTGTCAGTCTCTGGACAAGGTCATTCAGGTTTGATATCATGCACTCCAGAAGGAGGAGTTACTGTGAAAATACGCTACTTGGGCACTGCCGCGGCCGAGGGCTGGCCCGCCCTATTCTGTTCCTGTCCCATCTGCACCCACGCCCGGACACAGGGCGGTAAAAACCTGCGCACCCGCACCCAGGCAATCCTGGACGGCGAACTGCTGATTGATTTTCCCCCGGACACCTACTGCCACGCCCTGAAATACGGGCTGGAGCTGGCAAAGGTCCACACCCTGCTGGTGACCCACAGCCACATGGACCACTGGTTTCCCACCGATTTAATCCACCGGCATGAGCACTTCGGTCATGGGGCAACAGGTACTCTGGAGGTCTACGGCAGCCAGGCGGTCAAGGACGCTTTTGACGCCCACATCCTCATCGACCGCTTCAAGCCCCATCCCATTGACGGCGTGGTGAACTTTCATATTATTCACGGCAGCGACCGCATCCAGGCAAATGGCTGGGAGATTACCGCCGTCCCTGCCGACCACGACAAGCGTGAGGAGTGTCTGGTTTACATCTGCAAAAAGGATGGTAAAACGGTTTTTTACGGCCATGATACCGGCATCAACCTGAGTCCTGAAGCTTGGGGCCTTATCACAGCGGAACGCTACGACCTGATCAGTCTGGACGCCACGATGGGCAAAAAGACTATTCCGGGCTATCACATGGGCCTGCCTGACGATGAAGCTATGTTTCAAAGGCTGACAGATCTTGGCTGCGCAGACGAACACACTGTCAAGGTAATCAACCACTTCAGCCATAACGGCGAAATGACCCACGACCAATTAACCGCATGGGGCGCTGAACGGAACATTTTAGCGGCCTATGACGGCATGGAAATTGAATTTTAACAGAAAGGAAGTATCCCCATGAAAAACTTCGAGTACACCATCACCGATCCCCTGGGCATCCACGCCCGCCCCGCCGGTCTGCTGGCCAAAACCGCCAAGGCTTACAGCGACACCACCGTTACCATCGCCAAGGACGGAAACACCGTGAAAGCCTCCCAGCTGATGAAGCTGATGGGCCTGGGCGTCAAGCAGGGCGACCATGTCACAGTGGCCGCCGAGGGCCCCGCTGAGGAGGAGGCCATCACCGCCATGAAGAAATTCTTTGAGGAGAATTTGTAATGATTGTCATACAAGGAAAGGGTGTCTCCAAGGGTGTAGCCAACGGCCCCATCTACTTTTTCCAGCGCTCCAGCACCACCATCACCGACGCGCCCGCCGCCGACATTGAGGCCGAGAAGGCCCGCATTGCCGCCGCCCAGGAGAAATCCGCCCAGCAGCTCAACGCCCTGGCGGACAAGGCCCGAGAGGAGGCGGGAGACGAGACCGCTATTCTCTTTGAGACCCATGCCATGTTCGTGGAGGACGACGACTATGTGGAGTGCATGATGAACGCTCTGGAGGAGAAGCACTGTACCGCCGAGAAAGCGGTTGAGCTCGCCGGTGAGGAATTCTCCGCTATGCTGGCCGCGATGGACGACGCCTATATGCAGGCCCGGGCCGCCGACATCAAGGACGTAACCCGGCGCATCCTCAACAACCTGATGGGTGTGACCGAGGGGGGCATCGACTCCGACGTGCCCGTCATCCTGGCCGCCGACGACCTGGCCCCCTCCGAGACCCTCCAGCTGGACAAATCCAAAATCCTGGGCTTCATCACTCAGGGCGGCTCGGGCAACAGCCACACCGCCATTCTGGCCCGGACCATGGGCATCCCCGCCATCTGCGGCCTGGGCGAGGCCCTGAAAGCGGAGTTCAGTGGACGGCAGGTCTACATCGACGGCGAGACCGGACAGGTCGCCATTGAGCCGGACGAAATCACGCTGGCCGCGTTCCAATCCAAGCAGGCCAAGCAGCAGGAAATGAAAGAGCTGATGGAGACCATGAAGGGCCAGAAGGACGTAACCCTGGACGGCCGGGAGATGATGGTCTACTGCAACATTGGCTCCCCTGAGGATGTGACCGCCGTCCAATCCAACGACGGCCAGGGCATCGGCCTGTTCCGCTCTGAGTTTTTGTATCTGGCGGCCAGCGACTACCCCACCGAGGAGGAGCAGTTCCAGGCCTACAAGGATGTCGCCGCCGCTATGGGCGGCAAGCGGGTGGTCATACGCACCCTGGACATCGGGGCCGACAAGCAGGTGGACTATTTTGAGATGCACAAGGAGGAGAACCCCGCCCTGGGCGTCCGGGCCATCCGCATCTGCCTGAATCGGCCCGAGGTCTTCCGCACTCAGCTGCGGGCCCTGTACCGGGCCTCCGCCTACGGCAAGGTGGCCATTATGTTCCCCATGATTACCTCTGTCTGGGAGGTGAAGGAGTGCAAGCGGGCCTGCCAGAAGGTGATGGCTGAACTGGACAAAGAGGGCGTCCCCTACCGGAAGGACACCGAGATTGGTATTATGATCGAGACCCCCGCCTCCGTCCTGGTGGCGGAGGAGCTGGCAAAAGAGGTGGACTTCTTCTCTGTGGGCACCAACGACCTGACCCAGTACACCCTGGCCTGTGACCGCCAGGCCAACGATTTGGGCAAGTTCTTCGACCCCCACCACCCCGCCGTCCTCCGGGCGCTGAAAATGGCCACCGATGCCGCCCACAAGGCGGGCATCTGGATCGGCATCTGCGGCGAGCTGGGGGCGGACCTGTCCCTTTTGGAGACCTTCCTGGCCATCGGCATCGACGAGCTGTCCGTCTCCCCCACCTCCGTGCTGCCCCTGCGAGCGGAGATTCGCAAGTCTATCGCCAAGACCTGTACTCTGGAAAAACTGGAGTGCTGACCCCAAAATCAGCCAGAAGCAAAACAGGGCAGGGGCACTGCGCCCCTGCCCTGGATCAAATATGAAGCCGGAGGAACCTTATGATCAGCGAAATATTACAGAAAGCCCGGGAGTTTGAGACCCAATACGGCCCCCATATCCCGGACAGTGAACGCCCCACCTTTCACGCTACCCCTACCATCGGCTGGATGAACGACCCCAACGGCTTCTCCTTCTATCAGGGCGAATGCCATCTGTTCTACCAGTATCACCCCTATTCCAACGAGTGGGGCCCCATGCACTGGGGGCATCTGAAAACCCGTGACTTTCTCCGCTGGGAGCGGCTGCCCATTGCCTTGGCCCCGGATCAGGACTATGACAGCGCCGGATGCTTCTCCGGCGGAGCGGTGGAACTGCCCGATGGACGGCAGCTGCTGATGTACACCGGCGTTCGGCGGGGCCACAACGCTGACGGCTACCTTCAGGACATTCAGACCCAGTGTCTGGCGATTGGAGACGGGCTGAACTATGAGAAGCTGAGGGATAACCCTGTCCTGGACGGCAAAAACCTGCCCCAGGGAGGCAGCACCATCGACTTCCGGGATCCAAAGGTGTGGCGAGACCCGGACGGCGCTTTCTACGCCGTAGTAGGCAACCGCACCGCCGACGGCAGCGGCGCTATTTTGCTTTACCGATGGATCGAGAATTCCAAGTGGGAGTTTGTCCACACGCTGGACGCAAGCCACAACCAGTACGGAAAGATGTGGGAGTGTCCTGACTTTTTCCCGTTGGACGGCAAGCAGGTGCTCATCACCAGTCCCCAGGAAATGTCTCCCATAGGGCTGGAATTCCATGCGGGTAACGGAACCGTGTGCTTGATCGGGGAGTATAGCCCGGATGGCGGCTTTGCCCGACAGAATGTACAGGCGATTGACTACGGCCTGGACTTCTACGCTCCACAGACAGTGGAAACCCCCGATGGCCGGCGGATTATGGTTGCCTGGATGCAGAACTGGGATACGGTGAACGCCAAGCCTTACAACTGCCGGTGGTTTGGGCAGATGACCCTGCCCAGAGAACTGTCAGTCAAAGATGGGCGGCTGATTCAAAATCCGGTCCGGGAGTTGGAAGCATATCGGAGACAGCGAGTCGTCCATCGAAATATCCCTGTCAGCGGGGAGATCAATCTGCCAGGGGTCCAAGGGCGGGTGCTGGATATGACAGTCACGATCCGACCCACTGGCCCCGACCTCTACCGCTGGTTCCGTATCCGGGTGGCCAAGGACGGACAGCATGAGACCATCATCCGTTACCGCCCCGACCAGGGCACCCTGAAGCTGGACCGAATCCGCAGCGGACTGCCCCACGACATTGTCCACACCCGCTCCTTCCTGGTGTGGCCCCGGGACGGGGAGCTCAAGTTGAGGATCATTCTGGATCGCTTCAGCGTGGAAGTCTTTGTTAACGACGGCGAACAGGCGGCCAGCGCGGTCATCTACACCCGCCAGTCCGCCGATGCCATCACCTTTGAGGCAGGCGGCTCCGCACTGATCAATGTGGAGAAATATGACTTGGCCTTTTTCTAAATCGACGCTATTCTATCTTGTTAAAACGCGCAAAACCGCTTCCGCATTTCTTGATCGGACAATTCTCCCCGCTCTGCCATGTCCAGCACTTTCTGCGCCTGAGATACGAAAGTGTTCCACTCTTCTTTGCTGATTTTCCCCCTCTGCTTTCTCGCCTTCAAACGGTTGTAGACTTTCCGGTACTCCACGCCCGCAGGACTCAGACCCTGCGGGTGGTTCGCTTTCCTGTGAGCCCCAACCTTCCGACAGGTGCGCTTCGTCTCACCTGGGGCGATATTGTTGCAGTAGCAAGTGTGGTATCCATTGGTCAGAAGAAAGTAGCGCCCGCAGTTGTGGCAACGGCGTGGTGCGTTGCCTGCCATCAGCCCACGGTAAAACTCGGTATAAAGAAAATGGGAGAGATAACCAAACTCCAACTTTTCTGCCAGGAAAACTTTCCTAGCCTCCGTCGGATGCGCCATGGGAACAAAGCAGAGTTGGACGGAAAATCTCTGCTCAAATTCTTGTTCCGGGAAAAACAATTCTCCTGCAGCTGCTGTTTCAGTGAAATAGACGGTGTAGCCTTTCGCATATGAGTCAGCACTGCGGCGGGACAGCGGTTCAAAATAGAGCTCCAGCATCCCATCCAACTGCCCTCGGAAGTTTCGCAAACTCTCTGCAAAGTATTCCAGTCCAGAGAGAAACTCCTCAAACATCCGGTGGCCCTCGGAGTCAACGTCCAGAACCTCCAACCACTTCGCTCGGTCAGACAACAGGTCAGGAAACAAGTTCCGGGCAGTTTCTGTGTCCAGGTGCAAGCTCCGGTAGACTGGCAAATCAAAAACCAAATTCCAGACAGCGTTGAGCCGTTCCTGTGTGGACCGGGCAGCGTTGTCTGTTTTTTCTTCTTGGAGCAGCGTCCATACGTCAGATATAAAGTTATTCACTCGCCGGTCAATCTCTCTCAGCACCTCGCCGTCCAAGTTTAGAACATCCGTCGTGAGCTGACCCAGTGGAAATGCTGTTCCATCCAGAAACACAGTATCTCCGGTAAAGAAAGCCGAGAATCGGTCAAACATATCCCCCGCCATATTTTCCCCTCCTGTATCCGATGGAGTTGTGGCATTTCCCTATCCTGCGCCAAATCTATTGTATGGCTATTTGTTTTGTGCTACCCTCAGCATATCAGGGTGATCACCGGAAGTCAATCAGATATGGAGGAGGAAACAAGATGAAAGAGTCAATCTACAAGACCTATGAAGAACTGCCGCTGTTTCTCAACGCCGAGACAGTGGCAAAAGTGCTGGGAATCGCGCCGTCCAGCAGCTACGAGTTGATGCACGAAGGTGACTTCCCAGTGCTGAAAGTCGGCAGCCGGATGGTTGTCCCCAAGGAGAAGTTCATTCAGTGGGTGGAGGAGCACACCCAGGGAGGTACGCAGTGAACAAAACTCAGAAGAACTATTTCCCCACACCCAATGAAATTTTTTCTCTGGGATTATCTCCTGGCGAGTTCGCGGTGTACGCCTATCTGCTCCGCTGCGCAGACCGACGTACTCACCAGTGCTGGCCCGGCTACAAAACTATCGGTGCAGCGACATAGATGAGTGTCAACACAGTGCGCAAACACGTCTGCTCCCTGGCTGACAAAGGACTCATCGGCACAGATGACACCACCGTCTTCACCAAGACTGGTCTCAAGCACAACGGCAGTCTGCTCTACACCATCCACCCATTCCATGAGGTGTTGGATGCTCATCAGCAGAACGAGCTGCGCCGACTGGAAATGGAAAGAGCAAGATAGGAGTACGCAAAAACTGCGTCGCTGTAAACAAGGAAAGGCTCTCGTCACAGCCTGTGCGCCGCTGTGTGGCCTTGCTGGTGTCCGGAAGGTAACAAGCCACTGCTCACCGCAGACGCAGCCGTGTCAAAAGCGTGTGGCCGGTGTGTACCATCCAACGAATTCAGCGCAACCGAAAGTGGCAGGTGAACCGGGGGGTCGAAAAATGTGCAGGATAAAGGCCAGGGGTCGCTTACGCGTCCCCCGGCCAGCCACACCGCCCCGCAGAGCGGGTCGGGGCTTTTCCATAGGTGGTCGGAATTTCAACTTTTTGCTGTGGCAGGTGGTCGGTATCAGCAAATCCAGAGAGAAAACCTCAGTGTTTCGCCTTTTTACAAGGTGACCGTTATAGGTGGTTTTCAGAGATTTTACGGGAGTCGGTGCGGGGGTCATTTTTCACCCCCTGGAGTCAAGCCGGGGGTTAGTTTTTCCTCTGCCCTTACAGCCGCCGCAATACTGGCGGGTCAAGGCGGGGATATTTACAAATTTCAGGAAGATCATCATGCCAGGAGAAAAACCAGTTTGCGTGCGAACCTCCCCTGAGACACAGCAACTCGTCAAAGAGATGTGTCCTCTGGACAGCTGCCGTCTGCTCTTCAAGCTGGCGGTGGAGCAGGACATGGTGATGAATGTGCTGGCAGCAGGGATGGAGATTCCTGATGAACAGCTCAAGGCGCTGCGGGGCCGGTGCATCCAGGACGTGAAAAAGACCAGCGGCAGCATCTCGCTGGACGACGCCGTCCGTTACCAAAGAGGCGATCTGTGATCTCCCGCACCCTGTTCAAATTCTGCGCCGCAAAACAAAGAATAAAAGCCCTCGAAAAAAGTAGTAGCTATATTCCGCAAAGTGTGGTATGTGTTTGTGTTGCAAAGGAGGCGGTAGATATGAGAACGATTCTGGAAGACCTCTACTACGGCAACATCATACCCAACGAACAGCAGATGACACCTGGCTCAGAGCTGAAGCGGGCGGTGGATCGTGTCACCCGCTATGAAAGCCAACTCATGGAACAGCTGAAGGAGACTGAGCAAGAAATTCTCACGAAGCTCATTCGGTCACAGCATGAGATCAACAGTATCACAGCAACCGAGAATTTCATTCTGGGTTTCCGATTGGGTGTCAGGCTGATGGCCGAGTGCATGGACGAAAACGACGGTGATATTCGGACTGGAGGTGAGTAACAAATGGCGAAGCGCAGACCATCTGGCGACGGCATGGTGCGAAAGCGTGACGACGGTCGGTGGGAGGGCCGCATCGTGGTAGGCCACAAAGAAAATGGTGACTCTATCTTCCGCTACGTCTACGCTCCCACTCAAAAAGAGTTGTCCGCAAAGCTCCGTCAGAACATCGACGCCTACCAGGGCGTAGACCTGACCGAAGACAGTTCCATGACGCTGGGCGAGTGGCTGGATCAGTGGCTGAATGATATCGCCGGGACAATCCGCCCCGCCACCCTTATCAGATACCGGGGCACAGTGGAAAATCATATCAGACCGAAGCTCGGAAATAAGATCATATCCCAGGTCACACCAAAGGACATCCAAAGGTTGTATGACAAGCTGGCGCAGAGCGGAAATCTCCACACAGGCGCTGGCCTGTCAGGGGGAACCATTTATGGTATCCACGGCATGCTCCATGAGGCCCTGCAAGCGGCGCAACAGACTCACCTGATCGCCAGCAACCCTACTGAGCAGGTCACAGTTCCAAAGTTCACCTATGGCTCGAAACAGATTTTGACGGAGGAGCAGCTGGATGTGTTCATGAAAGTCATCGCGGAGGATGAAATCTGGTACGACTTCTTCTACACGGAGCTGACCACAGGTCTGCGGCGGGGTGAGATCTGCGGACTCAAGTGGGAGGACTTCGATGAGGTCGCCGGCACACTGAAAGTCTGCCGCACCGTCTATCGCAAAGAAGGTGGTGGACTCATCGCCGGTGATACCAAGACTTATGCAGGTACTCGCAAAATCGTACTGCCCGCCAGTACGGTACAGGTTCTCCACGAGCGGAAAAAGTCTGCGCTCACCGAGTGGATATTCCCCAACCCGCTGAGACCAGAACAGCCCGCCAACCCTGATACTGCCTACAGCCATCTGAAGTCTCTGCTGAAACGGGCTGGTCTCCCCAGTATCAGGTTTCACGATCTGAGACACACCTTCGCGACCCATGCTCTGGCATCAGGCGTGGATGTAAAAACCTTGTCAGGCATCCTCGGTCACACCAGAGCGGCGTTCACGCTGGACACCTATACCCACACCACCGGCGATATGCAGAAGCGTGCCTCGGAAGTAGTAGGAGATTTCCTGACAGACATTTTCGGAGAGGAGTTGAGACCGTGGGAAGAAAGCGCAAAAGCGGCGAGGGCACAGTCCGACTGAGAAAGGACGGGCGCTGGGAGGGGCGAGTGGTCGTCGGTTACGATGACAAGGGTCTGCCCAAAACGAAGAATGTGCTGGCCAAGACCAAGGCGGAGTGCGTTGAGAAGTTGAATGTACTGAAAAGCTCCGCAACTCCTGCGACCGCCGTCAAGGTCAGAGCAGATATGCCCTTCGGTGAGTGGATGGAGTTCTGGTACGAAAATCACTGCAAGCCCATCGTCCGTCCAAACACCCAGCGAGGCTATGAGGATTTTATTCGGCTGTACATCCGACCAAAGCTGGGCTGCGTTCCGCTGAACAAGCTGACTGCAAATGACCTCCAGCAGTTCATAAACTGGATGAGAAAGGATGGGCGGAGTGAGCATCGGGAGTCCAGAGGTGAGGGGCTCTCAAGCAATACAATACGGCACTGCTATGGTATTTGCCGCAGGGCCTTGGAAAAAGCTGTCTCTGAAAAATTGATCCTACAAAACCCGGCAAAGGAATGTAAACTCCCACCGGCCAAGCCGAAAGAGTTGGCGATACTCAGTCGGGAGGAACTGCAAAAGCTTCTCATCCAAGCAAGGGCCGAGGGATACTATGAGGTGTTCCTGCTGGAACTGACCACCGGGCTCCGGGTAGGGGAACTGATGGCACTCCAGTGGGAGGACCTGAATCTTAAAACTGGGGAACTGCGGATCGAGCGGCAAGTCTGCCAGATCAAAGGCGAACTGCTGATACAACCGCCCAAGACCAAGGCATCCATTCGAACGGTGATTTTGCCTCCACCTGTTGTCACAGCACTGAACGAGTATAAGCAAACGGTTTTCTCACAGTGGATGTTTCCTTCACCTAAAAAAGAGGACGCTCCAGTTGCCCCTTCCGTTGTCAGCCACCGGCTGGCCAAGATCCTGAAGCACGCTGGATGTAAAAAAGTGCGATTCCACGACCTGCGTCATGTTTTCGCCACCAACGCTCTGGAGCATGGTATGGATGTAAAGACCCTGTCCACCATCATCGGGCATACCTCCAGCGCCACAACCCTGAACATCTACGCCCATGTCACAAGCGATATGCAGAGGCAAGCCGCCGTCAAAATTGACCAGGGTATCGGAAAAGCAGAAGCGACAGAATCTGCACCGGTAGCAAAATCCATGCCCACGATGACTGATTTTCAGCCCACCAGGAAACGGAGACGCCGATGGGGAACAGGGTCACTCAGTCAGAGCAAAAGCGGTCGATGGACTGGGCGGTGTGCGATTACATGGCCGGATGGGAAACTGAAAACACGAAGTGTCCATGCCGACACGGAGGAGGAGTGCGAAAGGTTGCTGGCGATAATGATAGCTGAGATGCGAGCGGAAGTAGCCGCCAAAAGGGAGCGGCTGAGTGCAGAGGACAAGGCAAGTTGAGATCTGCGGCCCACCAGGATATTCCTGGTGGGCCGGTTTTCTCTGTCTGTGGGCAAATATGTGGTCAGAGAGTGAATACTCATAATGGATAGACAAAAAAGTTGCGGAAATGACAGACTTCAGGTGGTTATGAGAGCCTTTCACAGGTATAAATATGATAAGTCCTATGGAGTACTGCTTGCGCTGATACCTACAATGATAAGCAGATTTCCTAAAGTCCTGTCGACTGTGTAATTTGCTTGCTTTTCACCTCTGTATTTCTACATTTTATTCTCGAAAATCACTCGACTTACGGACTCCATTCCAGTATTGTATTGCTTGCAAAAGCACCACAAAATACGAAATACAGGAGGAAAGAGTATGACCAGCATGAAAAAGCGCATTGCCGCCGCACTGACTGCGGCCACCCTCGCTATCGTTCTCACAATCCCCACAATGGCAGCGGAGTCGCCTGACGACCCCGTCCGGGTGAGCAGCTACAAGGGCAGTACTTTGGAGGTGGGAGAGCGCAGCGGCCTCATCATTGGCCCCAGCGGTGCGGACTACACCGTCACCTCCAGCGACCCGGACACAATAGCGGTCGAGCAGGTGCTGACCTTCTGGGTGGCTATCGCCAAGTCAGAGGGGACTGCGGAAATCACCGCCTCCAATAGCGCCGGGGAACGTGGGAGTGTAACGCTGACAGTCAGCTCTGCTGCCCCTGCTACGCCAGAAATCCCCGACAGCGGAGACAGCATCGGCCTGACGGACAACCTGGAGATACGGCAGGAGACGATCCGGCTCATCAACCAGACCCGAAAGGCTAACGGAGTGTCAGAGCTGCCAATCAACGAGGCCCTGATGAATGCCGCCCAGATCTGCTCCAACCGGCGCTACACCTGGCATCACGCTCCGGAGGAGAGCCGGGCCGCAGTCGATGCTGGCTACCCCTACGGCTTCGGCGACAACCTCACCGTGTTCACTGGTACAGACAACGCCGCTCAGCGCGCTGTCGACAATTGGAGCAACTCGCCCGGCCACTTCCAGACCATGATCGACCCGAGATGCGACTGCATCGGCGTGGGCGTGACCCAGTACGACGGCATCACCTACTGCTACATGTTCGTCGGGATACCCAACAGTGTCAACTTCTATGCGTAATCAAATAATACTCAAAGAGGGCCGTCCAAGAAACTGGATGGCCCTCCCTCGTGATGGCAGAAAACAGGGTACAGACAGAAAAATATAACGCCGGGAGGGCACAGATTTACTACTCAGATATTGCATAGCTGTAAACAAAGAATTAAAGCCCTTTATCAACCACAACGGATAATCATAGTGCAGATTGCAATTGTTCGCATAGTGGTATATAATAACTTTAATAATATCGAGGTACGGAGTGAATACAAGGGATTATATCTCCATTGCGGAAACCGCTAAAAAATGGGGTATTACACGTCAACATGTACAAGCACTTTGTGCACAAGGGAGAATTCCCGGGTTAACTAAGTTTGGAAAAGCATGGGCAATTCCTAAAGATGCAGAAAAGCCAAACGATAGACGCAAAAGCAAAAGAAACCATAATATAGCTATAGAGGTAGATATACGTGACGAATGATAAACTGACCGGGTCATTTTATACCCCTCACAATTTAGTTAATTATATGGTCGATTATGTATCTAAACGCATTTGTCCCCGAACAATTTTAGAGCCGGCTGCCGGTGACGGACGCTTCATATCTCCTTTGTTTAAGTTTAATGTTCCAATTACAGCCGTTGAGCTTGAGGAAGAAAAAGCAAAAGTTTTAAGAAAAAAATGGGGGGACTTATGTACAATTGTGGATGGTGATTTCCTTAAATTTTCATTAGAGCATGAAACAAAATTTGATTTAATCATCGGAAACCCTCCATATATAACAAAAAAGATGATGATTAAAGAACAATGTGATCGTTCTTTCAATCTGGTGAATCAGTTTTCTTTAAATGCCTCTCTTTTTCAAAATATGTGGGTATCGTTTCTATTAGCATCGATCAAGTTGCTGTCGCCCACAGGTGCAATTTTTTTGTTTTACCTTTTGAATTCCTTCAAGTCCAATATGCAGAGAAACTCCGAATTTTTTTAGAGAAAAAATTTAACACCATTGAAATTACAACCTTTGAGGATCGCGTTTTTACAGATATCGAACAAGATGTTTGCCTGGTTTATTTTTCCAATGAAGAATCTGCAAAACCGTTCATTAGATATACTACTCTAAAAAATGATACAAACACAACCGAAACTTTTAGCAGCATAATTATGCGTAACAAGCCACTAAAAAAATGGTCAAATTGCATTTTAAATGATGAAGAAACTGAAGCCTTACAGAAAATTGCACTAAGATATCCTCAAATTGGTTCTGTTGGGGATATTTCACCAGGCATTGTAACTGGTGCAAATAATTTTTTCATCCGCTCTGAAAAGAATATTGAAAAATTTGGACTAAACTCCTCTAACGCATTGCCAATTCTTATGAAAAGTTCGGCCGTTCCTCCATTACTTCTTTTCACTAAAAAGGACTTTCTTTCCATTACAGCAAAGGAAATTCCCACATATGTACTAAATTTAAAGACTCTTCAACGTTCGGAATTTTCTCTTGCACTTAGTGCGCATATAAAATACGGAAAGAAAAAAGAGATACATACACGTTATAAATGCAAATCTAGAAAACGTTGGTTTGATGTTCCAATAGTAGAAAATGGAGCTGTATGTTTTTTTAAACGTTTTCATATATTACCACGGTTAATTGTAAATCAAGCAGATGTCCATACTACTGACATCTCATACAATATCCGCTTTTACAGTAGCTATAAGGCATCTTCGTTTGCTTTCTGTTTCTATAACTCATTGACCTTAGCACTTTGTGAATACAATGGGCGCTTTTATGGCGGGGGAGTCGGCGAGTTAACACCTTCTGAATTTAAAGCTTTGCATATTCCCTACAAGGATATATCAGACGAAAAGGTTCTGGTTTTAGATAAGATGATTCGTGCGCAGGAAGACATACAGAAGATTGTAAGTTATGTAGACAGTATTGTACTCTTTGATTTACCTGAAGAAAGCGTTAAAATGCTACAGGCAATTCGAACAAGATATATATCCCGACGAATGAAAACAATAGCTAAAGCACAAAATGAAAATAATTAATTAGCAGGAGGGTACGAGATTTGGAAGAACTACAGTATATAATTGAAGATCGTACAATTGCAGTTCTGCTTGGTGAACAAAATTTTACTAATAAGGAATCTGCTATTTTGGAATTAGTAAAGAATGCTTATGACGCAGGTGCTACACTGCTTACAATTTCATTCGATAATGATGCGATTATTATTTCTGATAACGGATCAGGTATGGATACAACAAATATTCGACAGAATTGGATGCACATTGGTATAAGTGACAAAGATTACAAAATAATTGACTCAGACAATCATACCCGTGTTTTGGCTGGGTCGAAAGGCATTGGCCGGTTTGCCCTTGCTCGTTTAGGAGAACTGGTATCTGTATATTCTTGGAAAGGGCTTCCCAACGTACAGGGAGTTTGTTGGGTTACAGATTGGAATCACTCCTCACTTAGTCCGGATCACAGTATAACTGAACATGGAACAAGGATTGAAATTCGAAGTCTCCGAGATAAATGGACGCAAAAAGCAATTGAAAAATTGTCAGTGTATCTATCGAGAACATACAATGATACTCTGATGCAAATACGCATCAAAGGGGACAGCAAAGAAAAAATTATTGAAAAATACTATTCTCGGCCGCTTTTAGGCCAAAACTGCAAAGCGTTTATTGTGCTGAAGTATAAAAGTCACCTTCATGAGCTTAATATAACAATTGAATCCGATGAATTTTTGGACGAAGCAAGAACATTATGCAAAACATTTAATATTTACAAGCATTCCATCGTTATTGACGTCTTGCGGGAGTTCGACAAATCCCATTGGGACGTATCGAGCGGCGAATTGGAGAAATACTTAAAAGATTTAGGTGATTTTACCGGCGAATTTTTCTTTAATGTGGCATCAACTTCCTCGGAACGTGAGAAGTTTCTTTACAAATACGGGACTCTTCCCACGAGCCTGGATGGCGGCATTGTACTTTATAGAAACGCATTCAGCATTTCAGCCTACGAAGGC
Organism: uncultured bacterium; assembly: GCA_947073515.1. Classification (GTDB taxonomy): domain Bacteria; phylum Bacillota; class Clostridia; order Oscillospirales; family Oscillospiraceae; genus Lawsonibacter. The sequence continues at coordinate 611 of CAMTMC010000011.1, read as the reverse complement.
ACAAAAGATTGGCTTGGTCTGGGAAAGCGCAGCAGGAAATCTCCAGCAGCCGCATCACACCCTACCGGAGCATGGCGAGTAAGGGAGAATCAGCTTTCTGGCAAAATTGAAATCGACAAATTAAGAAATAGTAAGCTACAGGATCTCTCCAATCGGCAAGGCCTTGATGAAAACATTTATTATGAACTATTTGTGGAAATTATCTTAACTGGAATAAAGGAGTTTGAACACTACCGTCAAGAAATCATACGTGCGATTGATAAGAAAAATGGAAAACCGGCAGAAAATTTGAAAACGCCACTAGTTGATCGTGTCATTAAAAATCCTAAAGCTGTCGCCTCCCTTTCCGCACAAGAAACTTCACAGCTAGTAACGGAGTTAAAAACCTATAAGAAAGAGAACTCTCAATACCAGAAAAACATTGAATCAACAGAGCAGCGCTATAAGTATGATGTCAGGATTCTCAATGTTTTAGCAACCACAGGCCTTAAAGCTGCTTCAATTGCGCACGAGATGAAAAATGACCGAAATTTTGTAAGCGTCAAACCTTCCCTCCACAAGAAAACTCTAAGCCAGGTTTTCACCTGGCTTAGAGCAAAAAAGATTATACT
>CAMTMC010000010.1 GCA_947073515.1 uncultured bacterium | reverse complement strand
GGCTATGATTTCGAGGGAACGACCCGAACCGTGGACACCCACATCAAGACCCTGCGGCAAAAGCTGGGGGACGAGGGGCGGCATATCGTCACGCTGATCCGCTCCGGCTATAAATTTGAGGTGACGGTATGAAAGAGCTGTTTTCACTCCGCACTGTTCGGAAAAAGATTTTGATGCTGTCAAAGCTGGCGGGGCTGGCGCTGATTTTTTCCTATGTCCTCTCCACTGGCCTGCCGATCAGCGAGGATGCCTCTTTTCTGCTTTGGCTGGGATTTGTCCTGCTGCTGGTCTTGGGTATCGACTTTTTTATGGGCCGCTTTATCACAAAACCGATTGACAAACTGAACGCCTCCGCAAAGCGTATGGCGGGGCTGGACTTTTCCGCCCCCTGCGACCTTGCTTCAACCGACGAATTTGGGGAACTGTCCGCCAGCCTGAACATGATGGCGGATAACCTTCAGCAGACCCTCGCTCGCCTGGAGGACGTAAACGCACAGCTTGAAAAGGACGTGGAGAGGGAGCGTCTCCTTCTGGCCGAGCGCAAGGAGTTGGTGGACAGCCTGTCCCATGAAATGAAAACCCCGCTGGGTATCATCCGGGCTTATGCCGAAGGCTTGCAGGATGAAACGGACGAGGACAAAAAGCAGAAATATGCCCAGGTGATTATCTCCGAAGTAGAGCGCATGAACAGCCTCATCGTCACGCTGCTGGATTTGTCGGCGCTAGAGAGCGGGGCCGCTCAACTGAACATTACCCGGTTTGACTTTGTGGAACTGGTGGAGACGGTGGCCGGGCGGCTCTTGGTGGACACGCCCGATGCGGGCTTTGATCTGCAATACGTGCTGCCGGAGCAGAAATGCTTTGTAGAGACAGACCGGCGGCGTATGGAGCAGGTTTTGGAGAACTTCATGGTCAATGCCAGGAAAAATGTATCCCCCGGCGAGATCCTGCGGCTGGAAGTGACAGCAGACGATGGGACGCTGCATTTCTCCATCTTCAACCAAGGCAGGACGATCCCGGAAAACGACCTGCCAAAAATCTGGACAAAATTCTACCGGGACAGCAACGCCGGGTACAGCGGCTCCGGGCTGGGGCTGTCTATTGTGGCGCAAATCCTGTCCATGCAGAATCTGCCCTACGGCGTAGAGAACCAAGCGGGCGGGGTGCGGTTCTACTTCTCCATCCCCGTCACAGAATAATTTCACACGGATTTCACACCGGCCTCACACGAATTTCACACCCGCCCTCTAAACTCTCCTTATCACAAGTAAGGAGGGTTTTTTATGTTCTTAGGATTGCAGTGGTACTGGTGGCTGGTGATTGGGGCGGTGCTTGTCATCTCCATCCCCTTCAAGATCAAGTTCATGAAGTGGTGGACCAAGCGCCAGCAGGGAAAAGATCAGCGTGGAAAGTGGGGTGACGACGAGTGATCGAGGTCAAAAACCTGACGTTCTCCTATGGCAAAGACAAGCAGGCCCTCCACGGCCTGGACTTCACCGTAGAGGACGGAGAAATCTTCGGTTTCCTGGGGCCCAACGGCTCCGGGAAATCCACGACGCAGAAGATTCTCACCGGAATTTTGAAGGGCCACGGGGGCAAGGTCTCGCTGTTCGGGCAGGATATCTCCGCCGCTCACGGGCAGGAATTTTTCCAGAAAATCGGCGTGCTGTTTGAGTTTCCCTACCTGTACGCCAATTTGAGCGCCGTAGACAATCTGAACTACTTCGCCTCTTTCTACTCCAGGGAGCAGCGGCGGGATGTGGGGGAGCTGCTGGACAGGCTGGAATTGAAACCGGAATTTTGGAAAAAGCCGGTGTCCTCCTACTCCAAGGGGATGCGCCAGCGGGTGAGTATGGCCCGGGCGCTGGTGAGCAATCCCCGGCTGCTGTTTTTGGATGAGCCTACTAGCGGCCTGGACCCCTCCGGCGCGGTACTGTTCCGAACAATCATCGAGCAGGAGCGCAAAAAGGGGACGACGGTTTTTGTCACCACCCATAACATGGTGGACGCCGATTTACTGTGCGACCGGGTGGCGTTCATTTCCAACGGAAATTTGGTAGCCCTGGATACGCCCAAGCGTCTGAAGGAGAAAAACAGCAACCACCGGGTGGTCGTCGACTACCTGTACCGGGGAAATCGGGAGACAAAAACCATTGAGGCACCGGAGTTGGAGGCGGGCATTCCCTTTGCCCACGATGAGATTATCAGCATCCACTCCCAGGAGCCAACCTTGGAGGATATGTTCATCCAGTACACAGGGAGGGGGCTGTCCTGATGGGAAAAGGATTTTGCGCCCTGTTCAAAAAGGATTGCCGGATGCTGGTGTCGGGGAAATTCTTTCTGATGGCAATAGGGTTTCTTGTCCTTTATACAGCCTATGTGAATCTGGGCTATATCCGCTTTATGCAGATGCCGCTCTATAACGTGTATTTATATGACCCCGCCGGGACACAGACAGAAAAATCGCCTCTGGTGCAGACGGTTTCCTCCCTGAAAGCGATGGATACCGCCCTGCTCTCCGACGCCAACGGCGTTGGTTTGGACGCCAGCGGCGGGGAGGTGCGGGTGGTACTCTACAAGGGAGCGGAACATGTTGACCGCCACCGGGCCGACTATGCCCTGTCCCTGCTCCAGCCTTCGGACAGCCACGCTCCGGCGGTGCTGGGTAAAAACACGCCGGAGCTAAAGGCAAGAAAAGAGATCACCTGCGAACTGCTGTTTTTTGAGCTGGCCGCTGTGGGATTTTTGGGCATCGCCGCCGTACTGTTCAAGGAAAAGGGCATGGGGGTCATTCGTGTCCACGCCATTCTCCCGGTGCGAAAAGATTTGTTTCTCCTGTCCAAGCTGGCGGTGTTCCTGCTCTCTGATCTGGCCTTTGCGGTGCTGCTCACCCTGCTGAACGTAGGGTTGAACGATGGAGCGGCGGTGCTGCCTGCGGTCCTGCTCCAGACGGCCATTCTTTCCCTGATGATGGCCTTGGTGGGTTTGCTCTGCGCCCTGCTGCTGAAAGATTTTCGGCAATTTACGCTGGCCTATCTGGTGATTGCCGTTTTCGCCGCAACCCCCGTATTTCTGTCCGCCAATACATCAATCAAATTTGACTGGATTGGTTATCACCCATTCTATCACGTCTATATGGGCCTGAAAAATGCCTATTTCGGAACAGACATTTCCCCTGCCTATTATGCCGGCGCTGCCGGTGTGATTGCGCTGCTGTTCCTGGTGGTGCGGCTTGCGTTCCATCGGGAAATCGGAAAGGAGGGGTGAGGGGTGAAAGGCTTGAAATATCAGCTAAAAAGTGTCCTGCGGGATAAATTCTGCCTGATGACATTCCTGCTGCCCATCCTGGTCGCCGTGGCGCTGAATTTCATGGGCTCTATTGATATGTCCAGCCTGGGAGAACTGCACTTCGGCGTACTGGAAAACGACCTGCCCCCGCAGACAATTACATGGCTGGAGCGGTACGGCCCGGTGACAGCTTATGGAACACAGGAAAAACTGGCCGCTGCCATCAACGAACCGTCTACCAATGTGATTGGCGTAAAAGCAGACGGAGACAGCCTCAAAACCGCAATCAGCGGGGACGAGCTGGAGATTTTCCGGCAGGCGGCGGCTACCCTCCCGGCCCTCTATGAACAGCGGGAAAACGCTGAACAGGCAGAAGTCCAGGTGTTAGAGCGGGCCGATATTTTGGAGAATTTTCAAGGCATTTTTATTCCCGCTGTGCTGATCGTCGCTATGTTCATGGGCTGTACGTTCAACGCCATGAACATCATTTCCGAAAAAGAGGACGGCGTAGCTTTTATCAACGAGATTCTTCCCATGACACCCAGCCAGTACATTTTGCAGAAAGTCGTGGTGGGTTTCCTTTTCGGAAGCATATCGTCTATGATAACGGCTTGCATCTGTTTCCGATTGTCCTGGCAAAATTTTGGGCTGATGCTGGCGCTGATTGTGCTGTCGTCCTTTGTGGCGGCACTGATCGGCCTGTTTATCGGTAGGCTCTCCGGGGGACTGATGGTTGGCGTGGTTTATGTTAAGATCGTCATGCTACTGTTCCTGGCCGTGCCTGTTGTGTGCGCCCTGATTGAGGTGAGCGGGCCATTAGTAGTCATTTGTAATATCGTTCCATCCCATCCCGCCTTTGACGGCATTATGGCCTTGTCCGCCGGGAATGTTGGGACAGCGACAAAAGATGTTGGTATTCTTGCGATTCACTGTGTTGCATGGTTTGCGCTGTATGTTCTGATTTCCACCCAACATAAAAAGCAAGTAACTCAATAATCAGAAAAATGCCTGCCCAGCGGCAAAAAAGAAAAAACCGTGGCTGGGCAGACCGTTCTCCTATGTCCAAAATTTCTTTCCAGCGGTGGTCTTGATTATTCAAAGCCGCCGTTTTTATATTCACTGGCGGCACATAGAAGGTCTTTTGGGAATTTGCGCTGGCTACCTGCGGATTGTACCTGTGCTCAAGATTACCGCTCTGCCTGAAATCTCAACATATCCCAGCCATGATATCAAAATGAGCGGTTATTGTCAGAAACTGAAAGAATTCCAAAATACTGCCGAAAATCAATAAGCTTGGGAAATGTCGATAAAAAGCGGGAAAGCCTGCTTTTGCGGACTTTCCCGAAAACGCCCTTGCAATTTTTTCCGTCATAGGGTAAAATAGCCGTGGAGACATAAATAGCGGCAGAGCACAGCGGGCGGCCACCCGCTATGCTCCGATGAAGAGTGTCCATAGCACTCAACACCATAGTCTTACATGGACTACACCGTATCTCCCATTATACTGTCATATCGCCCAATTTGCAACAGGAAACAGTTTGGAATGGGTTTGGTGTTTCGCTTTGATTGAAGTTCAGTCAGGCGGTGTTGAGTTATACGCTCAACACCGCTTTTTATGTTTCCAACAGAAGCCCCGGGCGGGGGGTATCCCCCGCCCGCCCTTCGGGGCTTTGTTGGGACAAATATGATAAAGAGAGGAAGAAAATGGATGAAACGGAAAGCAGCAGCTCAGATTCTGGCGTTGTTATTGGCCTTTGCGCTGTGTATTCCCGCTTCGGCTTTCAATGAGCCCGGTACAGTCGGAAAGCCTGTGGTGCTGTCGGCGGGAGGTGAGACGGCAGCTTTTATTGATCGCCAAGACAACCTTTGGATTTGGGGACGGACACAGTATGGGATGATGGGCGTTGGGAAAACACAGGATCACGGGGACGATGAAAATACTTTCTGGCAAAAGGAACCTTTGAAAATTATGGAGCATGTACGCTCTGTTTCAATCAGTGCCGGCTGGCACTCTCCTTATGCCGCCGCCATTCAGACAGACGGGACTCTATGGATGTGGGGAAGAAACGACTTTGGCCAGCTGGGAAACGGAGGAGAGAGTATTGCATATATCAGCCCATATGGAAGTGAGTGCGCCGTTCAGCCGATTCCGGTAAAAGTTATGGATAATGTAGCCGCTGTCAGCTGCGGGACAACGCACACAGGCGCCATCAAGACGGACGGCTCTCTTTGGATGTGGGGCAGAAATTACTGTGGGCAGATTGGAAATGGAGAATATAAAACAGAACAGAAAACGCCGGTAAAGGTTATGGATGATGTGGCTTCTGTCAGCTGTTACGGTAACCGTACCGCGGCAGTGAAAACCAATGGGGAATTGTGGATGTGGGGAGACGCAAGAAATAATGCTTTTAATCAAGGTTTATATGAAGGCAATACCCCGGGGGAAACCTACCAAACTGTTCCCTATAAAATCATGGATCAGGTAGATTCTGTCTATTTTCGTGACACAGAAAACAATCCTTTTTTTAAAGAAAATCCCTACATTTTGAAGACAGACGGAACGCTGATCACTTGGCCAATTAACGCCGGGATGACAAAGGTTGATCCCCATTCCGTCGATGAAAACGGGAATTGGATATTACCGGAGCCGATTCGCCCTACTTCGCCATTGCCGATAGAGACGGTTGCGGAGGATGTAGCTTTTGTAAACAGTATATCAAACAGCCTTGTTAACCAGGGGATCGAAACCCTGGCGATTATTAAGAAAGATGGCTCGCTCTGGATGTCAGGAGGCAATCAAGATGGATTGCTTGGCTCCCGCGATGTATTTAAGAAGGAGTATATCCCGCTTACTGAGTTTGTCAAAGTAATGGATCATGTTTCTGCCTTCACATGTGGCTATACAGCGGCCCTCGCAATAGAATCCAAAGTAACAGAAACCAATGAGATAGTTACTTCCATCAAAGGCTGGGGTCAGTTGAACAGCCCTCTGCTCCGCTGGGATATGATGGTAGATCTAATCGGCGGCCCACAAAAAACATGGACGGATGCATTCTGGCAGAAAAGATCTGATCGATACGTTATGACTCCGCTCAATCTCATACTTGCTCCCACATTTTATCCTCCAAAACTCCCTACCGGCGAAGGTCCGTCAATCTAATGATATGGTGGGTTTGCGAGGACGGGGGGAATATATATGATCTTAATGGTTGACACAACAACAAGACAGATAGGAAAAGCAATAGTGGAGGAATTACTGCGCGGTGGTGGAAACGCGGCCGGGTTTGAGCTGATTGACACCACTGGCATGAATATTTCCCACTGTGTCGGATGTAATTGCTGCTGGCTGAAAACGCCGGGAGTTTGTGCCATTCAGGACGATTATGAGCCTATTTTGAGAAAAATGAACAGAGCTGACCAGGTTTGGCTGATCTCGGATACCCGCTTTGGATTTGTCTCCTGGCAGACCAAAAATATTGTGGACAGGATTATGCCCCTTGTCACCATGTATCTGAAAGTCAAAGACGGGCAGATGCGCCATGTCATGCGCTATGACCACCAGCCGGATATCGGGATTATCTATACTGGAGACGGTGACCAGGCGTACCTGGAACGGTGGTGTCAGCGTACCGCGCTAAATTTAGGGAGCCGTTCACTGGGAGTCTTTTCTGAAAGGGACAAAAAGGAGGCGGTCGTGTGCATGTTGTCATAATCAATGGCAGTCCCCGGGTGCAAAAATACAGCAATACGGAAAAAATCATTGCCGCTTTCGGGAAAGGATTGTCGGAAAAAGGAAGCACCTTTGAAACATACGCAATTTCCAACCGAAAAACATGGGATATCATCCGTGCCGCTTATATAAAAAACGATGAGATCCTCATTGCGCTGCCATTATATGTAGAATGTGTGCCTGGGCTTCTTTTGGAATTTTTGGAAACCCTCCCCCCAAAGGACGAGCGTACAAGGATTTCCTTTCTTTTGCAGAGCGGCTTTGCGGAGGGGTGCCAGCTGCGCTGCGGCGAGGCGTTTTTGGAAAAATTGCCGGAATATCTGGGGGTTCGCTACGGCGGCTGCTTGGTGAAGGGAGATAATTTCGGAATCCGGATTGTGGATGAAAAAACACAGGCCCAGCTCACAAAGCCGTATCAGGCGATGGGGAGACTATTTGCGGAGGGAGAGGGCTTTTTCCGTGAGGAAGCAAAAAAATTTACCGGCCCGGAATATTTTCCGCTTCCCGCGCGCCTGTTGATCGGGTTGATACACAGGACCCTTGGGAAAAAGATGTTTCAGAAGGTGGCGGCATCGTGGGGCTGTAATACGCCGCTGGATGAAAAAGTATGGGAAACAAGTAATGTTTAAACCAGCTTCTAAAAAACGCGGGCAGCGGGCCAAAGACGGCCCGCTGCCCGCGTGTATCGCTATTATGACGGAAGATCAGGAAAGTGACTTCCAGCAACACGAGGGGAAACAGGAGGGATTTTATACCGTGGGAGAAAACCCGGGGCTCCCCTCCCCTGCCCGGTCTCAGCCGGTGATGGTGGTGCCGGAGGCCCGCTGCCCCAGCATATGCAGAAGCAGGACGTGCTCCCCCCGGCCGTCCAGGATGGACACCTCCCCCACCCCGGACCGGACGGCGTGGACACAGCCCCGGACCTTGGGGACCATCCCCCCGGCGATGAGGCCGGTCTCTATGAGCTCCTCCGCCCGTTTGGAATCCATGCGGTCCACGGCGGTCTTGGCGTTGTGGCTGTCGATGAGGATACCGGCGGTGTCGGTTAGGAAGACCAAGTGCTCGGCCCCCAGGGCCTCGGCGATTGCCCGGGCGGCGTCGTCGGCGTTGCAGTTGAGGGAGCCGCCGTCCTCCCCCAGGGCGATGGGGGAGATCACCGGCAGGAAGTCGGCGTCCAGCAGCGTGTTCAGCACCTTGGGTTCCACCCTGGTGATCTCCCCCACCCGGCCCAGGGCCGGGTGTTTGACGGTGGCGGTGAGCAGCCGGCCGTCCTTGCCGGAGATACCCACCCCGGCCACCTCCAGACGGGCCAGGTCCTGGACAATGGCCTTGTTCACCTGGGCGGACAGGGCCAGCTCCGCCGCCCCCAGGGCGGCCTCGTCCGTGACCCGGTAGCCGTTTTCAAATTTGGTGGGGATGTTCAGCTGTTCCAGCAGGGCGGTGATGTGCCTGCCGCCGCCGTGGACTAAAACCACCCGCATCCCCACCATCCGCAAAGCGGCCACATCCTGAAGGGTGGTGTCCCTGTCCGATTCCGCACCGATGGCGGAGCCGCCGTACTTCACCACCACGGTCTTGCCCTCGTGGCGCTTCAAAACGGGCAGGATGGACAGCAGGTTGCGCACCTTCTCCATGCCGTCCAGGCCGTGGGCCAGGTCGTATTCCCGGAGGAAGGTGTGGACATAGTCCACGTCGGAGGGGGTGTCGATATACTCGGCGCCCCGCTTCTGGCGGGTCTCCGCCCCCTTGCCGGTGATGAGGAGGACGGAGGGCTCCCGGCAGCCCAGGATGGCCTGGCGGATGGCCTCCCCCCGGTTGGGCTCGATGGAGTACTCACAGTTCTGGGCGGCCACGTGGGCAGCCACCTCCCGGCAGATAGACAGGGTGTCCTCCTCCCCGCTGTCCTCCTCGGTGAGCACCACCAGGTCGGCGTATTTGCCGGAAATTTCCCCCAGATCCTGGCGGCGGTCCAGGGCTTTTTTACCGGGACAGCCGAAGAGGGAGACGATCCGGCGGCCGGGGTACTCCGCCTGGACGGAGCGGAACAGGGTCTCGAATGACATCTTATTGTGGGCGTAGTCCACAATGGCGGTGACCGTGTCGTCGGCGTTGGAGTAGACCTCCATCCGGCCGGGGACCCGGGCTTTCATCAGGCCCACGTAGACGCACCGCTCGGGGATGTTCAACCCCTCGCACACGGCGATGGCGGCCAGGGCGTTCTCCACGTTGAAGAGCCCGGGCATGGTGAGGCGGAACTCCCGGAGGAAGCGGCGGGTTCGCACCCGGAACAGGATGTCGTGGCCCCGCTTGCGCACCTGGGAGGCGTATACATCGGCCTCCTCATCTTTTTGGGAGAAGGTGAGGACGGGCCGCCCCGCCGCCCGGGCGGCATCCAGGATACGATCCGCATGGCCGCAGTCCAGGTTGACGCAGTTCACCGCCCCCTGGTGGAAAATTTTCAGCTTGGAGGAGAAGTAGTCCTCAAAGTCCGGGTGCTCGATGGGAGAGATGTGGTCGGCGCCGATGTTCAAAAAACAGGTGGCGGCGAAATCGGCGCGCAGGGTGCGGTGGTACTTTAGGGCCTGGCTGGATACCTCCATAGTCAGGTACTCCATCCCTGTCTCCACCCCGTGGGCGAAGTGGCGCTGGAGCTCCAGGGGCTCCGGGGTGGTGAGGTGGGACTCGAACCGCTCTACCCCGTCGTAGGTGTCGATGGAGGAGATGACGCCGGTTTCGGGCTTGTTTCTCTCGGCGGCGTACTCGTCTAAAATATACTTCAGGTAATATGCGGTGGAGGATTTACCCTTAGTACCGGTCAGGCCGATGACCTTCAGCCGCCCGGAGGGGTGGCCGTAGAACAGGTCGGCCAGGGGGGCGATGGTTTGGCGCATGTCCTTCACCAGAACCGCCGGGAGATCCACCTGGGGGTAGGGGGCCTGGCTCACATAGGCGATGGCCCCCTTCTCCCGGGCCATTTCCAGAAATTCCGCCTTGAAGTGGGCCCCCTTGCAGATGAACAGGGTGCCGGGAACCACCTCCCGGGAGTCGTAGGACACCAGCTCCACCGGGGCGGAGCGGTCAATTTCCCCGGGAATGGGGGCGGCCAGCAGGTTCCGCTCCTCCAGCAGGGCGATGTAGTCATTCAGGGTGTGTATCATGGAGTACACCTCACATAAAAATAGGGTCAGCAGCAGTCCCAGGTGTAGAACACGTCGGAGAAGTCCCGCTGTCTCAATTTTTCCAGGTCTATGAAGAAGTTGCCCACCCCGCAGTCGCCCCAGAGGATGTGGTCGTCGGAGTCCATCTGGAACAGCAGCGTCTCATACAGGCCGTCCCGGGGGTCGTACTGGGTAAAATAGGGGTAGCCCAGCAGGTGGTGGCCAGCGGTGTCCAGCTGTTCGTACAGATAGTCGTTGTCCTCGCGCGTTAAGGCGTTCCCGTGGTGTTTCGCCGGCTCCAGGGCATGCCCGGTGACAGCCTGGTACACCTGGGCGAAGAGAGCGTCAAACCGCCCGTCCGCCGGGCCCATATAGCCGGTGGTTTTTTCCAGTGTGACCGCCAGCTCCTGGAAGACCGGGAAGAACTCCACATCCTCGCCGGTGGGAATATCCAGCCCTTCGAGCTGTTCCCGGGTAACAGCGGGGTCAATTTTTTCGTGGTACACCACCCGGTGGCCGCCGTCGCTGTCCATGCCGAAGAGGTCGTCCTGGGCGATGAAAAATTGGAGCATCCCGCCCTGGGGCAGGGGGGCGTCCACCGGGAACTGGTCGAAATTGATCTGGGCCAGCAGCACCAGCTTCTCACCGTCCTCGTCCACCGGGTAGGGCAGGGCCGGGTCCCAATAGGGGAAACCGCCGAACTTGCTGTCCAGCAGCCTGGGAGCGGGATCGGGCTGGACGGTCAGCTTGTAGCAGCCCATGGCTGTGCGCCGCTTAAGTTCCTCCACAATGGCCTTGACGCTCTCGCTGCCCTGGGGCTCCTCACGAGGCGGGGGCGGCACAGGCTTGAACACCGGCGTCCAGGGCGTCCGGTCCAGGAAGCTCACCTTGACCCCTTTGGGGAGCTGTTCCAGGGCCTCCAGGTTGGTGAGCTGTTCTTTAGGGGGCAGGCGGGCGTATTTCAGGGCGGGCAGCTGGAGGAGGGCGGAGCAGTTGGAGAAGGTGGTACAGCCCACATCCAGGCCCTTTAGCTTTTGGCACCGGGCCAGGAAAGAGAAGCTGTCTACCTGGATGGGCTCCCGGCTGGGCTCGTTGGGGAAGTGGAGGGTGTGCATATTCTCCAGCATACCCAGGATGGAGAAGTCCCCGGGCGTGGGCTCCGCCCAGTCGGGGAAGTCGTGGTAGAGCAGATAAAATTTGTCCACCAAAGTGGCCTGTTTGAAGTCATCGGGGGTGGTTGAGGCCCCCCTCAAAACAGCCCGGAAGACTGCGTTCAGGGCCAAGGGGTCAGCTTTGATTTTGTCCACAGAGATCACTCCATTGCGAATACAGGTTCTTATTCCTCCGGTACCTTGTTGTACTGGTCGAAGCGCTTGATATTGCCCAGGTGGTTTTTCAGCACCCGCAGGCGGCGCTTCAGGGAGTTGTCCCCCTGGTACACCAGGGAGTGGCTGTCCGCCCCGGCCCGGATGAGGGCCCGCATCTCCTCATGGTACTTCCTGGGGGTGAACTTGAAGGCCACCTTCCGGGGCACCATCCGCCACAGGGAGCGGTTTTGGGTCATCTGGAAGGGCAGGTCCCGCTCTAAAACCCGGTCCTCCACCACCATCTTGGCGATGTTGTGGCCCGCTCCGGTGACGTAGTAGTTGCTCCGGCCCTGGCGGCAGTTGATCTCAAAGGCTTTATATTTGCCGTCCCGGCTGTCATACTTGATATCGAAGTTGGAGAAGCCCACGTAGCCCAGGGCCTCCAGCAGGCGCTTGATGTTCCGCTCCAGCTCCTCGTCCCGGTCGGTGAGGATCACGGCGTGGTTGCCGATGCCGTGGGGGGAGTGCTCCTCCAGCAGGACGTGGCCCAGGCACATGGTGGTCACCCGGCCGTTTCGGTCGGAGTAGCTGGTGAGCACCCGCATATAGCTGTCGTCCCCGGGGATGAACTCCTGGAGGATCATGTGGCCGGGGTAGCCGGCGGCGTAGACGTGGTCCAGGGCGGCCAGCAATTCCTCCCAGCTCTGGCAGATGTAGACTTTGGCCAGGGAGTGGTCGCCGCAGGCCCAGTAGGCCACCGAGTCGGCGGGCTTGGCGATGTAGGGCGGGCCCCAGGGGAGGGTGAAGTTGTGGCCCGTGGCCTTATCGTAGATAAAGGTAGCCGGGTGGTCCACCCCGTGCTGGTCGCACAGCTGGTAGAAGGTCTCCTTGTTGATGAGGCTGTCAAGCAGGGCGCCGTCGATGTAGGGGGCGATCACGTTGCCCGGCAGGCTGTCCTTGCAGTGGGCTGCCAGCTGGACGTAGCTGTCCCCGCAGCCCAGCAGAAGGACCTTGCGGTCGGAGAACTCCCGGGAGACGGCCTGGATATTTTCCCGGAACATCTCCGGGTTCTCGTTGTCCGGGCAGACCCGGTAGTCGATGATGGCGCTGTCGTGGCAGGGGAAGGAGGGGTACTTGCCATAGGCGATACTCTTGACGCCGTAGGCCTCATGGAAGGCCCGGGCAACGGAGTAGACGTTGATGTCCCCTCCGAACAGGAGGGGCTGGAAATTTTGAGTGCTATCCATAGATTGACCTCTTTTATGTGAAATTAAGAACCGGTATTCATAAGGGAAAATGCCGGATGAGCGAGGAAGTTTGCCTGGCCCGCAAGGCGGGAAATCCCGGGAATCCTGGGTGGATTTCAAGATTTCACAACGAGGCGGGACGGCAAAATTCCCGCTTAGAGCCTGTTTCATATCTCCGGGTGTACCGGATGGGCGTGGATTTTTTTGCCGGTCAAGGCAAATTTTCGCGGGCGGGCTGACGCCCGGCAAGAAAATTTAACGCGGAGCGGCGGAAAAAGACCCGCTCAGACGGTGTGCCTGAAGATTTTAAACAGGCTCTTACACGGCCGTTTGAGCTTGTGAATACAGGTTCTAAATGGGGAATCAGCGGTATTCAATGACCATGCCCCGGGCGAACAGGGGGTCCAGGTCGAAGGTGGCCAGGTCGCCGGCGGAGCACCGCAGCCGGGTCACGTCCAGCAGGGTCTCGGTGGCGCCGATGGGGCCCAGCAGGGGGGCCCGCTGGTCGCCTACCCGGACAGAGCGCCTCCTGGCCCGGCGCCACTGGGCCAGCAGGGCCAGCAGGCCGGTCTCCCGGGGGCGGATTACCCCGAAGCCATTATGGTAGCCCACGGGCAGGACGGCCACCCGGGTGGGCTTTTTCAGCACGACGGGCTTGTCCGCGCCGATGGTGTGGCCCTTGGGCAGCCAGCGGACCTCCGCCAGGGGGGCCTCACAGTAGCCCACGGTCTTCAGGCGGTCGTCCTTCGTGCGGCGGCACCGGCCCAGGATGGCCGAGCCGATCCGTACCCCGTCCAGCAGGGCGCTGTCGTTGTGGAGGAGGGCGAAGGAGCCGGCGGCGTGGATCACGCCGGTCTCAAACCCGGCGGTGTGGATGGTGGAGAGCACCTGATGGAACTGCTCCAGCTGCTGCCTGGCCTCCGGGTCGTTGGGCCGGGCGGCGTGGAGCTGGGTGTAGATCCCCGACAGGGCCACGTTGGGCAGGGAGCGGTAGGCCAGCAGGATTTTCTCCGGCTCCCCCACCAGGAAGCCGCCGAAGCCCATGCCGGTGTCCACCTGGATGTGGGCCTCCACCACGGTGGAGCGGTTTTCCGCCAGGGCGTTGAGGGCCATGCCGGTGTCCACCGACGAGATGGTACACACCACGCTCAGGTCTACCAGCCGCTCCAGCTCCTCCCGGTCGGTGGTGGAGCGGAGCATAAGGATTTCCTCGTCCACAAAGCCGGCCTGGCGCAGGGCCTCGGCCTCCTTGGCCTCGTATACGGCGAAGCGGCCGATGCCCTCCGCCCGCAGGAGCTGGGCCAGCGGGACAACGCCGGCCCCGCCCCCGTTCCCGGTGAGGACGCCGTAGATCACCGCCCCGGCCGCCCGTTCCTTGATGACGGCCAGATTGTGCTTCACCGCGGACTTGTCGATGATGAGCTTGCGCATGGCGCGGCCCCCCTTTTTTCTCTATTGGGATGTTTTGTAGTCTGCCCTGATGTATCTGGTCCCATATCACGTTATTTTATTATTTTACCACTCCGCCGGGAAAATAGCAACGGAAAAGCAAAAATGGGGGGCGCCGGCCGGGGAGATTTCATCAGTGGTACCTCAATACAGAGCCCCGGCGGAGCGGGGAAAAATGGAGATCAAAAATGGCTCCGCTTGGGACACTTCTCCGAAATTGCCCCTATCCTTGGCATTTGGTTGCAATTTGCCTGTAATTGGTGTAAACTATAAACTAGAGGAAACTATGCGGCGGCCGGAGACGGAGCTGAGGAGGAGGAAAAAACATGACTTTTACGATGGAACAATACCGGGCCAGCGAGAGGGCTGTCCGGGAGCGGCTGGGGGGCTTTACGCCCAAGGTGGCCATGGTGCTGGGCTCCGGCCTGGGCGGCCTGGGGGACGAGGTGGAAAACCCCATCATCATTGACTACAAGGACATCCCCCACTTTAAGGCGTCAACCGCCCCGGGGCACAAGGGCCGGCTGATTTTCGGCACCCTGGAGGGGCAGAAGGTGGCCGTGATGCAGGGGCGGACGCACCACTACGAGGGCTACTCCTACGAGGAGGTGTCCTACGCCGTCCGGGTGCTGCGGCTGCTGGGCTGCGACACCTTGATCGCCACCAACGCCGCCGGGTGCGTCAATACCGCCTGGAAAGCCGGGGATTTGATGCTGATTACCGACCACATCAAGATGTTCTCCGAGTCCCCTCTCCGGGGGGAGAACCTGCCGGAGTTCGGGGTCCGGTTCCCTGACGCCAGCCACCTGTATACCGTCCGGCTCCAGGAGCTGGCCCGCCAGACCGCCCGGGAGCGGGGGATCCCCCTGCGGGAGGGGGTCTACTTCTACTGCTACGGGCCCCAGTATGAGACCCCGGCGGAAATCCGGGCCGTCCGGGCTTTGGGGGGCGACGCGGTGGGGATGTCCACCGCCCCGGAGGTCATTGTGGCCGGCCACTGCGGCATGGAGGTGCTGGGCATTACCCTGCTGTCCAACATGGCGGCGGGGATTCTGGACCAGCCCCTGTCCGAACAAGAGGTGCTGGACGCCGCCGAGGAGGCCCGGGAGAAGTTTACCGGGCTGGTAAGGGCGTGCCTGAAGAAAATGTGAGACCTGGGAGGCGTCTGAGATGTCAATTCTGTTTACCAACGTCACCGCCGTGACCATGGATCCGGCCCAGCCGGTCATTCAAAACGCCTGTGTGGCGGTGGAGGGGAACAAAATCTCCTTTGTGGGAACCCAGCGCCCGGCCGGGGAGTTTGACCGGGTCATCGACGGCAAGGGCCAGGCGCTGATGCCCGGCCTGGTCAACGCCCACACCCATGTGGCGATGTCCCTCCTGCGGGGGTACGGCGGGGGGCACGACCTGCACCACTGGCTGAACGACTACATCTTCCCCGCCGAGGCCAAGCTGGACGCCCGGTGCGTGGCCGCCGGGACGGCCCTGGGCCTGGCGGAGATGATCGCCAGCGGCACCACCTGCCTTAACGATATGTATATGTTCATTGACACCGTGGCCCAGACCGCTTTTGACGCCGGGATCTCCGCCAACCTGTCCTGCGGCACCACCTGGTTTGAGGCGCCGGAGAAGTTCTCCCCGGAGCTGTGCGCCGACTGCGGGAACCAGATCCGGCTGGCGGACAGCTGGCATGGGGCCGGGGACGGCCAGATCAAGGTGGACGCCTCCATCCACGCAGAGTACACCTCCTGCCCGCCGGTGTGGGAGTGGACCGCCGACTTTGCCGCCCGGCGGGGGCTTGGGATGCACGTCCACGTGTCGGAGACCCGGGCGGAGCATGAGAAGTGCCTGGAGAAGTACGGCAAGACCCCCGTCGCCCTGTTTGACCAGTACGGGATCTGGGAGCGGGGGGGCTCCGCCGCCCACTGCGTCTGGGTATCTGACACAGATATGGAGCTGATGGCCCGGAAGGGGGTTTCCGCCATCCATAACCCGGCGTCCAACCTGAAGCTGGCCTCCGGCGTGGCCCGGGTGCCCCGGATGCTGCGGGCCGGGGTAAACGTGGCCCTGGGCACCGACGGGGTGGCCTCCAACAACAGCCACGATATGTTTGAGGAGATCAAGCTGGCCGCCATCCTCCACAAGGGGGTGTCCGGCGACCCGGTGGCCGTGTCCGCCTGGGAGGCCCTGTCTATGGCCACCGTCAACGGGGCCCGGGCCCTGGGGCGGGACACCGGGGTCATCGCCCCGGGGAAGACCGCCGACCTGATCCTGGTGGACCTGTCCGCCCCCAATATGACCCCCTGCCATGACGTGCTGGAGAACCTGGCCTTCTCCGCCCGGGGGTCTGACGTGACCATGAATATGGCCCGGGGGAAGGTCATATATGAGAAGGGGGAATTTTTTACCTTGGATCTGGAGAAAATCCGGGCCGAGGTACAGGGCTACGCCCTGCCCCGGATCTTTGGCGTGTAAGTACCTGTATTCACAAACTCAAACGGCGCCTAAGCGGATATTGTGCCGCCGTGCATCGTTGGAAAATCTGGAAATCTACCCAGGATTCCGGCGATTTCCCGTCTTGCGGGCCAGACAGACTCTCCCGCTGACCCGCCATTTTCGTTTATGAATACTGGTTCTAAAATTGCTGGCGGGACCCCGCCGTTCGAGAGAACCGGGGGCCCGCTGGAGATGTTCCGCGGGATCACCGCTGGAATAAAAGGAGGCTGCCTATGGCCAGAAGCGATATGGATTCCCGCCGGGGCGCGCGAAAAAAACAAAACACCTTTTTCGGCGGGGCCGCCATCCTGGCTGTAGGGATTCTGGTGGTTAAGCTCATCGGCATGTTCTACAAAATCCCCCTGGTCAACATCATCGGGGAGCAGGGCAACGCCGATTTCAACAACGCCTACAATATCTACGCCGTTCTGCTTACCATCTCCACCGCCGGGCTGCCTGTGGCGGTGTCCAAGCTGGTGAGCGAGGCCAGCGCCCTGGGGCGCCAGAACCAGGTCCGGCGCACCTTCCGGCTGGCCCTGGCCCTGTTCCTGGGGCTGGGGGCGGGGTCCTTCCTGGTGATGTACTTCCGGTCGGACTGGCTGGCCGGGCTGATGCACGACTCCATGGCCGCCCCGGGCATCCGGGCCCTGGCCCCGGCGGTGATCTGCGTGGGCTGTCTGGCCGCCTTCCGAGGGTATTCCCAGGGGCACAGTGACATGACCCCCACCTCTGTCTCCCAGATTATCGAGGCTTTGTGCAAGCTGGTGATCGGCCTGGCCCTGGCCTACTGGCTCATCTCCGCGGGGAGCCCGCCGGAGGTGGCCGCCGCCGGCGCGATCACCGGCGTGACAGTGGGCACCATCGTGGCCCTGGTCTATATGATCCTGGCCTACCTGTTCCGGTTTGACGGGGGGAAGGCCCTGTCCCGGGACACGCCCGACCCGGCGGGGAGTATTTTAAGGGATATCCTGCGCATTGCCATTCCCATCACCCTCAGCTCGTCCATGGTGGGGATCGTGACGGTGATTGACTCCTCCCTGGTCCAGGGCCAGCTCCAGCGGGTGCTGCTGGAGAACCGGGACAGCTGGGGCATCTACGCCGGGATGCTGGACTTCTCCGCCCTGGAGGAGGCTATTACCGCCTGGGCGGCCACCCTGCCCGATGGGACCGCCGCCACCCTGGCCCTGCTGACCCAGCAGATGGAGGCCAAACAGCCGGCGGAGGAGGCAGCCGCCCTCCTGGCCGCGCTGGAGGCGGCCAGCCGCACCCTCTTCGGCAACTACGGCGGGGCGCTGACCATCTACAACTTGCCTACCTCCCTGATGGCGGCCATCACCGCCTCGGTCATCCCGGCGGTGTCTGGGGCTCTGGCCCGGCGGGACCGGATAGGAGGGGCCAAAATTACTGGCTCCGCCCTGCGGATTACAGCCCTGCTGGCCTTCCCCATGGGTGTGGGGCTGTTTGTGCTGGGCAGGCCCATTATGCGGCTGCTGTTTACCAAGCTCAACCCGGAGCTGGCCGGCCCGCTGCTGTCCACCCTGGGATTGGCCACCGTGTTTGTGTGTATGATGCTGGTGTGCAATTCCATCCTCCAGGCCCATGGCTTTGTGAACCTGCCGGTGATGGTGATGGTGATGGGGGGCGGCCTGAAGATTTTTACCAACTACAACCTGGTGGGCCGGCCGGGCGTGGGCATCTACGGCGCCCCGGCGGGGAACATCCTGTGTTTTGGCCTGTGCCTGGCCCTGGACCTGGTGATTATTTCCCGGGTCATCCCCAAGCGGCCCCGGTACCTGCCCATCTTCCTGAAGCCGCTGGCGGCTTCCGTCCTGATGGGCGGGGCGGCCTGGGGGGTGTACGGCCTGCTGTCCAAGCTCCTCAGCGCGGTCCCGGAGGGGGCGGAGGAGGCCGTCCTCAGCGGCAGGGGCAACGCCGTGGCTACCCTGGCGGCCATCGGGGTGGCGGCGGTGGTCTACCTGGTGCTGGTGGCGGCGCTGCGGGCCATCTCCCGGGATGACCTGGCCCTGATGCCCAAGGGGGACAAGATTGCCAGGCTGCTGGGGCTGTGAGCGCAATTTTGATATCATATCCGGATAAAAATAGGGCGGAGGCAGAAATTATTTTTTGTTTTCCGAAAAAATAAGGAAAAACGACTTGCTAAGGGAGGTCAATTGTGGTAGATTTTCAATGTAAGCAGCGATATGGGATGGCGGATCTCCTGGAGATCATGGCGGCCCTGCGCTCCCCGGAGGGCTGCCCCTGGGACCGGGCGCAGAGCCACCAGTCCATCCGGCAGAACATGCTGGAGGAGGCCTATGAGGCGGCGGACGCCATCGACCGCCTGGATATGGACAATCTGAAGGAGGAGCTGGGCGACGTGCTCCTCCAGGTGGTGTTCCACGCCCGCATGGCCCAGGAGGCCGGGGGGTTCACCTTTGAGGACGTGGTGGACGGCGTGTGCCAGAAGCTGGTGTTCCGCCATCCCCACGTGTTTGGCGGGAGTACGGCGGAAGATCCGGACAGCGCCCTGTCCGCCTGGGACCAGCGAAAGCGGGAGGAGAAGGGCCAGCGTTCCACCGGGGACGCCATGGACAGCGTGGCCCGGGCCCTGCCTGCCCTCACCCGGGCGGCGAAGCTCCAGTCCAAGGCGGAGAAAACAGGCTGTGCCTGGCTGGTCCCCCCGATGGACAAGCTGGACGAGGAGTTGGAGGAGCTGAAGCGGGCCCTCCGGGAGAACTCCAATGTGGAGGAAGAGCTGGGTGATCTGCTCTTTTCCGCCGTGCTGGCGGGCCGGTCGGCGGGTGTGGACGGGGAGGCCGCGCTCCACGGCGCCTGTGAGAAGTATATCCGCCGGTTCCGGCGGGTGGAAAAGCTGGCGGACAGGCCTCTCGGCGAGATAGAGCCCGGCCGGCTGGCGGAGCTCTGGAGGGAAGCGAAGAAGGAGCCGGAACAGTGACTTAATGGCCGCGGCTGGCCTTAAGTATAGAGGGCCGCCGCTTAAGCGGCAGTCAAGCAGTCAAATGTGTACAGGAGGAAAGAATATGAATAAAACTGAACTGATCGCGGCAGTGGCCGAGCGGGCCGAGCTGTCCAAGAAGGACGCCGAGGCCGCCATTACCGCTACGGTTGACGTGATTACGGAGGCCCTGCGCCAGGAGGAGAAGGTCCAGCTGGTGGGCTTTGGCTCCTTTGAGGTGAAGAAGCGGGCCGAGCGGATGGGCCGCAACCCCCAGACCAAGGAGCCCATCCCCATCGCCGCCTCCAAGGCCCCGGTGTTCAAGGCCGGCAAGGCGCTGAAGGACGCTGTTTCCCGGTAATATTATGATCTGGAAGGAGGGCGCTGCGGTCTTGGCAGCGTCCTCTCCGCTTTTTAAGGAGTGATACAATGCGACTGGACAAGTGGCTGAAAGTGTCCCGGCTCATCAAGCGCCGGACCGTGGCCAATGAGGCCTGCGACAACGCCCGGGTTACCGCCAACGGCCGGCCGGTGAAGGCCAGTTATGATGTAAAGGCAGGAGACTTGCTGGAACTGAGGTTCGGCGAGCGGGTGGTAAAAGTGGAGGTGCTGGTGGTGGCCGACAATGTGGGCAAGGCGGACGCCGCCGCCATGTACAAGGAGATTTTGTAATGAGACGGGCACGGCAAGTCTTGTCCCTGCTGGCCTGCGCCCTTTTGCTGTCTGGCTGTCAAAAGGAGCCGGTGGAGGGGACAACCTTCGCCATGGATACCGTGATGAGCGTGACCCTCTACGGCGGCTGGGACCGGGAGCAAACCAAGGAGGTCCGGGACTGGATGCTGGGACGGCTGGGCTGGCTGGACGGGCTGTTGTCCGCTGTGGACGGGGATGGCGATCTACCCACACTGAACCGGGCAGGCGGCCAGCCGGTGGAGGTGTCCGAGCGGGTTAGCGAACTGCTGGACCGGGCACTGGAGCTATGCGAGATCACCGGGGGGGCGCTGGACGTGACCGCCTATCCCGCTATAAAGGCCTGGGGCTTTACCGAGGAGGAGCACCGAGTGCCCTCCCCCGCCGAGCTGGCGGAGCTGGCGGCCAAGATCGACTACGCCGCCGTGGAGGTGGAGGGGGAGAGCGTTACCCTCCCGGCGGGGATGGAGATTGACCTGGGGGCGGTGGCCAAGGGCTACGCCGGGGATGTCCTGGCGGAGACGGCCCGGGCCAATGACATCTCCTCCGCCCTGCTGGACCTGGGCCAGAGCACCATCGTGGCTGTGGGCGGGAAACCTGGAGGAAAACCCTGGCGGGTGGGGATTGTGGACCCGGCCCGGCCGGGGAGCTATTTTGCCGTGGTGGAGCTGGCTGATATGGCCATGGGCACCTCCGGGGGCTACCAGCGGTACTTTGAACAGGACGGGGTCCGGTACTGGCACATCCTGGACCCGGACACCGCCGCCCCCGCCCGGAGCGGTCTCAGCTCGGTGACGGTGGTTTCCCCTTCCGCCCTCACCTGTGACGGCCTGTCCACCGCCCTGTTTGTCATGGGGCTGGAGGAGGGAGCGGACTTCTGGCGGGAGCACCCTGAGCTGGAATTTGAGGCGGTTTTCGTTACGGAGGACGGGGGGATCTACCGCACCGCCGGTCTGGAGGGCCGCTTCTCCCTGGCCAAGGGCTATGAGGACCGGGAGGTAACGGTGCTGGAATGAGGACAAAAGTGATTGTTTTCCTGCTGGCGGCGGCGGTGGCTGTCTCGGCGGGGGCGCTGCTGCTCCGGGGCGGCCAGACGGAGAACCCGGTGGCCCGGATCACCCGGGACGGTGTGCTGCTGGAGGAGATTGACCTGGGCCGGGTGGCAAAGCCCTACAGCCTGGCCCTGGAGGATGAGAGCGGCGGCAATACGGTCCTGGTGGAGCCGGGGCGGATCCGGGTGACGGAAGCCAGCTGCCCCGACCAGGTGTGCGTGAACCAGGGCTGGATCGACAGCGGCGCGGTGCCCATCATCTGCCTGCCCAACAAGCTGATGATTGAGATTGTGGGAGGGGGCGGGGATCTTGACGGAACGGCGGGCTAACGGGGCGGGGCGGATCACCCGGCTGGCCCTGCTCACCGCCATCGCCCTGACCATCTTTCTGGTGGAGGCCCAGCTGCCGGCGGTGACCGTGATTCCTGGGATCAAGCTGGGGCTGGCCAATATTGTGACGGTGTACGCCATGTTCGCCCTGGGGCCGGGGGACGCCCTGCTGGTGCTGGCTGGCCGTGTGTTCCTGGGGGCGGTGTTCTCCGGGCAGATGATGACCCTGCTCTACAGCGGGGCCGGTGGGCTGCTCAGCTGGTGTGCCCTGTGCCTGCTGCGGAGGGGGCTGTCCCGGGAGCGGATCTGGCTGGCCAGCCCGATTGCCGCCCTGTGCCACAACCTGGGCCAGCTGCTGGCGGCGGCGGCGGTGATGAAAACCTGGGCGGTGATGGCCTATCTCCCCTATCTGACCATCGCCGGGGTGATCGCCGGGCTGTTTACCGGCGTGGCCGCCCAGAAGCTGATTGGCCGCCTGGAAAAGCTGAAAAAATAGCGGGCCATCCCGATGGATGGCCCGCTGTTTTTTATTTTACGGAAAAGAGTACGCCGGACTGGGGGGGCAGAGTGAGGGAGACAGTCCCCTCCTGCCGCTCCGACTGGGCCTCGCCCAGGATGGGGGCGAGCTGGCCCTCCAGCTCCAGGGACATGGCCTGGGGCGTCTCGCCGGCGTTGAAGGCGCACAGGAGGCGCTGCTTCCCCTCCTGCCGGAGGAAGGCCAGCAGGGGGCCCTTGCCGTAGAGGTACTGGATGGTCCCCCGGCGCAGGGCGGGGTACTTCCGCCGGGCCTGGCCCAGGGCCCGGAACCAGTCCACAAGCTCCTGATCCTCCCGCCCCCAGGGGTAGGTCTGGCGGTTGAAGGGATCCTCGAAGCCCTCCATCCCCGCCTCATCCCCGTAATACACGGTGGGGGAGCCGGGGAAGCAGAACAGCAGCAGGGCCGCCGCCCGGAGCAGATCCTTGCCCCGCTTGCGCTGTTTGGGGGAGAGCTGGAACTGGGCCCGCCAGTCTTTGGACTGGTCCCGGAACTCGCCCTCCGCCCCCAGAAGGGTGAGGATGCGGGGGGTGTCGTGGGTGCCCAGGGAGTTCATGGCGGAGTAGAAGGCGAAGGGGGGGTAGTTCTCCCGGATGGTCTCCATGGATTCCACGAAGCCCTCCCCGCCGCCGCCGGTGAAGTAGGTGAGGATGGCGGAGCGCAGGGGGTAGTTCATCAGGCCGTCGCAGTGGCCGCCCAGGATGTGCTTCCGGCGCGCGCCGTAGGCGATCTTGGTGGAGCCGTCCTCCCACACCTCGCCGATGAGCACGGCGTCGGGCTTCTCCGCCCGGGCGGCGGCGTGGATGCCGTGGACAAAGTCGTCGGGGAGCTCGTCGGCCACGTCCAGGCGCCAGCCGTCCGCCCCCGCCCGCAGCCACCGGCGGACCACGCTGTCCTCGGAGCCGAAGATGAAGTCCCGGTAGGAGGGGTTGCCCTCGTTCACCGCGGGGAGGGAGTAGATGCCCCACCAGCTCTCGTATTTCCTGGGCCACTGGGTGAAGTTGAACCAGGGGCGGTAGGGGGAGTCCTCGCTCTGGCTGGCCCCGACCTCGGGATAAAAGCCGTTGCCGTTGAAGTAGCGGCTGACAAAGCCGGTGTGGTTGAACACGCCGTCCAGGATCACCCGCATCCCCCGCTTGTGGGCCTCCCGGCACAGCTGGGAGAAGTCCTCGTTGCCGCCCAGCATGGGATCCACCTGGCTGTAGTCGGCGGTGCCGTAGCGGTGGTTCTCGGCGGCCTCAAAGATGGGGTTGAAGTACAGGGTCTCCACCCCCAGGCCCCTCAGATAGTCCAGCTTTTCCAGCACGCCCTGGAAGTCCCCCCCGAAGAAATCCCGGTTGCGCACCTCCCCCTGGGCGTCGGGGCGGTACTCGGGGAACTCTTCCCAGCCCTGGTGGACAGTACGCCCCCCCACCAGCCCCTCCGGGTTGGGGATCCGGGAGCGGCGGAAGCGGTCGGGGAAAATCTGGTAGGTCATCCCCTCCCCAAACCAGGAGGGGACGCGCTCAGAGCCGTCATAGACAGTGAGCTGATAGGGGCCCAGCTCCTGATGGCGGCCGTCCAGCCGCTCTAGCTTGAAGGAGTACCACACCAGCCCCAGATATCCGGTGGTATCCAGGCGGGCGGTGAACACATCCTGGCTCAGCTCAAAGCCCTGCCAGGGCATAGGGAGGGTGATGGTCTGGTTGTTCCGGCTCTCAAACCGGGCGGTGAGGGTGGCCCGGGAGAAGCCCTCCGCCCGGGGGGGGCGGAGGGAAAACTGTACCGACGTTCCTGCGGGGACTGCGCCGTAAGGGGATTTGTACCGCAGGTCCCGGGAGTCGTAGGTGGGTTGGTAAGTCAATGGAATCACTCCAAAAATGAGATGGATTGATGAAAAGTTCTTAGTGGTACTTATAGCTGCCGCCGCCGATGAACTCCCGCAGCAGGGAGTCCTTGGGCACCAGGGCGGGGTCAATGGGCTCGAAGTGGGAGAAGGCGTCGATGAGCTGGAGCAGCTCGTCGTGGCGCTCGTTGTCCTCGGGGACGGACTGGAGGATGGGGACGGCGTAGTTCTTCATCACCGATACCTCGTAGGGCAGAGAGGAGTCGAAGATGATGTCCGCCCGGTGCTTGAAGGGGGAGATGTACAGCTTCTCCCCCCGGCGGACGTTGGCCCACATCTCCAGGGTGTCGGCCACCTCGGTGCCCCGGAAGTTGTAGTCCCGGACCGCCCGGCGGATCAGCCGCATCCAGGTGCCCTTGAAGCGCAGGGAGGAGCCCTCGTTCACGTTGGAACGGGCGGAGATGTACAGCTTGGTGGCCTCCGGATGGCGGCCGGCGATGTCGTCATTCAAGGCGTGGATGCCCTCGAAAATGGCGATCTCGTTCTTCTCCAGCTTGAGGGGGGTGCCCAGGCTGTCGTTGCGCATCTGCCGGGCGAACTCAAATTTGGGCACGAGGACCCAGTCCCCCCGGGAGAGGGCGGTGAAGTGCTCGGACAGCAGGTCCATGTCCATGCACAGAGGGGACTCGTAGTCAATGTCCCCCTCCGGGGTGCGGGGGGCGGTGCGCCTGTTCATGGTCTTGAAGTAGTTGTCCATCGCCACCGCCCGGGAGCCCACCCCCCGGCGCTGGAGCTCCTCGGCAATTTTCAGAGCGGTGGTAGTCTTGCCCGAGCCGGAGGGGCCGGACAGCAGAACGATGGGGCTGCGCTCCAGATTCTCCAGGATCTTGTCGGCGGCCAGGGACACCCTCTGGGCGTAGGCCTGGTCGCACTCGGCCAAAAATTCTTCCGTATTGGCCTGGACGCGCTTGTTGATCTCTTGCAGTTGGTATGCCATGGTGACACCTCTTTCACATAAAATTGGCCCGATGGGAAGGCGGAACGCCTTGGACGGGCTTTTTTTGCCCTGCTGTGTTACATTTTTCCGCCGGAAAACAAGGTGCTGGAAGCAGACGGCGTCTCGGCGGGTGAGAGGAAGAAGGCGGCGATCTCCTCCCGCTGGCCAGCCTGCTTGTCCCCGGCGGAAAGGTACTCCTGGGGGAATTTGGGGTTGACAAGCCGGACAATCCGGCCAGCGGCCGGGTCGATGAGCTTGGTGACGCCGCCCGCCCCCAAGGAAAGGACGGTGTGCAGCTCCTCCATCATGACGATGTTGTACAGGCTCTCGGTGCCCGGCTTGGCCCACCCCACGTTCTCCAAAGAGCCGGACATATATTTCTGTCGGTATAAATAATAGGGAATATAACCCTGCTGTGTCAAAATTTCCCGGGAGTAATCCAGCATCCGCTGGACCTCCTCCCCGCTGGGCAGCGGGCCGCCCTGGGAAATCAGGGTGGAGCCCTTCTTCAGGGCCAGGGTGTGGACGGTGATGTTCTCCGGGGCCATCTCCAGCACCCCCTCCAGAGAGCGGCGGAAGCCCTGGAAGCTGTCCTGGGGCAGGCCGGCGATCAGGTCCATGTTGATACAGCGGAAGCCAACCGACCGGGCCAGGGCGTTGGCGGCGGCGATATCCCCGGCGGAGTGTTTCCGGCCAATGGCGGCCAGCACGTGGTCCTCCAGGGTCTGGGGGTTGATGGAAATCCGGTCCACGCCCCGGGACTTCAGTACCTCCAGCTTTTCCCGGGTGATGGTGTCCGGCCGGCCGGCCTCCACGGTGTACTCGGTACAGCTGTCCAGAGGGAGGGCCGCCCGGCACCGGGCGAGGATCCGGTCCAGCTGGCCGGCGGTGAGGGTGGTGGGAGTGCCGCCCCCCATGTAGAAGGAGCGGATGGTCCGCCCGGCCCGCTCCAGCACCTGGGCCAGCCCGTCGATCTCCTCCAGGAGCCGGTCCGCGTAGGGCTCCACCAGCTGGAGGGTCCGTCCCACGCCGGCGGAGACAAAGGAGCAGTAGGCGCACCGGGTGGGACAGAAGGGGATGCCGAGATACAGGGAGACCTCATTGGGATTCAAAGACCGCTGGGCGGCCAGGCTGGCCTGGGCGCACTGGACCGCCAGGCCGGCCCGGGCGGGGGACACGTGGAAGTCCTCCTCCAGCTGCCGGCGGGCCTGCTCCGGGGAGGCGCCCCCGGCCAGGGCCCGGGTGGGCAGCTTCACGGGACGCACGCCGGTGAGCATCCCCCAGGGGGGAGCGGCGCCGGTGACCTGCTGGGCGGCCAGGAAAAAGCACCGGCCGATGGCCCGGCGGCGGATGCCCTCCCGCTGGAAGGCGTCCCCCTCCAGGGGAACACCCAGGGAGTAGGGCACGGCCTTCCCCTGCCAGCACAGCTCCACAGTGACATGGCAGGAATCGTCCTCCCGGAGGGAGACAATGGCCCAGGACTGGTCCTCCGGGCCGATGGGGCCGTAAACGGGTTTTTCCCCGGGGAACAGGTTCAGCATCCCCTGCTCCACAGTGTACCGCTCGTCGTGGCCGTTTAGCACAAGTTTCATGGCTCTGGGTTATCCGTTGGCCATGGCGTCTTTCAGGAAGTAGTTGTACTCCCGCTCCCGGTCCAGGGTGGTGGCCCACTCGTGGCCGGGGAGGACCTTCAGGTTGCCCTCCAGCTGGCCCAGCCGGCGCAGGGAGGCCATGATCTGCTCGTGGCTGCCCCCGGGCAGGTCGGTGCGGCCCATGGAGGAGCAGAACAGGGTGTCCCCGGAGAAGAGCGTGTCCCCCACCAGCAGGGAGACGGAACCCGGGGAGTGTCCCGGGGTGTGGAGCACCTGGATGGTGAGGGAGCCCAGGGGCAGAGTGTCCCCGTCACTGTACAGCAGCAGGTCGTCCACCTGGCTGGACAGGGGGAAGAGTTTACTGCCCGCCCCGTTGGCGTCGGCCTCGTGGATATAGATCTTGGCCTCCGGCAGGGCCTGGTGGAGCTCGGGGACAGCGGTGGTGTGGTCGTAGTGGCCGTGGGTGAGGAGGAGATACCGGACCTCCACCCCCTCCTCCTGGATTTTGGCCAGGATCTTCTGGGCGTCGTCGCCGGGGTCAATGACGGCGGCCTGCTTGGTGTCCTCGTCCGTTAAAATATAGCAGTTGGTGCGGATGGTGCCCACCTGCATGGTGATGATGTTCATGCTGTCCCTCCCAAAATATCAGTCAAAAAAATTCTCGTAGCCGGACAGCTCCAGGGGCTGCCGGTCATAGGCGGCTTCAAAAAGCTGAATCACATCGTTTAAATCCTCAAAGCACCGCTCCAGCAGCACCGGACCGGTCTCCCCCGGAAAGCCGAAGCCGATGATATATTTCCCCTTGTCCGGGCCCGCCAGAGCGATGGCGCTTTGGACATACCAGAAGTTTTTGTCGTTCCCCGGGTCCCTCTGCTCTAAAATTAGAAAGCTGTCGTTGTCCGGGTACAGGTCCTCCAGGGCGAATTCGATGTCATGCCAGTCGAAGGCCGCAACAGGGTTTCCCCCCTCGCTGAGGCTCCAGGGCCAGTCCGGGTTGGGCTGTACAACCATTTTATATCCCCTCCTGAAGGTAGTTAAGGTTCCAGTTCGAACAAAATGGTCACCGGCCCGTCGTTGACAGAGGCCACCTGCATGTCGGCCCCGAACTGGCCGTGCTCCACCTGGAAGCCCCGGGAGCGGCACTGGTCCATGAACCGCTCGTACAGGGGGACGGCCAGGTCGGGCTTAGCGGCTTTGGAGAAGCCGGGGCGGCGGCTGGAGGTGTCGGCGTACAGGGTGAACTGGGACACCACCAGGATGGAGCCCCCCGCCTGCTCCAGGTTCAGGTTCATCTTCCCGTTCTCGTCCTCGAAGATACGCAGGTTGCAGATTTTATCCGCCAGCTTGTCGCAGACGGCCTCGGTATCCTGGGGGCCCACCCCCAGGAGGATCAGGTAGCCCTTTTCAATGGCCCCCTCCACGGTCCCGTCAATGGTGACAGAGGCGGAGGCGACCC
Organism: uncultured bacterium; assembly: GCA_947073515.1. Taxonomy (GTDB): domain Bacteria; phylum Bacillota; class Clostridia; order Oscillospirales; family Oscillospiraceae; genus Lawsonibacter. The sequence continues at coordinate 30,279 of CAMTMC010000010.1, read as the reverse complement.
GGGTAACGACCGCGCGCATGGAATCACGTCCTTTTTTATCATTCTTGTTCCGTTCTGGGGTATGGGGCGGGGCCATCTTCCCCTCAAGCTTATTTTCCCGAGGCGCGGGCCACGTGGTAGACCCCCTGGATGTTGTTCAGCTTGTTGATGACGGCGTTGAGCTCGTCCCTGTCCCGGACCTCCAGGACGATGTTGGCCACGGCGTGGCCGTCGGGCATGGAGCGGGCGGACAGGGCTGTGACCTTCACCTTGGCGGCGGACAGGGCCATGGCCACGTCCAGGGTCAGGTTGTCCCGGTCCTTGGAGGACAGCTCCAGGGCGGTCTTATAGTTGGGCAGCTTGGACTCCACCCAGGAGACCTTGACCCAGCGGTCGCTCTCCTCCGGCTTGCGGTTGTCCGGGTGGGCGTTGGGGCAGTCCGCCCGGTGGACGGATACCCCGTACCCCCGGGTGATAAAGCCCACCACCGGGTCGCCGGGGACGGGGGTGCAGCACTTGGCGAACTTCACCAGGCAGTTGCCCAGGCCCTCCACAATGATGCCGGAGTCGCTGTGCTTGCCGGCATCCCGGGCCGGGATGGAGTCCTGCGGGGCGGTGTTGCCGGGGATGATGACGGCGTCGGTGGCGGCCTTGGCGGCCTTCTCGGCCTGGAGGCGGCCCAGCCGGAGCATCTCGTCCCGCACCCGGGCCACCGCCTTGGAGGCGGTGGTGCCCCCGTAGCCGATGGAGGCGTACAGCTCGTCCAGGGTGTTGCACCGGACTTTATGGAGGATATGGGGCAGGACCTCCTCGGCGGTGACAGCGGCCAGGGACAGCTTGGAGTGCTTCAGCTCCGACTCGAAGGCCACCCGGCCGGTGGCGATGTTCTCCTCCCGGCGCTCCCGCTTGAACCACTGGCGGATTTTGTTCCGGGCCTCGTTGGACTTGCACAGCTTCAGCCAGTCCCGGCTGGGGCCCTTGGCGGCCTTGGAGGTGAGGACCTCTACAATGTCGCCGTTTTTCAGGCTGGTGTCATAGGGGACCATCCGGCCGTTCACCCGGGCGCCCACCATGCTGTTGCCCACGGCGGAGTGGATGTTATAGGCGAAGTCGATGGGGGTGGCCCCCTGGGGCAGGTTGACCACGTCGCCGTTGGGGGTGAAGACGAAGACCTCGTCGGCGAACAGGTCCACCTTCATGGTGGCCACGAACTCCTCGGCGTCGGTGTCCTGCTGGCTCTCCAGCAGTTTGCGGACCCACTCGAACTCCCCCTCGGTGCCCAGGTTGGCGTTGGCCAGGCCCTGCTTGTATTTCCAGTGGGCGGCCACGCCGTACTCGGCGGTCTGGTGCATCTCCCAGGTGCGGATCTGCACCTCGAAGGGCAGGCCCTCCCGTCCGATGACGGTGGTGTGGAGGGACTGGTACATATTGGGCTTGGGGGTGCCGATGTAGTCCTTGAAACGGCCCAGCACCGGCTTGAACATGTCGTGGATGCAGCCCAGCACGTTGTAGCACTCGGGGATGTCGTCCACAATGACACGGAAGGCGTACAGGTCGAAGATCTCGTCCAGGGTCTTGCTCTGGGCGTACATCTTCCGGTAGATGGAGTAGATATGCTTCACCCGGCCGTAGATGGCGCAGTGGATCCCCTCCTGCCCCAGCCGCTGCTGGATGCGGCGCTGGATGCTGGCCAGGAACTCCTCGTGGACGGCGGAGCGCTGCTCCAGCTGTTCCTCGATCTCCCGGTAGCCCACCGGGTCCAGATACCGCAGGGACAGGTCCTCCAGCTCCCACTTCACCTTCTGCATACCCAGGCGGTGGGCGATGGGGGCGTAGATCTCCATGGTCTCCAGGCTCTTCTCCCGCTGCTTCCGGGGGGACTGGTACTCCATGGTGCGCATGTTGTGCAGCCGGTCGCACACCTTGATGAGGATCACCCGGATGTCCCGGCTCATGGCCATGAGCATCTTGCGCAGATTTTCCATCTGCTCCTCTTCCTTGGTGACAAACTGCATCTTGGTCAGCTTGGTGACCCCTTCCACCAGCTCCGCCACGGTGGGGTTGAATTTTTTCGCAATCTCCTCGTGGGTGGCCACCGTGTCCTCAATGCAGTCGTGGAGGAGGGCGGAGATCACCGAGTCCATGTCCAGCTCCAAGTCGGCCACGATCTCGGCCACGGCGATGGGGTGGATGATATAGGGCTCGCCGCTCTTGCGCAGCTGGCCGTGGTGGGCGGTGTCGGCGTAGGTAAAAGCGTCATACAGCCGCTGGGAGTCCAGATTGGGGATATAGGTGGACACCTTTTTTTCCAGGGCGTGGTAGCGCTCTAAAATGGGGTCCATGAGATCACCTCTTGTTCAGGATGGCGGGGCGGCCTTTGGCCGCCCGCTTTGACAGGGCTGGAGATTACAGGGGGTCCTCCAGGACCTCCCGCAGCCGCCGCAGGATATGGGAGGCCTCCAGATCCACCTTCTGCTCCACCCGGCGCAGGGTAATCTGCACCCGGCCGGTGCGGCGGGCCAGGTCGATGAGCCCCCGCTCCGCCATGACCTCCAGGCACAGCATGGTGCGGGCGGGCATCTCCCGCTGGCGGTTGGTCCGGGCCACCGCCCGGGCGATGCGGGCGGGGGTGTCCTCCACCACGGTGCCCGTGGTGGACTGGCGCTTCAGCCAACGCCACAGGTCCACAAAGTCCCCGCGCTCGGGGAGGAGGAGCTGGGCTTCCTCCAGGGTCAGGACCTCCCCCCTGTGGTATTTTTCGTAGACGGCCCGCTCCAGCTGGGCCCGGGAAGGGGCCCTCCGCAGGTCCAGCACCTGGAGCTGGACGGCTCGGACGCCCCGGAAGTCGTTGATCTGGGGGCAGAAGGCCACGTCCACCCGGCAGCCGGGGGACAGGCCCAGCTCCCCGGCGTCGGCGGAGAACCAGATGGCGTCCAGGGGGACGCCCCGGGCCTCCAGCCGCAGCTTCAGGTGCCGGCCCCGGCCCACCTGGGCCAGGGCGTTGACCTGGGCCCCCTGAAGGAGGAAAACCGGCCGGGGGTTGCCGGTGCCGCAGGGCTCCAGCAGGTCCAGGGACTCCACCGCCTCCGGGGTGAGCAGGCGGGGGGGGACGGCCATGTCGATCTCCAGGACGGAGGGCAGCGCCTCCCCCTGGCAGGTGGCGGACACCGCCTGGCGCAGGGCCTGGGCCAGGGCGGGGATATTCTCCTCTTTCACGGTAAATCCGGCGGCCAGGGCGTGGCCCCCGAAATTTTCCAGCAGGTCAGAGCAGGCGGACAGCAGCTCAAACAGGTTGACGCCCCCCCAGGAGCGGCAGGAGCCCTTGCCCGTGCCGCCGTCCAGGCAGATCATAAAGCAGGGGCAGGCGTATTTCTCCGCCAGGCGGGAGGCCACGATGCCCACCACCCCCTGGTGCCACTGGCTTCCGGCCAGGACGATGGCCCCGCTCTGGGGGGCGTCGGTGAGGTGCTGGACGCACTGATGGAAGATCTCCCCCTCGATGCCCTGGCGCTCCCGGTTGAGCTCGCACAGCTCCAGGGCCAGCTCCTCCGCCCGGGCGGGGTCCTGGGTGAGTAGCAGCTCCATCGCCACCTCCGCCCGGCCCATGCGGCCGGAGGCGTTGATCCGGGGGGCCAGGGTGTACCCCACGGACACCGAGGTGACCGGCTTATCTTCCAGCCCGGAGCAGCGGATCAGGCTGGCCAGCCCCAGCCGCCTGGGCGGGTTGAGCCGGGTCAGGCCCATGGAGACAATGGCCCGGTTCTCCCCGGTCATGGGCATGACGTCGGCCACCGTGCCCACGGCGGCCAAGTCGCAGTACTCCTGGAGGATGGCGGGGGCCTGGCCGGGCCCGGCCACCGCCATGGCCAGCATCAGGGCCACCCCCACCCCGGCCAGCCCCTTGAAGGGGTAGGGGCAGTCGGGCCGGTGGGGGTCCACCACCGCCGCGGCGGGGGGCAGTTCCTCTTTACAGGCGTGGTGGTCGGTGATGACCACGTCCAGGCCCAGGCTGTTGGCCAGGCGGGTCTCCTCCACGGCGGTGATGCCGCAGTCCACCGTAATGATGAGCTTGATTCCCTGCTGGGCCAGCAGGTGGACCGCCTCCGGGTTCAGGCCGTAGCCCTCCCCCAGGCGGCTGGGGATATAGGGAAGCACCTGCCCTCCCCGGCTGGTGAGGAACTGGGTGAGCAGGCAGGTGGAGGTGATCCCGTCCACGTCGTAATCGCCGTAGACGGCGATGGGCTCCTTCCGTTCCAGGGCCAGCCCCACCCGGGCGGCGGCCCGGTCCATGTCCCGGAGGAGCATGGGGTCTGGGACGGGCTCCCCCTGGGGGGAGAGCAGGCGGCGGGCGTCCTCCGCCTGGACCACGCCCCGGCCGGACAGCAGGCCGGCCAGAAGGGGGGGGAGTCCCGCCTCCTCCAGGGCCCGCTGGCCCTGGGGACAGGAGGCGGCCAGCTGCCAATGCTTGTATTTCATGGGACGCCGCCTCCTCTCTTCCGCTCCCCGTCTTCCTGGACGGCAGGGTAAAATACGGCACTTTAACTGACCCATTATAGCATGGACCGGGAGGCCTATCAAGCTAAAATCCCGGCCCGGGCCGAGGTTTGGGAAATTTTTCAGGGGAATCCAGGCTCGGTCTGGGAATTTGTGCCGGCCTGGGGATAAAAAAGGGGCTGGCCCAGGAGAAATATCATGCCAGCCAGGAGCCGGATTAATACTTCACTAGCGAAATAGCGGGAAAAAGCAATAAAGCACAAATTACTTTATTATTTTAAGTGACTTTTTGTTGATTTGCGACAAACAGTATGGTATGATAGGCGGAGACGAGACCCTAACGTAGAGGGCCCCTGGAGAGGGAACCTTCTTCTTTGGCGGAGGAAGCCGCCGCTTTGGGATGGGAGAAGCTGTGATGTAACGGGGGGACGGCAGGGCTCTCGGGCAAGAAACGGGAAAAGAAGAAAGGGGTAATAAGTATGGAAATTTTAACCAACCCAGTAACCGTATCAGTCGTTGTTCTGTGTGTACTCTGTCTGCTCAAGCTGAACGTGCTGATGTCCCTTATCATCTCCGCCCTGGTGGCGGGCGTGATGGGCGGCATGGCCCAGGGCATTGGCCTGAGAGAGGCCATTGAGGGTACCATGGGCACCCTGACCTCCGGCTTCGCCGTCAACGGCAGCACCGGCCTGGCTTATGTGCTGCTTGGCACCTTCGCCACCGCCATCGCCGCCACCGGCCTGGCCGACATGGCCTCCAAGAAGCTGTCCAAGCTGATGGGCGGCAAGGGCGGCTCCGTCCTGCTGCTGATCCTGGCCGGCGTGGCCTGTCTGTCCCAGAACCTGGTCCCCGTGCATATCGCCTTCATCCCCATCATGATCCCTCCCCTGCTGAGCATGTTCAATGAGATGAAGATCGACCGCCGCGGCGTGGCCTGCGCCCTGGCCTTCGGCCTGAAGGCCCCCTACATCGCCATCCCCTTCGGCTTCGGCGCCATCTTCCAGGAGATCATCTACAGCAACCTGACCAACAACGGCATGGAGGCCACCGCCAGCGACGTGGCCAGCGTGAACTGGATGCTGGCCGTGTGCATGTTCATCGGCCTGCTGATCGCCATCTTTGTCACCTACCGCAAGCCCCGGGAGTACAAGATGCTGGCCGTGGACACCAGCGCCTCTGACGCCGTGTCCGACAAGTTCACCACCGCCCACATGGTCACCCTGGTCGCCATCGCCGTGGTGGTCGTGGTCCAGGTCCCCACTGAGAACCTGGCCCTGTCCGCCCTGTGCGGCCTGCTGGTGATGTTTATCGGCCAGGCCATCAAGTGGAACGAGATCGACGACCAGTTCGCCGGCGGCATCAAGATCATGGGCATGATCGCCATCGTAATGCTGGTTGCCGGCGGCTTCTCCGATGTCATCAAGAGCACCGGCGCTGTGGACGCTCTGGTGGCCGCTGCCGCCGACGCCATGCGGGGCAACAAGATTGTGGCCGCCACTGTCATCACCCTGATCGGCCTGCTGGTCACCATGGGCATCGGCTCCTCCTTCAGCACTGTGCCCGTTCTGGCTACCCTGTACGTGCCCCTGTGCGACGCCATGGGCTTCTCCATGCCGGCCACCATCATCCTGATGTCCGCCGCCGCCGCCCTGGGCGACGCCGGTTCCCCCGCCTCCGACACCACCCTGGGCCCCACGTCCGGCCTGAACGCCGACGGCCAGCACAACCACATCTGGGATACCTGCGTTCCCACCTTTATCCACTACAACATCCCCCTGATGCTGGGTGCCATTATCATCTCCCAGATCATCTAAAGAGCGGGCTGTAAGCGAAGCGTTACTTTTTAAATCTATTTTAGACCAACGGATCATGGAAGGAGACATCACAGTTATGAAACATCCCAAAGAAATCAAGCATATCGTACTGGACGGCCATAGCCTGACCCTGGAGTCCTTTGTGGCGGTGGCCCGGTTCGGCGCCACTGTGGAGCTGGCTCCCGCCGCTCTGGAGGCCATGAAGAAGTCCAGGGCCCTGGCCGAGAAGATCGCCGACGAGGGACGGGTGGCCTATGGCATTACCACCGGCTTCGGCGACTTCCAGAAGGTGGCCGTCCCGGAAGAGATGAGCAACCAGCTGTCCACCAACCTGATCCTCAGCCACTGCACCGGCACCGGCGACCCCTACGCCGAGGAGGTGGTGCGCGGCATGCTGCTGCTCCGGGCCAACGCCCTGTGCGTGGGCGTGTCCGGCGTGCGCCCCGTGCTGGTGGAGATGATGATCGAGATGCTCAACAAGGGCGTCCACCCCGTGGTGCCCCAGAAGGGCTCTCTAGGCTCCTCCGGCGACCTGGCCCCCCTGGCCCACATGACCCTGCCTCTGCTGGGCAAGGGTATGGCCATGTACAAGGGCGAGAAGATGACCGGCGCCGAGGCCATGGCCAAGGCCGGCATCCAGACCCTGGACACCCTGGTGTGCAAAGAGGGCCTGGGCATGACCAACGGCACCTGCGCCATGACCAGCGTGGGCTCCCTGGCCCTGTATGACACCATCGGGGCCGCCCAGCTGGGCGATATCATCGCCTCTCTGGACTTCGAGGGCCTCACCGGCCTGCGCAACGCCTTTGACCCCCGGGTTCACCAGGTCCGGGGCCAGAAGGGCCAGATGCAGGTTGCCGCCAATATGCGGCTGCTGCTGGCCGGCTCTGAGATCATCGACAACTGCCAGAAGGACCGGGTGCAGGACGCCTACGCCCTGCGGTGCATCCCCCAGATCCACGGCGCCGTCCGGGACGCCCTGGAGTACGTGAAGGCCAAGGTGGAGATCGAGCTCAACGCCGTCACCGACAACCCCCTGCTGTTCCTGGACGACGAGGCGGTCATCTCCGGCGGCAACTTCCACGGCGAGCCCATGGCCATCCCCTTCGACACCCTGGGCATCGCCTGCTCTGAGATCGCCAATATCTCCGAGCGGCGCACCGAGCGGATGGTCAACGCCGCCCTGTCCAACGGCCTGACCCCCTTCCTCACCACTAAGCCCGGCGTGAACTCCGGTTTCATGATCGTGCAGTACTCCGCCGCCTCCATGGTGTCTGAGAACAAGGTGCTGGCCCATCCCGCCAGCGTGGACTCCATCCCCTCCTCCGCCAACCAGGAGGATATCGTGTCCATGGGCACCACCGCCGGCCGCAAGGCGGGCTGGATTGTGCAGAACACCCTGTCCGTGCTGGCCATGGAGCTGCTCACCGCCTGCCAGGCCATCGACGTGCGCCGCAGCCTGGGCACCCACGGCCAGGGCATGTCTCCTGTCCATGAGGCGATTTTCAAGAAGGTCCGTGAGACCGTCGATTTCTATGAGGTCGACCGGGAGATCTGGCCTGACATCGCCGAGGTGGAAAAGCTGGTGCGCAGCGGCGAGCTCCAGGACATGGTCAAGGAGTATCTGCCTGACTTCCAGTAATCTCTGATCTCCCAAGGGAGGGGCGCAAGCGCCCCTCCCCTATTTTTTCAAGGAGGGATGTTATGAAGCTGAACGTGGCCCGGGCCGATCCCGCCGGGAATATTACCCTTCTGGTCCTCTCCCCTGTGGAGAAACCGGCCCGGGCGGAGACCGCCGCCCGGCTGATGGGGATGCCCCAATTCCAGGCGGAGCAGGTGGGCTTCCGCTGCCCGCCCCAGGCGGGAGGTGACGGCCGGCTAGAGATGATGGGGGGCGAGTTCTGCGGCAACGCCACCCGGGCGTTCGGGATGCTGCTGGCCAGGGAGCGGGGCGGCCTGCCCCAAGCGCTGGTGGAGGCCAGCGGCTGCCCGGGCCTGGTCACCGTGGATGTGGACCTGGAGGCGGGGACCGCCCGGGCGGAGATGCCCCTGCCCCTGTGGGAGCGGCGGGTCCAGGTCCTGGGGATGCCGGGCACCCTGGTCCATCTGGGGGGGATCTCCCACCTGGTGGTGGAGGATGTGCCCCCCAGCCTGGAATTTTTTCAGAAGGCGGAGCCGCTGTTCCAGGAGATCTTTGGCCTGGACGCCTACGGGGTCATTTTCCTGGACACGGAGGGGGGGTCCATGACCCCGCTGGTGAAGGTGCCGGCCACCGGCACCCTGGTGTGGGAGGGGAGCTGCGCCTCTGGCACTCTGGCCGCCGCCCTGGCCCAGAGCGGCAGCCTGTCAGAGGGGGAGTTTGCCCAAGACTACCGCCAGCCGGCCGGCGTGATGCGGGCCACGGTGGCCCGCCGGGGCGGGCGGGTGGCCGCCGGGTATATTGACGGCCCGGTGACGCTGGACGACCCTGTGGAAGTAGAGCTTTAGACCCGGTTTCCCCTGAAAACACCGGAACAGAACGAACGCCCCGGCAGTTCGCGGAACTGCCGGGGCGTCTCTATGGGGCGATTACGGGATCGGGCCGAACCGGTCCATGGGCCACAGGGCCAGCACCACTTTTCCCAGGATATAGTCCTGGTGGATGGGGCCCACCAGGTCGTGGCGGCTGTCAGTGGAGGCGTTGCGGTTGTCCCCCAGCACAAAGATACTGTCCTCTGGGACATCCCAGTGGGTCTGTTGCATATAGGGTCCGGAGGGGCGGTACATCGTCTCCAGAATATAGGGCTCGTCCAGGGGGGCGCCATCCACATACACAGTGCCGGAGGCGTAGTCAATATCTACGCTCTGGCCGCCCACGGCCACCACCCGCTTCACAATGGCCTGGCTGTGGAGCAGGGAGTCGGTGAGCGCGGCGGTTTTATTCAGCACCACGATGTCCCCCCGGCTGGGCCGGTAGCCCAGGGACCAGGTGAGCATGAGCTCCCCGTGCTGTAAGGTGTTGTCCATGGAACTGCCGTCTACCACGATGATCCGGGCCAGAAGGCTGAACAGGATCACCGCCGCCAGCACACAGCCCAGCATGAGCTGGAGCCACTCGTACAGCTCCTTGCCCGGGAGGGAGGGGGCGTCCTCCTCCGGCTCGGGGGGCTGGCCGTCTGTCCGCTCCTCCATGGGGAGCTGGCCGTCGGTTTCCTCCATCAAGGGAATCCCTCCTTTTGGGGTGAGTCTTGACCTGAAAGGATATTATACCCCTCCCGGCAAAAGATTGCAACTGTCAGAGGCTTCCTGGCCCCGCCGGCGGGCGGGGGGCCGCCTACAGGGAGAGGCGGGCCGTGTCCGGGGCGTCGGGCAGGGCCTGGCCCTCCCGCCGCTGGCAGGTGAAGAGGAGGATCTGCTGCTCCCCGGCCAATTCCCCCAGTAGCTCCAGGGCCAGGGCCAGGCGGCTGTCGTCAAAGGTGGACAGGGCGTCATCCAGGAAGATGGGGGGGTGGTCAGGCAGGCACATCCGGCACACCGCCAGGCGGACCGCCAGATAGAGCTGGTCCACCGTTCCCCGGGAGAGGTACAGGGCGGAGCGGGGCAGCACATCCCCCGCCCGCTGGGCCGCCCCCTCCAGCTCCCGAGTGAGGGTGACGGAGGTATACTTGTCCCCGGTGAGCCGGGCCAGATACCGGCCGGCCAGGCGGTTGAGCGCCGGGGAGAACCGCTCCTGAAGCCGGGCGTTGGACTGGGTGAGCGCCTCCATGGCCAGATCCAGGGCGTCAAACTCCAAGCGGCGGCGGGCCAGTGCCGCCTCCAGCTCCTCCTGCCGGGCGGCCAGGGCGGCGGGGTCGCCCATGGCCCGCTGGCGGCCCTGGGCCTGGTTGAGCTGGGCGCGCGCCTGCTCCAGCTGCTGCTGGACGGAGGCCAGGGCCCGGGTGGTCTGGTGAAGGGGCCGCGCGGGGGCGGGGAGGGATTCCGGGATGTCCTCTGGCTTCCCCCCCTGGGCGGCCAGGTCGTCCAGCCGGCGGCGGCGCTCCTCAAGCCGGTCCCGGGCGGAGGCCAGCTCATGGTCCAGGGACAGGGCCCGGGAGAGGGCGGCGGAGAGGCTGAACTCGTTTTGGACCTGGGGGGCAAAGGTGTGGACAAAGGCCAGCAGCTCCTCCCAAGTGGATGCCCGGTTGTCCCGGCGCTGGGTGACGGCGGCCCGGATGACCTCCGCCTGGCGGGCGGCCTCCTCCGCCTGACGGCACCGGTCCCGGTAGCTCTGGGCCAGGACGGCGAGCTCCTCCGGGGCCTGGACGCCGTACTGGCTTAAAATCTCCGCCGCCTGTTTCTGGGCGGCCTTGAAGCGGAAAAGGAGCGGGAGGGAGAGGAGCGCCAGCAGGGCGAAGATCCCCCCGCCCAGCCAGAGGCAGAGGGGCTGCCGCCGGGTGACGCCCCAGAATAAGAGTGGGGCCAAAACCAGCAGGCCCAGGAGCGGCAGAAGCCAGGACCACTTTCTTAGCTTTTTCCCTCTCTCCTGGTAAGCCTGATAGGCGGCCTGGTCGGCGGCGGCTTTGGAAACCGCCTCCTCCCCGGTCAGCTCGGAGAACAGGTCGTCCCGGGCGGCGGCCCGGGCCTGCCCGGCCTTCTCCTCCGCCTCCCTCAGGGCGGCGGAGCCCTGCTTGATCTCCTCGTCCAGCAGCTTGACGTACTGCAGTTCCCCCTGAGCCCGCTTGAGCAGCTCCTGGCTGGGGAGGGCGCCCAGACGGCCCCCCTCCTCCTCCAGGGTGGCGAGCTGGCGCCGGGCGGCTTCCAGCTCCTGCTGGGCCTGGGTATACCGCCGGTTCAGGTCCCGGCGGGCCAGGGCCTGGTGCAGGTCGCGGTCCTGCTCCAGATCCCGGCGGCCGGCCTCCAGCTGGGCCAGCTCCTCCTCCAGCCGGGCGATCTGGCCGGTGACCTCCTCCAGGGCGGACAGGTCATCCCGGACTTGGGCCAGTTCCTCCTCCAGGCGGGGGATCTCCCCCACGCTGCGGTTGACCTGGCGCTTGTTTTTCCAATCCTTCAGCCGGGCCATGGCCTGGCTGAAGGACACGTCTTCCTCCCCTGAGCTGACCAGGGCGGCGATCCGCCGCTCCAGCTCCGGGGAGGAGGTGAGGGACAGATTCTCCCCGCCCAGGAAGGCGGAGCGCTCAAAGACCGGCCGGCTGGCGCCGGTGAGCAGCTCGCCGCAGTTGGCGGCGGTCATGCCGGGGACAGGCTCCTCCGTGCCGGTGTACACGGCGGAGAAGGCGCCAAAGGGGGTGCTGCCCCGGGGGCCCCGGCGGATGGTGATGTCCCGGCCCTGCCACTCCAGGGTGATCTCCCCCTCCATGGGGGCGCCCGACCAGGGCTGATAGCGGTTTTTGTCCGCCAGATAGCCCTTCTTGTCCCGGTCCCGGGTGTCGATGCCGTAGAGCATGGCCCGCCAGAAGGCGGCCCAGGTGGACTTGCCCCCCTCGTTGGGGGCGTGGATGAGGCTGAGGCCCGGGCCGGGCTCCAGCCGGGCGTTTTCCAGCTTGCCAAAGGTGGCGGTCATGGAGCGGATTTTCATAAAACTCCCTCCTCCCCCGCCTCCAGGGCGGCCAGGCCGTACCGGGCGGCCAGCTGATAGAGCTGGTTGTCCGGTTCGCTGCCGCACTTGTCCCACATGGCCCGGAGGAACAGGCCGGTGAGGGTGTCCTCCCCCCGCCGGGCCCACAGGTCCTGGGGCAGGCGGGTGCGGTCCAGGAGGGTGAGGCCGTAGAACTCCGGGGCCAGTGCCCGCTCCAGGGCGGCCAGATCCGGGGGTTCCCCCTCGCCGGTGAGGATCAGGCGGCAGATAAGATGTTCGGTGTCCGCCGGCAAAGCGGCCCGGATGGCGGGCAGGGGCTCCGCCCCGGTGAGGTCCACGGAGAGGATCTCATAGCGCCGCTGGCCCAGGGGGACGAACTGGGCGGTGACATGTCCAGGCTCCGCCTCCAAGTAGAGGACGCCCTTCTCCCCCAGCTCGTCAAAGCCCCGACCCTCGGGACAGCCGGGGTAGGCCCAGCGGGTGTTCCCCTCCTGCCGCAGGCCGCTGCCCTGGTGGATATGGCCCAGGGCCAGGTAGTCCAGGCCGCTGGCGGCGATCTCCATGGGAGAAATGGGTCCGTAGTTCCCCTGGCCGCCCGTGTCTCCGTGGAGGCAGGCGATGTGGAGGCGGCCATCATCGGGGACGGATAACCCCTCCAGAGGGGAACTGTCCTGGCGGGGGGACAGGAAAGCCCGGCCCCAGAGGGCGCAGTCCAGCTGAGGCAGGTCTACCCGCTCCAACGCGGCGGAGCGGAAAATATGTACGTTGTCCGGCCACGGGAGGGCGGCGTAGGGGGAGCGGCTGGAATAAAAATCGTGGTTGCCCGGGGCGATGAACACCGGGCAGGGGATCGCCCCCAGGGAGCGGGCCAGGGCCTGGGCGGTCTCCCGGAAGACCCGGCCGGAGTCCAGCAGGTCGCCGGCCAGGAGGACCAGATCGGCCTGCCGCTCCCGGGCCAGCTGGGCCAGGCGGTCCAGCAGCTCCCGCTGCTCCGCCCGGCGCTGGGCCGCCCGGTCAGGGCTGAGGCCGGAAAAGGGGCTGTCCAGGTGGAAATCAGCCCCGTGGATGATTTTTACCATGTCACTCCTCCAGGTCCAGCCGCCGGACCTCTTGGCACTTCTTTTTCTCCGTGTCGATGGTGAACAGGCAGGCGTTGAGCTTGCAGCTGCCCTCCGCCTCCTCGTACCGCCGGGGCAGGCCGCCCATGAACAGGTTGATGGAGTTTTCCGGCTTGATGCCCAGGACAGAGCGGACAGGGCCGGTCATGCCCAGGTCGGTGACAAAGCCGGTGCCCTTGGGCAGGATCTGGCAGTCGGCGGTGGGCACGTGGGTGTGAGTGCCCCACACCGCCTGTACCCGGCCGTCCAGATACCAGCCCATGGCCCCCTTCTCGCTGGTGGCCTCGGCGTGGAAGTCCACCAGGGCAATGTCAAACTCCCCGTGGTTGAGCAGGTGGCTGGCGGATTTGAAGGGGTTGTCCAGGTTGGAATTCAGGTTGGTGCGGCCCATCAGGTTCAAAACGGCGATCCGCAGGCCCTGGCACTGGTAGACCCCCATCCCCCGGCCGGGCACCCGGCCGGCGTAGTTGGCGGGGCGGAGGATGTTGTCGTTCTTGTCCAGGAAGTCGCCGATCTGGATGCGGTTCCAGGTGTGGTTGCCCAGGGTGATGACGTCCGCCCCGGCCTCAAACATCCGGCGGGCCTGGGCGGGGGTGATGCCCACGCCGGAGGCGTTCTCGCCGTTGACCACGGCGAAGTGGGCGCCGGCCATGTCCCGCAGGGCGGGCAGGCGGCGGGAGAGGATGTCCTGGCCGCCCTCTCCCACCACGTCGCCCACCGCTAAGATTTTCAAAAGCATGGAAAATCCTCCTTAGAGGTCAGTGTATCCTGTCGTGTCTTCCATTATAGTCGATTTCCAAAGATTTCGCAATATGAAAGCGGGACGGTCAGAGGCCGTCCCGCGTAAAGCTCTTTTTGATTCCTTTCCCTTCAGGAAAAAGAATACCCGCCCGGTGACGGCGCGTTACTTCACGCTCTCGCCGGCCTCTTTCCGGGCCTTGATCTCCCGGAGGGCGTCCTTGTAGGACAGGTTGACCCGGCCCTTCTCGTCGATCTCGGTGACCTTGACCCAGATCATGTCGCCGATGTTGACCACGTCCTCCACCTTCTCCACCCGGTGCTCGGCCAGCTTGGAGATGTGGACCATGCCGTCCTTGCCGGGGGCCAGCTCCACGAAGGCGCCGAACTGGAGGATCCGCACCACCTTGCCGTAGTACAGCTCGCCCACCTGGGGGACGAAGACGATGGTCTCGATCATCTTCTTGGCGGTCTCGCAGGAGGCGGAGTCGGGGGAGGCGATGTGGATGGTGCCGTCGTCCTCAATGTCGATCTGGGCGCCGGACTCAGCGGTGATCTTCTGGATCACAGAGCCGCCCTTGCCGATGACTTCCCGGATCTTGTCCGGGTCAATCTTGATGGTGAGCATCTTGGGGGCGTACTTGCTCACCTCGGCCCGGGGGGCGGAGATACAGGGCAGCATGACCTCGTCCAGGATGGCGAAGCGGGCGTCCCGGGTGATGTCCAGGGCCTCCTTGATGATCTCGTGGGACAGGCCGTCGTTCTTCAGGTCCATCTGGATGGCGGTGATGCCGGACTTGGTGCCCGCCACCTTGAAGTCCATCTCGCCGTGGAAGTCCTCCACGCCCTGGATGTCGATGAAGGTGGTGAAGCCGCCGTTGTCGTCCTGGATCAGGCCGCAGGAGATGCCGGCCACCGGGGCCTTGATGGGCACGCCGGCATCCATGAGGGCCAGGGTAGAGCCGCAGATGGAGCCCTGGGAGGTGGAGCCGTTGGAGGACAGCACCTCAGAGACCACGCGGATGGCGTAGGGGAACTCGTCCACGCTGGGCAGCACGGGGAGCAGGGCCCGCTCGGCCAGGGCGCCGTGGCCGTACTCCCGGCGGTTGGTGGACCGGGGGGCCCGGGCCTCGCCTACGGAGTAGGGGGGGAAGTTGTAGTGGTGGAGATACCGCTTCTCCGTCTCCTCCCAGATGGTGTCCATCTTCTGGGCGGCGGACAGGGTGTTCAGGGTGGCGATGGACAGCACCTGGGTCTGTCCCCGGGTGAACATGCCGGAGCCGTGGACCCGGGGCAGCAGGCCCACCTCGGCGGCCAGGGGACGGATCTCGTTCTTAGCCCGGCCGTCCACCCGGTGGCCCTCCAGCAGCCAGGCCTTGACGATCTTCTTCTGGAACTTGTAGGTGAACTCCTCCAGGTACTGGTCCATATCGGGGTACTGTTCCAGGTATTTCTCATGCCACTTGTCGATCATGGCGTTCCAGCGGGTCTCCCGGACGTTCTTGTCGTCGGTGTCCATGGCGGCCTTGGCCTCGTCCATGAAGTTGGCCACGATGTCGTCAAACAGCTCCTGGTTGAACTGGGCGTGCTCATAGTCCATCTTGGGCTTGCCCACTTCCCGGACAATCTGGTCGATGAAGTCGATCTGCTTGCGGATCTCCTCGTGGGCCTTGACGATACCGGCGTACATGATCTCGTCGGGGATCTCGTCGGCGCCGGCCTCGATCATGACCACCTTCTCCCGGGTGGCGGCCACGGTCACGTCCATGCGGCTGGTCTTCCGCTGCTCCTGGTTGGGGTTGAGCACGATCTGGTTGTCGCAGAAGCCCACCTCCAGGCAGCCGATGGGGCCGGCGAAGGGGATCTCAGAGTAGCTCACACAGGCGGAGGCGCCGATCATGGCGGCCACCTCGGGGGAGCAGTCGTAGTCCACGCTCATGACGGTGCACTGGATGCACACGTCGTTGCGGAAGTCATAGGGGAACAGGGGGCGCATGGGCCGGTCGATGAGGCGGCTGGCCAGCACGGCGGGCAGGGAGGGGCGGCCTTCACGGCGCATGAAGGAGCCGGGGATGCGGCCCACGGCATATAACTTCTCCTCAAATTCCACGGACAGGGGGAAGAAGTCGATGCCGTCCCGGGGGCGGGGGGAGACGGTGACGGCCACGTGGACGGTGGTCTCACCGTACTTCACCAGGGCGGAGGCGGAGGCCAGCTCGGCCATTTTGCCCACCTCGATGGTGAGGGGGCGGCCGCACAGGTCCATAGTCCAGCTCTTAAAATTGGTAAACTGCTTGTGCTTGATAATGGTTGACATATCGACACTCCTTTTCTTTTGATCCGGAGCTTCAACAGCCCTTCAGCACTTGAACCTGAGCCCGGGGGATATACAGGCGCACGTTCAACTGCTAAAAAGCGGTCAAGCTCTGGAAGATAGTATGGTCTGGTTTTATATGCGAACATAGGGCAGCACCGGTGTGCCGCCCTATGAAATGCAACGTGGTCACGCCAAGCTCCCCTGCTCGGGGATTCGGCGCTTCGGGGGTCACGCCTCGCCTGTTCGCAACGCTCCCCTTCCCTCCGACTCGGGACACAAACAGAAACGCCGGGCGTTTCTTGGTTTGTATCCCTCGCTCTGGTCCAGGGCCGCTGCTCACGACGGCTCGGCGCTTCGCCTTACTTACGGATGCCCAGCTTGGCGATGATGGCACGGTAGCGCTCGATATCTTTGGCCATCAGGTAGTCCAGCAGCTTGCGGCGCTTACCGATCATCTTATACAGGCCCCGGCGGCTGTGGTTGTCGTGGATGTGGATCTTCAGGTGCTCGGTGAGCTCGTTGATGCGGGCGGTGAGGATGGCGATCTGGACCTCGGGGGAGCCGGTATCGCTCTCATGGGTGCGGTTGGCCTCGATAACGGCCGTCTTTTCGTCCTTGCGGATCATGGGGGATTCCACCTTTCATATTTTCTTGCCCGATGCGCCGCGTAGCAGGCGGGTGACGCCCCGGACTGTTGTCCGGGCTGATACCCTGGAACGAAGCGGATGGGCAGGCACATTCCGTGCCCGGATAATATATCATAGATTTTCAGGGATGTAAAGGAAAAAGTCCTAATTTTCAAGAAAATTTTAGGTTTCCTCCGTTTCCGAGGTTTTCTCCCGGCTGGGGAAGGGGATCAGCTGGCCGCAGGGGTCCTCATCCGCCATGGACAGCTGGAGCTCCTCCAAGGCCCTCATCGTCTGTTCGGCGAGGGTGGCGAGCCGGTCCAGCTCGGCGAAGGCCTTGCAGCACAACCGGTAGTACTGTTGGGCGGTGAGCATATAGTCCTCCGGATTGCCTATTTTGTCCATCAAAATCCTCCAATCCAAATTTGGTTTATCTGTGATTAGCTTAGTTAAACTTAGTATAATGAAGATGACCGAAGTTTGTCAACAAAATTGCATATATTTGTTATATGATGTTTAGCAAAGGAGGACGTTGTATGGCAAAGACTGAAACTCAGATTGGCATCCGAGTGACGTGGGAGTTCAAGGAACAGCTTGAGGCCCAGGCGGCAAAAGAGCGCCGGCCTGTCTCTAATATGATCCGCAAGGTGTTGGAAGATTATTTGGAATCGCAGAAAAACGCTGACTAAAGAAGCCGCCCGGCCAGGCCGGGCGGCTGTGTTTTATTCCTCGATATCCAGGGCGGCGACGACGCGGGCGCACCGGGGGCACAGGGCAGGGTGGTTTTTGTCCTCACCCACCTTGAGGTGGTGCTTCCAGCAGCGCTCGCACTTCTCCCCGGCGGCGGGGGAGACGGAGACGGCCAGCTCGCCGCCGGTCTTGACCTCCGCCTGGGAGACGATGAGCAGGTCGGCCAGCTCCCCGGGGTCCATCTCCGCCAGGAAGGCGTCGCTGTCGGGGACGGTGAGGGAGATCCCGGCCTCCAGGCTCTTGCCCACCTTCTTCTCGTTCCGGGCGGCCTCCAGGGCGGCGTTGACCCCGTCCCGGACCTGGATGATCCGCTCCCACCGGTCCATGGCGGCGTTGTCCAGGGCGTAGTCGGTGAAGGGCTTGTTCATCTGGTTGAGCAGGATGTTCCGGGGGTCGTCCCCCTCCTGGTGGGCCATGGCCAGCCAGATCTCGTCACAGGTGAAGGCCAGGATGGGGGCGAAGATCTTGGTGATGGTGTCCAGGATCAGGAACAGGGCGGTCTGGGCGGAGCGGCGGGAGAGGCCGTCCTTCTCCTCGCAGTACAACCGGTCCTTGATGATGTCCAGGTAGAAGGAGGACAGGTCCACCACGCAGAAGTCGTTGATGGCGTGGGAGACGGAGTGGAACTCGTACTCGTTATAGGCGGCGAAGCAGCGGCGGATCAGCCGGTTGAGCTTGGTGACGGCCCAGCGGTCCAGCTCCAGCATGTCCTGGGGAGCCACCAGCCGGTTGGGGTCGAAGCCGTCCAGGTTGCCCAGGCAGTACCGGGCGGTGTTGCGGAACTTCAGGTAGCTCTGGGACAGCTGCTTGAAGATGCTGTCCGAGCAGCGCACGTCCACGTGGTAGTCGGCGGAGCCGGCCCACAGGCGGATCAGGTCGGCGCCGTACTTTTTGAAGATGTCGGCGGGGTCCACGCCGTTGCCCAGGGACTTGTGCATGGCCTTGCCCTCGCCGTCCACGGTCCAGCCGTGGGTGACGCACTCTTTAAAGGGAGCTCCCTGGCCCAGGGCGCCCACGGCGGTGAGCAGGGAGGACTGGAACCAGCCCCGGTACTGGTCCAGGCCCTCCATATAGACGTTGGCGGGCCAGAAGCCCTGATCCTTCTTCATGGAGGCGTAGTGGGTGGAGCCGGAGTCGAACCAGCCGTCCAGGGTGTCCTCCTCCTTGGTGAAGCCGGTGGACTGGCCGCAGTGGGGGCAGGTGAAGCCGGCGGGCAGGATGTCTTTGGCCTCCAGCTCGTACCAGGCGTTGGAGCCCTTCTCCCGGAAGAGGCTGGACACGGCGGTGATGGTCTCGTCATTGCAGACGGGCTTGCCGCAGTCGGAGCAGTAGAACACGGGGATGGGCAGGCCCCACCGGCGCTGGCGGGAGATGCACCAGTCGGCCCGCTCCCGGATCATGGACTTGATGCGGTCCTCACCCCAGCCGGGCACCCAGCGCACGCTGTCGCAGGCGGCGGCGGCCTCCTCCTTGAAGGAGTCCACGGAGCAGAACCACTGGGGGGTGGCCCGGAAGATGATGGGGTGCTTGCACCGCCAGCAGTGGGGGTAGGAGTGGACGATGTCTTCCTGGGCGAAGAGGGCGCCGGAGGCCCTCATGTCCTCCAAAATAACGGCGTTGGACTCGTCGGTCTTCAGGCCGGCGTACTTGCCGGCGTAGTCGGTGTGGCGGCCCCGGTCGTCCACGGGCACCACCATCTCGATCTTGTAGCGCTTGCAGGTCTCGTAGTCGTCGGCGCCGAAGCCGGGGGCGGTGTGGACGCAGCCGGTGCCGCTGTCCATGGTGACATACTCGGCGGTACACAGCTGGCTGGTCTTGTCCAGGAAGGGGTGCTGGGCCAGCATATACTCAAAATCCTGGCCCTTGAACTGCTTGATGATCTCGAAGCTCTCAAAGCCGCCGGCCTTCATCACCTTGGGGCACAGGGCCTCGGCCATGATATACATCTCGTCGTTCTTGGCCTTCACCAGCATATAGCTCTCCCGGGGGTGGACGGCGATGGCCATGTTGCCGGGCAGGGTCCAGATGGTGGTGGTCCAGATGACGAAGAACATCTTGCTGAGGTCGCCGTATTTGCCCAGCTTGCCCAGGTCGTCCTTCACCTGGAACTTCACGTACACGGTGCTACAGGGGTCGTCCTGGTACTCGATCTCCGCCTCGGCCAGGGCGGTCTCGTCGTGGGGGCACCAGTACACCGGCTTCAGGCCCTTGTAGATGTAGCCCTTCTTGTACATCTCCCCAAAAACCTTGACCTCCTCCGCCTCAAAGGAGGGGGACATGGTGAGATAGGGGTTCTCCCAGTCGCCGATGACGCCCAGGCGCTGGAAGCCCTCGCTCTGGATGTCCACGTACTTCTGGGCGAAGTCGTGGCAGGCGGAGCGAAACTGGGGGATGGACATGGCGTTGCGGTTGAGCTTGTTCTGCTTGATGATGGCCGACTCGATGGGCATGCCGTGGTTGTCCCAGCCGGGGACATAGGGGGTGTAGTACCCCCGCATGGCGGCGGAACGGACGATGAAGTCCTTAATGGACTTGTTCAGGGCGTGGCCCATGTGGAGGTTGCCGTTGGAGAAGGGGGGGCCGTCGTGGAGGGAGAACAGGGGCTTCCCCTCGTTCTTCCTCAGCAGCTCATGGTACAGGTCCAGCTCCTTCCAGCGCTCCAGCATGCCGGGCTCCCGGTTGGGCAGGCCCGCCCGCATGGGGAAGTCAGTCTGGGGCAGGTTGATGGTCTTGTTGTAGTCCATACTGTATTGCTCCTTTATTTTAATACATTTTGTATCTGCTGTGACAGGGGTCTGCCCGATGAGAGGCGGAAAAGAAAAAACACCTCTGTCTCCACAAAGAGACAAAGGCGTAAACCTCTGTGGTACCACTCTTCTTGCCACGGGAAAAGAAAAAACCGCAGCCACTCGACCTGCCCGGTAACGGGGGCGACCGGGGCGGCTTACTGTGGTTCAGCCCCCTGCTCCAAGGTGATCTTCGCCGCTCCCTCCCGGCCGCCTCGCACCAAACGGCGGCTCTCTGCACGTCTTGGGGGCGGGTACTCGTCCTTTTCCTCGCATTTCAGATGTGTATTCTTATCTTATCGGGTTTTGGATGGAATGTCAAGGGGCGGGGCTCCACCGTTTTAAAAGAATCTTCAGGGAAATTTAATTTGTTTTCTGGCGGAAATGTGGTATACTGGGGCAGATGAATCCAAATGTCACAACGATTGGGAAGGGATGAGCGGAATTTGAGCGAGAGGTTTGACGTTCTGGCGGTGGGCGCCGGCTATGCTGGCGGGGTGGCCGCACGGGCATTGGCGGAGCGGGGAAAAAAGGTGCTGGTGCTGGAGCGCCGGGACCACATCGGCGGCAACGCCTACGACTGTCTGGACAAGCACGGGGTGTTGATCCACCAGTACGGGCCCCATATTTTTCATACCAACGACAAGAAGGTCTTTGACTTCCTGTCCCGGTTTACCCGGTGGCGGCGGTATCAGCACCGGGTCATCGCCAACATCCCCCGGGATAATCCGGAGGTGGTCCCGGCGCACAAAAGGACAGACGGCCGGTTTTTTTTCCCGGTCCCCTTTAATCTGGACTCCCTAAAAAACGCATTCGGAGAGAGGGAGGGCGGACGGCTGGGGGAGAAGCTGCTTGCCGCCTACCCGGCCCAGAGCCAGGTGACCATTCTGGAGCTGCGGCAGAACAAGGACCCGGAGGTGGCCGCCATTGCGGACTACGTATATGACCACGTCTTTGTCCAATACACCATGAAGCAGTGGGGCCAGACCCCGGAGGAGATCGACCCCGCCACCACCGCCCGGGTGCCGGTGCGCCTGTCTCAAGACGACCGCTACTTTCAGGACGCCTACCAGGGGATGCCGGCGGAGGGCTACACCCCCATGTTCCGGCGGATGCTGGACCACCCCAATATCACCGTGGAGCTGGGGACGGACGCCCTGGCCCGGCTGGACCTGTCCGGGGAGAGCATCAAGCTGGACGGCCAGAAGTTCGGCGGCCCGGTGATCTACACCGGCCAGGCGGACGAGTTATTCGGCTTCCGGTTCGGCCCCCTGCCATACCGCACGCTGGACTTCCGGTTTGAGACGCTGGAGCGGGACTTTTTCCAGTCCCACGGTACAGTGAACTACACTGCGGACCAGGACTTTACCCGGATCACCGAGTTCAAGCACCTCACCGGCCAGGAGCTGACCGGAACGACCACCATCGTGAAGGAGTACTCCCGGGCCTACACCGGAGCGGAGGGCGAGACCCCCTATTACGCCATCATCAACCCTGAAAACAACGACCTCTACGCCAAGTATAAGGCGGAGGCGGAGAAATTTGGGGAGCTCCACCTGCTGGGCCGCCTGGCGGAGTACAAATATTACAACATGGACGCCATCGCCGGAAAGGCGCTGGAGCTGGCGGAACGGCTGTAAAAAGCCGCCCTTTGCTAAGGGGCTTTTCCCAAGGAAATTAAAAAACAGGAGAATCAAACCAATGGAAAAACTGATTACTTTTGCCGTCCCCTGCTACAACTCGGCGGCCTATATGGAGCACTGTGTGGACACCCTGCTCCAGGGGGGGGACGACATTGAGATTATCCTGGTGGACGACGGCTCCACCAAGGACGACACCCCCGCCATCTGCGACCGCTACGAGGAGCGCTACCCCGGCATTGTCCGGGCGATCCACCAGGAGAACGGCGGCCACGGCGAGGGGGTGAACCAGGGCATCCGAAACGCCCGGGGATTTTACTATAAAGTGGTGGATTCCGACGACTGGCTGGACGTGGACGCCCTCCACAAGGTGCTGGATAAGCTGCGCCAGTTCCAGCGGGACGGCCGGCCCATCGACATGATGATCGCCAACTATGTGTATGAGCATGTGGAGGACAACACCCAGAAGGTCATGCGGTACACCAACGTCTTCCCCGCCGGGCGGGTCTTCGGCTGGGAGCACATCGGAAGGTTCCGCCCCTCCCAGTACTTACTGATGCACTCGGTCATCTACCGCACCCAGCTGCTGCGGGACTGCGGGCTGGAGCTGCCCAAGCACACCTTCTATGTGGACAACATTTTCGTCTACCAGCCCCTGCCCATGGTGAAAAATATGTACTACATGGATGTGGACCTGTACCGCTACTTTATCGGGCGGGCGGACCAGAGCGTTAACGAGAACGTGATGGTCACCCGGGTGGACCAGCAGCTCCGGGTGAACTACCACATGATTGACTGCCACGACCTGCGCCAGGTGTCCGCCCAGCACCGGAAGCTGGGGCGGTATATGTTCAGCTACCTGGCTATGATGATGAGTATCTCCTCCATCTTCCTGACCATCGACGGTAGCCCCGAGGCCCTGGGGAAGAAAACCAAGCTGTGGGAGTACCTGCGGACAGTGGACTCCGGCATCTACCACAAGATGAAGTATATGGCGGTGTCCTCCTTTACCAACCTGCCTGGCTATCAGGGGCGGAAGCTGTCTGTTTCCCTCTACCGCCTGGCCCGGAAGATTTATAAATTTAATTGACGCGAAACGGCCCGCCCCGGCAGGGGGCGGGCTATTTTGTTCTTGACATACCTGGATAATCTAGGTATAATATACCTAGAAGATCAAGGTATTGCGGAATAGTAGAAAGGATGAGAGCGATGAGGATTGACAAGGGCCTGATGGCGGGCAGCGGCACTATGCTGGCGCTCACCCTGCTGGAGAGCGGGGATATGTACGGCTATCAGATGATTGAGGAGCTGGCCCGGCGCTCCAATGACGTGTTCCAGATGCAGGAGGGCACGCTGTACCCCATCCTCCACACCCTGGAGAAGGGCGGGTACTTGTCCTCCTACCAGCGGCAGGCCCCCACTGGCCGGACACGCAAGTACTACAAGCTCACCCGGAAGGGCAGGCAGCTGCTGGCGGACAAGAAGTCCGAGTGGGAGCGGTTCCGCCAGGGGGTCAGCGATGTGCTCTCCGGCGGGGCTGAGGCCCTGGGGCTGGCGTGATGGGGATCACGGGAGAGACGGAAGGAGGGAACGGGATGGAGCGGAAGGACGAGCGGCTGGAGCGGTGGCTGGATATGGCCACTAGGAAGATCGGCTACCAGCCCGACCGGTCAGCGGTCCGCCGGGAGCTGGCGGAGCACCTGGAAGACAAGATCTCCGACCTGGAGGGGCGCTGGCCGGACATGGCCTGGGAGGAGGCCCGGGACCGGGCCCTGGATCAGATGGGGGACCCGGCGGAGATCGGACGGAATATGTCCAAAATCCACAACCCCTGGTGGGGGTGGGCCCTGGACATCTGCCACGTGGTGCTGACAATCATGGTGGTGCTGATCTGCATGAAGGCTTTGGGGGGATACACCAACAAGCCCTGGAGGCGGGCGTACAACATAGAGGCGATCAACCACCAGCGGCGGGCGGTGTTTCCCTCCTCCATGGCCCAGGCCGGGCTCCCCGCTATCTCCCAGTCCGGGCTGGAGGGCTGGGATCACCTGGCCCTGGGGGGCGGCGTCCAAGGGGTGACGGTGGATGTGTACGACATCACCATCCCCAAAGCGGCGGTGGTTCAGGATCGGGAGAGCGGCCGGGTTGCGCTGAAGTGCGTGATGCTGCTGGAGTACGACAAGCCCTGGGATTACCCTGAAAATCGGCTCAGCGGTACCCTCGCCGCCCGGGACGGGGATGGGACAGTGTATGCCCGGGGGACGGTGGATCAGTCGGATGATTTGGGGACCCTGTTCTGGCAGGAGTCGGTCTGGACACTGGCCCTTCCGCCGGAGGAGCGGGAGGAATTTTTAGACCGGGGGCTGGACGGGCTGTGGCTGGACTTTGACAACGGTCTGACCCAGTTCTCCATCCCGATACAGTGGGAGGAGGTGGCCGCCTCATGAGGCTATTGCGCTGGATAAAAGAGAGGCTGGGCCGCAAGGGCCTGGTGGTGCTGGAGGCGCTGCTGTGCCTGGCCGCCGGGGTGGTGCTGTGGGCCTGCTGGGACTACCCGATCCCTGACCCGGAGGCCCACCTCCGGCGGCTGGAGCGGCGGGATTTGCTGCCCCAAGGGGAGATCATCCACCAGTTGGATGGCCTGGTGCTCACCTGTAACCGGGTGTATATGCTCCAGTATGACGGATATATCGGGCTGGGCTATGTGGAGAGCTTGGAAAGTAACCGGGCCAGCTCCGGCTGGATCGACCTGTTCCCCGCCCTTGAGGCCCAGGCCACCCCGGTACAGATCAACGGCACCATTGGCCAGAAGATGGGGGAGGAGACTGTGTGGGGCCGGGGGGCCCTGGCGGTGGGGATGCCCGAGGGGGCACGCTGGGCGGAGCTGACCTACACCAGAAGCGAAGGAGGGGAAACCGTGACTGTGACCGCCCGAGGGGAGGCCTACGAGGGGGACACCTTCTATTTCTGGTTCCCGGAGCAGGAGTCACAGCCGCTTTTCGATTATGGCAGCTGGCTGGAGTACTCCCTCAAGGCGTACGGACAACAGGACAATCTCCTGGGCCAGACGACGGGCCAGGCGAGGAACAAGTGGTGGTGACAGCCACTGAGCGGAGGGGCGGCCAAGAGCCGCCCCTCTCCCCTGCCCGCCGTTGTGTGACATGCCTGGGGAGAACCTGAGATATAGTGCCCAAATCCGTCCCCGGGAAAAAGATCAAAATATGGCAAAAAATTTTCTCAAAAACCCTTGACACACACGGAGCGGTGTTGTATGATATCGGAGCGCCTGTCAAAGGGCGCAGTCTGCGATGATGCGGGAGATTGCGGCGCAAGCCGGTAACTTCCGCGGAGTATGTCCGGATAATCGGGCGGTCGAGCAAGTCCGCGCGCGGCGTATATCGCCGGGCGGGGAGAAACCGGCCTGTCTACGCGCCGGTTTTTTCGTGACCCGGAGTGATACGCACGAAGGCGTGTGCGAAAAGCTCGCCGTACGAAGGTGGACAACGTCAACTTCGTATGTATTTAAGGAGGAAAACCCAACATGGCCCAGAAAGAAATGATCCGCATCCGGCTGAAAGCCTATGACCACCAGCTGATCGACCAGAGCGCCGAGAAGATCGTGGAGACCGCCAAGCGCACCGGCGCCAACGTCTCCGGCCCCATTCCCCTGCCCACCAAGAAGGAAGTGGTCACCATCCTGCGGGCCACCCACAAGTACAAGGACAGCCGGGAGCAGTTCGAGCGCCGCACCCACAAGCGCCTGATCGACGTGATCAAGCCCTCCCCCAAGACCGTGGAGGCCCTGATGTCCCTGGAGCTGCCCGCCGGCGTGGAGATCGAGATCAAGCTGTAAGCCTTCGAGCCGTTGTGAACAGCGGGGATGGACCGGACCGAGGGATGTAAACCAAAGAGGGCCGCGGGCCCGGATGTTTGTATCCTGAGTCGGAGGGAAGCCCCGCGTCGTAAACAGGCGAGACGTGATAACAGCGCCAAACGTTGTTGTACCCGCAGTCCGCCGCGTTTTGAGGCGGACGGGTCAAGTTGGAAAACCAATGGGAGTCCAATGCCTAAGTTTTTCAACCAATAACCTTTATTAGGAGGAAAACCAAATCATGGAGAAAGCGATCATCGGCAAAAAGATCGGCATGACCCAGATCTTCGATGAGGCTGGCCGGGTGGTTCCCGTCACCCTGATCCAGGCCGGCCCCTGCACCGTGGTGCAGAAGAAGACCGCCGAGAAGGACGGCTATGAGGCCATCCAGCTGGGCTACCAGGACGTGGCCGAGCGAAAGCTCACCAAGCCTGAGATCGGCCACCAGAAGAAGGCCGGCCTCACCGCCTTTAAGAAGGTCCTGAAGGAGTTCCCTCTGGCCGACTGTTCCAAGTTTGAGGTGGGCGACGAGCTCACCGCCAACCTGTTCGCCGCCGGCGAGTATGTAGACATCACCGGCACCAGCAAGGGCCACGGCTTCCAGGGCGTTGTCAAGCGCCACGGCGCCGCTGTCAAGCGCAACACCCACGGCGGCGGCCCTGTCCACCGCCACCAGGGCTCCCTGGGCGCCGGCACTACCCCCGGCCACATCGCCAAGGGCCGGGACGGCGCGGGCCAGATGGGCAACGTGCAGATCACCGTCCAGAACCTGGACATCGTCCAGGTGGACGAGGAGCTGGGCCTCATCGCCGTCCGGGGCGCTGTCCCCGGCCCCAAGGGCGGCGTGGTGTTTATGAAGAACACGGTCAAGACCCACGTGGAGAAGCAGATCTCCGAGAGCGGCCGTGTCAACCCGCAGAAGGCTTCCGCCCGCGTCAACCCGCAGAAGGCCTCTGCCCGCAACAAGTAAGGAAAGGAGAGATTGAGTCATGCCTAAAGCGAACCTTTATGATATGGCCGGTAAGCAGATCGGCGAGATCGAGCTCTCCGAGGCCATCTTTGGCGTCGAGCCCAATGAGGCGGTTGTCCATGAGGCGGTTAAGAACCACCTGGCCAACTGCCGGCAGGGCACGCAGAGCGCGCTGACCCGGGCCGAGGTGTCCGGCGGCGGCAAGAAGCCCTGGCGCCAGAAGGGCACCGGTCACGCCCGCCAGGGCTCCACCCGGGCCCCCCAGTGGACCCACGGCGGCATCGTGTTCGCCCCCAAGCCCCGCAGCTACCGCTACACCCTCAACAAGAAGGTGAAGCGCCTGGCCCTCAAGTCCGCCCTGTCCGCCAAGGCCGCCTCCGGCGACATCCTGGTGGTGGACGGCCTGGAGCTGGCCGAGATCAAGACCAAGGCCATGAAGTCCTTCCTGGACGCCGCCGGCGCCAGCAAGTCCGTGGTCGTCACCCCTGAGGTCAACGAGAAGGTGGTCCTGTCCGCCCGGAACATCCCCGGCGTGGTCACCACCACCGCCAAGGTCCTCAGCGTCTATGACATCGTTAACGCCAAGCGGCTGGTCATCGACAAGGCCGCCCTGGCCATCATTGAGGAGGTGTACGCGTAATGGCCGCCACTGCTTATGATATCATCAAGCGCCCCATCATCACCGAGCAGTCCATGGAGCAGACCGAGATGAAGCGCTACACCTTTGAGGTCGCCAAGACCGCCAACAAGATCGAGATCGCCAAAGCGGTGGAGGAGATCTTCGGCGTGAAGGTGGCCAAGGTCAACACCCTGAACATGCAGGGGAAGGAGAAGCGGATGGGCTACCGCCCCGCCGGCCGCCGGCCCAGCTGGAAGAAGGCCATGGTGACCCTCACCGCCGACTCCAAGTCCATCGAGTTCTTCGAGGGTATGGTGTAAGGAGGAGAATGAAAAATGGCTATTAAGACTTATAAGCCCACAACCCCCTCCCGCCGTCACATGACTGTGTCCGCCTTCGAGGGGATCGACAAGAAGGCCAAGCCCGAGCGTGGCCTGACCGAGGTGCTGAAGAAGCACGCCGGCCGCAACAGCTACGGCCGCATCACCGTCCGCCACCACGGCGGCGGCAACAAGCAGAAGTACCGTGTCATCGACTTCAAGCGGGACAAAGAGGGCAAGGCCACTGTGGTCAACCTGCAGTACGACCCCAACCGTTCCGCCAACATCGCCCTGATCGAGTATGAGGACGGCGAGCGCCGCTACATTCTGGCCCCCAACGGCCTGAAGGCCGGCCACATCATCATGACCGGCCCCGGCGCTGACATCCTGCCCGGCAACTGCCTGCCCATCGCCAACATCCCCGTGGGCGAGATGATCCACAACATCGAGCTCTACCCCGGCAAGGGCGCCCAGCTGGTCCGGGCCGCCGGTGTGGCCGCCCAGCTGATGGCCAAGGAGAACGGCATGGCCCAGGTGCGCCTGCCCTCCGGCGAGGTGCGCTACGTCCGGGAGAACTGCAAGGCCACCATCGGCCAGGTGGGTAACACCGACCACGCCAACATCCAGATCGGCAAGGCCGGCCGCAAGCGCCACATGGGCTGGCGGCCCACCGTTCGCGGCTCTGTCATGAACCCCTGTGACCACCCCCACGGCGGCGGCGAGGGCAAGAGCCCTGTGGGCCGTCCCGGCCCTGTCACCCCCTGGGGCAAGCCCGCCCTGGGCTACAAGACCCGCAAGACGAAGAACCGCACCGATAAGTTCATCGTCAAGCGCCGCAACAGCAAATAAGGAGGGAGTGTAAAAGATGAGCAGAAGCATTAAGAAAGGCCCCTTTTGCGCCCCCGAGCTGCTGAAGCGGGTCGATGAGATGAACGCGAAGAACGAGAAGAAGGTCCTCAAGACCTGGAGCCGCGCCTCCACCATCTTCCCCTCCTTCGTGGGACACACCTTTGCTGTGCACGATGGCCGCAAGCACGTGCCCGTCTATGTCACCGAGGACATGGTGGGCCACAAGCTGGGCGAGTTCGTGCCTACCCGCACCTTCAAGGGCCACGCGGGCAGCAAGACCGGTAAGTAAGGAGGAGAGAGACGATGGAAGCAAAAGCCAACCTGAAATATCTGCGGATCTCTCCCCGTAAGGTGAAGATCGTCCTGGACCTGATCCGGGGCAAGGATGTGGGCACCGCTGTCGCCATCCTGATGCAGACCCCCAAGGCCGCCTCTGAGCCCGTGCTCAAGCTGCTGAAGAGCGCCGCCGCCAATGCGGAGAACAACCACCAGATGGATCCTGAGAAGCTGTATGTGTCCGCCTGCTACGCCAACCCCGGCCCCATCATCAAGCGCATCATGCCCCGGGCCCAGGGCCGCGCGTACCGGATCAACAAGCGCACTTCTCACGTGACCATCGCCGTGAGCGAGCGCTAAGGGAGGAGGAACAATATGGGACAGAAAGTTAATCCCCACGGTCTCCGTGTGGGTGTCATCAAGGATTGGGACTCCCGCTGGTACGCCCGCAGCGAGAAGGTGGGCGACCTGCTGGTGGAGGACAAGAAGATCCGTGATTTCCTGAAAAAGACCCTCTTTGGCGCCGGTGTCCCCAAGATCGAGATCGAGCGGGACAACGCCAAGGTCCGGATCTACCTGCACTGCGCCCGCCCCGGCGTGGTCATCGGCAAGGGCGGCGAGGACATCAAGAAGATCGAGGCCCAACTGGTGAAGCTCACCGGCAAGGCCGTTGACCTGAAGATTGTTGAGGTCCGGGACGTGGACACCAACGCCCAGCTGGTGGCGGAGAATATCGCCCAGCAGCTGGAGAAGCGCACCGGCTTCCGCCGGGCCATGAAGAACGCCATGGGCCGGGCCATGCGCTCCGGCGCCAAGGGCATCAAGACCTCCTGCTCCGGCCGTCTGGGCGGGGCTGAGATCGCCCGTACCGAGCACTACCATGACGGCACCATCCCCCTGCAGACCCTCCGGGCCGACATTGACTACGGCTTTGCCGAGGCTGCCACTACCTACGGCCGCATTGGCGTGAAGGTGTGGATCTACAAGGGAGAGGTGCTCACCCAGGCCCTGCGCACCACCCCCCGCACCCTGGACACCAGCAAGCCCTATCAGGAGCGCCGCGACCGGCCCCGCCGGGACCGTCGGGACGGCGACCGCCGGGGCGGTGGGTTTAACAGGGACCGCGGCCCCCGTCCCGCCGGTCAGGGCGGCGGATTTAACCGCGGCCCCCGTCCCGCCGGACAGGGAGGCTTTAACAACAACCGTGGCCCCCGTCCCGCCGGGGACAACACTCCTAAGGAAGGAGGCGCTCAGTAATGCTGCTCCCCAAGAGAGTCAAGTACCGCCGTGTCCACCGCGGCCGCCTGAAGGGCAAGGCCAGCCGGGGCAACTTTGTCAGCTACGGCGAGTACGGCCTGCAGGCCATTGAGCCCGCGTGGATCACCAGCAACCAGATTGAGGCCGCCCGTATCGCCATGACCCGCTACACCAAGCGCGGCGGTAAGGTCTGGATTAAGATTTTCCCCGACAAGCCTGTGACTGAGAAGCCCGCCGAGACCCGCATGGGCTCCGGTAAGGGCTCCCCCGAGTACTGGGTGGCCGTGGTCAAGCCCGGCCG
>CAMTMC010000009.1 GCA_947073515.1 uncultured bacterium | reverse complement strand
ACTGAGGAGTTCGCCGCCCAGGCGGCCCAGGGCATCGCCGCCGCTGTGAGGTCGGTGTACGGCCTTTCCCCGGCGGAGGATCAGGAGTACGGCCGCTGGCTGGCCCATATGGAGCGGTACCTTGCCGCGAGGGCCCAGCTGCCGGCGGACGAATGGGCGCGGGAGGGCCTGGCCCGGGCGGTGGAGCGGGGCGTCATTGACGGCACCCGGCCCCTCAGCCCCGCCACCCGCCAGGAGGTGGCCCTGATGGTGGAGGCGGCCGCAAAAGGATAACACAAGGCCGGGGATTACTCCCCGGCCTTGTGCGGTCTATCCATAAAATGGAGCGCTGTCCTCAGCGCGCCTT
Organism: uncultured bacterium; assembly: GCA_947073515.1. Classification (GTDB taxonomy): domain Bacteria; phylum Bacillota; class Clostridia; order Oscillospirales; family Oscillospiraceae; genus Lawsonibacter. The sequence continues at coordinate 82,752 of CAMTMC010000009.1, read as the reverse complement.
ATCTGCCCATCTCCTGGTCGATCAATTCCACAATGAACTGATTCACGCTCTTTTCCTGTTTTTTCGCATAGGAGACAATCTCCTGTTTGCGGCCCTTCTTGACTTTGATTTCGATTCTATCATAGGCCTTTTTATTATATCTGGCAGTCGCTTCTTTTTGGGGATCGGAATAGGCCAACAGAAATTCCCCCTTGACGGTTTAACCTATTATACTTTATACTATTCCCATATCGTATAATGTCGATAGTATAAACCTGTACAAAAAATAGAAATGGAGGGAATAGAATGTTCTGCAAAAAGTGCCGGGCGGATGTGGGGGACGTTGCCTACTGCCCTAACTGCGGGACCAAGACCAAGGCAGAGAAAAAGAAGAAAAAGTCCAGGAATGTCATTACCTGGATTGTTGGGGGTGTGATCCTGTTTTCTTTGCTTGGTGGACTGGCCAGCAGACAGTCCGATCCTCCGGTAGGCGGCTCCTCCTCACAGGAACAGGAGGGTAGCTTTCAAACCTCTGAAGATAAGATGACGCAAGAGGAACTTTTAGAGTTCGATGATAAGACTTGGGAGGTCTTTAAGAGCCTATATAATGCCCATAATGACATGGTGGAGGCTATGACACTTTACGCTGACGGAAATGCATCGAAGCTTTCCTTCTACGAATATTGCGAGAAAGCAGAAGGGTGGTTTGGCCAAGTGTCAGCAGCTATTGGGTTTGGAGGCTCCGAGTATGAGCAGAACTATCTTTCGGCCATCCGATCAATGGCACTGGAAGATCAGATGGCGGCAAAAGGTCTTATGAAGTATCTGGACAGTGGAAAAACCAGCGATCTTTCAGAGGTAAATAAACACATTGAGGTAGCTACCAGCGCCGTGTCCGTCATAGCCTCGAATCGTGGAGTTCTCTTGGTTGATGCGGGGTTGTCAGATGAGGAAATCCAGAAGCGGATTGATGATAGTATGGAGGGAATGGAATAGGAGAGCCGGGCAGGAGCTTCCTCCTGCCCGGCCATAGGGGTGATCACTCTGACCAGGTGAGCCTGATGTGGGCGGCGACCAGGTCAATGAACTCGGCGTTGGTGGGTTTGCTTGTGATGGGGCAGCCTGCCAGTCTGCTCAACACCTCCCCGCCGCCGGCCTCCCAGCTGGCGGAGATGGTCGTGCGTATGGCCCGCTCCACCGCCCTGGGGCTGGCGCTAAAGCGTTTTGCGATCGTCGGGTATAAGGTCTTGGTTATACACAGAAGCAGGCAGGGGTCGCGCACCACCTCGCATACAGCGTAGATGATGTAGCGCTGGCCGATGCGGGTGCCGTTGATCTTCAGCCGCCGGAGTAGCTTCTCCGCCGCTATCTCCAGCTCCCTCTGTTCAGGGCCGGTCATTAACAGGGGCATGACGTTCATCCTTTCTCTTTCTATTGGACGATGTCACGCCGCCCCAGGAGGCCCCCGGCATCTCGCCGGCGGGCCTTTTTTCATGCGCTGGGAGGCAGGAAAGTGTGCCCCGAAATGTGCCCCGAACACACCCGAAAGTGCCCCGGAACACCTTATAAGTAGAACACACGGTTTTACAAAATTAAATAAAAACAAATCCCTAAAGCCTTGCGGCTCTAGGGATTTGTTTGGTGGACGATACAGGACTTGAACCTGTGACCTCCCGCACGTCAAGCGGATGCTCTACCAGCTGAGCTAATCGTCCGAACAACAAAAATGATTATAGCGGTTCCAAGGCTGTTTGTCAAGAGCGGATCCCAAATTTTTTCGCGTTTCAAAAAATTCTGCCGCCGGAGGGGAACAATATCATAATCATGGGATGAAACGGGCGGGAAGATGTGGTATAATATCCCTGTAAATCCCCATTTTTTCAGAGGAGGAATGTGTTATGCTCAAGCTCAACCTGTCCAAACTGAATGGATTTATTCCCCAGGACTGCCTGCCCGCCCGCCAGGAGGCCCTGGCCAAGGCGGCCGCCATGCTGGCCGATCACAGCGGCCCGGGGGGCGATTTCACCGGCTGGGTGGCCCTGCCCCGGGACTACGACAAGGAGGAGTTCGCCCGTATCCAGGCGGCCGCCAAGAAGATCCGGAAGCAGTCCCAGGTGCTGCTGGTCATCGGCATCGGCGGGTCCTATCTGGGGGCCCGGGCGGTGATTGATCTGCTATGCTCCCCCAACTACAATCTGAAAAAGAAGGATACGCCCGACATCTATTTCGCCGGGAACGGGCTGTCTACCGACAGCCTGCTGGAGCTGATGGAGCTGGTGGGGGACCGGGATTTCTCCGTCAACATCATCTCCAAGTCGGGCACCACCACCGAGCCCGCCGTGGCCTTCCGCATTTTCAAAAATATGCTGGAGGAGCGATACGGCAAGGAGGGGGCCAGGGAGCGGATTTACGCCACCACCGACAAGGCCCGGGGCGCCCTGAAGGGCCTGGCCGACGCCGAGGGCTATGAGGAGTTTGTGGTGCCCGACGACGTGGGCGGCCGGTACTCCGTCCTCACCGCCGTGGGCCTGCTGCCCATCGCCGTGGCCGGGGTGGACATCCAGGCGCTGATGGGCGGCGCCCGCCAGGCCATGGACGAGCTGGCCCAGGGCGGCCCGGACAACCCCGCCTGGCAGTACGCCGCCGCCCGCCACGCCCTCTACCAGAGCGGCAAAAAGGTGGAGCTGCTGGCCTGCTACGAGCCCCCCTTCCGGTTCTTCGCCGAGTGGTGGAAACAGCTCTTCGGCGAGAGCGAGGGTAAGGAGGGGAAGGGCCTGTTCCCCGCCAGCGTGGAATTTACCGCTGACCTGCACTCCATGGGCCAGTATATCCAGGAGGGGGAGCGGATCATGTTTGAGACGGTGGTGAAGTTCGCCCCCAGAGGGGAGTTCCTCATCCCCAACGACCCGGACAACGTGGACGGGCTCAACTTCCTGTCCGGCAAGCCCCTGGCCTTTGTGGCGGAGCAGGCCATGCGGGGCACCATCCTGGCCCATGTGGACGGCGGCGTCCCCAATGCGCTCATTGAGCTGCCCGCCATCTCCCCCGCCAGCGTGGGGTATCTGATCTACTTCTTTGAGTATGTCTGCGGCCTGTCCGGCTACCTGCTGGAGGTCAACCCCTTTGACCAGCCCGGCGTGGAGGCGTACAAAAAGAATATGTTCGCCCTCCTGGGCAAGCCCGGTTACGAGGAGATGAAGGCCGCCCTGGAGGCGAAGCTGTAAGAGCCGGGGCCGGGGTGGGATCGGGCGCCGGGGCTTGCCCAGGCACCCCCGCGGAGCGGGGCGGCGCCGTGCGCCGTAAATTCGAGGGCCCGCAGGGCCGGAAAATTTCCGGAGGCGGAATTTACTTCCGCCGAGGATTGAAATCCCGAAGGGAACCCAACGGGATATTATCCCGTTGGGCGCAAGCCCGGTTACGAGGAGATGAAGGCCGCCCTGGAGGCGAAGCTGTAAGAGCCGGGGCCGGGGTGATTGGCCAGTCACAAAAAATTCATCAGATTTCGGTTGAAAAAGGGAACCCAATATGGTAAAGTGTAGATAAGCAGAGGGTACACCCCAATGTCAAATCATGAAGGAGTGATACACATGACGCGAGTCATCATGGGCAAGAAGGGCTCCGGCAAGACCAAGAGCATGATCGAGATGATCAATAACGCCGTTCAGACCGAGCACGGCAACGTGGTCTGTATTGAGAAAGGCAACAAGCTGACCTTCGACATCCATTACAATATCCGCCTGGTGGAGGCCAGCGAGTATGATATTGCCAACTACACCGCCCTGAAGGGGTTCATCAGCGGCATGTACGCCGGCAACTACGACATCACCCACATCTTTATCGACAGCCTGACCAAGATCACCGGCGGCGACTGCGATAACGAGACCGAGAAGTTCCTGGACTGGGTGAATAAGTTCAGCGATCAGCACGGCATCAAGTTCACCATCACCATCAGCGATGACGCTGATCTGGCTCCTGAGGGCGTGAAGAAGTACTTCTAAGCCAAAGGATCCAACCCCCCGCGGTCATGGGACCGCGGGGGGTTCTTATTTCCTGCCGTTTGGGAAGGGGGCGGGCTTGTCCGGCTGATTCTTCAGAGCAAGGCAGGGTGCCCGCTACTTTTCCGCCCGTATTCTGTTGCTCCTCCCAGGCTTAGAGCGGCGGGGAGGGCGACAGCCCGCCCGGGAAAAATCGCCTTGTCTGGCGCAAAATCTGACTGCGCAATCTGAGGCGTCTTATTTCGGGATAGGCTCTTAATATCAGTATAAGCGAACGGGGGATTCGGCCCTTCCGGCGGGAGCGAAATCCCGGTGCTGGGAAAAGTCCGTTAATCCGGTCTCAGCGAGGGAAAATCTTGGAAGAATGCTGTTGACAGGACGGGGAAAAAGTAGTATTCTAAAGGCAGATATAGAACATAAGTTCTATATCTGCCTTTTTCACTTCCCCAACCCCTTTGCTGATGTGGGCGGCCCTAAACCAAACTCCGACGGCCGTGCGGCCGTTGGCGGCTCCTCTGCCTTGTGGGTGCAGTGTCCCCCTGGCGGGTAAGTGGTTCTGGGTTCAAAAGGAGCCGTAGCGGGATGAGCGAACGGTGATTTTGAAAAAATCGCCGCAAGCGGATACGGCGCTTACGGCGATGTGGTGGAGGAGGGTGGATTCGAACCACCGAAGCTAACGCAACAGATTTACAGTCTGCCCCCTTTGGCCACTCGGGAACTCCTCCATATTCAGTTTTCACGGCTCCTGTGCCCCGACCGCCGGAGGCGGCCAAAGAATCAGAGCCAAGCGAAACGGACTGTGCTTTGACAATGTGGAGCTGGTGGACGGACTCGAACCCCCGACCTGCTGATTACAAATCAGCTGCTCTACCAACTGAGCTACACCAGCATGCGTCCGGCAAGACCAGCAACTGTCCAACAGCAAGAGGGATTATACCAAAGAAAGGGAGGCTTGTCAAGTCAATCAGAAAATTTTTTTTGCGTCCCCCCTGCGGGACCGGCAGCTGGACCCACCCCAGTGGCTGTGCCCCCAGTGCGGCGAGGAGCAGTACCGCTGGGACGGGCCCGGGGGGAGGCTGTGCCCCCGGTGCCTGGCCCGGAGAGAAGAAAAGGAGGAATGGATATGACTTTAGCTGAACTGTCGCTGGAATACCGGGCCCACGCCCACAATCTGGATCTGAGGATCTGCCAGCTGGAGTACCTGCTGGAGCGGGCGGAGGACCCGGACCGGCGCTGCCAGCTCCAGGACCGCATCCGGATGCTGTCTACCATGCTGCGGGAGGCCCGGGAACTGGCGGTGCTCACCGAACGGTACTACGACAGGGGGTATCGCCGGAATGCCAAATACACGATATAGGAAGGGCAAGCTGTACGCCGCCGACATGGCGGCGTACAGCCGGCAGATGGCGGCGGACAACAGCAAGGAGGTCAGCCGCCTGAAGCGCAACCTCATCCGGGCCCTGCGGGAGGACGTCACCGCCAAACAGCGGCAGGTGCTGCTGCTGTATTACGCCGAGGGGAAAAATATGCGGGAGATTGGGGAGTCCATGGGGATTGACAAGTCCACCGTCTCCCGCACCATCAAGCGGGGGGAGCGGCGGCTCCAGCGCTGCCTCCGCTACGGGGCGGAGGCCTATTTGCGGAATATGGACGACCTGTAAAAGAAAACGTGCCTGGGATCAAATGATACCGGGCACGTCTAGGGAAGCTCCTGTTCAATTGTCAGGATAAGCGAGCTCATTTTTGTATCCATCGCCAGGCTGAGGCGGTACAGCGTCTCCAGTGTAGGCTTGCGCTCGCCCCGCTCGATAGCGCTCAGATGCGTTCGGCCGATGCCAGCCAGACCGCTGAGTACCTCCTGCGTCATGTGCTTTTTGGCGCGGTAATCCGCAATCACTTTGCCAACAATACGGGGATCCAGCAACATTTCGGCCATATCCTCACCTCTAAAAAAGTGTAACCGAAAACTTTGCTGCATCAGAATACATATGTTGACAAATTAGCACTTATGTGTTACAGTTGAATCAAATAGATGGGGGAGATACCATGCCGGATTACAAAGGGATGTATCAAACGCTATTCCGCGCGGCAGAACAAGCCGTTGAAATACTGATTACCGCACAGCGGGCCTGTGAGGAGGCGTGTATTTCCGCCCCGGAACCGGAAATAACAGTTTTGACACCGAAAAAGGACAAAACCATTCCCCATGACGCAGACTAAAAATAAGATCAGCCCCCGGCCGGAGCGATTCCGGCCGGGGGCTGTTGTTATAGTCCCAGCACCTGGGTGGCGATGGCGAAGTAAATCAGCAGGGACAGGGCGTCCACCACGGTGGTGATGAACGGGGAGGCCATGACCGCCGGGTCGAAGCCCAGCCGCTTGGCCAGCATGGGCAGGGTGCAGCCGATGAGTTTGGCGATGACAATGGTAAAAAAGATGGTCAGGGCCACCACCAGGGCCACAGTGGTGTTTTTCCGGTCAATGGCCATCACTTTTCCGAAGACCACCACCCCCAGGGTGAGGGCGCACAGGAGGGACACCCGCAGCTCCTTCCAGATGACAAGCAGCCAGTCGGCGAACTCCACGTCCCCCAGGGACATGGCCCGGATGATGGTAACCGAGGCCTGCCCGCCGGAGTTGCCGCCGGTATCCATCAGCATGGGGATAAACAGGGTGAGGGCGGCGTTGGCGGCCAGCGCCTCCTCAAAAAAGCCCAGGATGGTGCCGGTAAAGGTGGCTGAGATCATCAGCAGAAGCAGCCAGGGGATGCGGTGCTTCCAGGTCTCGATGACGCCGGTCTGGAAATAGGGCTTGTCCGTGGGCAGGATGGCCGCCATCTTCTCGATGTCCTCAGTGGCCTCCTCCTCCATGACGTCCATGGCGTCATCGAAGGTGATGATGCCCACCAGGCGGTTGTCGCCGTCCACCACCGGCAGGGCGGACAGGTCGTATTTAGAGAAGAGCTGGGCCACGGCCTCCTTGTCCTCGGCGGTGGTCACCGACAGGACGTTGGGCTCCATAATGTCGCCGATGCGGGTCTCGTAGGCGGACAGCAGCATCCGCTTGACGGTGACCACCCCTTGGAGTACCCGGTTCTGGGTGACGTAGCAGGTGTAGACCGTCTCCTTGTCCAGGCCCACCTGGCGGATGCGGGCGAAGGACTGCTCCACCGTGGCGTCGGGGTGGAGGTAGACAAACTCCGTGGTCATAAGGGAGCCGGCGGAGTCCTTGGGGTAGTGGAGCAGCTGGTTGATCTGGGCCCGGGTGGAGGAGTCGGTGTTCCGCAGGATCCGGGACACCACGTTGGCGGGCATATCCTCGATGAGGTCTACCGTGTCATCCAAATAGAGCTCATCCAGCACCTCCCGCAGCTCCTGGTCGCTGAGGGAGGTGATCAGTTTTTCCTGGTCCTCAATGTCCTCCAGGTAGGAGAAGACCTCGGCGGCCAGCTCCTTGGGCAGCAGGCGGAAGACCAGGATCTCATCCTCCACCTCCAGCTCGTCCAGGAATTCGGCGATGTCCACCTCGTTCATCTCGGTGAGGATCCCCCGCAGGGCCCGGAATTTCCGCTCCCGGACCAGCTCCATGAGCTGGTTCAAATTGTAGTTGTCGTGCATGTTGGTTCCCCCTTTCTGTTTTTTGAAAGTGGGACACAAAAGGCCACAGGAGGGAGGGCGTATGGCGGAACCGGAATATCCCCGGTTCTTCCGCGCGCGCTCCACCCTGCGGCTGTACACAGACGCGGGGGCTTACCGGGGCCCGGGCCCCGGGGCCTATCCGTACCGGCGGCGCGGGGGCCCGAAGGGCTCCAGGTCCCCCGCCGCCCGCCGTCTGTGACAGCGGCTGTCTGCGTCCCGGCGTTGACTTTGGCCTTCCATACTGGCCCCCACCTCCTGTCCGTTTCATTGATCGTAATGGGGCTGAACCCCGTCTCCCATTGTACCACCGCCGCCCCCGGCTGGCAAGGGGGCAGCGGCATTTCGGTGAACCTACTCCCAGACAACAGCGGCATCGGTACCGACAATATTGATATAGCTGCTCCCCACAGCCAGGGGGATGGGTTCGCCCTGGCCGTCCAGGAAGGAGTATGTGTCGTTCCGGCCGTCCCGGGCCCAGGAGATGGGGTAGAGCGTCCCGTCCCGGAGGAGCAGGCCCTCCCCCTGGCCGTGGGTCCGCACGTCCAGACGGCCCGCCTCGTCCCCCTTGATCCGGCTGATGTCGGTGTACAGCACCAGCACGTTGGCAAAGGACACCTCCTGGCCGGTGCCGCCGTCGATGAGGTCGTGGTCGTGGCCGTTGACGGTCTGGCTGACCAGATACCGGCCGCTGTCCTGGTCATAGGAGAAGTAGCCGGTCTTATATGTGGAGAAGGGGACGGTGAGCTTGCCGGCCGGCTCTCCGCCGGCGGGGGCCTCGCTCCCGAAGACCCAGTGGAGCTGGAAGCCCTCCTGGTGCTCCCGGCGGAAGCGGCTGGGCATCTGCTCCAGCACCCTCTCGCTGGAGGTGAGCAGGGAGTGCTCAAACCCGGCGGTCTTGCGGCGCTCCTTGTCCCGCCAGTACATGGCGTCATAGGGGCCGTTGACAAAGTCGATGTAGTTCATGCCCCAGCCCTGGAGGGCGTCGTAGGCCTGGGGGCTGCCCCCGGCGTGGATATAGATGGCGTCGTGGCCGTTTGCCAGGTTCACATAGTACTCCCGGGCGGAGCGGATGGAACCCAGGTCGCCCGCCCCCTCCAGATCCTGGAACAGGCCCATCAGCCGGGTGATGCCCCCTTCGGCCACGATCTCATAGACCACGTCGGCCTGGCCGATCCCGATCTGGGGCAGGGCCTTCTCCAGGTTGTTGAACATCACCGCCACAGGGCGCTGGCCGCTGATGTCCTCGTCCATCCCCTCGCCGGTGAGGGGGTGGGCGTAGGGGTGCTCCGGCTCGGGCTCAGGTTCCGGCTCCACCGGGGCGATGGCGGAGACGCTGGGCTCCTCCGGCATGGAGCCGCTCCCCTGGGAGGAAGTTTCGCCTCCCCCGCCGCACCCGGCAAGGGAAAGCGCCAACAGCCCGGCCAGTCCTAACGCCCCAAGTCTCCTCATCCTCATAGCGGTGGCCTCCTATGTAAAAGATTGTAAGAACCTGTATTCATAAGCTCAAACGGCCGTCTAAGCGGGAATTTTGCCGTCCCGCCTCGTTGTGAAATCTTGAAATCCACCCAGGATTCCTGCGATTTCCCGCCTTGCGGGCCAGGCAAACTTCCTTGCTGATCCGGCATTTTCACTTATGAACACCGGTTCTAAGCCTATGATACCCCTTTTTCCCGGGGGGCGTCAACCCAAAAAAGGGGCTGTCCGTCGATTTCCCGGCGGACAGCCCTTCGGCAACCTAACATTATGATTTCGTGGCCCAGTTTCCCGTGGCCTCGGCGGTGAGATAGGCGTTGATAAAGCCGTCCAGGTCGCCGTCCATCACGGCGCCGATGTTGCTGGTCTCGTAGGCGGTGCGGTTGTCCTTCACCATCTGGTAGGGCATGAAGACGTAGGAGCGGATCTGGCTGCCCCACTCGATCTTCAGCTGGACGCCTTTCAGGTCGGAGATTTTTTCCGCCTTCTCCTGCATTTGCAGCTCCACCAGCTTGGCCCGGAGCATCTTCATACAGTTGTCCTTGTTCTGGAACTGGGAGCGCTCCTGCTGGCTGGCCACCACCACCCCGGTGGGCTTGTGGATGAGCCGGACGGCGGAGGAGGTCTTGTTCACGTGCTGCCCGCCGGCGCCGGAGGCCCGGTAGACCTGCATCTCAATGTCCTCGGGGCGGATCTCCACCTCCACGTCCTCGGGCAGGTCGGGCATGACCTCCACCGAGGCGAAGGAGGTCTGCCGCCGGGCGTTGGCGTCGAAGGGGGAGACCCGCACCAGGCGGTGGACGCCGTGCTCCCCCCGGAGGTAGCCGTAGGCGTTGACGCCCTCCACCATGATGGTGGCCGACTTGATCCCCGCCTCCTCGCACTCCTGGAGATCCATGGTCTGGCAGGTGAACCCGTGGCGCTCGCTCCAGCGGCAGTACATCCGGTAGAGCATGGAGGCCCAGTCCTGGGCCTCGGTGCCGCCGGCGCCGGCGTGGATGGTCAAGATCACGTTGGAGCGGTCGTACTCGCCGGTGAGCAGGGTCTCCAGCCGGGCGGTCTCCATGTCCCCCTCCAGCTTTAAGAAGCCCTCCTCCAGCTCGGGCAGGAGGGACAGGTCCTCAAACTCGTTGCCCATCTCGCACAGGGCCATCAGGTCGTCCCACTGGCCCTGGCGGCGTTTCTGGCCGTCCACCTTGTCCTGCAGGCCCTTGATCCGCTGCTGGATCTTCTGGGCCTTGGCCAGATTGTCCCAGAAGCCGTCGGCGGCGGACTCGGCCTGGAGCATATCCAGCTCCCGCTCGGCGCCCTCCAGGTCCAGGGCCTGGGCCAGCTCCTCCAGGGCGGGGGAGAGGTTGTTCAGCTTTACCTTATATTCGTCAAATTGGAGCATAAATGTCCCACACTTTCTTTCCGATTCCCCGCTATTATATATGACGCGGCGGAAAATGTAAAGGGGGTAGCCGCAGGCCGCCGTGAAAAGGCCGTCCCCGCCGGGACGGCCCGTTACCTGTCGCTGACCAGCCAGCCCTCCTCCTGGAAGATCAGGTCGTCCAGGTCGCCCCTCCGGGGGGCGGGGATGGGGATGGGCAGCAGGATGGTTTCGTCTCGCATCAGTGATTCCTCCCAATGTAAATTTAGAAACTGTACCATTCGCCGTGAAGCTCTGGGCTGAGGCGATTGGTACAGCTTCTTAGACATACGTATCAGTATATGCCGGGCGGGGCGGGATATGTGCACGTTCCCGTACAACTTAGGGCGGCGGGATTTTACAGGGGGGCGGAATTTTGCCGGATCCTTTTGCTTTTCCCCCGCCAAGGCCTTGTTTTTCCTCTGGTATTTTGCTATAATAAAATACCTTTACTGTGGAGTCTTATTCCCTCGGCGAGGGAAAGGGGGGGATTTCCGTGAATCGGAAATTGAATCAGCTGCTACAGCCCAGTTTTGGGCTCTACTTCGCGTGCCTGCTCCTGTTTGCCCTGCTGTCCGGCCTGTTCTCCCTGCCGCTGGCGGGGCTGGAGCTGGCCATAGTGGCCTGTATTGCCCTGTACAGCCGGGAACAGGACCGCCGCCGCCGGAAGGAGATCAGCAAATATCTGGACAGCTTTACCGGCAATGTGGACAGCGCCACCAAGGACACCATGCTCAACTCCCCGCTGCCCATGGTGCTGTTCCGGCCGGAGAGCGGCGACGTCATCTGGACCAACGAGCGCTTCCTCCGGCTCAGCGGCCAGCGGGAGCAGCTGTACGACTCCAAGCTGTCCTCGCTGATCCCCGGGTTTGACACCCGGTGGCTGATGGAGGGCAAGAACGAGTGTCCCGACGAGATGGAGTACGCCGGCCGGCGCTTCCTGGTCTTTGGCCATCTGGCCCGCACGGGAGGGCGCACCGGCGGCTTCCTGGCCACCACCTACTGGGTGGACATCACCGAGCTGGGCCAGATCCGGGACCAGTTCCAGGCGACCCGGCCGGTGGCGGCGGTGCTGCTCATCGACAACTACGAGGATCTGACGAAGCACCTGACGGAAAATGAGCGGTCCAGCATCCTGGCGGAGATCGACAAGCGGCTGGAGGAGTGGGTGGCCGAGAGCGGCGGCCTGCTGCGCCGCTACCAGCGGGAGCGCTATCTGTTCATCTGCGAGGAGCGGCACCTGGCCAAATTCGCGCAGGGCAAGTTTGAGATCCTGGACACCATCCACCAGGTGACCAACCCCAGCGGCATCAACGCCTCCCTGTCCATCGGCATCGGCAAGGACGGGGACAGCTACCGGGAGCTGCTGTCCTTCGCCAACCTGTCCATCGACATGGCCCTGTCCCGGGGGGGCGACCAGGCGGTGATCCGGAACAAGTTTACCTTTGAGTTTTACGGGGGGCGGTCCAAGGAGGCGGAGAAGCGCACCAAGGTCAAGAGCCGGGTGATGGCCAGCGCCCTGTCCTCCCTGATCTCCGATTCCTCTCAGGTGTTCATCATGGGCCACAAGGCCCCGGACAACGACGCGGTGGGCGCCGCCGCCGGCGTGTGCGCCCTGTGCCGGAAAAATGGCGTGCCCGCCCACATCATCCGGGAGCAGAGCGCCGGCCCCGCCCAGGAGCTGATGGATAAGCTGGCGGCCCTGCCCGAGTATCAGGACTGTTTCCTCCTGCCCCAGGAGGCCCTGCTCATCGCCGACACCCGGTCCCTGGTGGTGGTGGTGGACACCAACCGGCCCGAGCAGGTCCAGGCCCTGGAGGTGCTGGAGTCCTGCAACCGGGTGGCGGTGATCGACCACCACCGCCGGGCGGCCACCTATATCGAGGGGGCGGCCCTCAACTACCACGAGCCCTACGCCTCCTCCGCCTCGGAGCTGGTCACGGAGCTGCTGCAATATATCATTGAGCCCAACCACCTCCTCCGGGCGGAGGCGGAGGCCCTGCTGGCGGGCATTGTGCTGGACACCAAAAACTTCACCATGCGCACCGGCGGCCGGACCTTTGAGGCGGCGGCCTTCCTGCGCCGCTCCGGCGCCGACACCGCCGAGGTCAAGAAGCTCTTTCAGAACGACCTGGCGGGCACCATCGCCAAGTACTCCATCATCCAGAACGCCAAGCTCTACCGGGACAGCATCGCCATTGCGGTGGCCGAGCAGCCGGTGGGCCGGGTGACCGCCGCCCAGGCGGCGGACGAGCTGCTGAACATCATCGGGATTGACACCTCCTTCGTCATCTCCCCCGACGGGGAGCGGGTGAACATCTCCGGCCGGTCCATGGGGGATACCAACGTGCAGGTGATCCTGGAGAAGCTGGGCGGCGGGGGCAACGCCGCCGCCGCCGGCGGGCAGATTACGGGACAGAGCGTGGAGCAGGTGGCCCAGGCCCTGGCTCAGGCCATTGACCAGTATCTGGCGGGGTGACAGGCCGTGGATTGGGACACCAAGATTTTGGCCTGGGGCCAGCTGCCGGAACCGGTGGGCACCATCTATACCGAGGAGGAGCTGGGAGACCCGGAGCGTGTGCGGGAGCTGCTGGACCACTGCCAGGTGATGTTCGCCACGATCTCTGGAGAGGGGTGGGACTACCTGCTCCAGACCTACGGGCTGGAGGGTCTGTACCGTGTCAGCCAGGGGAGCGGGGCCTTCGACTGCTCCGGGGCGGAAGAATTTTCCCAGTGGGTGGAGTATATGCGGGCCTCCTCGCCGCCCGAGCTGACGTAGGCGGGGACGCCCATGGGAACATATGGACCAAGCGAGCGCTGATATTGAGAAAGGAAGATTTGCCATGAAAGTGATTTTACAGCAGGACGTGCGGGGCCAGGGGAAGAAAGGCCAGCTGGTGGAGGTCTCCGACGGGTACGCCCGGAACTTCCTCCTGCCCAAGAAGCTGGCGGTCATCGCCACCGCCGAGAACCTGAACACCATGAAGCAGCAGGAGAAGGCCAAGAAGGCCCAGGAGGCGGCGGAGAAGGCCGAGGCCGAGGCCACCGCCAAGCAGCTGGAGGGGCTGATGGTGAAGATCCACGCCAAGGCCGGCGAGGGGGGGCGCCTGTTCGGCGCCGTCACCGCCAAGGAGGTGTCGGAGGCCCTGGCCGCCCAGCACGGCGTGAACATCCCCAAGGCCAAGCTGGTACTGGATGAGCCCATCAAGTCCTGCGGCAGCTACGCCATCAAGGCCAAGCTGGGCTATGAGGTGGTGGGCGCCGTCAATGTGGTGGTGGCGGAGGGGTAATCCGCTAACGGGGCCCTTTCCCCGTTAGATTGCCGTCCGCGCGAAAAGGCAAGGGCATCGCCCTTGCCCTACTCCCCAGGAGGTGACCTCTTTGGCCCTTGACCAGGATGAACTGCTGTTGAGACAGCTGCCCCACTCCGTGGAGGCGGAGCAGGCGGTGCTGGGCTCGATGCTCATTGATCCCCGGTGCGTGCCGGAGGTCATCGACAAGCTGCGGCCGGAGGACTTCTACCTCCGGCAGAATATTGAGATCTACGAGACCATCTACTCCATGTTCAACTACTCCCTCACCATTGACCCGGTGACGGTGCTGGAGAACATGAAGCAGAACGGCTATTACGACGAAAACCTGTCCCGGGGGTATATCCTCCAGCTGATGGACACCACGCCCACAGCGGCCAACGTCAAAGAGTACATTGAGATCATCCGGGACAAGACCCTGCTGCGCCGGGTGGCGGAGGCGGCGGGGGAGCTGGCCGCCCTGATCCAGCAGGGGACGGACACCGGCCAGGACGTGCTGGAGGCCGCCGAGCAGCGGATCTACGCCATCCGCCAGGGCCGGGCCGCCCGGGGGCTGACCCCCATCTCCGCCGTGCTCATCGACGTGTACGACCGGCTGGGGGAGCTGGCCGCCAGCGACCAGGTGATCCCCGGCATGTCCACCGGCCTGCGGGATTTGGACCGGGCCATCTCGGGACTGAACAACTCCGACCTGATCCTGCTGGCTGCCCGGCCGGGCATGGGCAAGACCTCCATGGCCCTGAACATCCTGCTGGACGCGGGCAAGCGGTCGGGAAAGAAAGTGGCCTTCTTCTCTCTGGAGATGAGCCGGGAACAGCTGGCCCTGCGGCTGATTTCCAGCGAGTGCTTTGTGGACAACAAGAAGCTGGTGACGGGAAAGCTCACCGAGGAGGACTGGGAGAGCGTGGCCGCCGCCGCCGACTCCCTGAACAAGTCCACCATCCTCATTGATGACGACTCTACCGTCACCGTGGCGGACATCCTGGCCAAGTGCCGCCGGGTGGAGGATCTGGGCCTGATTATCATCGACTACCTCCAGCTGATGCAGTCCGCCGGGGGCAAGTCGGGCAGCCGGGGGGAGAACCGCCAGCAGGTGGTGTCCGACATCTCCCGGAGCCTGAAAATCATGGCCAAGGAGCTGAACGTGCCGGTGCTGTGCCTGTCCCAGCTCTCCCGGGCCAACGAGAGCCGCACCGACAAGCGGCCTATGCTGTCCGACCTGCGGGAATCCGGCGCCATTGAGCAGGACGCCGACATCGTGCTCTTCCTCTACCGGGAGGGCTACTACAACCGGGACACGGAGAACCCCAATTTGGCGGAGTGCATCATCGCCAAAAACCGCCACGGGGAGACGGGGACCATTGAGCTGCAATGGACCCCTGAGTTCACCACCTTCACTGATATGGAGTGGCGGCGGGAGGAGTGAGGGCCTGGGTGAGGACAGGCCCTCAGCGGCCGCCGTATCCGGAATTAAGGGGTCTGCTATGCTGAGATCCATGGAAAACTTCATCGGGGCGCTGGACCTGATCCCGGCGGGCAGCCATGTGCTGTGCGCCGTGTCCGGCGGGGCGGACTCGGTGTGCCTGCTCCACGCCCTGTACCATCTGCGGGAGAAAAAATTTTTTACCCTCTCCGCCGCCCACTTCAACCACCAGCTGCGGGGGGAGGAGGCCAGCCGGGATCAGGAATTTGTGGCCCAGTTCGTCCGGCTGTGCTGCGGCCCCCAGCGGCTGGGGGACGGCGGGACGCTCCCCGCCGTGGAGCTGTATATTGGCTCCGGGGACGTGGCCGGGGAGGCCAAGGCCCGGGGTATCTGCCTGGAGGAGGCGGGCCGGGATCTGCGGTATAGCTTCCTTCAGAGGACCGCCGGGGAGATCGGGGCGGACCGGATCGCCACCGCCCACACCGCCAACGACAACGTGGAGACCATGCTGTTCAACCTGGCCCGGGGGACGGGCCTGCGGGGGCTGGGGGGGATTCCCCCGGCCCGGGGGAACATTATCCGGCCCCTGCTCACCACCGGGCGGCAGGAGGTGGAGGATTACCTGGCCTACCGGGGCCTGCCCCACGTGGAGGACAGCACCAACGCCAGTGACGACTACGCCCGCAACCGTGTCCGGCACCAGGTGATCCCGGTGCTGGAGGAGATCTCCCCGGGCCTGCTGGCCCGGGCGGCGGACACCGCCGCCTCCCTGCGGGCGGACGAGGCCTGCCTCACCAATCTGGCCCGGAAAATCGCTGGACAGGCGGAATTCCGGGGCCGGGAGCTTATGATCCCGGCGGCGGAGATCGCCGGGGCCGAGGGGCCGATCGCTATCCGGGCCCTGCGGCTGCTGCTGGGCCGGCTCTGCGGGGAGGGCAAGGACTGCGCCGCCGTCCACCTCAATGCCCTGCTGGCCCTGTGCCGGGGAACAAAGCCCTCCGGACAGGTGGATCTGCCCAAGGGGTACACCGCCCGCCGGGAGTACGGCGCTCTGGTGCTGGCCCCGAGAGAGGAGCGGGCCGTTCCCGAGGCGGGGCCTATGCCCGCGCCGGGGGAGCGGGACTTTGGCCCCTGGCGTATCCTCTGCCAGGAGGAGGCCTACACCGGCCAGCCCCAGGGGCCCTTCGAGTTCTGGCTGGACGGGAGCGGGAGCATAGAGCTACGGACAAGGCAGGTTGGCGACCGGCTGACCCTGATGGGGCGTCCCGGAAAAACCGTGAAAAAATGGATGATTGACTTGAAAATTCCTCGAATCCAGCGGGACACCCTGCCGGTTTTCCAAATGGACGGCCAGGTGGCCGCCGTGGCCGGTGTGGGGCCGGATCAGAGGAGTCTGCCCCGGCGGGGGGAACAGGCTTGGCATATCACCGTATTCCCGCTTTTGAGGGATAGGAAGGAATGAAACCGAGTATGATGGAACAGGATATTCAGCGGGTGCTCTTTACCCAGGAGCGGCTGAAAAGCCGGGTGGCTGAGATCGCCCGGGAGATCGAACGGGACTATGAGGGCAGGGAGATCATGCTGATCAGCGTCCTCCGGGGGTCCTTTATCTTTATGGCGGATCTGTGCCGGGAGATCCAACTGCCCTGTACCCTGGACTTCATGTCCGTGTCCTCCTACGGGACGGGCACATCCTCCAGCGGTCAGGTGCAGATCACAAAGGATCTGTCCGAGGACATCACCGGGCGGCACATCCTGGTGGTGGAGGATATCCTGGACAGCGGCAACACCCTGAACTATCTGCTGAGAATTTTGGAGAACCGCCACCCCGCTTCCATCCGCCTGTGCGCCCTGCTGGACAAGCCGGAGCGGCGGGTGAAGCCGGTGGAGCTGCACTACCGGGGCTTCACTGTCCCCGACGACTTTGTGGTTGGGTATGGCTTGGATTACGCCGAGAAATACCGCAATCTGCCCTACATCGGTGTTTTGAAACCGGAAGTATACGGAGGCTAGGGCCTGCTCAAACCCCGCCAGCGCCCGGTTTGGCCGCCGCCCTCCGCCCGAAAGGAACTTTTGCCTATGAGACGCTTCAGTCCCCGTGATGTCATCCTGGGGCTCCTGCTCCTGATGATGGCCGCGCTCACCTTTACCACTCTCCAGGAGCTGGACCGGAACAACGCCCCGGTATACAGCCAGATCCGCGCCCTCTTCGCCCAGGAGAGGGTAGAGTACTTTACCCTGAAGGGGAATACCCTCACCCTCACCCTGCGGGGACAGGGGGAGGAGGGAACCTCGTCCCTCACCTACCAGGTGGCCAGCCCCTATATCTTCTACAGCGACATGAGAGAGCTGGTGGATGAGCAGCTGGCCTCCGGCGTGCTGAAGGGGTACGACTATCCTCCAGGGGTGGAGAGCGCCTGGTGGTTTGGCATGATCCCCTATCTGGTGGCGGTGGCGGTGCTGATGCTGTTCTGGTTCCTCATGTTCCGCCAGCGGGGCGCCAGCGGCGGAGGCGGCGGGGCCCCGGGGGCCTCCCGCTTTGGCCACGCCCGCACCCGCACCCTGTCCGATCAGGCCAAAAAGGTCACCTTCGCCGATGTGGCGGGGGCAGACGAGGAGAAGGAGGAGCTCCAGGAGATTGTGGAATTCCTCCGGGACCCCAGAAAGTTCACCGGCCTGGGGGCCCGCATCCCCAAAGGGGTGCTGCTGGTGGGCCCGCCGGGCACCGGCAAGACCCTCATTGCCAAGGCCGTGGCCGGGGAGGCGGGGGTCCACTTCCTGTCCATCTCCGGCTCTGATTTTGTGGAGCTCTATGTGGGCGTGGGCGCCAGCCGGGTGCGGGACCTGTTTGACCAGGCGAAAAAGGAGGCCCCGGCCATTGTGTTTATCGACGAGATTGACGCCGTGGGCCGCCAACGGGGCGCCGGGCTGGGCGGCGGCCACGACGAGCGGGAGCAGACCTTGAACCAGCTGCTGGTGGAGATGGACGGCTTTGGCTCCAACGAGGGGGTCATTGTCCTGGCCGCCACCAACCGCCAGGACATCCTGGACCCGGCCCTCCTGCGGCCCGGCCGCTTTGACCGGCAGATCTATGTGGGGCTGCCCGACATCAAGGGCCGGGAGGAGATCCTGCGGGTCCACGCCAGGCAGAAGCCCCTGGCTGAGGACGTGGTCCTACGGGACATCGCCAAGGCCACCGCCGGCTTTACCGGGGCCGACCTGGAGAACCTGCTCAACGAGGCGGCCCTGCTGGCCGCCCGCCAGGACAAGCGGTTTATCGCTATGGACGACCTGCGCCAGGCCATGCTGAAGGTCATCGCCGGGCCGGAGAAGCGCAGCCGGGTGGTGACAGAGCAGGCCCGGCGGCTCACCGCCTACCACGAGGCGGGCCACGCCGTGGTGATCCATCAGCTGCCCACCCAGGACCCGGTCCACCAGATTACCATCGTCCCCCGGGGGCCCGCGGGCGGCATGACCATCTCCCTGCCCAACGAGGACAAGGTCTATCTGTCCCAGCGGGAGCTGAAGGAGCGGATCGCCGTCTGCCTGGGCGGCCGGGCGGCGGAGCGGCTGGTGCTGGGGGATATCTCCACCGGGGCGTCCAGCGACATTCAAAAGGCCTCTGAGATCGCCCGGTCCATGGTCACCAAGTACGGCATGAGCCAGCGGCTGGGTACCATCTCCTACGGCAGCGAGAGCGGCGAGATCTTCATCGGCCGCTCCATGGCCCAGACCAGGACTTACTCTGAGGAGGTGGCCGGGCAGATTGACCAGGAGGTCAAGGGGATCGTGGACGAGGCCCTGGCCCGGTGCGAGGAGATTTTGACCCAGTGCCGGAAGGAGCTGGAGATCACCGCCAAGTACCTGCTGGACCACGAGACCATGGACGCCGAGATGTTCTCCAAGGTCTTTGAGGACCCCGGCTGTGAGGAACTGGCCCCCTATCAAGACTAAGAAACGGCCCTGCCGCATTGGCAGGGCCGTTTTCGACGCTATACGTAGCCGTACATCCCACGGATGGAGACCTCCCCGGCGGAAAAGGCCTCCCGGGTGCCGTCGGGGAAGCGGACCACCAGGTTGAAATCGGGATCGATGGCCTCGGCGAAGCCATCCCGCCGGTCGGTTGGGGTGATGACCTGGACCTCTCTCCCCACGGTAATACAGTCCGCTGTATATTTCTGAAAGTATTCATCCTTGTTTCCTGGGAACCCTTGGTAGGCCCGGTCCAAGGCCAGGATGATCTGGGCAGCCAGCTCCGTCCGCCGCGCCGGGTGGCCCAGGGCCATGGCCAGGGAGGTGGCCATATCCCGGATCCCCGGGTCGAAGTCCTCCGGCCTCTGGTTGACGTTGACCCCGATGCCGGTGACTAACCAGTCTAAGTCGTTGCTCTCGCTGACCAGGCCCAGCTCCGTGAGGATGCCTACCAGCTTTTTCCCGTTCAGGACGATGTCGTTGGTCCATTTGATTTGGGGCCGCAGGCCGCAGGCGGCCTGGATGCCGTCGCACACCGCCACCGCCACCCAGGCGGTAAAGTTGGACACCTCCTGGGGGGACAGCCTGGGGCGGAGAAGGGCGGACAGGTAAAGCCCCTTGCCCCGGGGGGATTGGAAGGAGCGGCCCCGGCGGCCCCGGCCCCCGGTCTGCTCCTCCGCCAGCACCACCAGGCCCTCGGCGGCCCCGGCCATGGCCCGGCGCTTGCACTCGGTGCTGGTGGAGTCAATGACCTCCAGGCACACCAGCTCCCGGCCTACGAGGGAGCCGGCCAGAGGGGCGGACAGCTCCCCCGCCCGGAGGAGGTCAGGGCCCGCCTCCAGCCGGTAGCCCCGGTTGGGGGCGGAGGAGACCACATAGCCCTCCTGCCGCAGGGCCTGGATCACCTTCCAGACCCCCGCCCGGCTGATGCCCAGGACCTGGCTCATGGCCTCCCCGGACACATATTCCCCCTGCCGCTCCCGCAGGAGGGCCAGCACTTTTTCCCGGCTCATACAGACGCCCCCTCTGATTATTTTCTCTATTATACGGCAGAAAGGAGGGGGCGTCAACCGGCTGGGAACGGAGTTGACGGAAAACTCTCTTTACACCGGCGGGAGATGGGGATATAATGTCAGGGAAATAATTTTTGGAGGGATCCATATGGGTGTGGAACAAAAGACTCTGACTTTTGGCAGCTTCCCCGCTGGGGAGCGGAATCTGATCACCGATGTGCCCGGGGTGCGGGTGGGCCATGTGACCCTCAGCGACGGGGACGTACAGACCGGGGTGACCGCCATCATCCCGGCGGAGGGCAACCTGTTCGCCCAGAAGGTCCCGGCGGCCTGCCACGTGATCAACGGCTTTGGCAAGGCGGCGGGGCTGGTCCAGGTCCAGGAGCTGGGCACCATTGAGACCCCCATTGTCCTCACCAACACCTTTGGTGTGGGGACGGGGGTGAACGCCCTGATCCGGTACAGCCTGGCGGACAATGAGGACATCGGCCTGACCACCGGCACGGTGAACCCGGTGGTGCTGGAGTGCAACGACGGCAGGCTCAACGACATCCGGGGGATGCACGTGACGGAGGGGGACGTGAACGCCGCCCTGGCCGCCGCCTCCGACCGCTTCGCCGAGGGGGCTGTGGGCGCTGGCCGGGGGATGTGCTGCTATGGGCTGAAGGGCGGGATCGGCTCCGCCTCCCGGGTGATTGAGATCGGGGGAAAGGCCTACGCGGTGGGGGCGCTGCTGCTCACCAACTTCGGGCAGACCGTCGATTTACGGGTGGGCGGCTCCCCTCTGGGGCAGAAAATCGCCGAGGGCCCCGCCCGGGCGGACAAGGGGTCCTGCGTGGTAATTTTGGCGACTGACATCCCCCTGAGCTGTAGGCAGATGGGCCGGGTGTGCCGCCGGGCCCAGAGCGGCCTGGCCCGGACGGGGGCCTATATCTCCTCGGGCAGCGGGGAGATGGCGGTGATGTTCTCCACCGGGGCCCGGGTGCCCCACTACGGGCGGGAGGCCTTCGCAACAACCCAGGTTCTCCAGGAAAACCTGCTGGATCTGGTGTTCCGGGCGGTGGCGGACTGCGTGGAGGAGTCGGTGATCAGCTCCATGCTCCACGCCGAGACCGTGACCGGCCGGGCCGGCAACCAGGGCAAGAGCCTGGGCCAGCGGCTGGAGGAGTGCGGAATCACCCTGTGATTAGGCTGTGCCCCGTGTGCCGGGCCGCCGTGGATGGGGAGGGCCCCGGAGGGGGAAGGGGCTCTCCCGGTAGCGGGAATGGGAGGGAGAATCCGGTCGAAATTTTCTGCTTGACACGGGGCGGAAAATGTGATACTCTATTTAGGCACTAGACCGGAAGCCACCCATGCCGGAGTGGCGGAATTGGCAGACGCCCGGGACTTAAAATCCCGTGGGAGAGATCCCGTGCCGGTTCGACCCCGGTCTCCGGCACCATATCGCGGGGTAGAGCAGTTGGTAGCTCGTCGGGCTCATAACCCGGAGGCCGGAGGTTCAAGTCCTCCCCCCGCAACCAAAAACCCTCTGATTTTAGCTGAAATCAGAGGGTTTTCTATGTATTCCACTGTTATGGCCCCCGGGCTGGCGCCAGCCGGCGGCAAATTGAGTCAGAAAGGAGGGGGGCGCTATGACGCTCCAGCAGCTGAAATATGTGGTCGCTATTACGGACAGCGGCTCTGTCAACTCGGCGGCGAAAAATCTTTACGTCTCCCAGCCCAGCGTGTCCAGCGCGGTGAAGGAGCTGGAGGAGGAGATCGGCTTTGAGCTGTTCCGCCGCTCCAACCGGGGCGTGACGGTGACGGCGGAGGGGGAGGAGTTCCTGAACTACGCCCGGCAGATCTGCGAGCAGTACGCCCTCCTGGAGGGACGGTTTGTAGCCGGACGGTCCCGGAAAAAATTCTCCGTGTCCACCCAGCACTACACCTTCGCCATCAACGCCTTTGTGGAGATGGTGGGCAGGGTGGGGATGGAGGAGTATGAGTTTTCCATCCTGGAGACCCGGACCTATGAGTGCATAGAGAACGTTCGGGACTACAAGAGCGAGCTGGGCATTTTATATCTGGACGATTTTAACGAGAAGTACTTGACCAAGCTCCTTGAGGAGAACAACCTGGAGTTCCACCCCCTGCGGGACTGCTCCACTTGCGTCTATCTATGGGGGGGGCACCCCCTGGCCGGCCGGAAGCGGCTCACCATGGCCGACCTGGAGCCCTACCCCTGCATCTCCTTTGAGCTGGGCAAACGGAATTCCCTGTTTTTGTCGGAGGAGGTGCTGAGCACCTACCAGTACCGGCAGCTGATCCGGGTCAATGACCGGGCCACGGTGCTCAACCTGATGAAAGGCCTGAACGGCTATACCCTGTGTTCCGGCATCGTGTGCCGCCCCCTCAACGGCTCGGAGTACACCACCATCCCTCTGGAGGAGGGGGGCGTCATGCACATCGGCTATATCCAGCGCCGGGGCAGCCCCCTGAGCCGGCTGGGGGAGCTGTATCTCCAGGAGGTACGCAAGTCAATCCTCTTGTAACCGGAGATTGGCTATAGTTTTTTTCTATAACCCGCCCCTGGTTTTGGGTATTAACACCTGGGGCGGGTTTTGTGCTATCCTTGGAACACGCGCAAGAAAAGGGGAACAGATATGATTCGATTGGAACACGTCTCAAAGCGGTTTGAGACAGGGAAACAGACGGTGGAGGCGGTTAAGGATGTGAGCCTCCACATCGAGAAGGGGACCATCGCCGGGATTATCGGCTTTTCCGGGGCGGGCAAGTCCACGCTGGCCCGGTGCGTCAACCTGCTGGAGCGGCCCACCGAGGGCACCGTCACCATCGGCGGCGAGGAGCTTATGGCGCTGGACCAAAAGCAGCTCCGGGAGAAGCGGAAGAAGATCGGCATGATCTTCCAGCACTTCAACCTCTTCGCCTCCCGGACGGTGTACGGCAATGTGGCCTACCCCCTGAAGGGCAGGAGCCGGCAGGAGATCGACCAGAAGGTACGCTCCCTGCTGGAGCTGGTGGGCCTGTCCGACAAGGCGGACGCCTACCCCTCCCAGCTGTCCGGGGGCCAGAAGCAGCGGGTGGCCATTGCCCGGGCCCTGGCCAACGACCCGGAGGTCCTCCTCAGCGACGAGGCCACCAGCGCCCTGGACCCGGAGACCACCCGGTCTATCCTCCGGCTGCTGAAGGAGGTCAACCGGACCCTGGGCATCACCATTGTGGTCATCACCCACGAGATGCAGGTGATCAAGCAGATCTGCGACCGGGTCTATGTGATGGAGGGGGGCTCGGTGGTGGAGAGCGGCAACGTGTTCCAGGTGTTTTCTACACCCCGGCAGGCCATCACCAAAAAGTTCGTGGAGAGTACATCCAACCTCTCCCGCATCCATGAGCTGCTGGAGGACCCGTCCAGACCCATCCGCCTGAAGGACGGGGAGTACCTGCTCCGGCTGGACTACCTGGAGGGCAGTACCTCTGAGGCGCTGATCTCCAGCATTTCCCGGCGGTTTGAGCTGGACGTGAATATCCTGCTGGGCAGCGTTGAGCTGATTGACGGCAAGCCCCTGGGCGGCCTGGTGGTCATCGCCGGGGGCGGGCACGACAAGATCACCGGGGCGGCGGACTACTTGTCGGAGCGGAACGTACTGGTGGAGGTGATTTCCCATGGCTGAGCTGCTCAATCAGATCATCCCCGACGTGGTGGCCCGGTCCGACCAACTGTGGCGGGCCTTCTGGGAGACCATCCAGATGGTGGGCATCTCCGGGGGTATCTCCCTAGTGCTGGGCATCCCCTTTGGAGTGCTCCTGTTCACCACCCGGGAGGGGGGGATTTTACGGAACAGGCCGGTAAACTTCATTCTGGGCCGGGTCTGCGACTTCTTCCGCTCCATCCCCTTTATCCTGCTGGCCATTTTACTGCTGGGACTGAGCCGCCTGCTGGTGGGCACCGCCATCGGCGTCCGGGGAGCCATCATCCCTCTGGTATTCGGAACCATCCCCTTCCTGGGGCGGCAGGTGGAGAGCGCCCTGGCTGAGGTCCCCGCCGGCCTGATTGAGGCGGCCCAGGCCATGGGCTCCTCCCCCTGGGAGATGATCCGGCGGGTCTATTTAAAAGAGGCGGTCCCCGGCATTACCCGGGGGGTGACCATTACCATGGTCTCCCTCATCAACTTCACCGCCATCGCCGGGACCCTGGGGGCCGGCGGTCTGGGGAATTTCGCCATTATGTACGGCCACAGCAAGAACCTGCCCCAGATCACCTGGACGGTCATCCTCATCATTGTCATCCTGGTGAGCGTTGTCCAAGCGGTGGGCGCCTTGATCGCCAGAAAGGCGACTCACTGACCAGCTGGCTTTCCAGCTGCTGGATCAAATTATGGAATATCTGCCTGATTATTAAGGAGGAACTGAATATGAAACAGAAGAACTTGCTCTCCCTGGCCCTGGCCGCAGCCCTGGCCCTGTCCCTGGCCGCCTGCGGGGGAGGCTCCGGCGGAAGCGGCGGGAGCTCTAACGCCGGCGGCTCCGGCAATGAGGTCACGGTGGTCAAGGTGGGCGTGGTGGGCGCCAACAACGAGCAGTGGGACACCGTCAACAAGCTACTGGAGGCGGAGAACATCCGCTGCGAGATGGTGGAGTTCGCCGAGTACAAGCTGCCCAACAACGCCCTGAACGCCGGGGAGATCGACCTGAACGCCTTCCAGCACAAGGCCTACCTCCAGAAGGAGATTGACGACCTGGGCTACGATGTGGCCGTCCTGGGGGACACCATCCTGGCCCCCCTGTCCCTGTACTCCGACAAGATCACCCAGGTGAGCGAGCTGAAGGCGGGGGACAAGATCGCCGTTCCCAGCGACCCCACCAACGAGGGCCGGTGCTTTAAGATCCTGGAGGCCGCCGGCCTGCTGGAGGTGGACCCCGCCGCTGGCTACATGCCCGAGCTGAAGGACATCACCGCCAACCCCCTGAACCTGGAGTTTGTGGAGGTGGAGGCCGCCAACACCGCCAGCCTGATTCCCGACGTGGCCGCGGCCTTTGTCAACGGGGCCCACGCCATCGACAACGGCCTGAAAATCGACGAGGCGGTCTACACTGAGCAGGTGGAGCCCGGCTCTGACAACCCCTACATCAACATCATCGCCTGCCGGACTGCCGACCTGGAAAACGGGGTCTATCAGAAGGTGCTGGCCGCCTACCAGTCCGAGGAGACCGCCCAGGCCATCCGGGACATCTATCAGGGCACCTATATCCCCGCGTTTTAAAGCGGACTGTCCGCCGGAGCGGGAAAAGTCCCGCCCCCCAAAGGGGGCGGGAGCTTCCCGGTACAATCCCCTCCCCTTCCCAGGGCGGGAAGGAATCCAACTTGTTGAGGTGAATCAATATGGCCGTCCATCCACTGATTGAACAGGACCGGGACTACATCACCGCCCTGCGCCGCCACTTCCACAGCCGCCCGGAGCTGAGTATGCGGGAGTTTGAGACCGCCAGCCGTATCCAGGCGGAGCTGGCCGCCATCGGCATCCCCGCCCGCCGGGTGGGGGAGACCGGGGTGCTGGGGGTGCTCCAGGGCAAGAGAGGGCCGGGGCGGAAGATCGTCCTCCGGGCGGACACCGACGCCCTGCCCATCCAGGATGAGAAGGCGGTCCCCTACGCCTCCCAATGTCCCGGCGTGATGCACGCCTGCGGCCACGACGCCCACACCGCCGCCCTGCTGGGGGCGGCCCGGGCGCTGAAAGGGCTGGAGGACTCCTTCGCCGGGGAGATCGACTTTGTCTTTCAGCCCGGGGAGGAGTATGGCAAGGGGGCCGTCCTCTTTCTGCGGGACGGGGCGCTGGAGGGGGCGGAACGCTCCTTCGGCGTCCATCTCCAGTCCAACCTGCCGGTGGGGAAGGTGGCGGTGAACCCGGGGGCGGAGAACGCCTCGGTGGACCACTTTACCATCCGGGTCACGGGCAGGAGCGCCCACGTCTCCACGCCGGAGCTGGGGGCGGACGCCCTCTATGCCGCCGCCCAGATTGTCACCGCTTTGCAGGGCCTGGTGGGACGGCTGAAAAGCCCCACTGACCCCGCCCTGATCGGGGTGGGGGTGCTCCGCTCCGGGGAGGGCTACAACATTGTGGCGAAAGAGGCGGTGATCGAGGGCACCGTCCGCTGTTTCTCGGAGGGGACCCGGGCCATGCTCAACAGCAAGATCGCTGAGACCGCCCGGGGGGTGGCCGCCCTGTACAACACCGCCGCCGGGATTGAGGTGGAGTCCTTCACCCGGGCCCTGGTCAACGACGCCAGGGCCTATGAGGAGCTTGTCCCCGCCCTGGAGCGTGTAGTGGGGAAGGGGAACCTGGTGCCCAAGGAGCTATCCCTGGGCGGGGACGACATGGCGGAGATCATCGCCGCCGTCCCCGGGGTGTACGCCTTTGTGGGCAGCGGGAGCGAGGCCGTCCCCGGCTCCCGGCTGGCCCACCACACCCCCGGCTTTGACATTGATGAGGACTGCCTGCCCATCGCCGCCAGCCTGTACGTGGAGTCGGCGCTGGCCTGGCTGAAGGGCGTGTGAGGGAACGCCGGGAATGAATCCCCGCCGCCGGCCTGGGTATCACAACAAGAAGTGCCGCCCCATTTGAATTGGAGCGGCACTTTGCGTTGGCCGGGAGGCCGGCGCTATTTCTGTTACTTGGCCAGCCCCTGGTAGAGGAAGGTCACAATCTGCCCACGGGTGCAGACGCTGTCCGGGGAGAAGGTGGTGTTAGAGGTGCTGGAGGTCACGTCCCGCTCCACGGCCCAGGCCACGGCGCCGGCATAGTCCGCCCCGGCGGGTACGTCGGTAAAATCCGGGGTTCCGGCGTCCGGGCTGCCGGCCGCTTTCCACAGGTAGGTCACCGCCATGCTCCGGGGTGCAGGGGGTGTCCCCGCCGAAGGTCTTGCCGGAGACCATGCCCTTCTCATAGGCCCAGGCGGCGGCGTTGGCGTAGTAATCGCCGCTGGACACATCGGAGAAGGGATTGCTCCCGGCGGCCTGGGGGGAGCCGCTGGCCTTCCAGAGGAAGGTCAGAATCTGGGCCACGGTGCAATTTTGATTGGGGGAGAAGGCTGTCTCGGAGGTGCCGGAGGTGATTCCATGCTCCACCGCCCACAGCACCGGCCCGGCGAACCAGTCATTCTCCGTCACGTCGGTGAAATTGCCCACAGTGGGAACAGTGGGCTGGACGGGGTCAGTGGGCTGGGTGGGCTGGCCGCCGTCCACGGGCACCAGCTTGGCGTAGTCGCTCTCGCACATCCAGTCGATGCCATATCCCGTGCTAAGATTCAAAAACTGGTACTGGTCTTCTGGGGAGACGGTTTCGGTCACAGCTTTGTCCAGAGGCCACGTGAAGTTGTAATCACCATAAATGAATTTGCCTTCACCATCCCACACCCACCAATCTGTAGTACCACCGTCGCCTTCACAACTGTAGGCGTAGTTTTCCCTGTTATCCAGGAAAGTAATCCACGCCTCGCGTACCGATGAATTGTAATTGGGACTGCCGGGCGCAACAATCCACCTGTTGAGGCCCTGGAGGCTGGCGTCGGCGTACTTGCGCCCCGCCAGCGCCTCAATGGTGACGGTGGAATTGTCCGCCACCACGTAGATTGTGAACTCGTGGGGTTCCACAATGGTGATCTCCTCGCCCGTATCCTCATCATACTCGGTGGAGACCTATACATTATAGCTGCGGGTCTCTTCCCGGAGGAACCCGTTCAGGGTGATTTTAACACCCTGCGTCTTGTTCTCCACCACCTTCACCGTGCCCGCCGCAAATGCGGGGACAGTCAGGCCCAGGCACATCGCCAGGGCCAGCACAAGGGACAGCATTTTTTCTTCATACTCTCATTTCCTCTCTCTTTGTTTTTGGGCGCAAAAAGGCGCCCTTCCGCCCGGAGAGCGGAAAAGCGTCGTATTGCCGTATAAGGTTTTCAGAGCATGACAAAGCTACATAGCCATAGCTATGCTTGCTTGCTTGCTTGCTTGCTTGCTTGCTTGCTTGCTTGCTTGCTTGCTTGCTTGCTTGCTTGCTTTAGGGTGGCACAAAACTGCATAAATGTCAAGCCCTTTCCAGAAACTTCTTTGGGAATTATATCATATCCCCCCGCCCGGCGCAAGCCTTATTTTTGTTATTTGGAGGATAGATCGGCCCCAATCCTTTGATCTGCTTCCGCCCCCGGAGGGGCTCGGGGACACAGGGGTATTTTGGCTTAAAGGGCACGGAAGAATATTTGTCCTATTGAGAAAAGCGATTCTAATGGAGCTTGATTTTCTCATAGTCTTGATTTAGAATAGGATGTATAATCTGCGAATAATTTGATTACGTAAATTGGGAGGCAGGCTGGTATGCAAAAGCGGATTTTAGTGGTGGATGACGATGAGATGAATTTGATGAGGACTCAGATCATCCTGGGGGAAGACTATGACGTGGTGCTGGCGGACTCAGGGGTGCGGGCGCTGAACATATTAAAGACCCAGAAGGTGGATCTGGTCCTGCTGGATATTGATATGCCCTTAATGAATGGGATGGAGACCTTCGAGCGCATGAAGGGCTTCGGCTTGGACGTGCCCGTCATTTTTTTGACGGCGTCGGGAGAGGTGGAAGACGTGGTCGGGGCGCTGCTGCTGGGGGCGGTGGATTACCTGAAAAAGCCCTACCGGCCCCAGGAGCTGAAAAAGCGGATCGCCCAGGAGTTTGAGAAAAAATGAGGGCGGGGGAGCAGACGAGCAGGCACCTGCTGCTGGCGTCGATCACCACGGTGTTCAGCGGGCTGCTGGCCCTGACCACCGTGATGATGGCGTGGGAAATCTGGGTGATCCCCCTGATGGGGGCCGGCTGCTTCAGCGTATGGCTTTTACACATTGGGAAGAGGGGCTCAGACACCTTTTATGAGAACCTCTGCGCCGGAATCATGGTGCTGGAGTTCTTCTTCTTCAGCGTGCACGAGTCCAGCCTGTTTGAGATCCCAACTGTGGCCTGCGTCACCATTCTCGCGCTGTTCATGCTGAATAAAAAGTGGGTGCTGTACGCCCTGGCGGCGGTCTACACGCTGGCGCTGGCGTACCACATCCTGATCCTGCGTACCATCACATACGGCATGGAATTCCGGGACTGGTTCCGTCTGGCGCTGGGGGCTGTGGTGACCTTGAGCGGGCTGGCGCTGGCGGGATACTGGATCAAGCAGCGGGCTGTCCAGCGGAGATGGTACGACCAGGTATTCGCCGAGCTGGAGGCGTCTGGAAAGCAGAACGCCGTTTTTTTATCCAATGTGTCCCATGAGCTCCGCACGCCGATTAACATGGTGATTGGAATCAGCGAGGTGGCGCTGGGAAAGCGGCTTTCGCCGGATATCCGGGCGGACATGACCTCCATCAAGCTGGCCGGGAAGCGGCTGTCCAGCCAGATCAGCAATATGCTGGACTACACAGAGATTGTGGAGGGCACGCTGACGCCGGCAAAAGAGGAGTATATGATCACCTCGGTGCTGAACGACGTGATCACCATGACAGCGCTGCAGAGCAACCGGCAGCACCTGGAGATTGTGTTTGACATCGACCCCAAGGTTCCGGCGGTGCTGGTGGGGGACGCGGAGAAAATTTCCCACGTGCTGAAAATCCTGGTGGAAAACTCCATTAAGTTTACCGAGGAGGGCGGCGTGAACGTCCGGATCGGGTACCGGATGGAGAGCTACGGGGTCAACCTGATCATTGATATCCAGGACACGGGCATCGGCATGACGGATTCCCAGATGCTGCAGATGTATGACGATTTTTATCAGGCGGACTCGGGCAGCAGCCGGCTGGTTGGCGGGCTGGGGCTGGGGCTGCCCATCGCCCGGGGGCTTTTGAACGCCATGGGCGGCTTTATCCACTTTGAGAGCAAGGGCCAGGAGGGCCTGCACGCCCATATTGTCATTCCCCAGGGCGTGGTGGACGGTCAGCCGTGCATTATGCTCAACCACGCCGAGCAGGTGTGCGTGGCCTGTTATTTCAGGCCGGAGCGGTACAGCTGCGACGAGGTGCGGGGGTATTATGACGGCCTGATCCTCAATCTGCTGGAAGGGCTGGGCATCAATGGGTATCAGGCCCACAATTTTGAGGGCTTGCAGAAATTAGAGCGCAGCCGCAATCTGACCCATATATTCATCGCCCAGTCGGAATATGAGGAAAACCAGGGGTATTATGAGGATCTAGCCGGGAAATACCGGGTCATCGTCATTGCGGATAAGGAGTTCACGCTGGACAACGGGAGCAGGCTGTTTATCATACATAAGCCTTTTTCGGCGCTGTCGGTGGCGAATCTGCTGAACGGGGACTTGGGCGCCCGGGGATTTGCGGAGGCCCAGGCCGCCGGGCGCAAGCCGTTTACCTGTCTGGGGGTGCGGGCCCTGGCGGTGGACGACGAGGAGATGAACCTGGTGGTGGCCAAGGGCGTGCTGGGAAGTTACGGGATCGAGGTGGATACCTGCCTGAGCGGAAAGGAAGCCATCGCCAAGTGTGACACAGCCGCCTATGATATTGTATTCCTGGATCACATGATGCCGGGCTTTGACGGCGTCCAGACCCTGAGAATGATCCGGGAGCTGCGGGACGGGGCCTATCAGGACCTGCCGGTGATCGCGCTGACCGCCAATACCGTCAGCGGCGCCCGGGAGATGTTCCGCAACGAGGGATTTACGGAGTTTATCCCCAAGCCCATCGAGCGGACCATCTTGGAACGGGTGCTGCGCAGGGTGCTGCCAAACCGCTTCATCCAGTACGAGGAGGCCGCCGGGGAGCGGGAGAACCCCGAGGAAGCCGGACAGGCTGTCCCGGTTGAGACGGTCCCCGAAAACCCCGCCCCTGTCCCCGATCCGGTGGAGCGGGAGGAGGACAGGCCGGAGGAGGCGCTGGGGAACGGAGCGGAGGGGCTCTTTGACCGGCTTGCCCAGGCCGGCGTCGATGTAGAGCTGGGGCTGGATTACTGCGGCGGGGATGAGAGCTTCTTCCAGGATATGCTGCGGATGTTCCGGACCCAGGGCGAGAGCAAGCGGGCGGAGATCGTCTCCCTGTATGAGGCCGCCAACTGGGCGGATTACGCGGTCAAGGTCCACGCCCTCAAGAGCACGTCGCTGACCATCGGAGCGAAGGACCTCTCCGCCCAGGCCAAAGATCTGGAGATGGCCGGGAAACAGGGGGACGTGGATTTTATCCTGTCACATCACGCCGGGCTGCTGCGCGCGTATGAGGAGCTGTGCCAGCGGCTGGCCGGGATATAGCCTGTTCCAGCGTATTTCCTGAGAGCCATGTTGGAAGGAGCGGGAATTTGTGTGATTAAAAAATGGTTTGATATCATCTTTGACCATAGGATCAGCTTACAGGAGCGGATGTTCCGTATCGCCACGGCGATCTTCATGGTAGCGCTGATCTTTACCTTGCCCATGGGCAGGGATCTCTTGAATATCGCCGTTCTGGTGGTAAGCCTGGTGATCGTCACGGAAATCGTGCGGATCAGCATCCGGAAGGGGCGGATCCAGACGGGGGCCACGGTCATTGTGGTGTTGCAGCTGGTGCTGTTTCCTTTTACATTCTTTACAGCGGGCGGATTTTACAGCGGGGTGCCGGAGTGGTTTGTGTTCTGTTTTATCTACGTCTGCATCACCCTGCAGGGGAAGCGCATGGCCGTGTTTTTTGTGCTGTGCGCGGCGGAGACACTGATTTGCTATGGCATCGCTTACAAGTACCCGGAGCTGGCCGCCCTGAGCACGCAGCAGAGCTCCTTTATGGACTCCGCCTTCTCCATGGTCATGGTGGGACTGCTCACCAGTGTGCTGCTCATGTTCCTGAACCGGATGTATGAGGAGGAAAACGCCCTCACCCAGCAGCAGAAAAAGGAGATTGAGGAGCTGAACCAGGCGGAGAACCACTTCTTTTCCAGCATGAGCCACGAGATCCGCACCCCCATCAATACGATCATCGGATTGAATGAGATCACCCTGCGGGGGGACATCCCGGAGGAGGTGGCGGAGAACGCCAGGAATATCCAGGGGGCCAGCAAACTGCTGCTCACTTTGATCAACGACATCCTGGACATATCCAAAATCAAGTCGGGCAAGATGGAGATCATCAATACCTCCTATGAGACGGGGACGCTCTTTTCCGAGATTGTCAATATGATCTGGATTAAAGCCAGGGAGAAGGGCCTGGAGTTCAAGCTGCAGGTAGATCCGTCCATCCCGAGCATGCTCTGCGGAGATGAGGTGCGGATCAAGCAGATTCTCATCAACCTGCTGAACAACGCGGTGAAATACACCAGCGAGGGCTCTGTTACCCTCTCCGTCCGCTGTGAGCGTCAGGGCGTGAACCGGGTGCGGGTCTGGTACTCTGTGGAGGATACCGGGCAGGGGGTGAAAAAGGAGAATATCCCCTACCTGTTTAATGCCTTCCGGCGGGTAGACGAGGAGAAAAACCGCCACATTGAGGGGACCGGGCTGGGGCTGAGCATTGTCCACCAGCTGGTGGAGCTGATGGGCGGCGAGATCAGCGTAAACAGTGTCTACACGAAGGGTTCGAAGTTCATTGTCACGCTGGAGCAGGATATCGTGGATGAGAAAGCGCTGGGGCGGTTTACGCTGGACTCCCGGGTAAAGCTCCATAACGAGGGGACCTACCGGCAGAGCTTTGAGGCGCCGGACGCCCATATCCTGGTGGTGGACGACAACGAGATGAACTTGACCGTGGTGACGAAGCTGCTGGCGGAGACCAAGGTCCAGATCGACACCGCCGCCAGCGGGATTGAGTGCCTGAAGCTGACCCAGAACCACTACTATGACTGCATTTTAATGGATCATTTAATGCCGGAGATGGACGGGATTGAGTGCCTCCACGCCCTGCGCAAACAGCCGGGGGGGATGTGCCAGGATGTCCCTGTGGTGGCCCTGACCGCCAACGCCGGCAGCGACAACCAGCAGCTCTACCGGAAGGAGGGGTTCAGCGGCTATCTGGCCAAGCCGGTCAGCGGCGCGCTGCTGGAGGCGGCTGTGCTGAACATTCTGCCAAAGGAGCTGGTGCGCCAGTGTGAGGACGCCAGCCAGTCAGAGCTGGAAAAGGATGTCCTGATTTTTGAACAGGCCAAGAGGCGGTCTGTTTTGGTCACAACGGACAGCGTGTGTGACCTCCCGGAATCCCTGATTAAGACCTTTGGGATCTCTGTATGCCCATACTATGTCTGTACAGATGAGGGCCGGTTCCTGGATGGCCGGGAGTTGAAGCCGGATGAGCTGCTGGGGCATATCGCAAAGGGGCGGAAGGGGTACTCCCAGCCCCCTGACGTGGAGGATTACGAGCGGTTTTTTGCGGAAAAGCTGACGGAGGCGCAGAATGTGATCCATATCACGATGGCCAAGCATGTCAGCTCGGGCTTCCAAAACGCCGTGGAGGCGGCGAAATCCTTTGATAATGTCTCTGTGATCGACTCCGGGCATCTCTCCAGCAGTATGGGGCTGGCTGTGCTGTACGCGGCCCAGATGGCGGAATATCATGCCTCGAAGACAGAGATCATTGCGTTGGTCAAACGGATGGAGCATTTCATTTCCTCCGCCTTTATCATCAATGACACCCACATGATGTGCCAGTCTGGACGTCTCTCAAAACGGATCCAGATCCTCTGTGACGCTTTGCTGCTCCATCCGATACTTGGGCTGAGAAAGAGCAGGATGGGAGTGCGGGGTGTGGAGATCGGCAACTTCGCCAATGTCGCAAAGAAATATGTCAAGCGGGTGCTTCAGGAGACACGGAGCATCGACCGGCGGATTTTGTTCATCACATATTCCGGGCTGGATGAGGAGAAGCTACAGTATATCCAGAATTTGGTGCGCCAGTACTGCCCGTTTGAGCGGGTTTACCTGCAAAAGGCGTCCTCCGCCGTGGCGTGCAACTGCGGGCCCGGGTCGTTTGGCCTGCTGTTTATGAGAAAGGATGAGGCGGCGGCCTCCGCCGTCCGGCCCCCCAAGCAGGGCGAGGCGGCGTAAGCGGCCCCAGACGCCGGCGGTTCAAAGCCATGAAAAATCCTCTGGTTTCAGTTGAAACCAGAGGATTCTTTTTGTGCCCCCTCCACCTTTCCCGTGGCACGGCAGGAAAAGCCGGAGGAGATGGCCCCAGTGGGGCAGAGGGACTTGCACTTCCCGCAGCGGATGCACTCAGGGCTGTTAATGTGTTTCGTGACCTCCACATCCATGGGGCAGGAGCGCTCGCACTGCTTGCAGCCCACGCACTTGCCCCTGTCCAGGCCCATCTGATAAAAGCTGAACCGGTTGAACAGGGCGTAGAAAGCCCCCAGAGGGCACAGATACTTGCAGAACGGGCGGTGGATGACGGTGGACAGCCCCAGGACAGCCGCTAGCACCAGGGCTTTCCAATGGAAGAGCGATCCCAGCGCCCTGCGCAGGTTGGGGTTCATCAGCAGCAGGGGGACTCCGCCCTCCAGGGTCCCGGCGGGGCAGATGTACTTGCAGAAATAGGGGGAGGCGATGCCCGTCCCCGTGGGGGCGAGGGCCGGGAGCAGGATGACCATCACCAGAAGGACGCCGTACTTGACATACCGGGCGGGGCGGTCGATCCGGGGGGGCACCTTGCCCTTGGGCACAGGGATTTTGTGCAGCAGGTCCTGGACCAGCCCAAAGGGGCACAGCAGCCCGCACACCGCCCGGCCCAGAACCACGCCGAAGAGCATCAGTGTCCCCAGCACGTAAAAGGGGAAGTTTTTCCGTCCCCCCAGCACCGCCTGGAGGGAGCCGATGGGGCAGGCCCCCAGAGCTCCCGGGCAGGAGTAGCAGTTGAGCACGGGGACGCAGACCGCCTTGGCGCCGCCGGTAAAAATTTTCCCCTTCTGAAAGCCGATGGCGTAACCGTTGAACAGGGCGGCGGACAGCAGCTGCGTTTTGCGCTGGAAGGAGAGCCGGGGCCCCTTCGCCCCTCTTACCCGATCCCGATACATTCCAGGCATATCCGCACCGCCTTTCCCAGAACTTCCCGGGGTTCCCCGCCGGCGGCGCCAACGGCCACGCTCATCACCGCCGCCGCCAGCACGCCAATGGGGACCCAGCGGAGCTTACTCTTCAAGGCTGAACTCCGCCTTTCCCTCCGCCTTCAGCACCTTGTTGGCGGCCTCGGTGTAGGACTCAGCCAGGTTGCCCCAGTTGCCCTCAATGGTATCCCCCACAATCTCCCCCTGGCTGTTCACAAAGATAGTGGTGGGGAAGGCCTGTATGGTGCTGGTAATGGAAATAAAGGTTTCGTCCCCGTTCACCAGGGTGACTCCCTCATAGCCGCAGGAGTCCAAAAACTCCTGGGTGCCTTCCAGGTCGTCCAAGGCGTCGATACAGATGGTGATCAGCTGGACATTGTCCGGCAGGGCCTTGGCGTAGGCCGCCAGGTCGGGCATTTCGGCCCGGCAGGGGTTGCAGAACATCCCCCAGAAGTTGATGATGGTGAGATCCTTGGCCTGGATCTCGTCCTGAGAGAAGGTCCCGCCGTCCAGAGTATCGGCGGTGAAGGAGGAGAACGGGCCGCCGGCCCCGCTGCCAGAGCCGCTGGCCGAACCGCTGGAGCCGCCGGCGGATTTTTTGGAGCACCCGGCCAGCAGGGCCAGGGCCAGGGCCGTACACAGGAGGAGCGAGAGAGACTTTTTGACTTTCATACAGCAGTACCCTTTCTTTTGAGGCGGGGCCATGCCCCGCTGTGATGTAGGAGATACGCCAGGTCTATGATACTGGAATCGCCGGGGGAATGGGTGAATAAACTGTGAAAAGATAGGCCGGGGCCGCCCGGTGGGATTCCGGCCAGGATTACCCCCGGCTGGCCGCCAGGCGGAGGAACAGCGGCTGGCCGATGGCGAAGGGGCCTCCGCAGGTCAGCTCAACCTTGATTTTGACGCTGCGCTGGTTCCGGTTGCTGTCATTTTCGTAGTCCTCCGGGGGGTAGACCGCCTGGAGGTCTATGTATGTGACCCGGCCCCGGGCCGCCTCCTCCTGGCTCCCCTGGAGGAACAGGGGCAGCTCATCCCCAAAGGCCACCTGGGACAGGCAGTCCTGGGGCAGGTAGAACACGGCGTGCTGCCGGTCCTCGCTGGACAGCTGGAAGACCCCCTGGCCAGCGGCCACGGTGGCGCCGGCCTCCAGGCTGGAGCTGAGGACCACCCCGTCCGCCGCCGCCCGGATCAGGTAGTCCTCCCGTCCCCGCTCCAGCTGTTCAATCTGGAGCCGGGTCAGGCCCACATCGGCCTGGGCGGCGGCCACCGCCAGCTCATCCACAGTGGGCAGGGAGATGGCATCCACGCTGTTTTGGGCGGCGGACAGCTGGGCCTGGGTGGTGACCGTCTGGGACTGGGCCGCCTGCTCCGCCTGTTCATACTGCCGCAGCTCGGCCCGGGAGATGGTGCCGGCGTCATAGAGGGCCTGCTGTTCCGCCAGGGCCTGCCGGGCCGAGGCCAGCGCGGCCTGGGCCTGGGCCAGGTTCTCCCGCCACAGGGAGACGTTGTCCTGGGCCGCCCGGCGGGCGGCCTGCTGGGCGTCCAACTCCAGGGGGGTCTTCAGCTGCTGGAGCCGGGCCTCTTTGATGGCCAGGGTCTGCCTCAGCAGGGCCGCCTGGTCATCCACTGGCCTGTCGTCCAGGGCGGCCAGCACCTGGCCCCGCTCCACCCGCTGCCCGGCCTGGACCAGGACGGACTCCACCCGTCCGCTCACCGGGGCGAAGCAGGTGGCGGAGGGGATCTCCACAGCCCCTTCCAGAAGAAGCAGATCGTCCTTGGGGAGGAGGGAGTACAGGGCTAGGGCGCCTGCCACAGCCAGAACAGGGGCCAGGACCAGGATGAGCCGTTGTATGGGTATTTTCTTGTTCACAGTCAGCACCCCCCGCTTAAATGGG
The DNA here is from genome assembly GCA_947073515.1 of uncultured bacterium. Taxonomy (GTDB): domain Bacteria; phylum Bacillota; class Clostridia; order Oscillospirales; family Oscillospiraceae; genus Lawsonibacter. Next base: position 45,616 of record CAMTMC010000009.1, on the reverse strand, counting down.
CAGATTTTTCCGGTCGAACACCAGAACGCTCAGAAGAAACAGCAGCAGGATCAGGGCCGCCAGGACCCCCTCTAGCCCCGCCGTGCCGCCCCCCTCCAAAATCCGCTGGGTATCCAGGAGGGAGTAGAGGGACAAATCCTTCAAAAACCCCGCCTTGGGGGAGGCGCCGCCCAGCATGAACAGCAGCAGCGACCCGACGGTCACCCCGGAGGAACAGGCCAGGGACAGCCGGGACTCGTTGAACAGGCAGGAGTAGAAAAAGCAGATCATCCCCACCAGCATGGTCAGCAGGGCGGCGTTGAGATTGAGGCGCAGGAACACCCGCCGGTTGAGCATATCGCCGAACAGCGCCCGGCAGACCGCCCCGCCGGCCACATGGAGCAGGGCGAACAGCAGGGCGATAGAGAACAGCAAAAACAGGCCCTTGGTGACGATGACGCTCCGCCGGGACACCGGAGCCATCAGCAGGTAGGAGAAGGAGCCGTTGTCCACCAGCTTGGCCACCAGCTTGTTGGCGGTGACAATACAGTAGATCAGCGGGATGATGAACACAATGAACCCGTAGTAGTAGTCGGCCAGGAAGCCGGTGAGGTTGGAGGACACCGAGTCGAAGCCAAAGGCGGACATCAGCCCCTCCGGCAGCAGCTCCAGCATACTGGTGATGGCGGTGGTGTCCCCGGGATCAAACATATAGGCGATGACGGAGAAGTACAGCATCATGGCGTAGGCGATGATGGCCAGAAGAAGGGCATTCCCCTTCAGATCGGCCTTAAACAGCGTCAGATTCATGGGGGCCCTCCCCGCCATAGAGATGGAGGAAGATCTCCTCCAGGCTCTGGCTTTTACTCTCAAAGGAGATCACGTCCAGCTGGGCCAGCAGGCCCAGGAGATCCCCCAGGCGCTCCTGCTGGATCTGGATTTTAAACCGGTCAGGGGGGAGGCTGGCCACCTCACAGCCCAGCTCCGCCAGCCGGGCGGCCTGCTCCGGCTGGGCCAGGCGGAGATAAAAGGATTTGCGCTGGTTCTGCCCCAGGGCGTGGATGCTGTCCTCCAGAACCACCCGCCCCTCCCGGATGATGACCACCCGGTCGCAGGTCTTCTCTACCTCCTCAAACATGTGGCTGCTCATGAGGATGGTCTTGCCCCGCTTTTTCTCGCTGAGCACCAGGTCGGTAAAGCGGTTTTGCATCAGAGGGTCCAGGCCGCTGGTGGGCTCGTCCAGGATGATGACCTGGGGGTCGTGCATAAAGGCGGCGATGATCCCCACTTTTTGCTTCATCCCCTTGGAGTACCGTTTGATTTTTCCCGACAGGTCAATCTCAAAGCGCTCCTCCAGCTCCCGTCGGCGGACGCCGTCCCTCCCACCCCGCGTCCGGGACAGGAAGCCCAGGAACTGGCGGCCGGTCATCCCGTCCAAAAAGGCGATCTCACCGGGGAGGTAGCCCAACAGCCGCTGGATCTCAGGGGCTTTCCGCCAGCAGTCCATGCCGCCGATGGAGCAGCTGCCGCTGTCCGCCCGGGAAAAGCCCAGCAGACAGCGGATCGTGGTGGTTTTGCCGGCGCCGTTGGGGCCCAGATAGCCCATGACCTGCCCCTCCCTGACCTGGAAGGACACCTCCTGGATGCCCTTCCCATTGGGATACCGCAAGGTCACATGGTCCACTTGTATCATCTCCCCGGCCCCCTTCCTCTCAGTGTAAGGATAGCAGAGCGGGGGGATTTCGTCAATGGAGGAAAACTCTGAGTGAGGGGGAGAGGGGCCGTCCTGGTTTGGGGGACGGAAAGGAGGTTCCGGCCAAGGGCCGGCGCGGACGGCACAAAAGAGCGCCGCGGGCCTGGGCCCGGCGGCGCTCCTGCCTTCCCGGTATTTACGCGTCCTCGATGGAAGATTTCAGGCGGTCCCGCATATTCTTCTCAACGATCTTCAGGATCAGAGACATGTAGACTGTTTGCAGGTTCCTGTCCTCCAGGGCCAGCAATTTGTCCACTAAAAGGGAGGCGTACTGGGTTTTTTGCTCGTAATTCAGCTGGAAGATGTACATGGTATCCCAAAAAACGGTGTCTCCAATTTTCTGTACGCACGCCTCGTATTCCTCGTCCGACATAGAGACGCCGATTCCAACACTGCGGTACGGGATGAGCCTGTGATCCACCAAGGTGAATAAAACATACGCGGCTTCCCGGTCATTTTTGCAGTAAGAAGTCAGCTTGCCCCAGATATTCCGGTAGAAGCCGATGGGAGGCACATTGTTTTTGGAGGCCTCGTTCGCCTCCTGGGCGATCAGGGTGCGGATTTTCTTTTTGCGGAATTTTTCCCGCGCGGCATTGAGCTGCTTTTCCGTATAATAATCTTTTGTGACCTCATGGGATTCGTCGCTGTGGGATTGATCCAGGGTGTCAACCAAGTACATGACCGCCTCTGGCTGGGAATCGGGTTCTACGGATTTGATGATCTGATAGATCTCGTAGAACACGTTTAAGACGCCGCCCGCGCAGGTGGACAGGTACGCGTCTAATGGCTGTTTGTAGTCCATTTCAATCACCTCATCGTTTTAAATAGTGGCCCATAAGTTCAACATACAGTGGCGCAGGCAAAGATATGAATAGGGTTAACAGCGTAATCGAATCGTCGAATTTGTTGTTGAGAACAATGACATTTGTGAGGATTAAAGCACCGAGTACAGTCAGAGCAATTAAAAGGAGTATGAAAAAACCTGCAATCGGGTAGAACTTTTGGAACTGCCTGTATTCATGTGACATATTAAAAAACAGGGCGGCGGCCGCAATAACGAAGCCCCCATAGTTAACGGAACTGACCCAGGAGCATGCCTCATCCGGTAAAACCAGCCTTACAATGAGTAGAGTCAATAATATAGCAGCGAGCGAGGCATAAAAAACGTTGGTTTTTACTTTGGTCACCGCACGAGACCCCCATTTATATTTTTATGTAGTGAATGGAAGAAAATGACGGGTAATAGCGTTGATTGGACAGGGCCAGGCCGAGCGGCGTGTCGCCAAAGACATATTTGAGATATTGGCAGATATCATCAATGGACTGGGAGTCCTCTTGATCCAGCAGGATATCAACCGTCCGCCTGCGGATAAAATAGGTGCTTCGCCCGGCCTCGTATGTAAAAACGCCGTGCCGGGACCGGTATCGGGTTCCGGCAAAAAATTTCTTTGATTTCAGCCGCACCAGCAGGCACGGGATCTGAGAGGGGTATACGACCCGCAGGTTCATTGGTTTCCACCCCCAAGCATGAACTTCCCCAGCTGGGAGAGCAAGCCGGGGGAATTCTTCCCCACATAGCGTTCTATGGCTTGGAGCTCGGTGATGGTCTCAAAATTCACATGGTCGGCGTTCCAGCAGTCGTTTAAACGGTTGATTTTCTCGATTCTTAATTGGGAGTAACTGAGCTGTGCCGCTTCATTCAGCAGGTGCCTGCGTTTTTCCTCGTCGAAGTGGAGCATCCCCTTGGTGACCACATTGGTGATGTCAGCCTCGATCTGCTGGCTGAGGCAGGCCTTTTTCTCCATTAATCGCTGAATCTGGCACTCCAGATCAACCATCTGCTGTTGATCCCGGGCCAGAGCCTCATTGGCTTCGTTCAGTTGTTTCCGATAGTTCGAAATGAGACTCACCCCGCAATCTTTGTGGATGGATCCTATCACGAAGGGGCAGGCCGTGGGAAATATCCGTTGATGAGAGACATTATATCACGATTGTCAAAAATCGGCAATATAGAATTGCCTTGTGAGAGCCCTCGTTGACTTTGCCCGCGTCTTCTGCTAGACTGGCGTTAATCAGAGCTGGCCCCGGAAAGAGCTTGGATCTGCCCGATGGGAACAGGAACAGGAGGCGCCTATGTCACAAGCCACAAAACGCGCCCTGGCGGCGTCGCTGAAAAATCTGCTGCTCCAGAAGCCGCTGACCAAAATTACCATCAACGATATCGCGGAGGACTGCGGCATCAGCCGCATGACCTTCTACTACCACTTCAAGGACATCTACGACCTGGTGGAGTGGGCCTGTGTGGAGGACGCGGCCCGGGCGCTGAAGGGGAAGAAGACCTACGACACCTGGCAGGAGGGCTTCCTGAACATTTTCCACGCGGTGCAGGAGAATAAACCCTTTATTATGAACGTCTACCGGTGCGTCAGCCGGGAGCGGATTGAGCAGTATCTGAATCCGCTGATCCACAGCCTGATCCTGGGCGTGGTGGAGGAAAAGTCGAAGGAGATGGCGGTGAGTGAACCGGATAAGCGGTTTATCGCCAGTTTTTATGAGTACGCCTTTGTGGGCGTGGTGCTGGAGTGGATCGGCGGCAGTATGAAGGAGGATCCGGCGGACATTGTGGAGCGGACCAGCGCCGTGGTCCACGGGAATATCCCCCGGGCCCTGGAGGCCTTTGACTCTGGGGCCGGCGCCTCCCGGCCCGGATCGTGAAAAAATTCTGACAAAATGCCCTGGGTGATTAGTTTTTAATCACCTAGGGCATTTTGTTTATTGTGAAAGGAAGGAAAGCGCCCTATGATAGGGCCATCAGATAGATCACCCCACAAAAATTTTGGAAAGGATGTTTTTTATGTATTATTCCAGCGGCAATTACGAGGCCTTCGCCCGCCCCCAGAAGCCCGAGGGCGTGGATCACAAATCCGCCTATATCATCGGCACCGGCCTGGCGGCCCTCACTGCGGCCTGCTACCTGATCCGGGACGGCCAGATGAAGGGGGAGCATGTCCACATCTTCGAGAAGGATCCCACCCCCGGCGGCGCCTGCGACGGCTGGAGGTTTGAGAACGTGGGCTACGTCATGCGGGGCGGCCGGGAGATGGACAACCACTTTGAGGTCATGTGGGACCTGTTCCACTCCATCCCCTCCATTGAGACAGAGGGGGTCAGCGTGCTGGACGAGTACTACTGGCTGAACAAGAAGGACCCCAACTACTCCCTGTGCCGGGCCACCGTCAACCGGGGGGAGGACGCCCATACCGACGGGAAATTCGATGTGTCCGACAAGGCGGCCATGGAGATCATGAGGCTGTTCTTCACCCCGGACGAGGAGCTGTTTGACAAGCGCATCACCGACTTCTTCGATGGCGAGGTGCTGGACTCCAACTTCTGGCTCTACTGGCGGACCATGTTCGCTTTTGAGAACTGGCACTCCGCCCTGGAGATGAAGCGGTATATCAAGCGCTATATCCACCACATCGGCGGCCTGCCCGATTTTAAGGCCCTGCGGTTCACCCGGTACAACCAGTATGAGTCCATGATCCTGCCCATGGTCAAGTATCTGGAGGGGCACAGCGTCCGTTTCCACTACAACACCAAGGTGGTCAATGTGGAGTTTGACCTCCGGCCGGGACGGAAGCTGGCCCGCCGGATCGAGCTGCTGGGGGAGGGCGGCCAGGAGTTCGTGGACCTGACGGAAAACGACCTGGTTTTCATCACCAACGGCGGCTGCGTGGAGAACTCCTCCATGGGGGATCAGAATACCCCCGCCGTGTACAACACCGAGATCAAGCCCGGCGGCGGCTGGGATATGTGGCGGAAGATCGCCGCCCAGGACCCCGCCTTCGGCAATCCGGACAAGTTCTGCTATGACCCGGAGCAGACCAACTGGATGTCCGCCACTGTGGAGACCCTGGATCAGCGGATCATTCCCTATATCACCAAAATCTGCAAGCGGGACCCCTTCTCCGGCGGCGTGGTCACCGGCGGCATTGTGACGGTGAAGGACTCCTCCTGGCTGCTCAGCTGGACCATCAACCGCCAGCCCCAGTTCCGGGCCCAGCCCAAGGACCACTGCCTGGTGTGGGTCTACGCCCTGTTCAGCGACGTGCCCGGCGACTACGTGAAAAAGCCCATGCGGGAGTGTACCGGCAAGGAGATCTGCATGGAGTGGCTGTACCATCTGGGCGTGCCCGAGGACCAGATCCAGGAGCTGGCCGCCAACAGCGCCAACACCGTGCCCGTGATGATGCCCTATATCGACGCCTTCTTCATGCCCCGGAACGACACCGACCGGCCCAAGGTGGTGCCCGATGGAGCGGTGAACTTCGCTTTCGTGGGCCAGTTCGCCGAGACCGCCCGGGACACCATCTTCACCACCGAGTACTCCATGCGTACCGGCATGGAGGCGGTGTACACCCTGCTGGATGTGGATCGGGGCGTGCCCGAGGTGTGGGGTAGCACGTACGATGTCCGGGATCTGCTGGATGCCACTGTGAAGCTCCGGGACGGGAAAAAGATCACGGAGATGGATTTGGGGCTGAAGGAGAAGCTGGTGCTCCACGAGGCATTGAAGAAGATCGAGGGGACAGATATCGAGAAGCTGCTGAAGGAGTACCATGTGATTTAAGGTCCTGTTTCGGATCTGAAAAGATGCCGAAGGGTGGGGCGGAACCCCAAAAGAAAGACACGACGAAAGTCGTGTCTTTCTTTTGGGAGTATATAAGCACCAGCTTCCAGGTTCACGCCCAAAACCAAATCGAAGCCCAGCGTAGCGGGTCCGATTTGGAGAAGAGGAGCAAGGGAGCGGAGCAGATGGCGGTTTTTATAAAAAAATCGCCGGAGCAAAGCGGAATTTGGATGATGGGGCCCATGGAGGTGTTTTGTTTTCCAGAAATAAACATTCGTCCAGCATCAAGCTTTCCTGGCAGTGAGAACCTCCCTCTGAGTGATGTATCCATCTGACCCAGCGCGGCTCACCTGACCAGGTCCTTTCCCTGAGGTACACAGTTCGAAGATACAGCAGACAACAGGCGTGGTGTCCTCATCTGGAATCAGGTCCTTACAGTCAGACGCTTTCTTGTGGTAGCTGTAGGGCGACTTTCCACCGAGACGCTGCGCTCTGCCTGCATCTTCTTGACAGCGCGCACCTTTTTGCTGGTGTCCTTGGCATGGAGTTCGTTTGCCTAGTTCCTAATCGGATTGAAATCTGTGCTGCTCTCCACCAGAGAATCGGCGCCGTCATGGCTGGCGATGAACCGGACTCCTTTCTCGGGCAGATAGAGTTCCTCGTCCTTTACAACATACATCTTCATATAAACTTCCTGACCCAGTATCCGGCGTATGGATAGCTTGTCGGCAGATATTTCTCTTGTATATGAGACTGATGCCGCAACACTATATGGTAAGAATAAGACTCAAAGCTCAGAAAACCCGGGGGGAAGTGTGTCCTCCTGGGTTCTCTTATTTGTTGGTCACTACGGCTTCTCCGGCTTGAAAAGATGCCGGCAGACGAATTTGGCGGCGAACAGGCCAGCTGAACAGCTGAAGGTTGCCGGGCCAGTCGTTAGAGGGAAGCGGCAATGCCGGCCCTGGGCTGTGCGATCCATGGACGGGGATTATGGTTGCCCCCCGCAGAGAGCGAAACTCCCTGGAGGGCTGCACCGTAAGCATTCTCTGGACGGAATACGGAAATTAGCCTTTTCGCTTCTTACGACGTTTTCCTTTCGATTCCATCGCATCCGCATAGAGCCGTTCCAGTGAAATAGGGAGAAAAAACGATCCTACGGATATCATAAGAAACGCAATAAATGAATCAACTACACCTGAGTTTTTTGCTTTATATTCGATAATCGGAGTGAAAGTGAACAGTTCCGGCTCCCATGCCACGGATTGTAATTCACGTTTGTAGGAAATTGGCGAAATATGCTCAAGCTTGTAGGATGAATCATAGTAAAATTTTTCCGAGTCATATGTTCCGGTGATCTGCAAAAGCGCCGAAGTTAACGGTTGACCATCAATCTTTCCGAAAGAAAAAGTACGCTCGAAGGCATCCTTCCCGAATTCCTGAAACAGCTCTGTCATATTGAACTCACCATTGGGGATTATATCGGGGTTATACAGCATCGACGCAATATGAGGGGCGCAAATTCTAATGATGTCATCATACTGATAAATGACACCCTCAGGGTCTAGTTGCAGATAAATTTCTTCCGGTATCCCGTCACTGTCCACGGTAATCTTGAAAAATTCCATAAAATATCCCGTTCCCTCACTTGCAGGGTCCAGAGACGACGTCACTAAATTGCTTTCCGGCCGGTAGAACATCTTCCGATGCTCCACATTTCCGGAAAGTGTCCATGCAAACTCTGCATGATCGGGAGAACTGAAGATATTGACCCAAACGGTCTGCGGCACTGTCCCAGAATCAAACGGATTAAACTGGAATGTTACCTTTCCGGTATCGGTGAAATGCACATTAACCGCAAGATTGCAAACTGTCTCAAAGCCTTCCTCAAAAACACATACCAACACACTGGCGCTCTTTACCTCATCATAATCATCTTTTGACGGAAAACCAAGCGCTATCCCGCCCCCAATCAGCAGCATGGCAAGACAAAAACAAGTAACTTCCTTACGATAATGATGGAAGGCGGAACTCAATATAGCAATACATTTTTTCACCTTTGTTTCCTGCCTTTCTTGATCGGATGCTGATGTACCATCCACAGGCATGATGTACCAAGTCCAAAAAATAAACCGGCAACTGCTCCCTTTCGTTCAAAGGCCGTCTGCCATGTTATATCCGTATATTGGACGAGCGGGGAAAAAAATTCATTGCATCTCCACAGAAAATGATACCCTTTGGGTGTAGTTTCCGGCGAAACAGATTCCAAAACTAAACCAGGATTCACATAAGCGTGATTAGGGGCGCTGGCCAGGATGGACAGTGAAGACAAATATAAAGTTGCACCATCAATGGTTTTGCTGATAAATTTTGGATCATTGAAATATCCGCCATTGTCGTATGCGGTATAAATATCCTCTGGATCACTGGAAACCCAGGGACAAACGTAAGGGAGTCGAAACCAGCTTGCCTCCTTTTCGCGGAGGAACTGCCTGCCGTTCATTGGCTGGAGCGCAATCCTGCTGATGGCATACTCTCCTTCCTGAAAATGCATCCGGAAAGCTACCGCCTGCCCTTCCCCCGACACTGCACTGGATGGATACGCCGCATAGCTATGTTCGTTCAGTGAATACAGTGTTATGCTTTCGGTGTTCTCAAGAATCCGCCACGAAAATGGTGCGTAAAAATCCACCACATAGAGCCAGACATTGATAGGCCCCGCTTCTCCATGTGGGATAAAATAAAGCTCACTTTTTCCATCTGTATCCACTGTCATTGTCACATTCAGTTCCTGATTTGGTACATCGCAGGCAATTTGTACGATAGGCCCATATTTGTATATATCGTACATCTCTTTTGTAAGCGACTCCCAATCAAACGCAAAAGCCCCCCCTATCAGAAGACATACCCAGCCAAAAATGCCGGTCAAAAAACGAATCCTTTTTTTCTCCTTGTTCGTGAGGTTCATTCCCTTGCCCCCTTGTCACTCTGCCAGACCAACAGCACGGCAGACCGTGTGCGGACATCCACCAGCATGTCACGGAATTATTCCCTTACCGGCTTCAGCGGAAACCGACGGAAAGTGCTCTCAAATGTACTGGTCACCTTTTCCTCATGAAACAGATAACACCATATTTTGATAATCACTCATCTTAAAATTTGTCGAAAACCATATAATTTTTTCTTAAAACAAAATAAAAAATGCCAATTAAAATCTGACCGCCTTTCCACGGGGGAATAAGGAAATTGAAACCGCTAGTATCCGAGTGCCTTTTGCTTAACTCAATGACATTACCAGGATATAGGGCTCTACCTTGGAAGGATTCAGGTCGGGAAGATTGCAAAGAGGCTCTGAAGGACCAACAGGGCCAAGAACCCAGTTCTAAAGTTCCAGCGCTTGGTCTTATGCCAGAATACCTGCATCCTAATCAGACCGCCTAGGACACCATCAAGGGCCGGAACAGAAACAGGGGCTTCGCTTGGAATGTGCAACGTTACCCTTAACGGCACGGCGTTTGTCAACGCCCATCAGGCGGAAGGCGGCTTCCGAGATAGCACGGATCTGGATCTCAATGTCCTTGGTCAGTTTGGAATCGTCCTGGAGGAACTGCTTGGCTGTCTCTTTGCCCTGACCGATTCTGGCTTCACCCATAGAGAACCAGGCGCCGGATCGCTGGATGATATCGTGCTTGACCGCAAGGTCTACCAGCTCACCACACTTAGAGAGGCCCTCGCCGTACAGGCTCTCAACCCCAACTTCCCGGAACGGGGGCGCCACCTTGTTTTGAATAACTTTGAGCCGGGTGCGGTTTCCATACACTACGCCCACCTTCTCACGCAGCTGGTTGATGAAGAGGACGATGCAGTTGGTTTTGCTTACCGCCCCAGCCAGCTTGCACAGAGCCTAGCTCATCAACCGGGCCAGCAGACCAGCATGGCTGTCGCCATGTTACCCTTGGTCTTAGCCCGGGGCGTGAGCGCGGCAGCGGAATCTACTACCACCACATCCAAGGCGCTAGGGCGTACCAGAGCTTCGCAGATCTCTAGGCCCTGCTCGCCAGTGTCCGGCTGAGGGAATGTACAGGGCTAAGATAGTCTTTCCGGAAGATTCCAGGTCGTAGATCTTAACAATGCGGCCTTTTCGGCACGCCGCCGATGCCCAGGGCAATGTCCAGAGCCAAGGAATCGGTACGGATAGCCTCCACCACAATGCCCGTATTCTCCCCCAGCCGCATGATGGAGCCCTTACCATATGCCTTCTCGATCTGGGCCACAGCACTCTCAAGTGCTTTTTGCCGGTCAGCAGCCGGCGCGGCTGGCTCGATAGCGGGATCTTTCTCTTTCGCTGCCACGATTATATCACTCCTTATTCCTTTTTGGAATTGCTTTCTACATACATATACCTTCGATTGATAAGGGGCAACACGGTTTTTCAGGGCTAAAGCAGATGCTGGCGGCGTTGTCATCGAAGGGCTTCTTTCCGTGGGCTTCCCGGTCTGCGTTTACCTCTGCCAGCAGCGCTTCCTGATACTGTTTCGCCGCCGGTACCTCTTGTTTGATTTTCTTTTTCAGGTTTGCGCTGGCATTGATGTGCGTCCCGTCTATAAACGCCGCCGCCGGGGCCAGTGCTCCCGCATTCCCGGCCTCATCTAAGACCCATCGAAATACCGCCTCTATTGTTTCCGCGGCGGACCGATGCCAGAAGTTATAGCTTACCGTGGAAAAGTGAGGCAGCTCCTCGCTCAGCGTATATCGCAGAAACAAGTGGTATGCCACATCTGTTTGGGCTCTGCATCCGTGAAAAATCCCTTGGACGTATAGCTTTCCTCCGGTTCAATGACCCGAATGCCCACAGCTTCAGCCAAATAGGTGATATACTGCTGGAACTTGTAGTGCAGGGATTGCTTCCACCAGGGAAATATGGTATGATTGGTGAAATCTGCATATGAAGTTCTATTCAGAGGAGTAATTATGGAAAGCATTTTGCAGACGGCCGACAGGCTATTCCAAAACCGTTACATCATTTCTATTAAAAAAGCATTTACGATCACGCTTCCAGTCATCATCTTGGGATCAATTGCGTCGCCGATCAATAATATTCCCATCAACATCGTGCAGGCGGGCCTGTCCACTCCGGTTGGACAGGTGATCCGGGCTGTAAATGGTGCGATTTGGCTGGCCAGCACCGCCATCATGGCGATTTTGATCGCATGGACTTTGGGCTATTATCTCGGCAACGCCTACAATCTGAACGGCACGCTGTCAGGTCTCACCAGTGTATCCGCCTACCTGACCATTTGCGTTACAACCTCGGATGGCGGCATCTCGCTGAGCCGGTTGGGCTCCAGCGGGCTTTTCGGGGCGATGCTGATCGCAATTCTGTCCACCGAGCTGTACCGCCTATGCTCCAATCTTAAAATCAATATTCCAGAGGATACGGCGGAGGAAGTGCGGCAAATGTTCGAGGCCCTTTTCCCTGTCATGCTGTCCGTTTTCTGTGTTGCCCTCACAAACGGCGTCATCTCAATGGCCTCCGGCAAGGGGATTGACGAGTGGATTTACACCGCCCTGTCATTCCTTTTTTCAGCGGCCGATGGAGGCGGGCTCGTTGGCACCTTGTTTCTGGTATTCGGTATCCATATCTTCTGGTTTTTCGGGATTCATGGCGGAAATGTGATGGACAGCATCATGGCCAGCGCGTTCGGCGAGAATCTCATCCATAATACCGACCTGTACGCGATGAATCAAACGCCTTTGACGGGCAGCTTGCCATTATCAGCAAGGGCTTCCTGGATACTTTTGTATTTATGGGGGGAGCGGGGACATCGCTGTGTATTATCATTGCGGTGTTCATTATTGCCAGAAGCCGGTATATCCGCGGCATCGCCAAAATGGGCGGTATCTTTGCGCTCTTCAACATGAATGAAATTGTGCTGTTCGGCTTTCCTATCATCTTGAACCCGATTCTACTGATCCCTTTTTTGCTCACGCTGCTTACGGTAACCCTCATTTCATGGATCGCGATGTCGCTCGGTCTGGTTGCCCGGGTTGTAACGGAGGTACATTGGGCCATGCCGCCTTTGATCAGCGGATATTTGGCCACGGGCGGGCACCTGTCTGGCAGCGTCCTCCAGATTCTCAATATTACGACAGGTATCCTGATTTACCTGCCATTTATTCGTGTGATGGACAGGCGGGCCGCACGAAAGGAATCCCTGGAGGACAAGAATACGGCCCTGTTAAAGAATACATTGAATACAGTGGTAGAGAAAATCCATAGCTCCACGGGTGAGGTCAATGGGGAGATCACGAATTTTTCAGTCGTCCTGGAAAGCATCGTTGAAGATTTGAATGATCTCTCCGCCCAGATGCAGCGGCAGATGCAGTTGATGCGGACCTGTGACGATTATATGCAGATCATTGATACCTCCGTCGGCAACACGGATACCAGTATATAAATTGTCTTGCGGAATATGGAAAAAACAAACACGCTATCTGAGACAGGCGCGCAGAACATGCGGCAAACGATGCAGGAAATGGAGGAAACTTTCTTCTCCACGCAAAAGACCAGTGAACTGGCCAGCCAGCTTAATCTGCGCTGCGGGCAGATCGAGGGAATCTTAAAAAGCATTGAGAACATCTCTATGCAAACGACCATCCTTTCGCTCAACGCCTCGATTGAGGCGGCGCGCGCCGGCGCGCATGGCAAAGGGTTTTCTGTGGTGGCCGGCAGCATAAAAGATTTGTCGGAGGCAACGGCAAAGGCCGTTTCCGACATCGAGGGCTTGTTGCAGGGGATGAAAGCGGATACCTCTAATATGATCGAGCGCTCTGAAGTCAGTCTGAGGCAGGTAGAAACCGGACGGCAGCAGATGATTGACACCAACCAGCTGTTTGACGAAATTGTGCGGAACATCCACACTATTCAGGAACAGTGTCATACCGTTCTGGAGCATAGCGGCGAGGTGGTCGGCGAACTGGGGCAAATCAATGAGCAGATCCAGACCACTAGCCATTTCTTTGTGGAAACAGCATCCCATACCTCTAAGGTGGCTGAACAGGTCCGCGACCGGTCGGATGAGTCCAAAGAAATGGTGCGAAAGCTGCGGAAGATGAATGAGGAAACCAGCCTTTTGGCAGTGAATGCGCTTGAAAACCTTGAAAGTTAGGTAATTGCGGGAGTAAAATATCCCAGCAAAAGCTGTATCAAAATAAAAATACCCGCTATTTAATTGGTCGTGTACAAATTGTTCTTTTCATCAGGAAGACTGTAAGTGTCAAATGCGGAACCGCCAGGCCCCATAAAAAGGTCTGGCGGTTCCGCATTTGACGCTTATAGTCAATCATACGGCGAAGCCGGCATTTAGAGGCGGTGGTACCCTTCCAATTTTCCAGGTCATAACGTACTGTGTTCAGGCCCATGACGGAGGCAATCTGAGAAGCGTAGGCTTCATAGTACGGCTCACGTCCGCGATTGAAAACACCGCTTATTCCATCATAATTTTGGCACTATGCCCCCTTGAGCGCATAGTGCCTTTTTGTATACAGGCTCAGCCCCTTTCCAATGGAAGGGGGTTTCCTGTCTATAGAGAAATACCATGGATTTTGATCAACTGATTCAATGTGTTGAGCATCCAGAGATAAGGTTTTGTTTTTCGGATGGGGCACTTCAATTGTTCAAAAAATTCTTCTGCTTTTCTTGAGATTCATGTGTACGGAAGTTCCCAAATCCAGTTATGGGCGGGAGTGCTTCTCTGTGCGCCGCTGATGTGGCGGTTGTGATGGGCAGAAACAGCCTGGAGAACGCCGTATGGGGGTATCCAGCAAGGGCATCTGTGACAGCACGGTACGTTTTACTCCTGAAGCATATCATTCAGGTAGCAGATGAACTCTTGGCACACTGGAGAGAGATTATAGGACTGGTTATAGATATAGCCAAACTGGTTTTGGAAATCAAAGCCTCGCAAGTCAAAAATCCGCTGTTCTGGGTACGAATTACCTCTACGATAAGCTGGCCGGGCAAAGCCGCCTACTGAGATACCATCCGTCTGGCAAAGAAGTTCTCCACGGCCCGCGCGTTCCTTACAAGTAATCAAGTTGCCTTTATTGTAGAGCCCTAGTTTCCGCAGCAGGATATTAGAGTGTTCAGAGAAGGAATAGATAATGGGAAAATTTTGAATCATATCCAGTGTGACCCAATCTTCTACCCGGTTCCATAGGGGATTTTGGGGACCAATGGAGACCGAAGGAGGCACGGATCCCAGAGGGACAAAGTGGATCCCGGTCCGCAGCAATCGGGACTCCATCTCTTTTTTTTGGAAGGACCAGATGGCGAAGCCTCCAATGTTGGCCGTACCATTGGTGACCATGGACAGGCTTTGCTCCATAGTCACGTCATGAAATTCCAAATGGACACCATCCTTCTTGTGTGACATATATAGCTGACCTACAGCTCTAGAGAAGAAACGGAACCCCCCGTTGGCAACGGAAATGCGCAGGAGCTTTTTCGCCGATTTTCCATAGGCCTGTATGGGCATCTGCTCGTACAGACTGATCATATTTTGGATAAATGGCAGCAGTTCCAACCCAAATGGGGTTGGAGAAACTCCGTTATTGTTGCGGATGAACAGCGGCTCCCCCAACTCACTTTCCAATTTTCGGATGGCCACAGACACAGCTGGCTGGGAGACATATAAGTTTTCTGAGGCTTTGTTAAACGAATGGCATTTCATAACTTCTGCTACATACCGCAACTGATCAATGGTCATTTTACACCACTCCTATTATGATACCTTCGATTGGCAAGGGGCAATACGTCGGTCGGCGGATCAAATGGTCGCTGGGCTGCGTCTCGGTTTGGCGGGCTGGATGGATTTCAAGAAAAATTGGGGAAGTATGGCAGCAAAAGGGCCGCTGTTTGGGCAATATTGACATTTTTCAAACAAGCCCTAGTTGCAATCTAGTACGCTAATATATATGATTTATAACAGCTATAATTATTCTAGCATTGCGTTGTCCAAAATTCAACATGTATAATTAAGATACACCCTTTAAATGGGAAAAATAATATTGAGGAGGATCACATATGAAAAAGAACACAATCCGAAGATGGCTGTGCATGGCTATGGCAGCCATCGTGTCCGTCTCTGTTCTTGCCGGCTGTGCCACAGGGGAACAGCCCTCCAGCGGCAGTACTTCTGGGAACGCCGGCATCGGCGGCACTACCGGTGAGGTCATCTCCTCCAAAGATGAGATGACAATCGCCGTCTATGGCACCGTTCAATCTATGTTCCCTGGTAACGACAGCAAGCTGCCCGGTGCCCAGCTCCACACAAACCTATATGACACTCTGGTTACGATGGACAAGGAGGGCAACATCCAGCCCCTGTTAGCCGAGAGTTGGGAACAGCTGAGTGAGACCACCTACCGCTTCCGTTTGCGCAAAGGCGTCAAGTTCCACAACGGCGACGAGCTGACCGCTCAGGATGTAGCGTTCACCTTCGCAACCCTGAAGGAAACTCCGGGTTCCCAGAGCAATGCCGCCCAGTTTGATCCCGACAACTTTGTGATTGAGGACGACTACACCATCGTGCTGGCCACCTACGAACCATTTGCCCCCTTCCTGGGTACCCTGTGTCACGCTACCATGAGTGTGTTCCAGCAGTCCTTCTATGAGGAGCACCTGGCCGCTGGTGATCTGGATCTGGTGGAGAACGGCACCGGCCCCTTCAAGCTGGTGGAGTGGAACGAAGGGGAGAATATCGTGGTGGAGCGCTTTGATGACTACTTCAACGGCCCGGCCAAGATGCGTGCCATTAACTTCCGCTACATTCCCGAGATCAGCACACGCCTTATGGAGTTGGAATCCGGTGGTGTGGATCTGATCCAGGAGGTGTCTGGCACTGTGATGGAGGATATCAAGTCTAATCCTGATTTGACCTTGTGGGAGTGTTCGGGCGTGAACACCAGCTATCTGGCCCTGAACTTTGATCGGATTACCGATACAAAGGTCCGCAAGGCCATCGGCCACTCCATCGACAACAACCTGCTGTGCTCTGTGTGTCTGTTGGGCGCAGCGGAGCCCCTGAATGACTATCTGCCCAGCACCGTGCCTGGCGCCTACTCTACCGGCGGCTTTGAGTACAACCCCGAGCTGGCCCGGCAGCTTCTGGCTGAGGCTGGATATCCGGATGGTTTTAAGTTGGAGCTGTCCTTCTATACCAGTGCCGACAACCGCCGTATGGGTGAGTTCCTGCAAAACATGATGGCTGAGAGCGGTATCACCGTCATCCTGAATGAGATGGATAGCTCTGCCTATACCCCCATGCTCAACGCCCGTGAGCAGACTGCCGCTATCCTCACCACCGTTTGTACCCTCCGCGATCCCCACCAGACCCTGGGCAAGCTGTACTCCGACCTGGTGGGCCCCGGCGGCAACCGCGTCAACTATATCGACCCCGACCTGGACGCCATGCTGGACGAAGCTGTGGCTGAGACCGATAGCGAGAAGCGTCTGGAGCTGTATGCTGATATTCAGCAGTACCTGTATGACCGCGTGGTCTATATTCCTCTTTACAACATGAAAACTATGACCGCCACGACCTCTAAGATCCGAGGCTTTGACCTTATTCTGCCCACTAATTACCAGAAGTACAATAACGTCTACTTTGTAGAGTAAAACAGAATAGGAGTGATTTTACAACATGAAAGTTATCCACCACGAGCCGCACGGCCGGGCGAGCCGCATCGTTGAGTTCAACGGAGTCCTGTACTTTGAGATCCATGCCCCGGCTGACGCCACCAAGCGTGCCATGACGATGTACGAACAGGCCACCGCCCTGCTTCATCGCTACGATGAGCTGCTGGAACAGTACGGCTCCGACAAGTGCCATGTGCTTCGGGTAGAGATTATTTTGAAAGACGGAGCTGATCTGGACGAATTCAACCGGGCTTGGACGGAGTGGATCGTTGATGGCTTTCAACCAGCCAGATTGACCCACACAGGTTCCGTGCTTCCTGAGGGAGTCCTGCTCGGCATTGTGATTACCGCCGCCAGAAAAGACGTTTAGGGGAATTATGAAAGGGGCTGCTGTATGGCTTATTCCAGACGTATGACAGCCCCTTCCCGCAAAGGAGGTCAGCAGTATTGCAAGCCATAACCTGTGAGGACTTTTTAAAGTACCGATTTTTTTCTGCTCTAGATTTGACACCGGACGGGCGCTCCGCCATTTTCTGTCTCTCCCAGGCAGTGAAAGAGATTAACAGCTATGACGCCGGCCTTTGGCGCTGTGAGCTGGAGTCCGGCCAGGTGTGCCCTATCCCGGGGACCTGCGGCGCCCGCAGCTTCTCTTGTTTAGACAGCGGCCGAATCCTATACCCTCTGCTGCGTGCGGAGGAGGACAGGCAGTATGCGGCTCGGGGCGGTTACATCACGGTTTTCTGGGAGCAGGATCTGAGCACCCAAGAATGTAAAGAGGTGTTCCGGGTTCCGCTGAAGGGGGCCACAGCCCGGATGATCCGCCCAGATGTCTTTCTTCTTTCCGCTGTCCGAGACAACAACCGTCCGGATATCGAAGCTATGCCCGAAGAGGAACGCTTGGCGGCATTGGACAAGCTGCGGGAGGAGGAGGCTTTTGAGGTCTGTGATGAGGTTCCTTTCCTATCCGATGGCCGTGGCTTCATCAACAAGAAGCGCCATGCCCTATATCTCTATAACACTTCCACGCAACGTCTGCGTGAGCTGACGCCACGGCACTTTGAAACATCCTTCAGTGCCGTGAGCCCTGACGGGCAGTACATCGCGTACAGCGGCATTGATTATGACCGCTACTACGTCCGACAGCATGGGATCTATATCTATGATACCTACAGCGAGAGAACGGCCACCCTACTGGCCCCAGGCTCCTATCAGATCATGGGGCTTGACTTCCTGGGGGATGGGTTGGTGGTGGCTGCCGCCCCCTGGAACGGTGAGGGTCCCTTCCCCAACCACGATCTGTACACACTTCCCCTCCAGGGAGGGGCGATGCGCCTGCGCCACACCCACAGCCGTGAGGATTTTGGCAGCAAGACCTGTTCCGACTGCCGTTACGGTACCGGAACAACGTTCAAGGTGCTGGATGGCAATTTGTACTACATCACCACCTGTGATACCTACGCCTTCCTCAACCGGTGGAAACCGGGACAGCAACCGGAGCGCCTTAACAGCGAGTGGTTTATTCCAGACAGCTTCGCTGTTGGAGCCGGGGTGTTGCTGGCCACTGGTACTACAGACGGACTTCAGGAGCTCTTTTCCCTCTCCTCCGGTTCGCTGCGTCAGCTTAGTCAGATCAACACACCGGCTTTGGCGGATCGGGTCGTCAGCCAGCCTCGGAAATATCAGTTCACAGATCCGGAAGGGTTTCTCATCAGCGGCTTTGTCATAGAGCCAGTGGGATACGATCCGAAGAAAACCTATCCGGGGATTTTGGAAATCCATGGCGGCCCTCGAGCGGCTTTCTCCGCTGGCTTCTTCCATGAAATGCAGTATCTGGCCGGCAAGGGCTACTTTGTATTCTTCTGCAACCCCAGGGGTTCTGCCGGTGGCGGTGAGGAATTCGCCGATCTCCGGGCTCGCCGGGGGACGGTAGACTTTGCCAACGTTATGCAATGGACTGACTTTGTGCTGGAGCAGTACCCCGCTGTTGATCCTAAGCGCTTGGCGGTGATGGGCGGTTCTTACGGGGGGTACCTGACCAACTGGTGTATCACACATACCAGACGGTTCCGAGCGGCTGTGTCCATGCGATCCATTTCAAACATCAGCGGCGATTACGGCTCCTCTGACTTTAGCATCTGGGGGACAGCGGGGGTCTACGGGGGCACACCCTGGGACCATGACGAGCGCCTCCGGGATCAGTCCCCCTATACTTACGCCAAGAATGTGGTTACACCTACCCTGTTTCTGCACTCATTTGAGGACTACCGCTGTACGCTCAATGGAGCTATGCAGATGTATTCTGCCCTGCAGATCAGGGGAGTTCCCACTAGGATGTGCCTGTTCCGGAATGCCTGCCATGAGCTGTCCCGCTCAGGTCCTCCCCGCAGCCGTATCCGCCGGCTCCAGGAGCTGTCTCAATGGATTGACAGCTATTTGATCGAAGAATAAATTCCCAGTGTTATTCAAATATTTGGTAGGAGGAATTTTGTAATGAGTCATGAAAAAATTCAGGAGCGCCAGCTGAAGCTTATGCGCGAGGGCGGCGCCACGCGGGGTCCCATCGTAATGGATGAGGAGATCCTGAAGGAAATGGAGGCCCGTCTGGCCAAGGATCCCAAGGACTTTATCGCCTGGGTGTCCCGCGGTATCCTGTATTTCAACGAGGACTTCGAAAAGTCCATCGAGAGCCTGTCCCACGCCCTGGCCCTTCAGCCCTTCAACGGCGATCAGTACTACAATCGAGGCCGGAAGTTCCTGTCTCAGGACCGCTATCCCCAGGCTTTGGCCGATCTGACTTTGTCCACCCGTCTGGACGACAAGGACGCCTGGAAGTGGCACTTCTGCGGGGTAGCGCACTACTTCCTAGAGCAATATGAGCAGGCCATTGAGTGTTTTGAGCGGGGCATTGACTGCCACCTGAAGAACGGCACCAACAATACGCCCCCCGAGCGGGATTGGATCTTCATGGCCTATCTGCACATGGGGGAGAAGGACAAGGCTTTGGCCTCCATTGCCGGCATCACGGCCGACACCCCGGTGGAGAAGGGTGACCTGATGTATCTCAAGCGCTGCCTGCTGTATACTGGTCAGACCAGCATTGATGACTTTGATCAGGACATCGACCGCACGATGGCCAAGCGCATCATTACTGAGTTATATGGTGCCGTGGTCTACTGCCACTGGATTGCGGGCGACGACCAGAGAGCGGCCGGATATCTGAAAGAGATCCTGGCCGTGGAGGAAGACCATCACGCCTTTGGTTATAAGATGGCACTACAGGACAAGGCGACCTGGGCGAAAGACCTTCTGTAAACAATTCTTGCGGGCCGCCGAAACTAAAAAAGGACAGATGTCATGGTTAAATATATTCTAAAACGCTTCATTGCGCTGATTCCTGTGCTGCTGGGCGTAACGCTGATTATCTTCACGCTGCTCTACTTTACACCTGGCGATCCAGCGCTGGCGATACTGAGCGATGAGGCAGCTACCCCTGAGGCGATTGCACAGATTCACGAGGAGCTTGGCCTGGACGATCCCTTCTGGGTGCAATACGCCAATTATGTCTGGGATCTGCTCCATGGAGATCTGGGGGTATCCTATCTGAACAAACGCCCTGTTACAGAGCTTCTGCTGGAACGCCTCCCCAAAACTATGACTTTGGCATGTGTATCCGCCGGCCTTGCCATCGTTCTGGGGATTACCTTTGGGGTGATCGCCGCGGTGAATCACAACTCCATTTTTGATAACCTCTGTATGCTCTTTGCCTTGGGCGGCGTATCAATGCCCCACTTCTGGCAGGGCCTGCTGTTGATGTTATTGTTTGGTGTCAAATTGGGGTGGCTCCCGATCTCCGGGTATGGGACATTGGCCCAGCTGATTCTTCCGGCGCTGACCATTGGATATGGCTGTATGGCAATTATTGCCCGGATGACTCGGTCGAGTATGCTGGAGGTGATCAACCAGGACTATATCAATTTTGCCCATGCCAAGGGGCAAAAAAAGTTTATTATCATCACCCGCCATGCGCTGCATAATGCCCTGATCCCTATTATTACGACCATTGCGCTGCAGTTCGGCATCCTGTTGGGTGGCTCAGTCATCACGGAGAGTATCTTTGCCATTCCCGGAGTGGGCAAGCTGATGGTGGATTCTATTCGAGGCAGTAACTACCCAGTAGTCCAGGGTGGCGTGCTTATGATCGCCTTTATATATTGTGTCACCAATTTGTTGGTGGACATTATCTACGCCTTTATTGATCCCCGGATCAAGACCAGCTTGAGCAACGGGAGGTGAGCGCTATGAATAGAACCGTGAAAAACGAGAGCTACTTTATGTCCGTGTGGAACGAGTTCAGAAAGAACAGGGCGGCGGTAATGGGCATGTCTATCCTGTTTGCGATCATTGTGGTCGCCATCTTCGCGGATTTTTTGGCCCCTTATGACCCCATTGAACAGGTCTACGCAGATGCCTTACAGGGGCCCAGCACCGCCCACTGGTTTGGCACGGATGAGTTCGGCCGTGACATCTTTAGCCGTGTTCTCTATGGCGCCCGGGTCTCCCTGCTGGTAGGTGTGGTTTCGGTTGCTATCGCGTGCGTCATCGGGAGCTTGCTGGGGGCCAGTGCCGGTTACTTCGGCGGCGGTTATGATGCGGTGGTAATGCGCTGCATGGACGTGCTGCTGGCTATCCCCAGCCTGCTGCTCAATCTGTCCATTGTTTCTGCTTTGGGCAAGAGCGTGTTTAATATGATGCTGGCGGTGGGTGTGTCCAATATCCCGCGATACTGCCGGATTATGCGGGCCTCCGTTCTACAGATTAAGAATGCGGAGTATGTAGACGCGGCCCGAATCACAGGCGCTTCCCATATGCTCATCATTATACGGCATATCATTCCAAACTGCCTTGCTCCCATCATTGTGCAGGCCACCCTGAGTGTAGGCTCGGCCATCATAGCCTGCGCGGGCCTGAGCTTCCTGGGCGTGGGTGTCCCCGCGCCGACTCCCGAGTGGGGCGCGATGCTCTCCAACGGAAAAGACTTCCTGCGGCATAACGCCTATATCACTATTTTCCCCGGCCTTGCGATCATGCTGACTGTTCTTTCTTTGAACCTCATGGGTGATGGCCTGCGGGACGCGTTTGACCCGAAACTGCGCCGCTGATCTGCCCAATGAGTAAAGGAGTAAACGGATGAAAACACAACGTGATAAAATCCAAGCCTTTTCGCCTGATTCAGATATTGCTGTCTTGAAAATCTCAGGGCTCCGGACCTGTCTCAAGACCAGAAAGGGTAGACTATATCCTGTAGACGGCGTGGATCTGGAAGTGCCTAGGGGACAAATTGTGGGCTTGGTGGGCGAGAGTGGCTGCGGGAAAAGTATGATGGCAAACTCCATCATGGGGTTGCTGCCCCAGGGCGGCATGATCGAGGAGGGGAGCGTCACATTCTGCGGACAGGATTTCCTGCGCTACTCCCCTGAGCAGCGCCGCCAGTTGTACGGTGATCGGATCACTCTGATCTTCCAGGAACCCATGAGCAGCCTGAACCCGGTGATTCGGGTCGGCAAGCAGGTGACTGAGGTGCTGATGCTCCACAAACAAATGAGCAGAGAGGAGGCCAAGCACCAGGTCATTGAGATGTTTCGGAGCGTAGGCATCCCTGAGCCGGAGCGGAGGTTCAGCTGTTACCCTCACGAACTCAGCGGCGGCCTGCGCCAGCGTATCATGATCAGCGCGGCTATGATTTGCCAGCCTGACCTGCTCATTGCCGATGAACCCACCACCGCCCTGGACGTAACGATTGAGGCCCAGATCCTCCAATTGATGCGCAAGCTTCAGCAGGAGGCGGGAACCTCAGTGTTACTGATTACCCACGATTTGGGCGTGGTTGCGGAGGTGTGTGACCTGGTATACGTCATGTATGCTGGAAAAATAGTAGAGGCGGCAGATGTCTATGAGCTGTTTCGCAATCCCACCCATCCCTACACCAGGGGATTGCTGGGTTCTCTGCCTAACCGGAATATCGGTAAGCGTCTCCAGAGTATCCCTGGAACTGTACCTATGCTGGCGGAGATGCCTCAAGGTTGCCGGTTTGCCCCACGCTGTCCTCATGCTGCCCAGGCGTGTATTGAGCAGGTGCCTGCCATGACAGAGGTGAGCCAGGGACACCTGGTACGGTGTCCCCTGATCCCAAAGGAGGTATGAGCATGGAGCGGGAACAGAATGTATTGCTGCGCGCTGAACATCTGGTGAAGACGTTCCCCGCCGGCCGCAACAAAGTCCATGCCATCTCCGATGTGGATATTACCATCTGCCGAGGGGAGACTCTGGGCCTGGTGGGCGAGAGCGGCTGTGGCAAAAGTACCCTGGGCCGTCTAATCCTGGGCCTGCTGCGCCCAACGGAGGGCAAAATCTGGTTTGAGGGACAGGAACTGACCGCCATGAGCAAGGGTGAGTTCCGGAAGGTACGCCGGGATATCCAGTGCATCTTCCAGGATCCCTATGCCAGCCTGGATCCCCGGCTGAGCATTGCAAACTCCATTATGGAACCTTTGACGATCAACCATGTGGGGACCCGACAGGAGCAGCAGGAGAAAGTGGAGGCGTTGCTGAAAATTGTAGGGATTCCCGTGGAATACCGCAACCGATTTCCCCACCAATTTAGTGGAGGACAGCGCCAGCGGGTAGGCATTGCCAGGGCCCTGGCGTTAAATCCCAAACTCATCGTATGTGATGAGCCGGTGTCCGCGCTTGACGTATCTATCCAGGCTCAAGTGCTGAATTTGCTAGCTGACCTCCAGAATCAAATGGGATTGACCTACCTGTTTATCTCCCATGATTTAAACGTGGTGCAACGAATCTCTAACCGGGTATGTATCATGTATCTGGGGCAGATCTGCGAGAGTGGCCCCACAGAGGAGATATTTGCCCATCCCAGGCATCCATATACCCATTTTCTCCTCAGTGCCGTACCGGTGACCGACCCGGAACAGCGCCAGGAGAAGGAACTGATCTCTGGTGAATTGCCGAGTCCCATCGCACCGCCACCAGGCTGCCGTTTCCACACCCGGTGTCCCTACGCCACGGAGGTATGCAGAACGTCAGTTCCGTCGAAAACGGAAGAGAATGGACATCTCTTTGCCTGTCACCACCCACTCTGAGAAAACGACAGAGGGACCTGCTTAGCTAATAAACGCTATCCCTCCCACCTCTTAGGTGGGAGGGATAGCGTTTTTCCTCGACGCTCAAAAGATCATAGAAAAACACAAAATCTTCGGTTTTCCGAAGATTTTGTGCTGCTAATGGCACCCCCGGCGCGACTCGAACGCACTACATTCCGCTTAGGAGGCGGACCCTCTATCCCGGTGAGGTACGGGGGCATTGATAAAAATACAGCGCTCAAGGCTGTACGCTCTGATATTTTAGCCTAAAAGCTGCCCGCTGTCAACGGGGAAGCGACCATTTATCCCGGAAAAATGACCGGCTGTCCCAAAACAGTGGACAGGGAGGGGGCGGGGAGGCTATACTGGGGGCAAGAGAGGGGGGAGGCCTGTGGAGGTGGAGATCCGGACGGAGCCCGGCCGGCAGGAGCCCAAAATCATCATATTGGCCGGGGCGGAGAGCGGGGAGCTGCGCCGCCTGGCGGAGCGGCTGGCGAAGCTGTCCATGGGCCCTGTCCCGGTGAGCTCCGGGGAGGAGCGGAAGCTGCTGCCCCAGGAGGAATTTCTCCGGTTTTACACCGACGGGAAAGGGGTGTCGGCCCAGACGGGGGAGGCGGTCTATGGCGTCCCCCTGCGGCTGTACGAGCTGGAGGGGCGGCTGGATCCGACCCGGTTTGTCCGCGTCTCCAACAGCGAGATCATCAATCTGGACCGGGTGACGGCGGTGGATCTGTCCCTGGCGGGCACCATCCGTATGACGCTGGACGGCGTGGCCCAAGCCTACGTGTCCCGCCGGTATATGAAAAAAATCAAGGAGACGCTGCGTCTGGGGAGGGGGAATTGCCGTGGACAGGATTAAATGGAGCTGGGTGATCCGTATTTTGGCCGGGGCGCTGCTGGGGGCGGCGGCCAGCGTGGTGCTGGCCTCCAACCTGGCGGACGCGCGGGGGCCGTCGCCGGAGGTGTTCCTGCTGTGCGCCGCCCTGGGGGCGGCGGCGGGGGCGGCGACCCTGCCCTTCGCTGACGACGGCAGGGCCCTGCTGCTGCGCTCCGGGGCCCACTTCGGGGTGACCGCCCTGCTGTTCGGGCTGCTGGCCGCCCGGCTGGGGGCCAGGGGGACCCAGCTGCTGGCCTGGCTGGCCATGCTGGCCGTGCTGTACGCCCTCATCTGGCTGGGGCGATGGATCGGCTGGTATATGGAGGTAGTCAGCCTGCGGACTATGATGGGGCTGGCCCCCGGGCCGTCCCCGCTGAAGTGGAGGGAGACCCTGCCCTATCTGCCCTTTGCCCTGCTGCTGTGCGACGGCCTGCCCCTGCTGATGTACTGGGCGGACCACATGTTCTCCGGGGACGTGCCTGTCCTGTCCGGGCTGCTGCTGCCCTATGTGCTGCTGCCAGCGGCGGGGTTTTCCTCCGGCATGTCCCTGGGCCGCCGGAGGGGGCTGTGCCCCCTGTATCCCATCGCCTGCTTCCTGTGCTATCTGCCCATGGTATTTCTGCTGTACAACAGCTCCGCCATGTTCCACTGCTTCATGGTGGCCGTCCCCGCCCTGGCGGGGGATGCGGCCGGCTGGCTGAGGGGGAAAACCCGCTCCAGCAGATATTAAATAAGTGTTAACATTTAAATTTGGATTGAAGATTTTTTCTCCCTGTACTACTATAGCTCAGGGAGAAATTTCATCCGGGATATGGCGAGGAAGATACTCGTGAAGTCGATCAAGTCAAAGATTCAAGTCAGTATGTTGGCGGTGGTGCTGGTTAGCTCCATCCTAATCGGAGTGATCACGGCTTTCTCTACACCGGCAAAATGGACGCCGACGGGATGTCCTCCACTGGCTACAGCTACGCCGGGGAGGAGTATTTCCAGCAGTGCAAGGAGACAAAGGAGCCCTATATCTCTGACATTATGAATGACGGCCAGCGGATGATTTTTCTGCTGGAGGTGCCCATTCTGGAGAACGGCCGCTTTGCGGGTGTGGTGTACGGCGCCATCAGCGCCGACTTCCTGTCTGATATTGTGGTCAACCTGGCTATGGGCGACGATGGCGTGGCCTATGTGCTGGACAGACGGGGGAACGTCATCGGGCACCGGGACCGCTCTGTGGTGGAATCTGGCTCCAACATGATTATGGCCGCGGAGGAGGACCCCAGCCTGGCGGACGTGGCCGAGGTGAACCAGCGGATGATCCAGCGGGAGAGCGGGTTTGGCGCCTATAACTTCTATGGCGACAACAAGTTTGTGGGCTATGCCCCCATTGAGGGTTATCAGGAGTGGAGCGTCGCCATTGAGGCCAGCCAGAGGGAGTTTAAAGCCACCCTGGACCGGAGCATTATGCTCACAGTCCTGGTGGTGCTCCTGGTGGTGATCGCCACCTACCCTGTGGCCGTGAAGGTGGGGCAGTCCATCTCCGGCCCGATCCGGGCCTGTGTCGCCCGGCTGGAAAAGCTGGCGGACGGCGACCTGAAAACCCCCACCCCTGAGGTGGCCTCCAAGGACGAGACCGCCAAGCTGAGAACAGCGCTGGACACTACGATTGTCCGGCTGAACGATGTACTTCAGGATGTGGCCCACCACCTGGAAAAGATGGGCGAGGGGGACTTCCGGGAGGAGATTACCCGTACATACTGGGGCGATTTTGTGACCATTGAGCGGTCTATCAAAGCGATCCACAGCGCGCTGAAGAATACCCTCTGCCAGATCAGCCAGTCCGCCGGAATGGTGGCCAACAGCGCCTCCCATGTGTCCGATGGGGCCCAGTCCCTGAGCCAGGGGGCTACCGAGCAAGCCAGCGCTGTCCACGAGCTGTCCGTCACCGCCGCCAGCATCGGCGAGACGGACCGGAAGACCTCCGAGGCGGCCGAGGAGGCGGGCGGCTTTGTCAAGCAGGCTGGCGAGCAGATTGGCGTCAGTGTGGGGTTTGTCAAGGATCTGAATACCGCCATGGAGCGGATTTCCGGTTCCTCCATGGAGATCGGAAAAATTATTGATACCATTGAGAATATTGCGTTCCAGACCAATATCCTGGCCCTGAACGCCGCCGTGGAGGCCGCCCGGGCGGGCAGCGCCAGGGCTTCGCTGTTGTGGCCGACGAGGTGCGGAACTTGGCCTCCAAATCCGATGAGGCCGCCAAGGCCACGAAGGAACTGATCGAGGGGTCTATCGCCGCCGTCTCGGAGGGCGGCCAGGTGGTGGGCCAGGTGACCGAGGCCCTGAGCAGGACCAGTGCCATCTCCGCCAATGTGACCGAGAAGGTCAACGCGGTTGTGGAGGCCGTGGAGAGCCAGACCACCTCCATCTCCCAGGTCTCGGAGGGGCTGGAGCAGATCTCCACTGTGGTACAGATGACCTCCTCAACCTCGGAGAAGAGCGCCGCTACCGCCCAGGAGCTGTCTGAGCAGTCCCTGCTGATGAACGAGCTGGTAGGCAAATTTAGGCTGGATTGATTTTCTGAAGGGAAAAAAGTACAACACCCCCTCGCCGTCCCATCCAGGGCGGCGAGGGGGTTTGCTGCTTCCCAAGAGGAAGGGGAATGTGAGAGCTGGGGGCGGCTCAGGACAGCTGGAACTGGCCGGTGTACAGGCGGTAGTAGCGGCCCTCCTTGGCCAGCAGCTCGCTGTGGTCGCCCTTCTCCTCAATCTGGCCGTGTTCGATGACCACGATGCAGTTGGCGTTGCGGACGGTGGACAGCCGGTGGGCGATGACGAAGACCGTCCGGCCCTCCATCAGGGCGTCCATGCCCTTCTGGATCAGGGCCTCGGTGCGGGTGTCGATGGAGGAGGTGGCCTCGTCCAGGATCATCACAGGCGGGTCGGCCACGGCGGCCCGGGCGATGGCCAGCAGCTGCCGCTGGCCCTGGGACAGGTTGGCCCCGTCGCCAGTGACCAGGGTATTGTACCCCTCGGGCAGGCGGCGGATGAAGGAGTGGGCGTTGGCGCTCTTAGCGGCGGCGACGCACTCCTCGTCGGTGGCGTCCAGCCGCCCGTAGCGGATGTTGTCCATGATGGTGCCGGTGAACAGGTGGGTGTCCTGCAGTACGGCCCCCAGGGAGCGGCGAAGGTCGTCCTTGCGGATGGATCTCACGTCGATGCCGTCGTAGGTGATGGCGCCCCCCTCGATCTCGTAGAAGCGGTTAATCAGGTTGGTGATGGTGGTCTTGCCCGCGCCGGTGGAGCCCACGAAGGCGATTTTCTGCCCCGGGTTGGCGTAGACGGTGACGCCGTGGAGCACCCGCTTGCCCGGGACGTAGGAGAAGTCCACCTGGTTGAAGCGGACGGCCCCCCGCAGCTCGGTGAGGTAGCAGTCCTCCCCGGGGACGTTCCGGACGGAGCCCCGGATCAGGTGGAGGGAGCTCTCACCGTTGTGGTCGGGGTACTTCCAGGCCCAGCCGTGGTTGGCCAGGGCGGACAGGTCATCCACCTGGGTGAGGGTGCCGTCCCGGGCCACCTGGACCCAGACGCCCTCCGGGGAATCCCCGCCGGGGGGGAGGAGCTTCAGCTTGCCGTTTTCCCGGACGGCCTGGCCCAGCTCAATGAGGGTGTCCCCCTGGGCCAGGACGGGCGCCAGGGCCATGCCGGCGCTCCGGGGGGTTTTCCAGGCCCAGGCCCGGGGGCGGCCGCCGCCGGTATACTGGGACAGGGTGCCGTTGGCGTCCTTCTCCGCCCCCACCAGCGTGACAGTGCCCTGGTCGATCTCAGGGGCGGTGTCCATGGCCTCGAAGATCCGCTCGGCGCCGGCCAGGGCGGACAGCACAATGGTCATCTGCTGGGAGATCTGGTTCAGGGGCTGGCCCACCTGCTTGGACATATTCAGGTAGACCACCAGGCCGCCCAGGTCGAAGCCCTGGAGGACGGAGAGCAGACCGCCGAAGGCGGCGGTGAGGGAGTAGCTGATGTTCATCAGGTTGCCGGCGACGGGCATAATGACACCGGCGAAAAAGTTGGCCTTTTGGGCGCAGTCCCGGTAGGCGGTGTTCAGGGACTGGAAGTCGGCCTTGGCCCGCTCCTCGTGGGTGAAGGCCTTTACCACCTTCAGGCCCTCGATGACCTCTTGAATCTCGCTGTTCATCTCGCCCAGAGCTTTCTGCTGGGCCTGGTAGTATTTGCGGCTGCGGCCGCCCACCTGCTTGAAAACCTGCATCATCAGGAACAGCGTCAGGGCGGTGACCAGGAAGAGCTTCCAGTTGATGAACAACATCATCCCCACCACGCCCACAAACATCAGCGCGCTGGACAGGATGGACACCACGCTCTGCTCCAGGGCCTGCTGGACGTTGTCCGCATCGTTGGTGAAGCGGCTCATCAGCTCGCCATGGGGGTGCTGGTCGAAGTAGCTGAGCGGGAGGGACTGGAGCTTGTCAAACAAGTCCTTCCGCAGGCGGTTGATCCCCCCCTCGGCCAGACGGACCATAACGGCGGACTGGCCGTAGGCGGCGGCGGAGCCGATCAGAAAGACCCCGATCATTTTCAGGATGGCCAGCCCCAGCCCGGCGAAGTCGGTACAGCCCGACCAGATAAACTGGTTGATGATGCCCCGCATCATGTAGCTGCCGCCGACGCTGCTGAAGACGGACAGAAGCAGGAACAAAAAGACGGCTATAAGGGGCAGCTTGCTCTTGGTGAGGTAGCCCACCAGGCGCTTGACAGTTTTCCCCATGTTTTTGGGTTTTACGTAGCCACCTTTTGGATGGCGGTTGGGTCCTGGCATTACTCCCTCACCCCCTCAAGCTGAGACTGATAAATTTCCTGGTAGATGGCGCTGGCGGCCAGCAGCTCCTCGTGGGTGCCCTGGCCCACAATGTGGTCGTCATCCAGGATGAGGATCTCGTCCGCGTACTGGACGGAGGAGATCCGCTGGGCGATGATGATGACGGTGGTGTCCTTCAAATTGGTCTGGAAGGACTGGCGGATGGCCGCCTCGGTGGTGGAGTCCACGGCGGAGGTGGAGTCGTCCAGTATCAGGATGGCGGGTTTTCTCAGCATGGCCCGGGCGATGCACAGCCGCTGCTTCTGGCCGCCGGACACATTGGTGCCCCCCTGGGTGAGGACGGTGTCAAAGCCCTCGGGGAAGGACATGATAAAGTCATAGGCCTGGGCGTCCTTGGCGGCCTGGATCATCTCCTCCTCGGTGGCGTCCTCCCGGCCCCACATCAGGTTTTCCCGGATGGTGCCGGTGAAGAGAATATTGGTCTGAAGGACCATGCCGATCCGCTCCCGCAGGGTTTCAACCGGGTAGTCCCGCACGTCCAGCCCGTCCACCAGCACGGCCCCGCCGGTGACGTCGTAGAACCGGGGGATCAGGTTGACCAGGGAGGACTTGCCGGTGCCGGTGCCCCCCACAATGGCCACAAACTGGCCGGGCTCCACCGTGAAGCTGATGTTGGACAGCACATTGTCGCCGGTGCCGGTGGCCGCGTATTTAAAGGAGACATCCCGGAACTCCACCTTGCCCCTGGGGGCGGGGAGGGGGACGCCGCCGTCCTGGGCCTTGTCCTGGATGGAGGGCTGGGTGCTGAGAACCTCGTTGATGCGGCGGGCGCAGGCCTGGGCCCGGGTCAGCTGGAGCAGGGCCATGGCCACCATCATAACGCTCATAAGGATCTGGAAAATATAGTTGATGAAGGCCTGGAGGTCACCCAGAAGAAAGCCCCCGGCCATGACCATTTTGCCCCCCAGGTAGAGGACGGCCACGGTGGCCCCGTTCAGGGCCAGCATCATGATGGGCATGATGGCCACGATCTTCATGCCCACGTCCAGGCCGGCCATCATCAGCTCGTCGTTGGACGTTTTGAACTTTTTCCGCTCGTGATCCTCCCGGACGAAGGCCTTTACCACCCGGATGGCCACCAGGTTTTCCTGGAGGGTGTTGTTCAGGCCGTCGATTTTTTGCTGCATGGCCTCAAAGAGCCGGGTACATACCTTCATAAGGATGGCGATGGCGAGAAGCATCAGGGGGATGACCACCGCCAGGACCACCGCCAGCCGGGCGTTGATGGAGATGCTGATGCACAGGGCCGCGATGAGCATCACCGGGGCCCGGACCAGCATCCGCAGGCCCATGGACAGCATCATGGTCATGGCGTTCACGTCGTTGGTCATGCGGGTGATGAGGGAGGCGGAGGAGAAGCGGTCGATGTCGGCGAAGGAGAACTCCTGCACCTTGTTGAACAGGGCCTGGCGCAGATTGGCGCCAAAGCCCTGGCTGGCGAAGGTGGCGTATTTGGCGGAGGCCACGCCGCAGGCCATGGCGAACAGGGCCAGCAGCAGCATCAGCCCGCCCATGCGGAAGATGTGTCCCACGTCCTGGCTGGGGATGGCCACGTCCACAATCTCCGCCATCACCAGGGGGAGGAGCAGCTCGCAGATGACCTCTAAGGTAATAAGGATGGGGGATTTGACGGCGGCTTTTTTGTAGCCTTGGAGGTGGGTGAGGAACAGGGAAAGCAAGGTAAAATCACTCCTTTTTGATGGGAAAGTCAGTGGTCAGATTGTCCAGCATCCGGCGCTGGAACTGGGCCAGCTGGGCCAGCTCCTCCGGGGAGAACCCGGCCATCATGCGGGCGGATACCCGGCGGAATACATCCCGGCAGCCCTCCACCGCGGCGGCGCCCTTCTCCGTGAGCATCACCCGGTTGCGCCGGGCGTCCTTCTGCCAGGGCTCCCGGCGGATATAGCCGTCTCGCTCCAGGCATTTCAGGGAGTTGGCCACGGCGGCGGGGGAGATGTGAAGCAGGTCGGCCAGCTCCCGCTGGGCCTGGCACTGGCCGTCCGGGGAATCCCCGGCGGACTGGAGGATGGATACCAGCATGGGGTGGCCTACCCGCTCCAGGCCGGCGGCGGACAGCTCCGCCTGGACGGCCGCCCGGTGGGCTTGGTGTAGGCTGCGGGACAGCAGATCCATCTCGCGAAACGAAGTTTCCACGGGAAAACCTTCTTTCGACAAAATAGTTAATCTATTAATGATTAACGCATTGATTATTTTACCCGGAAGAGAAAAATTGTCAAGCCCTTTGATCCGGAGTTCAAAAATTGTTTACATACAAGAAAACTGCCAGCCCTGGCGGGCTGGCAGTTTGAGGGTTCGGGGATGGAGTTAACGCTTGGAGAACTGGGGGGCGCGGCGGGCGGCCTTGAGGCCGTACTGCTATCGTTTTAGCGCCGTTTTTCCTTGATTTTACGGGCTTTTTTGAGGTAGCGGGCCTCGGTTGTCCTACCCCTTAACCCAATCAATCACAAACGTTCTCCGCAAGGTCAGATGGGCGAAGTGCCTGGTTCACCACATCGAAAAGTTCTTCGGGCTTATTATACTTGACCTTTGCATAAATGTCCATAGTTGTTTTGCTATTTTCATGTACGGCAAGATACTGAACCGTCTTGGGATCAACACCCGCATAAAGCAAATTTGTAATATAGGTGTGCCGGAGCTGATGGGGCGTCACTTCAAAATCCAGGGTATAGACAATCCTGGGATTGTTTTTCTGGCTGGTTCCCAGCGTCGGCTTTACCGTGTACTTAATGCTCTTGTCCGTTCACATATTTATAATAGGTGCGCTCCTTGGTGGAACGGACAACAATGTACTGCCACACTCGCTTGAACTGTGAGTAAGACAGGGGCTGGCCCTCGCTGTCGGCAATCACATAGTCAGACGTAGAGGTCACTTTCGCTTCTCGCAGGCAGTCAGCCAGACACTTGGGGATGGGAATGTCTCTCCGGGCCGCTTTGGTTTTTAGAACCGTAGAGATCACCGGCCGGTTGTGTTCCGCCCGCCATGCCCGCCGTACCGAAATGTATGGGGTGGGAACATCCAGGAACACACAGTCCCATTGGAGGGCAAGGGCTTCTTCCCGACGCAAGCCAGCGTATAGACCGATCATCACAAAGAGATATGGCGGCAGTCCTTTGATGGCCTCCAGAAGCACCGCAACCTGTTGATCGCTCAGCGCCTCCTTTTTCTGTGCCGGTCTCCCGCCTTTTCCCGATATTCCCACACAGGGGTTATCTGCAAGAAGCTGGCTGCGCTCGGCAGAATAGAAAACACACTTGATGAGCATATTCACTTTGTTATACAGGCCCTCGGACTTCTTGGACAGTGGCACCAACGCCAGCCGGATGTCATCAGCCGTTACTTCCTCCATATACATATCGCCCATTGGCTTGATGACGTAGTTCCTCATGTTGGAAGTATATCCTTTCAGTGTGGCCGCCGAAACCTTTGCAGATTGCATCATCAGCCATTTCTCGCAATACTCTGCGACGGTCGGATGCTGCCGGTGAAAGAGAATCTCCTGTACTTGGCGTCTCGCCGCTAATTGCTTCTCATAAAGTTCCTCACAAGTCGTTGCGTACAGGCTGACCTGCTTGCCATCGGCGTCCAGAATCCTTGTCCTATAATACTGGATTCCTTTTCGCTCCACACTTGTATACTGGGGAATTGTTTTTTTCTTAGCCATAGATAATTTCCTTTCTTATGCGCAAATTGGTTCCTTCACTCCCTTTTTATCAGAAAGACCTGATTAAATCAAAGATGCGGATTGAGAAAAACAAAGAGCGAGGCGTCTTTGCCTCGCTCTTGCTGTATTCTCCGTTCTATGCCCACATGGCATCCCATTGGGAAAATGCGCCGCCCATCGCTTTGACAACCTGATCCGGTTGGTTGTATTTGACTTTGGCGTAAATATCCATCGTGATTTTGCTGCTTTCGTGCCCTGCCAGGTACTGCACCGTTTTGGGGTCCACCGAAGAATGAATCAGGTTGGTTATGTAGGTGTGCCGGAGCTGGTGGGGTGTGACCTCGAAATCCAAGCTGTAAACACAGTGACCATTGTTCCGGGCTTTCTCTCCCAGCTGCGGGTAGAGGATATACTTCACATATTTCCCGTCTACCAGCTTCCGGGCCACTCTCGGTTTGGCAGTCCGCGTCACAATATACTGCCACAGCCGCTTAAATTGTGTGTAGGACAGCGGGCCGCCATCCCGATTCGCCACCACATAATCAGATGTAGATGTTTTCTTCGCCTCCCTCAAGCACTCTGCCAGGCAGGTCGGGAGCGGGATATTCCGCTCTGCCGCCTTGGTCTTTAGTTCGGTGAGAATGACTGGCCGATTATGCTCCGTGTGCCATGCCCGCCGGACTGTCAGATAAGGGGCATCTGTGTCCAGATACACCGAATCCCATTGGAGCGCAAGGATTTCTTCTCTCCGCAGACCGGCATATAAGCCGGTCATCACAGACACATAGGGCGGCAAGTCCCGGATCGCGTCTAAAAGTTGCTCGACCTGTTCATCCGTCAACGCCTGGCAGTCCTCCTGTGGGACACCGCCGCCTTTTGCGTTTAGATGGAGCGTTGGATTCACCTCGATCACATGGCTTTCCTTCGCCGCCCGAAAGATGGATTTATAAAGAATCACAATGGCCTTGTAAAGCGATGCCGATTTTTTGGAAACCGGGACAAGAGCGAGCTGGATGTCATCCAGAGTTACATCTGCCATCCGCATCTCTCCCAATTCTTTAATGATATGCCGCCTCACCTTGGAGGTGTAATCTGTCAAGGTGGTCTGCCGCACATGGACCGACTGCATCAGCAGCCATTTCTCACAGTATTCTGCTACCGTTGGCGATTTCCGATGAAACCGGGCATGACCGATCTGCTCCAACGCCTCCGTTTCTTTGTCATACAGTTCTTCGGGAGTTCTCGCATAAAGGGCGACCCGCTTGCCATCGGCATCCTCGATTCGGGTTCTGTAATACTCTACGCCATTCAGTGTGACCGTACTATAATCTGGAATTAGTCGTTTTCTTTTTGCCAATACCGTTACCTCTCAAGAATCATATTCAGCGCTGTATCTTTGTTTTACCAGACACCACTTATTTCAGCAAGGATACGGATCAGCTCACGCCTCGGCACTTCGCACTTTGCGGTATGTGGCGCACTTTTCCACCGGCTTCGCCCGATGCGTGAATTTTGCGATGTACTCCTGAAGGCTCGCGTCTGTGAAATAGACACAGCCGTTCTGCACATACTGAACATAGGAAATCAGGCCATTGTTGCGGGCCGTGTCCAGTGTTGCAATACTGATTCCCAGGATTTTGGCCGCTTCTTTCCTTGTAAATAACTTTTCCATATAATCTCTCCCTTCTTTGTCAAGGATATGGTTGTGGCTTCCAAAATCACATGAATGCGCTGGCAGTTTTGCCTGCCAGCGCATGGTATCTAATTTTGAAACTTTTTTTGTGTTACGCCACATTTGCCACGCATCCCTGACGCTGGGGACAGAACAGGTCTCCGCTGGCGCGGCTGTCATAACTCCGCAGCGTCGTTCATAGCGTGCGCCGCAGGGTTCCCCCCAAGTCTTTGGCGGGCCGTGAGGAAGTATCTTTAAGCCCCCGCGCAGTCATCGCACCGGATGTGCCACCATCCGGGTCACAGGGACGTTGATCGCTCCGAAACAGCTTGTCCATCACCTCCTGGCTGCTCCATCTTCGCGGCGTCCTGCACTCGCTCATACGCGGGTTATGTACCTGTTCTGCCGTGTATTCAGTTGTCAATGTACCAATGAAGGTGAAAAGCTATCCTTCTAATGGTAGTGAAGAAAACAGCGACATTTTGGCCATGTTAATTAAACTTTTTGCACCTTTTTTCTCAGGCGCTTCCACCCGCGCTTTATGCTCTTATATACCCAGCTGAGATCAACACCTTCCACCTTGGCAATTTCCTTAATGGTCATGCCCAGGTAGAACCGGGCATAAATCCACTTGGCCTGCTTGTCTGGCAACTCCATCACCGCGGCATAAAGCTGATCGCGGAGTTGCTTGTCCTCCAGTATTTCTTCCGGGGTCAGCGGATGCTGTACCACGGCTTTCTCAATGCCGTTGTCGCAGTCCAGGGAGTTATACACCTGTCGCAGGTAACGTGCTTCAGCTCGTTTGTCGGCCAGGAACACTGCCTGTACTTCATCGGATATTTCCAGATAAGTATCCGTTTTATAAATGTCGGGATACAGCTCCCGAAGATTGATTTTCTGCATTATGTACCTCCATTTCGATTCGCGGGTCCAGTTGAGGGGTGAACTGAAATGAGGTGGAGAACGGCACCGGCACAATTCGTGGCTATTCCACAAGAAATAACAAGCAAAAACGCCAGTTTCCCAAAGTGGGAAACTGGCGTCAAGCGCATTTCTTTTATAATTGCTGGTTAGTCGGCAGGATAATGCCGATGGTGGAGTATAGTGAGCCGAGGCGTGAGCAAGGCTTTTTTTGATGAACATAAGTTAATTAGTATCAGATAACACTCATATACTCCAAGCTGTGCATTCCTTCTACGTTTGGGACAACCACTGTCTCCCATCCCGTCCAGCGGAACACCTTATAGAGCCGTCCGCCTTGCAGATAGTAGATGTAATTCCCATCTATGACAAAGGATGTGGAGCCCACATCTGCCAGCAGTTCGTCTACTGTCGGTTCATGGTCAAACAAGCCCCAAAAAGTCGCCGTGTTATCAGAGCCGGTGCTGAAGTAAAGCCGTGTGGAAAAATCCTTCAAGTCGATTCGGTAAATCTGAAAACCATCGCCCACCTCGCCGCTGGAAGCGTAGTAACAGGCGTCCTCGTCAACGTAGATGCTGGAGATCGCCCCGGATTGTCCAAAGGGATCACGGGTCAGCAGGATGGCCTCACCTGTGGCCTTGCTGGTCGCAGTGATGGTGTTCTCCACCATATCAAGCTCCACTGTATAGGCGCTGTTTTCTCCCTTGGACGCATCGGCCAGAAAATCATGCGTAATCTCACGGGAATTGCTGTACCCGCAGCCAGTCAATGAAACGGTCATACAGAGTATCAATGCCGCTGTCAGGAGAGGGCGAGTAGAAATGACCTTCCGCCTGCCAACATAAAACCTGAGACAGAGCCAAACCAGCAGACAGACAATAGCCAAGAACAGAATCACCAAAAGTCCAAACTGCTCCGGCGTGATACCCGGAAAGGTCACTATATCAATCAGGTTCCAGTCCTCGTCATATCCAACCTCTGTCAGTGTTCCCCACACATAGCCGGTTCCTGCCAGCAACCCCGCAGGAAGCGGAAGGACATATTTGAGAAAGCTGCCGCCGATCAAATGTGGCAGGATAGAAACCGCGATGCCGGAAAATGTAGTCAGTACCGTCTGCCGGAACAGGATGGAGAGCAGGGCAATCAGGATTGCAAACCAAGCAGCGCCCAAGCACCTGGACAGGACTACGATCCCATACGCCTGTCCAACGGAAATGAGATAGGGCGAATGTTCAAAAAAGGACAGGCTTTGCAGCGGATAGGATGCTCCATCCAGGCCGACCAACAAGGAGACAACAACAAACTGCACCAACTGAAACAGAGCCGTCGCCAGAACCGCCAGGGCCGCCATTACGCCTAATTTGATTCCAGCCAACCGCCCTCGGCCATTTCTGCAAGAACGGAGGATCTGCGCCATCCCACACTGGTATTCCCCACAAAATACTGGAACACAAAGCGCCAGCAGGAACAACAGCAGGATTACATTCACTCCATCGTGGGTCAGGAGTGTGTCCCATCCCCGCTCATCCATCAGGAAGCGATGGGCGGGGTCCTCTTTTGCGTAGTAATACTGGTTATAGATGGTCAAGAAGGCGGCTTTTCTGCCGTCATCGGAGCGGGTGGCTTCTGCGTATTCCGTCTCCATCTCCTGCGCTTTTTCCTCTGTCACCTCGCCTTGCCAGCGATCCATGTAGGCCAGATAAGTATCTTCATTCCGGTCAATCATATAACTGCTGTCGTAGCCGCTGCCGACGCAAAAGACTGCATAAGCCGCCAGAGCAATCAGAAGAAGTAAAAGCCCTTTATGATGAAATAATATCTTCTTTAATTCTACTTGCAGCATGATTTCCTCCTGATTGCTATGACCAGCAGACACGCGATTACAGCTTGAACGATCAGAACCACGAAAAGTCGGAGCAGATATACCCCGCCGATGCTCACCCCAGACAGGCTTTCCAGCAGTTTACTGCCGCTGGTCAAGGTGAATGGGCTGATGCAGGAGAGGGCCTGTTTCCACCACACGGGGGAGAGCGCCCAACCAGTGCAGTAGTTTAATGCCACGCCAAGCCCCAATCCCATCAGACATGGATAGAGTGATTTTTGGAAACAGGCGGACAGGAGAATCAGCAAGAGTGCTGTCACGCTGAAACCGATGGCCTTTAACCCGCAAATCAATCCATAGAACAGCAAAATCGAGCCGGAGAATGGAGTATATTGATAGCTTTCGATGGCATAGAGCGGGCTGCCCCAGCCATCAAAACCGCACAAAAGCCCAAATACCAGGAGGTTTAACAGGGCGAACAGGATTGTCGGTATCCATGCAAATATCACTCCAGCGCCGCATTTGGAAATAAGCAGAGGCCATCTGCCTCGTTTGCAGGAGGACAGAATCAGGGTCATCCCGTTTTCCTTCTCCCGCGTGAATGCGGGCGCTACCGCCAAAATGAGTAAAAGCAGGATCAGTAGATCGGAAAAGTCATAGGACAGTAAAGCTTCCCAGCCATCATACAGATAAAACGCAGGAATCGTTCGGCCTGCATAGTGATGGAGAATGTAGGCATTTTCTGCCGCTCCCGCTGTGTTACCGCTCTCTTGATAGAAAGTCATATTTTCTTTCGCCTGGGCCAGAATCTCCTCCATATCAGAGGAATACTTGACACTGTACTCCATGTGGGGATAGAAGTAACTGTGGAGCAGATAGTAGTCGCCAAAGATATAGCCGCTGTAAGTCTCCTCCTGCGGCTCCCGGCTATATGTTCCATCTGCCGTCAAAGCGTCCAACCGCTGGTACTCTGACGTGAGGAAGCGTACGGTTTCCTCTGTAATGGGGCCTTTGATCCGCTCATAGATGGTGTCGTAGCCTGCCTGCATTCCGCTTGTATTGGCCGCAACGGGCCGTATCTCTCCGGCGTGATAGTCCGCGATGATTTTGACCGTATTCAGACATAGGAACAGCGCCAGCGCAATCAGTGTATAGCGCCGCAGGATGCCTTTTCTGGCCTCCAAATAGAGAAAACTCATATCTGTCCCTCACTTGGCTGGAAAAAGGTGTGCAGGAACACTTCGTCCAGATTTGGGGATACCGGCTTTGCGCCTCGGAGCGGTTTCCCATCATCCACAATGCGCAGCAGATAGGAGCCATCCTGCTGCTTGATATTGCTCACGCAGTAGGTGTCCACCATCAGAGCCATATCCGCCTCGTTGGCTGATACCTCCCACACCTTTCCCTGGATGCTCTGCTCCAGTTCCCTGGGCGTGCCCTGCATGACCAGTGTACCCTTCCGCAACAGGAGGATCTCTTTGGCGATATATTCCACATCGGAAACAATATGGGTAGCTAAAAGGATGATGCGCCCCTTGGCCAGACGGGAAATGAGATTGCGGAAACGGATTCGCTCACCAGGGTCAAGGCCCGCCGTCGGCTCGTCCAGCACCAGCAGTTTAGGGTCGTTCAGAATAGCTTGGGCGATCCCCAGCCGCTGTCTCATCCCACCGGACAGCGCCCCGATCCGCTTGCTGCGGTTTTCCTCCAAATTGACGAAAACCAGCGCCGCGTCGATGCTCTCTTTTGCGTTCGCTAGCCCTTTTACTTGGCACATATAGTCCAAAAATTCCTGTACGGTAAAATTTGCATAGAACTGAGGGTACTGGGGCATATAGCCAATCTGGTCAAAGTAGCGCCCGCCCATCTGGACGGTGTTTTCACCGTCCAGATGGATCACGCCGCCGCTGGCAGGCAGTATTCCAATCAAAATGTTGATCAGTGTCGTCTTACCGGCCCCATTTGGCCCCAACAATCCATAAACCCCTTCTGTCAGAGTAGCGGATACATTTTGGAGCGCGTGATATTTTCCATAAAATTTTGTGATGCTTTCAAGTTCCAGTTTCATCATGTATTCCTCACAGAAGGTCAACCGCTTGTGAGAGGGCATAGCCGTCATCCGTGCCCAGGGCTGCATAGGCGGAATGGCCGATGACCCAAATCTCATAGGGTTTGCAGTTTGTATCCATCGTATAGGTTTCATCCGCAACTTTTGTGCCATCGCTGACCTGATAGGCCCGCAGAGTACCGCTTGGGCTGTCTCCACCCGCACAGGTCACAATGTACTGGCCGTCTGCGGATACGGCGGCAATCCCGCTTTCATCTCCGCTCTCCACGTTGATTACCTTCCCCTGCTGCTGGGTCAAATCCAAAAAGAGGACGGAGCCGGTCTGCTTTGCGCCTCCCATGCTGGCGGGCAGAATCGTATCGGAAACAGCAGCATATTCTCCGTTTACAGAGAGCATGGAACCGGAAAAGCCCTCAGCAGAAAAAATAGCGGCGGTGTTGCTGCTCAAATCAATCGAGCCATAGGCCGTGGTATTTTCCTGCCCGTCCAGGCTTCCGAAAAAGGCCAAATAGTCTCCGCTGCCGCTGTACCCGACCGCCTCAAAATAAACGGTTTCGCTCATGGCCGGAGTGATTTCCGTCAGTTCCTGTGTATCAAAGGTATATTGATAGAGGCTGGGCCCTTCCGCATATACAAGGGTTTTCCCATCCGGCGCAGCAGCAAAGACAGAGCCCCAAAGACCATTTACCAATGCTTCGTCTGTCAATTCGTAGGTGCCCACCAGATTAAGGCTCTGATCGAATAGCCAGTAATACAGCGTCTCCACAGAACTGTCGCCGGAGATCACCGTGACCCCGCCGGTGTCCTGCACATCCGCCGCTGCCTGACTGGACAGCATGACGATGACTCCCTGGCTGGTCTTGTCTGTCAGCAGGGGTGTTTGGGCGGTGTCAAAAGCATAGGTGGCTGTTACTTCGCCGGTAGATAAATCGGTCAGTTTCAGCTCATTGGTGGTATAATCGTACTCCGGCGAGAGAAAATTGGCTCCGCTGCCGGCTGTCTGTTCCGCCGATTCGTCAGGAGCCTGCTGGGAGTCCGCTGAGGGATTGCTGGACGAATTTCCGGTGTTAGCCGCCGGTTCGTTGCCTCCGCAGGCGGAAAGCAGAGAAAGACTGAGTACAAGTGCAAGCAAAATACTGATTCTTTTCATGTTCGTCAAACCTCCCCGTTGACCAAAAGTACAGATGCTGTCTTAACTGGATTGTTG
The DNA here is from genome assembly GCA_947073515.1 of uncultured bacterium. GTDB lineage: Bacteria > Bacillota > Clostridia > Oscillospirales > Oscillospiraceae > Lawsonibacter. The sequence continues at coordinate 4,264 of CAMTMC010000009.1, read as the reverse complement.
ATCTCAAGCTCCCCATCCTCCGGGGTAACGGCAATGGCATAGACCGTGTTCAGCGTACCAAGTGCAGAGGTATCAATCTGGAATGTGGCTTCTACCATCTGGTTTTTTACAGTCCGAACAGAGAGATAGTCCGCTCCATTGAGTTGGACAGGCTGGTGGTTGATGAACAGAGTGATATTGAACTCCGCCTCCGGCCCGCCGTAGAGCTGCACAGTGATTGTCGCTGTTTTCCCATCTGCCTGGATGTAATTTCCATCTTCAACACCTAGGGACAAGGTTGCCGTCGTGTCCAGGATATCGGTCGCACCCCACGCAGCCAGGGTATCTAATACGTCCTGCGGCAAATCCACCACATTGTAGTCCGTACCGGCTGCGGCCAATGTCTGTACGGGGGCGTCTGCTGCAAAAGAAATCTGGCGGGATATGGTTGCAGATTCCTGGTGGTGGAAGCCATAACGCGGATTATCGGGCCCTTCTGCTACAAAACTGGGCTCCAGAATTGTGACAGCCATAACAGGGACGGTTTCCCCCGCTTTGCCGGTCACTGGCTGGAATACCATGTTGAAATTCTCTTGCTGTCCATAATCCAGGTTAAAGACCTGCATATAGTTTTCCTCAAGCTCTGTACCATCCTCATAGACTGCGGAATAGGGCTGGGCCATCCCATCCACAAATAGGAGGACGCCAATCTCTGTGGTTTTTCCAGAAGAAGCGCCAGTTATGGAGAACGGAATTTCCAAGGGCTCACCATCGTAGGTATAAACCATGTCCATCGGGTCTTGCAGACCAAATTCCGCAGAGCCCACCTCATTGTCCGCTGGTTCTTCCTCAAAATAGGCGTCCAGGTTGTCCGATTCATCCGTGGCTGGGTCGCTGGTCTGCGGCGCGCTGCACCCAGCCAGCAAACATACAAGTGCCAATGAAATAAAAAGAAATCTGTGCATAAAAATACTCTCCTTATCGTTAGGATAAGGAGAGCATAATTGGAAAAGGTCTACGATTGGTCAATCGGCATCAATTTTTTCCGCTTGTATCTGCATTTCTACGCAAGCTCCGTTGTTATTGCTCAGAGAGAGCGTTCCACCCTGTTTCTGACAAAGGGTGTTGCAGATCGAGAGGCCAAGCCCGAAGTGGTCATTTTCCGTATTTTCCTTGTAAAACGGCCTTGTGGCGGAGCGGAGGGATTCTTCTGAAAAGCCCTTCCCATCATCATGTACTTGAATTGTAAGCAGACCTTCTTGCCACCCGGCCTTTAATGTGATCTCACGGCGGGCGAAGCGCAGGGCATTAGAAATCACATTGTCGATCATACGATGTACCAAGATCCCATCCAGCATGACCTGAATATCCGGAACCCCACTAATATCCATAGAGAATTGAAGCTGGTGCTGCTGCGCTAAAACGGCGTATTCGTCCTCCTGTTCCTCAAAAAATTTCCGCAAAGAGCAGGATGTTGGCTTCACTGGGATGGCGTCCATCGCCTGTATCTCGCGCACCTGGTTTGCATACTGTTCCAGTCGGTCTGTTGCCAAAGAAAGATTGCGGATCGTGCCCATCAGTTTGTCCTCGCTGATGCGTCCAAGCGGAACATTATGCGAGAGATATTCTGTGTAGCCTTTCATCACGGTGATGGGGGTACGGAGGTCATGGGCGATGGAGGCGCTGAGCTTGCGCCGCTCCTCTATCATAGCCCAAGTCTCTTGATTATTTTTTAGGAGGGCGGCCCGCATGGTGTCCATCGCCCGACAGAGTTCACCCATTTCGTCCGAAGCGGGATAATCCAAACAAAAATCCAGGTCACTCTGTGATATGTGGTCGGTGCTCTGTAAGAGTAACGATAGCGGCTGTTTCAGTTTGATGGAATAGAACATCCAGGCGCAGAAAATCGTACCAAGCACGAAAAGCAAGGTCGGCACCAGGACTACGGCTGCTTTTGCCGCATAGTAGGCGACCCGTTGTGTATCGCTCAGGTTGGCGATTTGGTACTCGGTGGATAAAATCACAAGCTGTCCATTTTCCCCTGGGACGATCTGTTTATTATCTGCAATCACCAGGTTATATTCATCCTCAGTCTCTTGGGGCGGTAACACCTGGTAGTCAGTCACACTTTCCAAGATTTGATTTTGCACGTTGACACAGGTAAAAATGGTTACTGCTGAAAAACCAGCTACAAGCACCGCCATAACAAGGACAAGTGATACAAAAGCCCGGCGGAGAGGCATGGAGTGAAGCCAGTGTTTTATTTTGCCCATTTATAGCCGCACCCCCAGACTGTTTCAATATACTGCGCCCCCAGCTTGTTTCGGATGCGGCGGATGTGTTCCTTCACCACAGCATTGTCAGCGGTGCCATCAAAACCCCGCACCTGTTCATAAATGGTCTCCCGGCTGAATACCTGTCCAGGGTGGAGGGAAAGCAGTTCCACTATATCAAATTCCACCTTGGAAAGTTCTATGGGCTGGCCATTTCGCGAGACAGTCCTTGCGGCGTAGTCCACCACAATGTCTCCAAAGCCCCGGACACTGATTTTTTGCTGGATACGGCTCTCTCTGCGCAGGTGGGCCTCTACACGAGCAGTCAGCTCAGCCAGGCTGAACGGTTTCAAAATATAATCATCCCCACCGGCCCGCAAGCCTGCTACACGATCCGCTTCCTCAATCCGGGCGGTTAAGAATAGGATGGGGCAGGTTACATGATCGCGGATTGCCCGGCACAACGCAAGGCCATCCATCCCTGGCATATTGATATCCAGCAAAATAATATCTGGCTGCTGGGTCAGTTTTTGCAGGGCCTCTTCACCACTTTTTGCGGTAATGACCTGATATTGCTCCATTTCAAACTGATCCCGAAGCATATCTAAAATCATCTGTTCATCATCTATGATCATAATCGTATAACTCATGGTTTCACCTCGCTCGCTGGTATCATAATAGGAAAAAGTCTATAATCAGTCAAATTCACTTTTTCGTTAATCTCATTGGTTGTTTTTTCCCTTCTTCCTACGCCTGTCAGCAGGCTTCTCTGCGTCTTTCGGTATCAGCCAGATTGTCGCCATCTTCACAGCCCCGAGGATACGGCTATCGGCGCAATAATAGTTTATCTGTCGAACTGAAACTCCCCATTTTTGGCTTGCCTCTTTTAATGTTATGTAGTCCATTTTGCACCTCCTAAAATATTATATTTTAGGGTTGAGCAAAACGCGAGTTTTGCAAAGTTGAGTCACAATATATAGCGCTCAAGCGAGCCGGATAGCACTATTTATTGTATAGTCTTATGAGCAAATCGGAGTTTTGCTCAACCCTAATTATATTTCGTTTGCTCGAAGAATACAAGTTTATCCCTATCTATTGCTCCACAAAAGTCAGCATAATCATACCGTTCATCAGGTACAATAAGGTTATTTCTTTGCATAAACCGGAACGATACAATATTCTTGAGGTGAACGATTATGCCGATTGATGATTTGACTGCTTTGGGGCAAAAAATGCGGGAAGCCCGAAAGAAAAAAGACCTGACACAGCAGGAGCTTGCGGATCTGAGCCATGTTTCTGTAAAGCAAATCGCCAATATCGAAAAGGGGAAAATGAATCCTTCTTATTTGATTTTAAGAGCATTGGCAAAGGTCCTGCACATCTCTTTTAGATACGCTTATAAATCCAGATATTTCTCTGGAGGATGAGGGTGTCAATCAGATGAAAATGCTTTATTCCAGCTGTCCGCCAGAAATGCGTGACACCCTGTTGCATCACACCCAAGAAACGGTGAAAGAACTGACAGAGTTGTCCGAAAAATTTGAAACGAATTGAGCCAGTGAGTGAAATTTAACGATTCTCTCACTGGTTCTTTTCATTTTCGGAGAAAAGAGGCAAGCAATGCCCCAGGATAGCCATTCGGCTCCTGGCGCTGCTTGTTGGGGATTCCCCAAGCCCCTTTTGAACACAGAATTTCATTCTGTGGCTGCGCGTTCCTGCGGAACGCTTTTCACCTGCCTGCGGCGGTGAGAAAATACGAAAAAACAGGCGCGTCAGCGGTCCTGCCCCTGTTCCTTTTCCCGGTCATTCTGGCGTTCCTCCCCATATCCCATCAGCCGGTCCACGTTGGCTTTCGCGGCCAGCAGTTCCCGCATTTCCTCGCGGGAGCGCCGGTACTCGGCATAGTCTTTTTTCTTTCCTTCCAACAGCTGGGCATACTCGGCCTGCAAGCTCTTGACGGTGGGCAGCTTCTTGATACCCAAATCGTCAAATGCCTGTTTTGCCGCCTTGTG
>CAMTMC010000008.1 GCA_947073515.1 uncultured bacterium | reverse complement strand
CGGCGGGCGGGAGCCCGGCCCGGCCCTCCCTGGGGGGCTTTGACCGGGCCATGGCCAGCCGGGGGACTTCCGCTCCCCGGGCCGCCGCCCCCAAGCCGGGAGCGGGAGGAGGCGCCCCCGCCCTCCAGCTGAACAAGGGGGACATGGTGCGCCACAAGGCCTTCGGCCAGGGGATGGTGCTGTCGGTCCAGGACACCGGGGGGGACCATCTGGTGGAGATCGCCTTCGACAACGTGGGCACCAAGCGGCTGATGCTGAAGTACGCCGCCGCCCAGATGGAAAAGCTGTAAAAATTTTTATGAGAGGGGAAACTTTTCTTGGGACTTATGCGTCTAAATACAATAAGGATCGCGCGGAACGGGGAATCTTAATCAATTCTTAAGTGTTTTGTAATCGCCCTGTAATTGCTTTCCCCTTTTCAAGCACATATAATTGAAGACAATGGACAAGGTCCGCCCATCGGGCCAAGCGCCCCAGGCGGCTGTCCGCCGCAAGCACCGTTTTGAAGGAGGATGAACCATGCCAGAAGTGAAAGACCCTCAGATCCAGCCAGCCGTCCCAGAGGGGAGCCCGGACCAGCCCGCCCCCCAGGCGGCGCCGGCCGCTCCGCAGCCAGTGCCGGCGAAACCGCCCCAGAAAAAGAAGGCGGGCAGAAAGAAGATGGTCAAGCGGATGATCGCCCTGTCGGTGGTGCTGGCCCTGGTGGCGGGCATCGGCTTCGGCATGTGGTACTTAGTGTTCCGGGATGACGAGACGATTGGGCAGCCCCTCACCGCTGAGGCCCAGATCGGCACCATCCAGAGCACCGTGGAGGGCAACGGCAACGCCGTCCCCAAGGAGAGCGCCGCCATCACCCTGAACGCCGACGGCACCGTCCAGGAGGTCTATGTCACCACCGGCGACCAGGTTTGGGCGGGGGACCCCCTGTACCAGATTGACAGCCAGGAGGCCCGGGAGAAGCTGGAGAACCTGACCGCCCAGATGAACGACCTGCTGGAGGAGGCCAACAACCTCACCGTGACCGCCCCGTTCTCCGGCAAGCTCATCGACGTGCAGGAGTTCCAGCCCGACCAGGAGGTGAGCGTGGGGACCAAGATCGCCACCCTGGTCAACGACAGGAAACTGAAGCTGTCCCTCTATTTCAGCTACGCCTATGAGGATGAGATCCATGTGGGCCAGTCCGTCCAGGTGTCTGTCCCTGCGGTGATGAGCGCCCAGGAGGGCACTGTGGAGAAGATCAACAAGGTCAGCTACATCTCCCCCGAGGGGGCAGTCCACTTTGAGGCGGTCATCGTGTTCGACAATCCCGGCACCCTCACCGCCGATATGGACGCCTCCGCCGTGCTCACCGCCTCGGACGGCTCCTCCATCTACCCCTATGAGAACGGGCAGACCCAGTTCTACGAGACCCGGGACGTGCTGTCCAAGGCCTCCGGCCCGGTGGTGGGGATGGGCAACCTGCTCAACCACGCCAATGTCTCCGCCGGGGAGGGGCTGCTCTTCCTGGGCTCTGACACCATTGACGACAAGCTGGCCGCCAAGCGGGAGGAGTTGGACACCGCCCAGACCCAGTTCGCCAACTTCGAGGCCGTGGCCCCCATCGACGGCGTGGTCATGTCCTGCACCCTGGAGCCGGGCATGGACGTGAAGTCCGGCGACACGGTGATCACCATCTCCAACACCACCACTATGCTGGTGGATATCCAGGTGGACAGCCGGAACATCGGGTTTATCCAGGCCGGCATGACCATTGAGCTCACCGATGACTGGGGCAACCCGGTGATGGGCACGGTGGCCAACGTGCCCATGCAGGGCGAGGTGGGCTCCGGTACCACCATGTACCCGGTGCAGCTCCAGGTGGACAACTCCAGCGGCACCATCTACAACGGCTCCTGGATGCGGTACAAGCTGGTGACCAGCGAATCTGTGGACTGCGTCATGGTGCCCAACCAGTGCGTGAAACGGGTGACCGATGTGGACGGCGAGATCCACACCGTGGTCTTTGTCCAGGCGGATTCCAAGCCGGAGAACGCCATTGAGATGGACGCCCCCTCCAGCTCCGAGGGCGCCGCCGCCGGCGGCGGTATGATTATGATGCCGGAAGGGTCCTCCACCCAGAACGCCCTGCCCACCACCGATGAGGGCTTCTGGCCCGTGCCGGTGGTCACCGGAATCTCTGACACCTATAACGTGGAGATCGTGGAGGGGCTGGAGGCTGGCGCCGTGGTATTCACCAACCGGGAGACCAACCAGAGCTACGGCTGGTAAGGGGTGACGCCATGCTCATTGAGATTCAAGACATCTTCAAGATATACAACGAGGGCAAGGAGAGCGAGGTCCGGGCCCTGGACGGGGTGTCCCTGGCCATCGACCGGGGGGAGTTCGTGGCCATCATCGGCGCCTCGGGCTCCGGCAAGTCCACCATGATGAACGTGCTGGGCTGCCTGGATATCCCCACCTACGGCACCTATCTGCTGGACGGCACCGAGGTCACCGACCTCACTGACCGCCAGCTGGCCCGCATCCGCAACCGGGAGATCGGGTTTATTTTCCAGGGCTACAACCTGATCCAGGAGCTGGACGCCCTGGAGAATGTCACCCTCCCGCTGATCTACCAGGGCATGTCCATCTTCGACCGGGAGGACCGGGCCATGGAGGCCCTGGAGCGGGTGGGCATGGCCGACCGGGCCCACCACAAGCCCAGCGAGATGTCCGGCGGCCAGCAGCAGCGGGTGGCCATCGCCCGGGCCATCGCCACCCGCCCCCCCATCATCATGGCCGACGAGCCCACCGGCGCCCTGGATTCCAAGACAGGACAGCATGTGCTGGAGATCCTCCACCAGCTGAACCGGGACGGCTCCACCATCATCCTGATCACCCACGACAACGGGATCGCCGCCACCGCCAAGCGCCAGGTGCGGCTGTCCGACGGCAGGATCATCTCCGATCAGCGCAGGGAGGAGGGACAGGCGGTATGAACCTGGCACAGGCTTTCAAAATGGCGTTCAAGTCCATCTGGATGAAAAAGACCCGTTCCGCCCTCACTATGCTGGGCATCATCATCGGCGTGGCCAGCGTGGTCATCATGGTCTCCGTCCTCTCCGGCCAGAACAAGAAGAGCATGGAGTACTATGAGAAGATGGGTGAGAACAAGGTGACCATCGACGCGGAGTCCTATACCGGCCAGGACATGGATCAGATCATGAACGACTATGTGCTGGGTATGGGGGATCTGGTGCTGGGCATCACCCCCAATGTCCAGATCTGGGGCGAGATGACCATCCGGTATGAGGGCAAGACCTATTCCACCCAAAACTGGGATAACTGGGAGGATATGATCCAGGTGGTCCTGGGCAACGACCAGTACGGCGTGTGCAACAACTACACCCTGGCCGGCGGGCGGGAGCTGTCCTACCTGGATATGGAGAACGAGAACAACGTGGTGGTGCTGGGGGGCGGCCTGAAGGAGAAGCTCTTCAACTACACCGACCCGTTGGGGGAGAGCATCACCATCAACGGCCTGCCCTTCCTGGTGGTGGGCTGGTATGAGCGCAAGAGCATCGAGGGCTGGCCCGAGATGGACAACATCGTCCTGCTGCCCTACACCCTCAACCGCACCCTGAACAAGAACCAGACCATCTCCACCTGGAGTGTCAAGGCCTCCTCCTCCGCCGCCACCACCTCGGTGATCACCCAGCTGGACGGTTTCCTCAACGGCATGTTCCCCGTGGATGAGAACGGCCAGCGGACCAACGGCTACTTCCGGGTGAACAGCGACAACAGCTGGCAGGAGCGGGCCCAGGAACAGAACGCCATGCAGACCCTGGTTATGGGCGGCATCGCCGGCATCTCCCTGCTGGTGGGCGGCATCGGCATCATGAACATCATGCTGGTCACGGTCACCGAGCGCACCCGGGAGATCGGCATCCGCAAGGCCATCGGCGCCGAGCGCCGGTCCATCATCGCCCAGTTTTTGATTGAGGCCGCCGTCATCTGCGGCATCGGCGGCGTGATGGGCATTATCCTGGGCACCTTGGGCTCCCTCATCGCCGGGAAATTCCTGCTTCAGGGAATGGTCCTGTGGCCCACCCAGAGCATTACCATCGGGGCCTTTCTGTTCTCCGTGGTGCTGGGCGTGGTCTTCGGCATGTACCCCGCCATCAAGGCCAGCGGCCTACAGCCGGTGGTGGCCCTCCGGGCGGAGTAACCGGAAAACCCGCCCCTCCGGGGCGTCACGACAGTTTTCAAACGGGTAAGCATTGGTATTTCACAAGACAGGAGCGTGAACGAATATGAGACACTTCAAACGGCTGCTGGCGGCGGTGCTCACGGCGGCTCTGGCGGCCTCCCTGGCGGCGCTGCCCGCCGGGGCGGCGGGGTCGTCCTTCAGCGACGTCATCGACCCCAACACCGCCGTCAACGCCGACATCCTGCGGCTGATGGGGGTGGTGGACGGCACCGGGGGGAACTACTTCAACCCCGGCAGCATCCTCACCCGGGCCCAGTTCTGCACAATGGTCATCAACTTTGTCCAGCAGGGGGACCAGGTGCCCATCCACAATACCCGCACCATCTTCTCCGATGTGCCCGGCAGCCACTGGGCCCGGGGCTATGTGAACCTGGCCGCCTCCATCACCGTGGAGGACGGCGACCGGAAGCTCCCCCTGTTCTCCGGCGTGGGGGACGGCCGCTTTATGCCCGACCGGGAGATCAGCCTGGCTGAGGCCACCACCGTCATCATCCGGTCCCTGGGCTACACCAGCAAGCAGGCCGGGGCCCTCTGGCCCCAGAGCTACATGGATCTGGCCAGCTCCATGGGCCTGCTGGATGGCCTGGACCGGGATTACAACGCCCCCATCACCCGCCAGCGGGCGGCCCAGCTCTTTGTCAACGCCCTGAGCTGTAAGACCGCCTCCGGCGAGGTGTACTACAATACCCTGGGCACCGCCAAGGGCGACACCGTCCTTCTGGCGGTGAACGTGGCCACCGACACCGGCGAGGCCCAGGGCGCCGTCCGCACCTCCAGCGGCACCTACCTGCCCCAGAAGGAGGGGGTGGCCCCCACCGCCCTCCAGGGCCGCCGGGGGAACCTGATCCTCAATGACAAGAACGAGATCATCACCTTTATCCCCGACAGCAGCGACAGCCTGACCGTCACCCTCACCGGCGACGCCAGGCCCAACGCCATCCAGGCCGGCGGCCAGGAGTACACCATCTCCAGCGACACGCCGGTGTATACCGCCGGGTCCGAGACGGGCAGCTCCTATCTGGACAGCTACAAGAGCCTGTACTCCGGCACCCAGGTGACCCTGTTCACCCAGCGGGGCAAGGTGGTGGCCATCTACACCACCAGCTCCGGCACCACCATCGACTCCGACGCCGTGGTGGTCATGGGCCACGCCACCAACGCCACCTTCTACCAGCTCACCGGCGGCGGCGGGGGCTTCAACATCGTGAAGAACCGCAGTCCCATCCGCATGTCGGATATCCGGCCCTACGATGTGGTCACCTACGACCCCATGAGCAACACTTTGGTGGTGTCCGACCTGCGCATTACCTGCCTCTACGACAAGGCGGAGCCCAACACCAAGACACCCCAGACCATCACCGCCGGCGGCCATGAGTTCCAGGTGCTGGAGAGCGCCTGGGACACCACCCAGAACTTCCGCCAGGGGGACAGCGTGTCCCTCCTCCTCACCGCCGACGGCAAGGTGGCCGGTGTGGCCGCCGCTACCGCCGAGACCCGCTCTACCGCCGTGGCCATGATCAGCAAGAGCGGCGCGGAGGTCTTCCTGCCCAACGGCGGCACCCTCACCCTATCCGGCGAGATGTCCGAGTCCGCCGCCGGCAAGCTGGGGATTGTCTCCATCGGCCGGGACCGGCTCACCTCCAGCAGCCTGGTCTCCCGGGGCGCGCCCGGCGCCTTCGACCTGCAGAAGATGACCCTGGGCAGCTACCAGGTGGCCTCCAGCGTCCGGGTGTACGAGCAGACGATGGGCGGCACCATGAGCCAGATCCCCCTGGACGAGCTGCCTATGGCCAAGATCGATGCCGGGAACATCGCCATCTACCACCTGAACAGCTCCGACATTGTGGACTACATCGTTCTGGAGGGTGTCACCGGAAGCGGCTACCGCTACGGCATGATGGTGGGCTACACCCCCGAGGACTTTGAGAACAGTACCGCCTGGCGTCTGCTCCAGGGCGACGGCCCCATCGACTTCGCCACCAACGCCACCTACCGGGGCAAGACCGGCGACATGGTGGGTGTGGTCATCACCACCAACCGGGAGGGCAAGCCCCTGATCCGCACGGTGATCCAGCTGAGAGGCTACCACGACGTCAGCTCCGCCGACTTCTTCGAGAGCCAGGGCTTGCAGTACGTCAAGATCGGCGGCCGGAACTACCGTGTGGCCGAGGATGTGGAGTGCTACCTGAAGATCAGCAGCAACCAGTACGATCCCAGCAACTGGAGCAACCGGGGCTCCAACGCCAAGGAGAGCGTGGAGACGTGCCTGTCCTTCTCCGACAACCTGAGCGTCTATATCGACCCCGTGGGCGAGCAGGTCCGGATTATCAAAGCCAACTAAAGAGCTGATCCCCAACAGGGGCAAAACGAGGGAGGTTCCATTGGAACCTCCCTCGTTTCAAGTGTGCCGGCATATTCATGGGAGCGGGCCAAAAAAAGAGAAGGGGTAGCCTTCCGGGCCGCACAGGGCGGAAAATTCCTCCTCCCGGCCGGCGAAGATGGGGTCGGCCACCCCGTACACCCGCCACCCGGCCTCCTTGGCGGCGGCCAGGTACACCGGCGAGTCGTCAAAGAGGACGCAGTCCCCCGGTTCCAGCCCCGCCTCCGCCGCCAGCCGGCGGTAGAGGCCCGGGTCCCGCTTCTCCATCCCCAGCTCCCCGGCGATGAGCACCGGGTCCAGCAGGGGGGCGAGGCCGTGGCGCTCCAGGGCCGCCCGGGTCAGGTGTGGCATGCAGGAGGTAATCAGCCCGCAGGGGACCCCCGCCCGCCGGGCCCGGAGAAGGAACTCCTTCGCCCCGGGCTTCAGCTCCAGCTGGCCGCTGTAGGCCGCCAGGGCCATGTCCTGCCAGGCGGCGGCGATCTCCTCCCAGGCCAGGGCCAGCTGGAAGCGCTCTTTGGTGTACTGGGCCGAGGCGGGGAAGGAGTGGTGGGTGACATACTCGGTGTAGTCCTCGGGCACCGGGGAGACGCCCAGCTTGCCCAGGAAGGCGATGTCGATATCCAGCCAGACCCCGTTGGAGTCCAGCAGCGTGCCGTCCAGATCAAAAAAGTACATAGTTCCTCCCAGAGAAATGGCGGGAGCGGACGGGAAAATAAATCTCCCCGGCGAGCCGCAAAGAGCCCGGCGCCGTCTTGCGGGCTCCCGCTTTTTTTGATATAATCCCTTCGATTGACAAGGGGCAACACGGTTTTTCGGGGCTAAAGCAGATGCTGGCGGCGTTATCCTCGTTGCCGGGCGTCAGCCCGGCTGCCTCGTCTGCCTTGCCAGCGTCTATTTTCGCTCCCGAAAAACTCCGCCGACAGACGTATTGCCCCTTGTCAATCGAAGGGATCCTCATTTGCGGCAGGGTTTGCGGCTTTGATGATACCACAGCCCGCCCCTATCTGACAAGCTGGAGTTGATACCCATGTCCCCTGACCTGATGAAAAAACTGGCCAAGCCCATGCTGTTGGCCGCCGCCCTCATCTGGGGCACGTCCTTTGTGGTGATGAAAAACGCCCTGGACGCCCTGCCCGCCTTCTACCTGGTGGCCTTCCGCTTCACCCTGGGCTCGCTGATCCTGGCCGTGGTGGTGGGGAAGGGGTGGCGCTCCTTTGCCCCCGACTACCTGTGGCGGGGGGCGGTGTCCGGTTTCATCCTCTTTCTGGTCTACGCCGCCCAGACCTACGGGCTGATCTACACCACCCCGTCCAAAAACGCCTTTTTGACGGCGGTATACTGTGTCATCGTCCCCTTCCTGGCCTGGGCGGCGCTGAAGCGGCGGCCCGACCGGTACAACGTCCTGGCGGCGGCGCTGTGTATCGCCGGGGTGGGGCTGGTCTCCCTCAACGAGCGGCTCACCATCAACATCGGGGATCTGCTCACCTTGCTGGGGGCCCTGCTGTGCGCCGTCAACCTCATCGGCGTGGTGGTGCTGTCCAAGGGGAAGGATGTCATCCTCTTTACCGTTTTCCAGTTTTTCTTCACCGGCCTGTACTGCTGGGCGGCCGGGGCCCTGGTGGAGGACTTTCCCCTCCAGGCCTTCCAGGACCCGGCGGTGGTTTGGGCGGTGCTGTATCTCAGCGTGATGTGTACCGCTGTGGCCATGCTGTTCCAGAACATCGGCATGGTGTGGACCGAGCCCGCCGCCGCCGCCATCCTCCTCTCCCTGGAGTCGGTGACCGGCGTGATCTTCTCCGTCCTCTTCTATGGCGACCCGGTGAACGCCCGGCTGCTCATCGGCTTCGCCCTGATCTTTGTGGCCGTCATCTGCTCTGAGACCAAGTTCTCCTTCCTCCGCCGGAGGGCCAAGGACACCATGATCGACGGGTAGCCCCGTCCCCATCCAATGCCCCGAACGGGGCATTTATTTTCACAAAATAAAAAATAAAATTAAACTTGACTTTAATAAAATTAAAGTATATAATGAGGTCAAACCAGAGGAAGCAAACCGAAAGGAGAGGTGTTATGCCTGTCGAACTGCTGCCCGACTGGATGTCCGGCCTGGAGGAGGAGGATTTGGCCTTTATCAAGCGGTTCATCCTGGCCTCCGGCTCCCTGAAGGAGATGGCGGCCCAGTACGGGGTGACCTACCCCACTGTCCGCCTGCGGCTGGACCGGCTGATCCAGAAGATCAAGATCGGCGAGGACACCGCCGCCGACCCCTATATCGCCACCATCAAGCGGCTGGCGGTGAACGAGCGGCTGGACTTCGACACCGCCAAGCTGCTCATCAACGAGTATAAGAAAGTGAGAGGAGAGGCCCCCGGGGAGGGGGCCGGAAAGGAAGGGAAATGAGTACACTGTTTTCAATCTTGGGCGTGAGAATGATTGTGGGCGTCTTCATGGCCCTGGTGCCCATCGCCCTGCTGATTGTGCTTCAGGTGTGGCTGTGCCGGAAGGGGAGGCGGCTGGGGCTGATCCTGCCCTGTCTGTCCCTCGCCATGTCCCTGCTGATGGTGCTCAGCGTGGCGTCCTTCCAGGGCGTGGGCGGGGCCAGCGGCGGCACCATCCTGGAGGAGAACGGCGTGGTGATCCAGGAGACGGTCACCAAAAACGGCACCGTCACCGTCTACGACGGGGAGGGCAATATCCTGGACCAGTACCCGGACCCAAACTACAATCCGGCGGAGGCCAAGGCGGACACCGTCCGGATGATTGTGATCACGGCGGTGATCTTCCTGGCGGCCAACATCCCCACCGTGATCTTCGGCGGGATCTGGCTGCACTACAAGGGCCGGAGGGACACCCAGGAGGACCTGCGGCGGATGCGTATCGAGGATTTGGAGTAGAAAAGAGGAACCCCCACCGGCATAGCCGGTGGGGGCCGTTTCTTTAGAGCCTGTTTCGTATCTGAAAAAATGCCGAATGGCGAGGGATTTTTCCGTCAGGCGAAAATAAATTTTTGCAGGAATCCTTTGTGGATTTCAAAAAAATTGAGCGAATCATGGCGGCAAAAGACCCGCCAGCCGGCGTTTGGGAAGATGCTGAACAGGCTCTTATACAGTGGCCTCCAGGGCCACCCAGCCGTTTTTCTCCCGCTTTTTGGTGAGGGTGAGGCCCGCCCGCCGCAGGGCGTCCTCCACCTCCCGGGCCCGGGTGTCGATGATGCCGGAGCACAGGAAGATCCCGTCCTCCGCCAGCAGGCCAGGCACCTGGGGGGCCAGGGGGATGATCACGTCGGCCACGATGTTGGCCAGCACCAGGTGATACCGGTTCCGGGCCAGCTCCGCCGCCAGCGCCCGGTCGGACAGCACGTTCCCCGCCCGGACGGTGTACCGCTCCCGGCCGATGCTGTTGAGGGCGGCGTTCTCATAGGCCACGTCCACCGCCTTGGGGTCGATGTCCACTGCCACGGCGCTGGACGCCCCCAGGCACAGGGCGGCGATGGACAAAATCCCGCTGCCACAGCCCAGGTCCAGCACGGGCCGGCCGGGGACGGCATGCTCTTCCACCCCCTCCAGGCACAGCTGGGTGGAGGCGTGGGAGCCGGTGCCGAAGGTGAGCCCCGGGTTCAGGTAAAAGGGTACCCGGCCGGCGGGGACGGGCTCCTCCCGCAGCCACTCCGGCACCACATACAGCCGCTTTCCAATTTCCAGGGGCTTATAATACTTCTGCCAGCTGTAGGCCCAGTCGTTGTCCGCAAGGGGGAGGACGGAGTACTCCCAGTCCAAGCCTTGGACATGGCGCTCCAGCTGCGCCCTGCCGTCCCCGTCGTCGGTGACGTAGAATTTGACCCGGGTGACCCCCTTCATCCGGTCCAGCAGCTCCTGGTCCACATAGTCCCAAAACTGCTTGTTCTGATCCAAAAAGGCCAGGAAGTCCCCCTCGTCCTCAATGACCAGGGAGTCCATCCCGTTGGCGGCCAGCTTGGCGCACACCCTGTCCAGCTGGTCAGGGGTGGTGTTGACGGTTACTTCCAGCCATTTGATCTCGTCCATAGGTTCCACATCCAATCTGTTTCGGAAATTGAGGCGCGGGTTGCAGGGGCGCATAGTACGCTCCCCCGGGCGGCTGATAGCCGCCCCTACAGGCTGCCGCTCCCTTAACGCTCCGTTCCAATGTAGAACAGAGCCACGGTGCCCGGCCCGGAGTGGGCGCCGATGACCGGCCCGATCTGGTTGAGGTAGACCTGGCTCACCCCAAAGCGGGCCTTTACCATCTCGGCCACCGCCTGGGCGTCCTCCAGACAGTCCCCGTGGCTGATGAACACCATCTGATCCGCCGGGTTGATGGCGGTCTGCTCCATCTTGTCCACCAGGGCCTTCAGGGAGGCGTGGCGGCCCCGGGCCTTGGCGATGTTGATCAGGTGTCCCTCGTTGTCCACGTGGAGCACAGGCTTGATCTGGAGCATGGAGCCCACCACGGCGGTGGCGGCGGACACCCGGCCGCCCCGCTTCAGGAAGTGGAGGTCGTCCACCGTGAACTGGTGGCAGATGGACAGCTTGTGATCCTCGGCCCACTGGCGGACCTCCTCAATGCTCTTCCCCTTGGCCCGCTCCTGGGCGGCCAGGTAGACCAGCAGCCCCTGGCCCAGGGAGGCGCACAGGGTGTCTACCGTGTACAGCTTCCGCTCCGGGTACTTCTCCCGCAGCTCCTCCACAGCGATGGAGGAGGAGTTGAAGGTGGTGGACAGCCCGGAGGAGAAGGCCAGGATCAGCACGTCGTGGCCCGCCTGGAGCAGGGGCTCCAGCGCCTCGGTATACTCCGCCACGTTGAGGGCGGCGGTGGTGGCGGCCTCCCCCTGGCGCAGGCGGCCGTAGAAGTCCTGGGGCGCCATCTCCCGGTTGTCCGGGTAATTGCGGTAGGTGGTCTGATTGAGGATAAAGCTGAGGGGGAGCACCTGGACATCCAGCCGCTGGACCATGCTCTGGTCCAGGTCGGCGGAGGAGTCGGTGAGAATGACAAAGCTGGGCATGGGATCACTCCTTATATGGATATATGGGTTGGTGGGTACGGCTTCTTACTTTCGCTTATGGCCCTCGGGGGGCTGCAAAATCTCCAAAATCCGGGCGCAGGCCAGCTGGTTGGCGTAGCTGCGCACAGCGAAGTCCAGAGCCATCCGGGCCAAGTCCTGCTCCTGGGCCTGGGGGTCGATGGTATGGGCGGTGTCGGTGAGGGCCTGGTCCAGCGCCCGGCAGAAGTAGGCGTACAGCTCCGGCGGCGTCTTTTCCGTGGCCCGGCCGGCGTTGAGCAGGGCGCCGATGTTTTTCACGGACAGCACCTGCTTCAGGGCCACCACCGCGGTGAGGTAGCCCAGGTGGATGGGCCCGTACCGCTTGCCCTCCGCCCGGGGGACCAGGCCGTCCTTGATATAGTTATTCACCATGGCGGAGGTCAGCGGCGAGCCCTCGTCAAAGCGGATGAGCTGGCGGGGCATGTAAGAGATCAGCTGATCCATATACAGGGCGATGTCAGGCAGCTCCTCCCAGGGGGTGGGGCGCTCCTCCTCCATGCGGGAGCGCAGATGTTCCAATTGTTCCATAGGCGGGACGCCCTCCTTTGCGTGAAATGAGATGATTTTATGGGGTTATTCCTGGTTATGACGGCGGCGCAGCCGCTCCAGGGCGCGGCGGTGGCGGGTGGAGCGCAGCTTGGGAAAGGCCCGCATCAGGCGCCGCTGGCCGGAATCCTCCCGGTTCAATACCTCCTGGACGCTGTCCTGCCACTCCAGCATCTGCCGCCGGGCCTGGTCCCGGGCGCTGTCCAGCCGGTCCTGGAGCTCCTCCAGCTCCCCGGCCCGCTGGGCCCGGCGCTGGGCCAGCCGCTCAGACAGCTCCTCCAGCTCCTCCTTCCAGCCGGCCCCCTTCTCGGCGGCGTCCAGCACCCGTTCGGACAGGTCCTCCCCAAGGTCGTTGGAGGCCTCCTTGATCTTTCCGGCCAGCTCGTCGATGAGGGCCAGCCGCCGGTTCAGCCGGACGATGGACGCCACGGTGGCGGCCAGATCCACCGCCATCACGGCGCACAGCAGCACCAGCAGGGGCAGGCCGATGAACTGGGGGAGCAGGCGGATGAGCAGCAGGACCGTGGGGTGGAGCAGCTTGACCACAAACAGGCAGGCGAAGCCCCACAGGATGGAAAACCGCAGGCAGATGTAGCCTGACAGGTTGAAGGGCTCATCGGAGTAGTCCCACCACCGCTGGTGGAAGATCTTCTCCAGCACAAAGCCGGTGAGCCACTCCAGGGCGGAGGTGAGGAGGGCCGAGCCCAGGAACAGCAGGGGGAGGTTGTCCTTCAGCGGGTCCAGGCAGGCCAGGACGGCGATGGCGCCGAAGCCGTAGACGGGGCACCAGGGGCCGTTCAAAAACCCCCGGTTGACAAACTTCCCGGTGACCAGGGCGGCGTAGCTCACCTCAGAGCACCAGCCCAAAAAGGCGTAAACAAAGAAGATCCACAAAATTGTGTACGGCATGGACGGCTCCTTTTCACAAGCATACATTTGAAGATCCTATTATACTTCTTTTTTGGAAAAAAGTCCATAGGAGGGGGAGGAAAAGGAGTGCCCCAAAGGAAGAATTTTATCCGCGTTCCCCCCGCCGCTGGCGGAAGAAATTGTATGAAACGATCTTCTTTAACGGACACGCCCGGAGGAAATTTCCCCCGGCGGTTCCCGCCGCCCTTGACGGGAGGCCGGGAAAACGGTATGCTGGTACAAAAAGAAGGGAAGGAGGGGAAACGGCCGTGAAAAAGCTGGTCACCGGCATTCTGGCCCATGTGGACGCGGGGAAAACCACCCTGTCCGAGGGGCTGCTGTACACCGCCGGCGCTCTGCGGAAGCTGGGGCGGGTGGATCACCGGAACGCCTTTCTGGACACCGACGCCCAGGAGCGGGAGCGGGGCATCACCATCTTCTCCAAGCAGGCGGAGTTTACCTACAGGGACACCGCCTTCACCCTGCTGGACACCCCGGGGCACGTGGACTTCTCCGCCGAGATGGAGCGGGCCCTCCAGGTGCTGGACTACGCCATTTTGGTGGTCAGCGGCACCGACGGGGTCCAGGGCCACACCCGCACCCTCTGGCGGCTGCTGGAGGGGAGGGGCATCCCCACCTTCCTGTTCATCAACAAGATGGACCTGGCCGGGGCCGACCGGAAGAAGCTGCTGGCCCAGCTCCAGGACAAGCTGGACGGGGGCTGTCTGGACTTTTCCCAGGACTTTGCTGGTTTACAGGAGGATCTGGCCTCCTGCGACGAGGGGCTGATGGAGCGCTACCTGGAGGGAGGGGAGGTCACCCCCGGGGACGCCGCCAACCTCATCGCCCGGCGGATCGTGTTTCCCTGCTTTTTTGGCTCCGCCCTGAAGCTGGAGGGGGTGGAGGAGCTGTTGGCCGGGTTCCAGGACTACACCCTGGAACGGGAGTACGGCCCCTATTTTGCCGCCCGGGTATTCAAAATTTCCCGGGACGGGAATGACCGGCTGACCCACGTGAAGGTGACCGGCGGCTCCCTCAAGGTGCGGGCCACCCTGGAGGGGGAGGGCTGGCAGGAGAAGGTCAACCAGATCCGGGTCTACTCCGGCAGCAAATATCAGACACTGGACGAGGCCCCGGCGGGGACGGTGTGCGCCCTCACCGGCCTGACCAGCACCCGGCCCGGCCAGGTGCTGGGGGCCGCGGAGGCCGACTGGGAGCCCCAGCTGGAGCCGGTACTCACCTATCAGGTCATCCTGCCCCCGGGCCAGGACGTCCACACCATGCTGAAAAACCTCCGCCAGCTGGAGGAGGAGGACCCCCAGCTCCGGGTGGTCTGGAACGAGCTGCTGGGGGAGATCCACCTCCAGCTCATGGGGGAGGTGCAGCTGGAGGTGATGACCCGGCTGATCCGGGACCGGTTCGGGGTGGAGGTCACGTTCGGCGCTGGCTCCATCGTCTACCGGGAGACCATCACCAACACGGTGGAGGGGGTGGGCCACTTCGAGCCCCTGCGCCACTACGCCGAGGTACATCTGCTCCTGGAGCCCGGGGAGCGGGGGAGCGGCCTGCGGTTCGCCTCCGCCTGCTCCACCGACCAGCTGGATCTGAACTGGCAGAGGCTGATTCTCACCCACCTGGTGGAGAAGCGCCACCGGGGGGTGCTCACCGGCAGCCCTGTCACCGATATGAAAATCACCCTGGTGGCCGGACGGGCCCACCTGAAGCACACCGAGGGGGGCGACTTCCGCCAGGCCACCTACCGGGCGGTGCGCCAGGGCCTGATGCGGGCGGAGAGCGTCCTGCTGGAGCCCTACTACAGCTTCCAGCTGGAGCTGCCCCAGGACTGCGTGGGCCGGGCCATGACCGACATCCAGGGGATGGGCGGCACGGTGGAGGGCCCGGAGGGGGCCGGGGAGCTGGTCCTCCTCACCGGCTGGGCCCCGGTGGCCCGGATGCGGGGCTACTGGAGGGACGTGGCCGCCTACACCCGGGGCCGGGGGCGGCTGAGCTGCGCCCTCCGGGGGTATGAGCCCTGCGTCAATCAGGAGAAGGTTGTGGAGGCGATGGGCTATGACCCGGAGCGGGATCTGGAGAACACCGCCGACTCGGTGTTCTGCTCCCACGGGGCGGGGGTGAACGTGCCCTGGCACCAGGTAGAAGAGCATATGCATCTGGAAAGCTGCCTGCGGCCGGCGCCGGCGCCGGAACAGGAGGGGGCCAGGCCCGCCGGGGGCCGGCTGATCCCCCAGGGGGGGAGCCTGGCCCAGGACAAAGAGCTTCAGGCGATTTTTGAGAACACCTATGGCAAGGTGGAGACCCGGGCCTTTGAGCCCCAGCGCAGGCCCGCCCGCACCAGCCTGGACGAGGGGAAGTATACCATCCGGAACCAGAAGTCCGGCCCGGAGTACCTGCTGGTGGACGGCTACAACATTATCTTCGCCTGGGACGAGCTGAAGGAGCTGGCCCAGGACGACGTCTCCGCCGCCCGGACCGCCCTGATGGAGATTTTGTCCAACTACCAGGGGTTCAAGAAATGCGTGGTCATCCTGGTGTTTGACGCCTACAAGGTGAAGGGCAACCCCGGTTCTGTGGAGAAACGGGACAACATCTATGTGGTGTACACCAAGGAGGCGGAGACCGCCGACGCCTACATTGAGAAGACCACCTATGACCTGGGGAAGGACCACCGGGTTCGGGTGGCCACCTCCGACGGGCTGGAGCAGCTGATTATCCTGGGCCACGGGGCCCTGCGGCTGTCCGCCCGGGCCTTTAAGGCGGAGGTGGAGGGGGCCCGGGGAGAGATCTCCGCCCTCATCGCCCGGCAGAACCTGCGGGGCGGGGAGCTGGGCAAGGTGCGGAACACCGCCCGGATCATTCCCCGGAAATAAGAGCCCCGCTTACAGCCAGCAAACACCGCCGAACCGCCTGGATGGGCCTTTGTCCAACATGCCGGGCATTTTCCTGGCATAGACCAACCAAATTGACAACATATCCCGCCGCCGTCCCGCATAGGATGGAGCAGTAAGAACCGGTATCCATAAGCGAACATTCCAGATAAGCGAGCGCGCTCGCTTGGCCCGCGGGGCGGGGAATCGCCGGAACCCTGGGTGGAGTTCAAGATTTCCCAACGCCGGGGGCGGCGGACGATCCGCTTAGATGGCTGTTTGAGCTGGTGAATGCAGGTTCTAAGAGGCGGGGAGTGTTGTGCTTTGAAAGGAAACATGGAGGAACGGGCGGAGCGCCTGGCGCTCTATATCATAGAGAACCGGGTCACTGTCCGGTCCGCCGCTGGAAAATTCGGGATCAGTAAAAGCACTGTACATAAGGACTTGTCCGAGCGGCTGCCCTCCTTCAACCGCTCGCTCTACCTCCAGGTGAAACAGGTGCTGGAGGAGAACAAGGCGGAGCGCCATATCCGGGGGGGCATCGCCACGCGGAAGAAGTACAAAGGGGCCTGAGACAGGTGGACATTCATGAGCGGGCGGGAGAACTCCCGCCCTCTTGCTCTTTTCCGGGGCGTATGGTAAAATAGGAAAAACTGTGCTCGATTCATCGACAAAAGGAGCTGCTGGCTATGAGCTACGCCGACCAGGTATTCATTCAAAATTGCAGGGACATCCTGTCCAAGGGCGTCTGGGACACCGATCTCCAGGTCCGCCCCCGGTGGGAGGACGGGACCCCCGCCCACACGGTCAAGCTGTTCGGCGTGGTCAACCGGTACGACCTGAGACAGGAGTTCCCCATCCTCACCGTCCGCAAGCAGTTCCTGAAGTCGGCGGTGGACGAGCTGCTGTGGATCTGGCAGAAGAAGTCCAACGACATCCACCAGCTGAACAGCCATGTGTGGGACGCCTGGGCGGACGAGAAGGGCACCATCGGCAAGGCCTACGGCTACCAGCTGGGCGTGAAACACCACTATCCCCAGGGGGATATGGACCAGGTGGACAAGGCGCTGTGGGACCTGAGGCACGACCCGGCCTCCCGCCGGATCCTCACCAGCATGTACAACCACCACGACCTGAGTGAGATGGCCCTGTACCCCTGCGCCTACTCCATGACCTTCAACGTGTCGGGCAAGACCCTCAACGGCATTTTGAACCAGCGCAGCCAGGATATGCTCACCGCCAACGGCTGGAACGTGATGCAGTATGCCGTCCTGCTCCACATGTTCGCCCAGGTGTCCGGCCTGGAGGCCGGGGAGCTGGTCCACGTCATCGCGGACTGCCACATCTACGACCGCCACGTCCCCATGGTGGAGGAGATGCTGGAGCGGGAGCCCTACCAGGCCCCGGAGTTTATCCTGGACCCATCCGTCACTGACTTTTACCAGTTTACCCCGGACAGCGTGAGGCTGGAGGGGTACCAGGCCCACCCGGTGGGGGGCAAAATCCCCGTGGCGGTGTAGCGATAGAAAAGGAGGTCTCCATGATGAAGGCGATTGTTTTGGTGGATGAAAAATGGGGGATTGGCAACGATGGGGACCAGATTATCTATATCCCTGGTGATCTGAACTATTTCCGGGAGACCACGATGGGGCACCCCGTTATTTTAGGACGCAAAACGCTGGCTACTTTTCCGGGGGGGCGCCCGCTGAAAGGCCGGCGGAACTTGATTCTGTCCCGGGACCCGGATTTCTCCCCCGAGGGGGCGGAGGTGTTTCCAGATTTAGACGCCCTGCTTCAGGTGGCGCCGCCGGACTCCTTTGTCATTGGGGGGGCCTCGGTGTACGAGGCGCTTCTGGGCCGCTGTGATACGGCCTATGTGACAAAGGTCCACGCTGAGTATCCGGCCGACCGCTATTTTCCCGATCTGGACCGGGCCCCGGAGTGGCGTGTGGAGGAGGAGGGGCCGGCTCAGGAGGAGAGCGGGATTCTGTTTCATCGGGTTACCTATAAGAGAGTATAATATAGCCGGCACACTTCCTAAGTGTGCCGGCTATAAAAGCGCCTCGGATGAGGGCGTTACTTGAAGAAACCCTGTAGGGGCGGCTATCAGCCGCCCGCGGGCGCGTAATACGCGCCCCTACAGATCGTTTCTCATCTCAACGCCCCGTTCCGAGGCGGTTTTTGTTTACAGGCCCAAGGTCAGCCCCGGGCGGTCGGACAGGCCGTCCTTGGCCAGCATCCGCTCCAGCACCTCCACGTCGGTGGTGATGTCCATGGCGTCCCCCTGGAACAGCAGGTCCAGCTGCTTCTCGAAGCCCTCCACCACCTTGTCCATCATGCCCTCAATGCGGCCCATGGCGGCGGCGATGTTCTGCCCGGAGATCTCCTGGGCCTCCAGCTGGCCGTAGGCCCGTAGGATTTTCAGGGTGGTGGGCAGGTAGTAGCTGAGGAAGCTGTGGAGCTGGGGGGCTTTGTCCGGGTGGGACTTCTGGTAGTCCAGGATTTTGGCGGTGATGACCCCGATCCGGTCGATCTGGGCGGACATCTTCTCGTTGTCAATGGCGTCGTTTACCGCCTTGATCTCGGCCAGGATGGCGTTCTCCTGGTCCGGCTGCTTCTGGGACTGGGGGGGCTCCTGGGGGCGCTCCCTGGCGGGCTGGGCGGCCACTCCCTCGTTGGACAGGACCAGCCGGTCGCCGCCGTAGTCCAGGTAGCCCTGGGGGAAGATGCCCTCGTCCAGCATGTCGGCCAGGTCGTCCCGCACCTTGGCGGGGGACAGGCCGGTGGCGGAGGCCAGGTCGGAGATGGACACGGAGCTCTGGTTCCCCACCATGGCCAGGTAGCCCCGGAACCGGCTGGCCTGCTTGCGCCTGCGCAGACCGGCCCACAGGCATCCCAGCCCGCCGGCGGCGATGCAGGGGAGCACCATCAGTTCCATGATCTCCTCCACAAAGAAGGCGAAATTCCCGCTGAACAGCCAGTACAGCGGATCCCCAAGACTGCCAATGAGGCCGAGAAGGCAGCCCGCGGCCGTGGCGCCCCCGGCGATGGCCCAGGTCTTGCCGGATTTGTCCATCTCAGCGATCCGGTTCCGGCCCGGCTTTTTCTTCTGGGCGGGCTTGGCTTTGGCCTTGGGCGCCTTGGCCGGGGCGGGCTGTTGGGAGGGGGCGGAGCCCTGGGCGTCCCAGGCTGTCCCGTCAGCCTGATCCCGCCCCTGGTAATAGGGGTGGCGGCCCCGTGCTTTATCCCCGCTGAACATTTTTAGGATAATCATAATGATGCCCACCGGGGCGGCAACGCCGGTGACCAGCAGGCCGATGGCGATCAGCCAGTAGACGGAATCGTTTTTCGGCTTGGGTCTTTCCTCGTAAAAATCAGACATGATGTACCCCCCACACACGTTGTATCCCTATCATAACAGAACTTTCCCAAAATGGAATTGATTTTTTCTTAAAATTCCATGAAGAAACGGGCCCTGCCCCCGAGAGGCTGACGGGCGCCGCCGGGAGCGGAGATCAGCGCCCGCCGGCGGAAAGGGCGGCCTGCCTCTATCATAGGCCATTTCCCCCAAAAAGTAAATGGCGGGTTTTGACGGGCTGGCAGGAATTAGCGGGGAATCCCCCCGCATTGTAACTATTCTGTAATTGTAAGGGCGGAGGGGGCATGCTATAATATATGCTTGGTACAAAAGAACCGGCCCCGGGCCGGCAGGAGGGAATCAGTGGAATGGAAGGACGGCGGCTAGAAAAAAAAGAAGAGGGCGGCGGCAAGAAGCTGCCCTGGATCATCACCGGGGCGGTGGCGGGCACGCTGGCGGCGGCCTATCTGGGGCTGTGCGCCTGGGCTGTCAGCCGGGACACCATTCTGCCCAACGTGTCGGTGGCTGGGGTGGATGTGTCCAACCTGACGCTGGCCCAGGCCGAGTCGGCCGTCCGGACCGCCTTTGAGCAGCGGGGGGGAGACATCAAGCTCACCTTGGTCTATGAGGGGCTGGAGGAGAGCATGGACGCCAGCCAGCTGACGTATACGCCCGGCCTGGTAGAGGAGGCCTTCGCCCTGGGCCACGAGCAGTTCCTCCAAAGCGGCTATCAGCTGGCGGGCCATATGCTGGGCATGTCCAGCCAGGTGCCCATGGGATTGCCGGAGGACGAGCCGGCCCTGCGGGACCTGATGGAGCGGATGGAGCGGGCGGTGGCCGGCTCCACCGCGGACCACGGCTATCAGGTGGAGGGCGACAAGCTGGTGATGACCAAGGGCGCCCCGGTGGTCACCGTGGACTGGGACACCGTGGAGAAGGACGCCAGGGAGGCCCTCCAGGAGGGGTTCCAGGAGGCGCTGGGCGGCGGGGGCGGCCCGGTGGAGAAGCGGGTTGTCCTGGCCGCCTCCCGGAGCCAGACGGAGCGGCCCGACTTCGAGGCCATCCACCGGGCGGTGTACGTGGAGCCGGTCAGCGCCCAGATGGACCCGGAGACCTTTGAGGTCACCGGCCACACAGTGGGGGTGGACTTTGACGTGGCCGCCCTGGAGACCGCCTATTCCCAGGCCGCCGAGGGGGAGACCTTCTCTGTCCCCCTGACCGTTACCCAGCCCAAGGACACCAAGGAGAGCCTGGAGGGGAAGCTCTTCCGGGATCTGCTGGGGGAGGGCACCACAAGGGTGTCCGGCTCCTCCAACCGGAAATATAACGTAAAACTGTCCGCCGAGGCGTGCAACAACGTGATCCTGCTGCCCGGCCAGGAGTTCTCCTACAACAACACCACCGGCAGCCGCTCCGCTGACAAGGGGTATAGAAACGCCCCCATCTACAAGGCGGGTCAGTCGGTGGACGACATCGGGGGCGGCATCTGCCAGACCTCCTCCACCATCTACTACGCCGTTCTCCACACCAACCTGGAGGTGGTGGAGCGCCACTGCCACCAGTTCAACACCGGATATGTGGATCTGGGCATGGACGCCACGGTTTTCTATGGCAGCCTGGACTTCCGCTTTAAAAACAACACCGACTACCCCGTTAAGATCGTCACCAACAGCTACGACTCCAACGGCAAGCGGTACCTGAACGTGAAGCTCTACGGCACCAACCCGGAGGGGATCTACGCCGTGCCCAAGAGCAGCACCTTTGACCGGGTGGCCCCCACCACCGTGTATGCCCCCGACCCCAGCGTCCCCCAGGGCACCCTGGTGCTGGACCGGGAGCAGTACGCCTATACCGGCTGGAGCGCCCACACCTACCGCTATATTTACGACAAGGACGGTAACGAGATCGACAAGCAGGACATGGGCGGCAGTAAGTACAAGATGCGGCCCAATACCTACCACTATAACCCCGCCGACGGCGACCCGGCCACCTGGCCCAATGGCACGCCTCCCCAGCCGGGAGGGACCACCTCCCCGGTTGACCCGGGGGTCACCACACCCCCCAGTGATTCCGGGATTACCCCCATTGACCCGGGGACCGGGGAGCCTGCCAACCCCGGAACCCCCGACGACCCGCCGGTGGAGCCCAGCGTTCCGGAGAACCCCGTCACGCCCCCGGAGGATCCGGGGCCTGACCCCGGCCTTGATGCCCGCCCGGGCCCGGAGGCGGGGGGGTCCCAATAAATGGACGGCATGGAATTTCAGGGCTACACCCAGGGGACCATCGACTTCCTCTGGAACCTGCGTTTCAACAACGAGCGGGGCTGGTTCCTGGCCCACAAGGAGGAGTTCCTGGCGCTGGTGGACCGGCCTACCCGGGCCCTGGCCGCCTGGCTTACCCGGGAAATGACGGAGCTCTACCCCGAGCTGGGCCTGGAGCTGAAGGTGAGCCGGATCTACCGGGACGCCCGGCGGCTCTTTGGCCGGGGGCCCTACAAGGACCACCTGTGGTTCTCCCTGCGAAAGCCGGGGGAGCGGGACTGCGCAATCCCCTGCCTGTGGTTTGAGATTTCCCCCGAGGGGTACAGCTACGGCATGGGGGTGTGGGACCCCGCCCCCCTGACCATGGCCAAGCTCCGGGCCAGCATTGACCGGGACCCCAAGCCCCTGGAGAAGCTGGTCCGGGCGGTGGAGGAGCGGGGGGAGTTCAACCTGGAGGGGGAGGCGTACAAGCGCCCCAAGGGGGACCCCGGGCCGCTGCTCTCCCCCTGGTACAACCGCAAGCAGATCAGCCTGACCCGGAACCCCAGCTGTGAGGGGGCCTTCACCAGCCCGGAGCTGGCCGGGCAGGTGCTGGAGGGGTGGAAGTCCCTGGTGCCCCTCTACCGCTGGATGCGGGAGCTGGCGGCGGCCCCCCCGCCGGAACACATGTGAACAGGCCGCCCCTGGAGCAGCGCTCCAGGGGCGTTTTTGCAAGTTCTCCCGCCGGTTTATGCAAAGCGTCTAAAACAGCGGGAAATGATTTGTGTAGAAAACCGAAGAAAAACTTCTTGACAAGAGTGTACTAGTGTGGTAAAGTATAACCAAGGAAAGGGTGAGTCCAATGTACAGCTAAATACCCCAGCACCTGAAGCCGAGAAGCGAGGTAAAAGGATCAGACAGTCCAAGACCAGGTCAGGAAGGGCAAAAACCACAGGCCAGGGAAAATCGGGAAAAGGGAGAGCCCGGTGGGAGATCACAGCAAAGCGAGTGGTGTGAAGCGGGGCCGCGGAGGCGGCCAGGCGGAGCGAAGGTCGGTCCCAAGCGGTGGTGATGGAAGTCCCGGCGAATCTCATTTTGAAGCTTGAGCAGGCTCGGCATTCAGGGAGCGTGCAGCGGCACAACCGGAAAGCAAACCGAACAATCCGACTCAAAGGGCCTCACGTATGAGGATATACAGCCGTAAATACGGCCACAAAAGAGATAGTCGAGGAATTGGTTCAGAGGTTGCTGGACGGGGAAGGCGGCGAAACGCATCTTGTAGAAACGGAGGTAGCCAAAATGATGTTAGATAACAAGAATGAACAGGAATGACCCCTAGCTGCAACGGATTACGAAACGGGCAGTTAGGGGTCATTCCTTTTTGTTTTTGTGATGAGATTGTGGGGGTGTGTGATAAAAAGGAATTTGAATACTACGATTTTATGAGCGGTCATTGCTCACCGTAGGTTTTCAATAAAATCCTCCGAAAGCCTTGAAAACAATGGATTTTTCGCAGTGTGTTCGCCTTATCCCTTTATTCGGTTTCACACAAGTTTACCCTTACCCTGGTTGCCCATAAGGGCAAAAGCAAGGGCAAGAAAATCACGCAACAGGATATAACAACGTGTGGCAATCGGAGAACTGAGACGTATGTGCGAATATTATGATAGCGGAGGATTTCAAGATGGACAAGTACATTTTTGACAAGAATAATGGTTTGTGTTATGAATTGATTGGCGACTACTATCTCCCGTGCCTGAATGTATCCTCTGAAGAAGGACAGCCTGTCGGCGTATGCGAGCGAGGATAAACAGCATTTCGTAAATGCAAAAAGTTTTTCACATAGAAGAGTATTGACAGGTCACATAGTAGGTGCTACAATGTCAAGGTATTGTAGCACCTACTTTTTCAAATGAGGGGGCCGTTTATCATGAAACGCATATACAGTAACTATTCGGACGAAGATTGCAAACTTATTTCTCGAGAGGCGCAAAAATTGGGTTTTTCCCTTTCTGCTTATCAGCATTATTGCGTAATGCTTTCTCTGGACAGCAAAAAAAATACCTTTCCAATCAACGAACTTATATCCAAGATGTTTCAGGTCTTAGAAGAGGTTAAGCCAGATAGGCAGTTCATTGTTTCAGCGTTGCTGGATAAGGAGTGGCCTTCTCTCTCTAGGAGCGAAAAAATGATTATGGCCAAGCAGCTGTCCGCTAAGATTCGTAGCGATCCTCGCTTTAAGGTTGTTTCAGCTACAAAGGGGAAGATCACCATTTATAAACGGATAAGTTGAACCTATTCAATCTGAGATAATAAGGGAATTTACAAAATGGCTTACCATTATATTGGGGAAAGGGCTACTTTCTTAGAGCCAATCATTGCGAAGCTAAAATATTGGCGCGATTACGCCGGGAAGAGAGACGACGAATACCGTCGTACTCACGATCTTGACTGCGTCCTTAGTGGAGGCAATCTCCAGGCAGACACAATAATATCGCTTTGGCTACCCTTGCGATATACGCTGAATTGCTTCGACACGCCGGCTTGGCAGCTGTGGAGAGAGCTCGATTACGCGGAACTGAAGCCCAAAGGAATTGGGCTCAAGGATCACACAGGCTTCCTGAACAACATGATCGAACGCATTGACAACTTCCTTCCGGACTCGGAACTCACGCGGAAGCTATCCACCCTTTTTGCGCTTGGCCAGCAGCGGTTCAATGTCATGCTGCTGCCCAAGCGCAGCTGGAACACTCTCCGGGGAGGCAAGCCTTACTACGACTATATGCCTCACTTCCTGTACGATTTGTTTTCGTATGCCCAGGATGAAGAAGCCCTGCAAAGTTGGCTGCACAAGGAGAACTTGGAGCCTTTCTTCGCTGCTGAAACTATTGAACAGAGGAACATCCTCGACCTCGCTGGGACTGGCAGCCCATGCAGGCACAGCCCCAAAGACATCCAGCTCGACCAACTCTTGGACAACTACATTGCAATTCTGCGGCGGCGAGCGGAGTTGCTTGCGCTGCGGACAGCCTAACGGGAAGGGAGGCCGTCCCATGAAAGAGAAAAATCTTGACACGCTGGAGAAGATCGTCAGGCGCAGATCCGCGGAGCTGGGCTTGCAAGTGATGGGCTCCACCCCAAAGATTATCTCCCTGGCCGCGCCACGGGAGCGATTCCACCTGTTCAGCGAGCTGGACAGTCCCGTGGCTCCGCCCCTTCCGCTCCAGCTGTCCATCCAGTGCGAGGAAAATGCCGTCCGGGCCCTCCTCTTCCCTAGTCCGCGCATCTTAACGGAGCAGACCGCAGGGCACTTTCTTGGTCTTGTCAACGAGGCCAACCGGGAGCTTTACAGGGGGTCAGCGTTAGGCAGATTCTGGGTCGATATAAAGAATTTGGACTTAGCTTACGAGTTCATTTTTAAAGAAGCTATGCTTGAAAGCGATCCAGAAGAAATCGCCACACAGCTCTTTGATGTTCCATTGGCGCATTTTTATGATTTGCATATCCCACTTGTCATGCAGGCGGGTGGCATATGGGATTGTAATACCGCGCTGCTGTACCTTCAGCAGCTCAGAAAAGATGGATACGTGGATAACAAAGATTTTGGCCTTTGGTAAGCAGATTTCAGCAGAAAAGGGGGCTCCTTAACGTGATAATATATCATATCGAGGTAGTTTCTTCTTCTCCTGTTTTTAAAGACGACGAGCAAGAAGGAAGTGTATTCAAAAGGCGGACAAGCTGCCTTGAGCGCCTGAATACCATCCTTTTGGATATCTTTGAGGAGCAGCAATCATTTTTGATGCAGATTGCAGAAATTAGCACCCCATCGACGATTCTCGCATATGTGGCGTATACGCCATCGGGTGCTGAAAAGGGCACGATTGAAGTTGAAACTGATATTCAGCAGGCTTGGCAACGCCTCCCCATCCAGACGGACATAACATTGGCCCTGATCCAAGAAATCACCGTGACCGACTTCAACCGTGCGATACAGCGCCATGAGATGTATGACACACGGGTAAGGGAAGCGTGTACTAAGCAGTTTTTTACAGATTTTACAAAATATGATTATGGTTATAAAGTCTCAGACCGTTTGGCCTATGAGTCCACCGTGACAAATAAGGCATCAGCAAAAGCGGCCGCAAAAAAACTATTGCCTGACAGCTCTATGATGCAGGAATTAGATCGGATTTTCTGTGGAAAGCACTCAAAGAAGCTCTTTTTCGGCATTCCGGTACACTACAAGTTATCGGTCAAGGCGGATATTATTGCCGATGAGATGATAGACTTTTTAGTAAACTGTCTCTATCTGAACAAAAGACTACTGAGCCGCCGGATTACAAAGATAGATGCTATTGAGGATAAACGATGGGACAAAGACAATATTTCTAAACTATTCAAGTGCTCTCAAAATTCCGTAGTCGAAATTGTTTTAAATGGAGACGTTGCGACAGAGCAGGAGTATGCCTCACAGTATCATCAGATATCCGATATGCTGGCAGAGTACATCAAAGAATTCTCCGGGAATATTCTGTTCTTTTTCGTTGAGAATTCAAGTCATCCGGGTTTTGCCAAGCAGCTTTTAGGAAAAATTGACGAAGAACTGGATATCATCGAAATCCAAGAGGGCGTTGGCAATGCAAGGCAGGCATTAGCTTATTTCTTAACCCTTTTAGTGGACTCAAATATACAACGTTTTTTTGAAAATGATGTTGTCTTTGAACCGGGGAAGTTTTACTCAGCTACAGAAGTTCGTACCAAATTTAACCAGTGGAGGAAAGCTCGTCTCAAAGATCGGGTCTATAGCGCGTACAGCTACAGCCAGACTCTTCAAATCGACAAAGCCATTCAGAAAAAGGGCTCTGCTTTCGATGAGTTGCAGAGTATGGTGGGTCTGTCAGAAATCAAAATAATAATAAAGGATATTATTGCTGCGTACAAAATTCAGAAACTACGAAGCAAATATTATGATTCCAAGGAAGCCGTTACAAGACATATGATTTTTACAGGTAACCCTGGAACAGCAAAAACAACGGTTGCTCGCCTGCTTGCAGAAATTCTCAAAGAGAACGGCATCTTGAAAACAGGAGCTTTTATCGAGTGTGGGAGGGCAGACCTTGTAGGTAAATATGTAGGGTGGACAGCACAGATTGTCAAGGAAAAATTCAGTCAGGCTCAAGGTGGAATTTTATTCATAGACGAGGCGTATTCGCTTGTCGAGGATAGAGGCGGGCTCTACGGTGACGAAGCAATCAACACCATTGTCCAGGAAATGGAGAATAAGCGCGGAGATGTTATTGTTATCTTTGCTGGTTACCCTGGAAAGATGAAAGAATTCCTTGCTAAAAACGAGGGATTGCGAAGCAGAATAGCGTTTCACGTTGACTTTCCTGATTATGGTTCAGATGAATTGATGGGAATATTAGAGAAAATGCTCCTGGATAAGCAGTATGTGATGACGTCACAGGCAAAAGCCAAGGCACAGCAAATTTTTAAGCAAGTATGTACTCGAAACGAATTTGGAAACGGTAGATTCGTTCGTAATCTGTTCGAGCAAGCTGTAAACCGCCAGGCGACCAGAATTTCAGAGTCGGCGGAAGAAGAAATCGGTCGAGAAAAGCTATTTGAGCTTCAGGAAGTTGATTTGGATGTAAATATCGTTAAGCAGTATGATAAGGAACAGATAAGACCTATTGGATTTTCCAGTTGAGGGAGTGAAGAATATAATATGGGGTACATATACGCAATGAGTGATATACATGGGTGCCTTGACGCGTTTGAATATGCTTTATCGCTGATAGACCTATCTGGAGATAATAAGATTGTCCTTTTGGGTGATTATGTGCATGGCCCTGATAGTTATGGTGTCCTTAAGAAAATCATGCATCTGCAAAATAAGTATGGCACCGATAAAGTAATAGCTTTGATTGGAAATCACGAGGACATGGTATGCGATGGCCGATGGCCTATTGGTGGAATTGGGGATGAAAATGATTATACTCGCGAAGCGGAAGAAGATCTGTATATAGCGTGGATGCAAGGCCTGCCAAGATATTACGTCGAGGGTAATACAATATTTGTTCATGCCGGCATTGACGAAGAAGCAGAGGATTTATGGGAATGGGGAACGGACGATTTTACATTCACAGAAAAATACCCAGCTCAAACAGGAAGATTTTATGATAAGATGGTTATCGTCGCGGGACATATAGGAACAGCGGAAATATCCGGGAATCCAAGATTCCATGATATTTATTTTGATGGGGCAAGTCACTATTATATTGATGGAACTGTTTTGGACAGCGGTATAATCCCAGTTATAAAAGTTGATACAGAAAATAGTAAGTATTATCGCGTTACAGAAACAGGGGATTGGTTAATCCTTCCTTATGACGAAGAAAACTGACTGCTTCTTATATACGCACCGCATGGCCTAATGGCTGTGCGGTGCGTATATAAGAAGCAGTCAGTCCTTCGTGTAGGCATCCACGATACGTACTTCTAATTCCCGGTTCCGCTCCATCGCCCTGCGGAGTTCCGGCACTTCCAGCAGGCCTTTGGCGTTGGCAACGATGAGGATACGGTTGAGACTGGCCCCCACCCTGCGGACTTCATAGATCAGCTTCGGCACGTCAACGGAGGGGGCCTCCCGGATGGCAGCGCCGCTGATACACTGCCGGATGAACCGCTCACGGGAACCCCGTACCCTGCTGACCTTTTCGTTGAGGTCGGCCAGCTCCTCGTCAGACAGGCGGATGATGATTTGGTTGGTTCTGCTTCGCATGGATTCTCCTTTCTCCGGGGTCATAGGGGTGGAACCCCTGTCAAGCTGTATTGTGATATCACAATACGTTGCTTGCTAAGACTGTACCACTTCCGCCCCGATGTATTTTGCGGGTGCGTCCCCGCTGCCTCGGCTGTCCTTTTCAGCCGGTGAATTTTTGGAGGAAGTTCACTCGACCCTGCGGACGTCACCCTCCCGGAGCAGGTTCCGCCCCTGGTTCACGGCCATGAACCGCTCCAGCGTGTCCCGGCGGATGATGGCCTTGCGGCCCACTTTCAGCACCGGCAGCTTGCCCCAGTCCACCAGCTTCCGCATGGTGTTCCGCCCAATGCCCGTACACTCGGCGGCTTCCTCGATGGTCAGCCCCATTTTAACTGCGTTCATTCTGCACGCCTCCTTCTATTGCACTTGTTTTGCAACTGCAACACCGTTATTATACTTAAACTGCCGCTGTTTGTCAACTCGTTTTAAGGCGTTTCAAAAAATATTTTTGAAAATATATGAAAAATAGGGTTGCAGTTCAGATCTGACTGTGTTATACTCATACTCGATAGGAGGTGAACTTCTTGGACAACGCAGAAATGCTTACTCCAAAAGATGTCGGTAAACGTATCAAAGAGCGCAGAAACGAGATCGGTATCTCCATGCCGGAGCTTGGGCGGCGGGTGGGGGTCAACAAGTCCACCATCCAGCGGTACGAAACGGATGGGGTCAATCCCAACCGTAGAATGATTATCAACGGTTTGGCGGACGCCCTGCAAACCACCCCGGAATGGCTCGCGGGTCTGTCTGAGGAAAAGGAAATCAAAGACGAGGATGGCCGAACCATTTGCGAGGGCGAGGTTTTAGACCATCTGAACAGTTTCTTGGACGCTGTGGCTAAGACGGTACAGCCGGAAATTCAGCAGCGGTTCCTTACGTCTACGCTGTGCTTGCTGATCGACCTGTTCTCCATCACCGCCCAGCACTACGGCAGGACGCTGAACGAGATCGACCGGCTGGCCGAAGATGAAGCCCTCAAAAAATCCATCCAGCAGTACACCATCCACGTTGACGACATCATCGTGCCGGTCTATCGCCGGGAGATGGAAGCTCCTATTGAGGATATGAAGCGGTTCCTGGATGGGCTGCTACATATCTTCGACAAAGGGCGTACCAGGGTTGATACAGTTTACCTGTATAACATCCTGCATGACGCTCAGGTGCGGCTGAACGCCGCCAACGATTCCGTGGCACCTTGACAACATAACAGCGCACATCATACGTCACAGGCCCGATTGCCACGGATAGAAAGGAGTATTTTATCTATGGCAAAAGGTTCTGTACGCAAAAAGGGCAAAAAGTGGTACTACCGTTTCTATGTGGAGGACGAGAGCGGGCGGCAGGTACAGCAGGAGTTCGCCGGGACGGAGAGCAAGTCCGAAACGGAGGCCCTGCTCCGCAAGGCGATGGAGGATTACGAGGCGAAAAAGTTCGTGACAAAGTCTGAGAACGCCACCGTGGGCCAACTGTTGGATATGTGGGTAGAGGAAGAATTGAAGCCTGGAAATCTCAGCAACGGCACCGTAATGGCCTATCAGGGAACGGTCAACCGTATCAAGCGGCACCCCATCGGCAACCGCAAGCTGAAAAGCGTCACCCCCGACCATCTGCAAGCCTACATCGACCTTCTCAGCTTCGGCGGGACAAACCCAGACAGCACAGCGGCAAAGGCGCTCAGCAAAGGGTACTTACGGCAGTATTCGGCAGTTCTGCAAGGGGCGTTCCGCTTTGCGGTGTTCCCCAAGCGGCTCATCAGCTTCAACCCCATGCAGTATGTGGTCTGGCGGGGGAAGAAAGAGGAATACGAGCTGTTCTCCCAGGAGGACGGGGACGCCCCTGCTGTGCCCACCCTCACCCATGAACAGTTCCGGGCGTTGGAGGACTTTCTGAAAAAGAAAGACAACCCGGCCCTGCTGCCCATTCAGATTGCCTACTACACCGGGCTTCGCATTGGCGAGGTCTGCGCCCTCACCTGGCAGGACGTCAACCTGGACGAACAGTACCTCACGGTGCGGCGGAGCATCCGCTATAACGGGGCGAGGCACAAGACGGAGATCGGGGCCACCAAGCGGAAGAAAGTCCGAACCGTGGACTTCTGCGACACGCTGGCGGCGATCCTGCGGAGGGCCAAAAAGGAGCAGATCGGGAACCGCCTGCGCTATGGGGAGCTTTACAGCCTGAACTACTGCACCGAGGTCAGGGAGAAAGACCGGGCCTATTATGAGGTCTACACCCTGCCCAGGACGGCAGGCGTGCCGGAGGGGTATAGGGAGCTGTCCTTTGTCTGTCTCCGTCCTGACGGGGCCATTGAAACGCCGGGGACGGTGGGTATCATGTGCCGTCAGGCGAAGAAGAAAGTTCCGGGGCTGGAGGATTTTCATTTCCATATGCTCAGACACACGTTCACGAGCAATCTGCTGTCTAACGGGGCGGCGCCCAAGGACGTACAGGAGCTGCTGGGACACGCCGACGTCAGTACCACGATGAACATTTACGCCCACGCCACGAGGGAGGCCAAGCGTACCTCCGCCCGACTGCTGGATAAGGTAGTCTGCGGGGAGTAAAAAGTTTCCCTTGTTTCGGCCTGCAAGGGCAAAAACAAGGGAAATTACATAAGGCTTGAACATTCAATCAGTGGAAACCTTGATGTATCAGGATTTTAAGAGGATTTGAAAGATAAATTTGAATTTACAGTTTTATTTTTTTCCAGATCTCCGCTGTTTCCGCTTTCGCTCCCTCAAACTTAGGCCATGCGTCAATCCCATCGTTGATTCGCCTTGGAATCATATGAATGTGGAAATGAGGGACGGATTGTCCCGCGCTTGCGTCACTGGCGTGCAATAGATTTATACCGTTATAATTGCAATGATTAACACAGTGGTTTGAGACCTTTTTTACTGTGAACATCAAATGGCTCAGGCTATCAGCGTCGCAATCAAAAATATTTCCGATATGCTTTTTGGGAATCGCGATCATATGGCCATCAACATCTTCCGCGCTGTCCATAAACACCAATGTATGTGTATCCTCATATACTTTCATACATGGTAACCGGCCAGCGGCGATTTCGCAAAATATGCAATCCATTGGGTTCCCTCCGCTAAACTCAGATTGATTAGACAATCCTTGATAAAACAACACCCGCCGAAACGCAAATTTTTCGGCGGGTGTGAGCTTTTTCGGGTTATTTGATGGTCTTATCCGCTACCTCGCCAGCCAGCAGCTTGGCGAACTCGGCCAGGGGCATGGCCCCCAGATCCTCGCCGGAGCGGTGCCGGACGGAGACGGTGCCGTTTTCCAGGTCCCGGTCGCCCACCACCAGCATATAGGGGATCTTCTCCAGGGTGGCCTCCCGGATCTTTTTGCCGATCTTCTCGTTGCGGCCGTCCACCTCCACCCGGAAGCCCTGGGCGTCCAGCTGGGCGGAGATCTCCCCGGCGTACCCGGCGGCCCGGTCGGTGACGGGCAGGACCTTCACCTGCACGGGAGATAACCAGGCGGGGAACGCCCCGGCGAAGTGCTCGGTAATCACGCCGATGAACCGCTCGATGGAGCCCAGCACCACCCGGTGGATCATCACGGGGCGGTGCTTCTGGCCGTCCTCGCCGGTGTACTCCAGCTCAAAGCGCTCGGGGAGCTGGCTGTCCAGCTGGATGGTGCCGCACTGCCAGGTGCGGCCCAGGGAGTCGGCCAGATGGAAGTCCAGCTTGGGGCCGTAGAAGGCGCCGTCCCCCTCGTTGATGACGTAGTCCTTGCCCATGGCGGTGATGGCCTGCTTGAGGATGTCCTGGTTCTTCTCCCACTCCTCCACAGTGCCGATGTGGTCCTCGGGCATGGTGGACAGCTCGATGGTGTAGCTCAGGCCGAAGGTGGAGTACACCTCGTCAAACAGGCGGACAGTCTCCTGGATCACGTCCTGCATCTGCTCCCGGGTCATAAACACGTGGGCGTCGTCCTGGCTGAAGCAGCGCACCCGGAACAGGCCGTGGAGGGCGCCGGACAGCTCGTGGCGGTGGACCAGGCCGATCTCCCCTACCCGCAGGGGCAGCTCCCGGTAGGAGTGGGGCTCGCTGGCGTACACCAGCATACCGCCGGGGCAGTTCATGGGCTTGACGGCGAAGTCGGTCTCGTCAATGACGGTGGTGTACATGTTGTTTTTATAGTGGTCCCAGTGGCCGGAGCGCTCCCACAGCTGGCGGTTGAGCATGATGGGGGTGGAGATCTCCACATAGCCGTACTTCTTGTGGACCTGGCGCCAGTAGTCCAGCAGGGTGTTTTTCAGGGTCATGCCCTTGGGCAGGAAGAAGGGGAAGCCGGGGCCCTCGTCCATCAGCAGGTACAGGCCCAGCTCCTTGCCCAGGCGGCGGTGGTCCCGCTTCTTGGCCTCCTCAATCCGGGCCAGGTACTCGTCCAGCTCGTCCTTCTTGGGGAAGGCGACGCCGTAGATCCGCTGGAGGGTCTCCCGGTTGGAGTCCCCCCGCCAGTAGGCGGCGTTGCAGGCGGTGAGCTTCAGGGCGTTGCCCTTGATCCGGCCGGTGGAGTCCAGGTGGGGGCCGGCGCACAGGTCGGTGAACTCCCCCTGCTTGTAGAAGGAGATGGCGGCGTCCTCGGGCAGGTCGTTGATGAGCTCCACCTTGTAGGGCTCGCCCTTCTCCTCCATGAATTGGATGGCCTCCGCCCGGGGGAGCTCGAAGCGCTCCAGCTTCAGCTTCTCTTTGCAGATTTTCCGCATCTCGGCCTCGATCTGCTCCAAATGCTCCGGGGTGAAGGGGAAGGGCACGTCCATGTCGTAGTACCAGCCCTCGTCAATGGAGGGGCCGATGGCCAATTTGGCCTCGGGCCACAGGCGCTTGACGGCCTGGGCCATCACGTGGGAGCAGGTGTGCCAGTAGGTCTGGCGGTATTCGGGGTTTTCAAAGGTATAGATGTTTTCTTCGGACATGTGGGGTCGCTCCTTT
This sequence comes from uncultured bacterium, assembly GCA_947073515.1. GTDB lineage: Bacteria > Bacillota > Clostridia > Oscillospirales > Oscillospiraceae > Lawsonibacter. The sequence goes on along the minus strand of CAMTMC010000008.1, from coordinate 50,051 downwards.
CAAAAATCGCTCTCCCGTCCCGGTCGGGCTGAGGCCCGGCGGGGCCGAGGCAACGGCGGGGCAAAACGAAAAAAACGCCTCACCCCTGATGAACTTCAGGGGTGAGGCGTGTATACGTCCCACGGTTCCACCCTGCTTGCAAGAAGCGTCTACGCCGTAACAGGCAAACATGACAACTTGCCGCTTGTGACCTCTGTAACGGGAGGGCCCGTCCCGGTTGTCCCGGGCGGCTCAGGAGTGGTACCGGCCATCGTCCCCACAGAGCGCTTTCAGCGCTGGGCGCTCCTCTCTGGGTGGTTTCTTGGGCCTCGTCTCCGTCAAAGCCAGTTTAATGGTGGTACTATACCACTGGAGCGGAACTTTGTCAAGTGGAGGGATCTTCCGGGGCGGAGAGGCTGTCCAGCAGGGACTGGCGCAGCTGGGCGCTGGCGCCGGTGTCCTCCGCCCCGCCCAGGAGGTAGCGGGCGGCGCCCAGCCACTGGCTGTATGGGAATGTTTCCGGGGCAATCCCAAAGAGGGCGGCCCGCAGCTGGGGGCGGTAGCGGAGGTTTTTTAGGTCAGAGAGGTAGGCGCACCCTACCTGTTGGAAGAGAGTATCCAGCAGCTCTGGCTGGGACTGGGGAAGCGGCATGAGAGAGCCTCCTTCAAAAGACCATTTATTAGTTGATAAATAAACTATAATACTTAAAAAACAGAATGTCAAGTTTGATTTCCCACTTATAAATGATTCTTATTTTTCGGAAGATAAGGAAAGATAATAGGGAACAGATCGGACAGGGGGCGGGGACTGTGGAGTTGGATTATCAGCTGATCGGGGGCCGGATCGCCCGGCGCAGGAAGGTGCTGAGACTGACCCAGGCCCAGGTGGCGGAGCAGTGTGAGATCAGCGACCAGTACCTGTCTAACATTGAGCGGGCGGTCTCTATCCCCTCCACGGAGGTCATTATGCGCCTGGCCATCGCCCTGGACACCACGCCGGACGAATTCCTGGTGGGCGCCTCCCGGCGGCACGACGAGAGCTGGAAAAACGTGGCGGAGAAGCTGCGGGCCCTGGATGAGAAGCAGCTGCGCCTGGTGGACGGGCTGATCGACTTTGTGGCGGAGTGGGAGCTGTAGCCGTCCCGGCGGGAAAAATCCAAAAAAAACGGGAAAACCCCTTGACACAGGGGATGTTTTTCGGTATAATACCGCATGCGTTCAAAGACAGCAGGTGCCTTCGGGTGTAATCCCTGCCGAGAGTGCAATCAAAGGAAGTTACTTTGACTGTACTGTCCTCCTGTCTTTTTGACAGGAGGTTTTTTGTTTCGCGCAGACAATTTCTGGAGGTGAAACCAAAATGCCTAACGCAAAGGTCCTTTCTGAGAAGCAGGCCGTGGTCGCAGCTCTGACTGAGCAGCTGAAGGGCGCCGCCAGCGGCGTGCTGGTGGACTACAAGGGCATCACCGTGGCTGAGGACACCGCTCTGCGTACCGAGCTGCGTCAGAGCGAGGTGCAGTACGCCGTTGTCAAGAACACCCTGACCCGGTTCGCCATGAAGAACGTGGGTCTGGATGATCTGAACGACGTGCTCAACGGCACTACTTCTCTGGCCACCAGCGCCGGCGACCCCATCGCCCCCATGCGGGTGGTGAACAAGTTCGCCAAGCAGCTGGGCGACCGCTTCAACATCAAGGGCGGCTTTATGGACGGCAAGGTGATCTCCCTGGAGGAGATTATGGCCCTGGCCGAGCTGCCCGCCAAGGACGTGCTCCAGGCCCAGGCCCTGGGCATGATGCTGGCGCCCATTACCAGCCTGGCCATCGTCATCAAGGCCATCGCTGAGAAGGGCGGCGAGCCCGCCCCCAAGGCTGAGGAGGCTCCCGCCGCCGAGGCCGCTCCCGTTGAGGAGGCCCCCGCCGCTGAGTAAGCGGCCCCATCCGCTCCCCTAGGGGAGAAACATAACATTTGAAATTACACTATTAGGAGGTAAATTATCATGGCTAGTGAGAAGATTACTGCTCTGATCGAGGAAGTTAAGGCCCTGACCGTTCTGGAGCTGTCCGAGCTGGTGAAGGCTCTGGAGGAGGAGTTCGGCGTTTCCGCCGCCGCCATGGCCGCTCCCGCCGCCGGTGGCGCCGCCGCCCCCGCCGCTGAGGAGAAGACCGAGTTTGACGTGGTCCTGGCCAGCTTCGACGCCGCCGCCAAGATCAAGGTCATCAAGGCCGTCCGTGAGATCACCGGCCTGGGCCTGGCTGAGGCCAAGGCTGTGGTCGAGGGCGCCCCCAAGGCTCTGAAGGAGGGCGTGTCCAAGGACGAGGCCGAGGAGCTGAAGAAGAAGCTGGAGGAAGCCGGCGCCAAGGTGGAGCTGAAGTAATTCAGCCTCTGTCCGGTTCTCAGGATTCTGATTACAAGAAGAACCTGGGTGATTCTATGGATCGCCCAGGTTCTTTTCTGTTCCCGTACGGTCAAAGCCCCGGGATGGCCTCCTGATACAGCCGGTAAATCCGCTCGTTGAAGCAGGACATGGTCACGGCGAGGGGGTAGTCCCGGTTTTCCTCCAGCCAGGAGGTTACCGTTTCCACGGCGATGGGGACGGCCTCCTCCAGCGGGTAGCCGTACACCCCGGTGGAGATGGCCGGGAAGGCGATGGTGTGGATGTCATACGTTCGGGCTAAATCCAGGCTGTTTCGGTAGCAGCTGGCCAGCAGTTCCCCGTCCCGGGGCGTCCCGGCGTAGACCGGCCCCACGGTGTGGATGACGTACCTGGCCTTCAAACGGTAGCCTTTGGTGAGTTTGGCCTCCCCGGTTTCACAGCCGTGGAGGGTCCGGCACTCTGCCAGCAGCTCCGGGCCGGCGGCCCGGTGGATGGCCCCATCCACGCCCCCGCCCCCCAGCAGGCTCTTGTTGGCGGCGTTGACAATACAGTCCACGTCCAACCTGGTGATGTCCCCCAGGTCAACAGTAATGGGTTTCATGTGGCGTCCCCCTGTTATAGATGGTTCTCCTGACACAGCGGCGCCCGCCCGGAAGGGGGAGCGGGCGCCGTTTGATGGATCAGCGGTTTTTGAAGGAAGTGACCTTCTCTTTCTTGACAAAGGCGGCCATGGCGTCCTTCTGGTCCTCGGTGGAGAAGCACAGGCCGAAGGCCTCGGCCTCGAAAGCGGCGCCGGTGGCCATGTCGGTCTGCGTCCCCCGGCGGATGGCCGCCTTGGACTGGCGGACGGCCACCTGGGCGTTGGCGGCGATGGCGCCCGCCAGCTCCAGGGCTTTGTCCATCAGCTCCTCGGGGGGGTACACGTGGCTGACCAGCCCCAGCTCCTTGGCCTCCGCCGCCCCGATGGTCTTGGCGGTGAGGATCAGCTCCATGGCGTTGGACAGGCCCGCAATGCGGGCCAGGCGCTGGGTGCCGCCGAAGCCGGGGGTGATGCCCAGCCCCACCTCGGGTTGGCCGAACTTGGCCTTCTCGCTGGCCAGACGGATGTCACAGGCCATGGACAGCTCGCAGCCGCCCCCCAGGGCAAAGCCGTTGACCGCGGCGATGGTGGGCTTGGTCAGGTTCTCCAGCTTCAGGAAGACTTTGTTGCCGTAAGCGCCGAAGGCCTTGGCCTCCACCGCGGTGAGGGTGGACATCTGGCCGATGTCAGCCCCCGCCACAAAGGACCGGCCAGCGCCGGTGACGATGGACACCAGGATATCATCGTCCCGTTCCACCTGGTCCAGGACGGCGTCCAGGTCCCGGAGCACCTCCTCGTTCAGGGCGTTGAGGGCCTCGGGGCGGTTCATGGTGATGACGCCCACGGCGCCCTTCTTTTCCAGTTCCACAAAAGCCATGGGAAACTCCTCCTTGATGAATATGGTAGTCCCATTATAGCGGATGGGGCCGGTAAGAGCAAGAGGGGGACGGCACATATTTCCCCCAGAAAAACCCTTGAAAAAAAGAAAAAAAGGAATTGACAAATTCAGCGGAGTAGAGTAAGATAGTGGACAATCATCCAAAAAGCGATGAGCGGGATAGTAGGCATGTCTGGATGCGCAGAGAGGGAGCGGCTGGTGTAAGCTCCCGTGAAGGACCTCCCCCGAACCTCACCCGTGAGCGGTCCCACTGAACCGGCGGCAGGCGCCCCAGTAGGCGGGAACGGTTCCCCTCCGTTATCGGGGCAATGAGCGCGCGGCCCGGCACGGGCCGCGAAGTTAGGTGGTACCACGGAGCGAATGGGCTTCGTCCTATCGGAAGGATAGGACGGGGCCTTTTTTGTTTGTCCCAGATTTTTTGGAGGTGATGTTCCGTGAATGGAGCACAGGCGCTGATTGAGAGCTTGCGCCGGGAGGGGGTGGAGCGGATCTTTGGCTACGCCGGGGCCACCATCTGCCCGGCGGTGGATGCCCTGCGGGAGGTCCCGGAAATCGCTTACACCCTGGTCCGCACGGAGCAGAACGCCGGCCACATGGCCTCGGGCTACGCCCGGGTGAGCGGCAAGACGGGGGTGTGCATGGTCACCTCCGGCCCGGGGGCCACCAACCTGATCACCGGGATCGCCACCGCTTACCTGGACTCCATCCCTATGGTGGCCATCACCGGCCAGGTGCCCAGCTACCTGCTGGGCCGGGATATCTTCCAGGAGGTGGACATCACCGGCGCTGTGGCCCCCTTCTCCAAACACAGCTACCTGGTGAAGGACGCCAGCCAGATCCCACGGGTGGTGCGGGAGGCCTTCCATATAGCCTCCACCGGCCGGCCCGGCCCGGTGCTCATCGACATCCCCATTGACATCCAGGAGGGGCGGTTGGAGGAGTTCCACTGGCCCGAGGAGGTCAACATCCGGGGCTATAAGCCCAGCGTCCGGGGCAACGATTTACAGATCAAGCGGGTGGCGGAGGCCATCGCCAAGGCCAGGCAGCCCCTGATCTGTGCCGGGGGCGGCGTCTGGCTGGCCGGCGCCCGGGAGGAGCTGGTGGAGCTGGCGGAGACCGCCCGGATCCCGGTGGTAAAGACCATGATGGGCATCGGCCTGATGCCCACCAATCACCCCCTGAACATGGGGATGGTGGGGGCCCACGGCAACCACTGCGCCAACCAGGCCCTGGCCAAGTCCGACCTGCTGATTATGGTGGGCACCCGGGCGGCGGACCGGGCCATCACCGCTCCGGACGAGATCCAGCGGCGGATGGCCACCATCCACATCGACGTGGACCCGGCGGAGATCGGCAAAAATATGCAGGCCGCCGTCCCCCTGGTGGGGAATGTGAAGGTGATCCTCCGCCAGCTGCTGGAGGGCGGGGTGCCGGTCACCGACTCCGCCGCCTGGCGGGAGAAGCTGCGGGACTACCGGGCGGCGGAGCTGAGCCGCCAGTTCCCCCGGCGGGAGGGCTATGTATTCCCCGGTACCGTCATGCGGAAGCTGGGCGGTAAGCTGGAGGATAACGCCGTGGTCTGCGTGGACGTGGGCCAAAACCAGATCTTCACCTGCAAGTACCTGCCCCAGAAGCACGGGCGGCTGCTTACCAGCGGCGGCCTGGGCACCATGGGCTACGCCCTCCCCGCCGCCATCGGCGTGAAGGCCGCCCAGCCGGAGCGCCAGACCCTGGTGGTGTGCGGCGACGGCTCCTTCCAAATGGCTATGAACGAGCTGGCCGCCGTGGCCTGTGCCGGGATGGATCTGAAAATCCTCCTGTTCCGGAACAACACCCTGGGGCTGGTCCACCAGATCCAGAGCCGGGCCCCCTACCACGGCCCCTTCGGGGTGGCCCTGGACGGCTCCCCGGATTTTGGGAAGATCGCCGGGGCCTACGGCATCCCCAGCCTGACGGTGAATGATGAGGACCAGCTGGACGGGGCGATCAGCCGATTTTTGGAGGAGCCGGGCCCCTGTCTCATGATCTGCGACGTTCACCCCGATGTCTCAACGACGGACTAAAGGAGGGAGAAGATGAAACAGACCATTTCCGTCCTGGTGGAGAACCAGGCCGGCGTGCTCAACCGCATCACCGGGCTGTTCTCCCGCCGGGCCTTCAACATCGACTCCCTGGCCGTGGGGGTCACCGACGACCCCGCCATCTCCCGGATTACCATTATCGTGGACAGCGGCAACAGCGTGGTGGAGCAGGTGGAAAAACAGCTGAACAAGCTCATTGAGGTGATTAAGGTCCGCACCATCCCCGAGGACAAGATGATCGGTCGGGAACTGGTGCTGCTGAAGGTCAACGCCACCAACAAGACCCGGCAGGACATTATGACCATCTGCGATATCATGGGAGCCAAGGTGACGGATATCTCCCCCACCTCCATGACCCTGGAGCTGTCCGATACCCCCGACCGGATCGACACCTTTGAGGCCATGCTCCGCCCCTTCTCCATCCTGGAGGTGGCCCGCACCGGCATGATCGCCCTGCAAAAGGGCGGGGGGAAGATTTGAGGAGAGACTAAAATGAATGAAACCGTTAAAAGAGCGCTTATTTCCGTCGCTGTATTTGCGATAATTTACTTTATGTCGCTTATGTTTGCGGTGACAAGCCAAGAGGTAAGATTTTTGGGGACAATAATTGGCACGGGTTGCTATTGGATTGGTAGCAGGAAATAAAGGAGAAGCTTTTCAGGTTTGCGCCAAAAAGGCCCCTTTGGAAAGGGGCTGTCAGCCGCAAGGCTGACTGGGGATTGCGCTGGCCAAGCGCGCATACGGAGGAAACAAAATTTCCGCAAACCTCGTTTGCTCCGCACAGTTCGCCTGCGGCGAAATACAATCCTCCGTCCCCTTCGGGGATACCTCCTTTTAAAAGGAGGCTTGTCCCTGCGGGGGGGACGAAAGAGATGAACAAGGAGGCTGAGAGCTTGAAAATCAGAGCCACCCAAGCCATCATGGAGTGCTTGCTGGAGCAGGAGGTGGACACCGTCTTCGGCTATCCCGGCGGGACCATCCTGAATCTCTATGATGAACTGTACAACTATAAGGATAAAATACGCCACGTATTGACCGCCCACGAGCAGGGAGCCTCCCACGCCGCCGACGGCTACGCCCGTTCCACCGGCAGGGTGGGGGTGTGCTTCGCCACCAGCGGCCCCGGGGCCACCAACCTGACCACCGGCATCGCCACCGCCTACATGGACTCCTCCCCGGTGGTCTTTATCACCTGCAACGTCGCCGAGCCGCTGCTGGGCAAGGACTCCTTCCAGGAGGTGGACATCACCGGCATCGCCATGCCCATCACCAAGGCGGCCTACTTAGTCCGGGACCCCCAGACCATCCCCGACGTGATGCGCCAGGCCTTCGCCGTGGCGGCCACCGGCCGGCCGGGGCCGGTGCTCATCGACTTTTTGAAAAACGTCACCGCCCCCAATGTGGAAATTGACTACGAGTTCATCCCTTGGATCCAGAACCGGGCCTGCTCCTCTGTCCGGGCCCTGGCCACCAGCCACGACTTGAAGGCCCCCGAGCCCGACGCCGGGGACATCGACACCCTGGTGGACATGATCGCCCAGTCGGAGCGCCCCCTGCTGATCTGCGGCGGCGGGGTGGTCCGGGGGCGGGCGGACAGGGAGTTCCGGGCCCTGGCGGAGCGGCTGGACGCCCCGGTGGCCATCACCGTCATGGGCGGGGGAGGCTTCCCCGGCGGGCACCCCCTCACCACCGGGATGATCGGGATGCACGGCTCCCGGGCCAGCAACGTGGCCTGCGACCAGTGCGACCTGCTCATCGCCGTGGGCTGCCGGTTCTCTGACCGGGTGGCCCTCCAGCCGGACACCTTCGCCAGCCAGGCGAAAATTGTCCAGATTGACATTGACCGGTCGGAAATTGACAAAAACGTCCTCACCGACCACCACATCATCGGCTCGGCCAAGCGGGTGCTGGCCCGGCTGAACCAGCGCCTGCCCCAGTACAGCCATCAGGCCTGGAAGGAACAGATCCTCCCCCTGCGGGCGCCCTCGGTGCCCCGGGAGAGCGAGAAGCTCACCCCCAAGCAGGTGCTGGAGGCCATCCGCCGCCTGGCCCCCCAGGACACCATTGTGGCCACCGACGTGGGCCAGCACCAGATGTGGTCCATCCAGCACTTCCACTTTGACTATCCTGGCCAGCTCCTCACCTCCGGCGGCTTCGGCACCATGGGCTTCGGCCTGGGGGCGGCCATCGGGGCCAAGGCGGGCAACCCGGACAAGGTGGTGGTCCACACCACCGGGGACGGCTGCTTCCGCATGAACTGCCATGAGCTGGCCACCGTGGAGCACTACGGCCTGCCCATCATCACGGTGGTCTTCAACAACGGCACCCTGGGCATGGTCCGCCAGTGGCAGAACCTGATCTATAACAAGCGTTTCTCTGAGACCACGCTGGACCGGGGCCCCGACTTTGTGAAGCTGGCGGAGGCCTACGGCCTCAAGGGCTTCCGGGCCGCCACCATGGGGGAGATGGAGGAGGCCTTCCGCCAGGCGCTGGAGGCGGGCCGGGGCTGCGTCATCGACTGCGTGCTGGATATGGACGAGATGGTCCGGCCCATGGTGGCCGGCGGCTCCCACATCACCGAATTTTTGCTGAAATAGGGGGCGGGCAGGATGAAACGAGAATTGGATTCCAAGAAAAAGCTGTATACCCTGGCCATCCTGGTCCAGGACATCCCCGGCGTGCTGAGCCAGGTGGCCCGGCTGTTCTCCCGGAAGGGGTATAACATCGAGTCCATTGTCACCGGAGCCACCGACCGGCCCAACACCGCCCGGCTGGCCATCAGCGTCCTGGCGGACGAGCTGATGATCGACCAGATCGCCGGCCAGTGCCGGAAGCTGATCCCCGTGCTGGCGGTGAAGATCCTGGACGAGGACACCTCCATCCAGCGGGAGTTCTCCCTCATCAAGGTCCAGGCCGCCGACCGCAATGCCCGGGACGAGGTGATCCAGATGGCCAACATCTTCCGGGCCAATATCATCGACGTGAGCCGGGAGACTCTTACGGTGTGCATCTTCGGCGACAGGAGCAAGACCCAGGCGCTGACCGACCTGCTGGCCGGCTTCGGCATCCTGGAGATCGCGAAAACGGGTACTCTCGCCATCGAAAGAGGACGGAGCACGATATATGACGACAATAAACTCAAGGAGGAATACAACTATGGCAAAAATGTACTATGAGAAGGACTGCGATATCAACTATCTCAACGGGAAGAAAATCGCTATCATCGGTTACGGCTCCCAGGGCCACGCCCACGCCATGAACCTGCGGGACTCCGGCTGTGACGTGATCATCGGCCTGTACAAGGGCGGCAGGAGCTGGCCGGTGGCTGAGAAGGACGGCTTCACCGTCATGACCGCCGCCGACGCCGCCAAGGCCGCCGACATCATCATGATCCTCATCAACGACGAGAAGCAGGCCGATATGTACGCCCAGGACATCGCCCCCAACCTGGCCGACGGCAAGGCCCTGATGTTCGCCCACGGCTTCAACATCCACTACGGGCAGATCAAGCCCCCCGCCGGCGTGGACGTGCTGATGATCGCCCCCAAGGGCCCCGGCCACACCGTCCGCAGCCAGTATGTGGCGGGCAAGGGGGTACCCTGCCTCATCGCCGTGGAACAGAACGCCACCGGCGACGCCTATAAGCTGGGCCTGGCCTACGCCGCCGGCATCGGCGGCGCCCGGGGCGGCGTGATGGAGACCACCTTCCAGGACGAGACGGAGACCGACCTGTTCGGCGAGCAGGCCGTGCTGTGCGGCGGCGTGGTGGAGCTGATGAAGCTGGGCTTCGAGACCCTGGTGGAGGCGGGCTACGCCCCGGAGAACGCCTACTTCGAGTGCATCCATGAGATGAAGCTCATTATCGACCTGATCAACAAGGGCGGCGTGGCCATGATGAACTACTCTATCAGCGATACCGCCGAGTACGGCGAGTACGTCTCCGGCCCCCGGGTCCTGCCCTACGAGGAGACCAAGAAGAACATGAAAGCCGTCCTCACCGATATCCAGAACGGCAAGTTCGCCGGCCGCTGGATCGCCGAGAACAAGAACGGCCGCACTTTCTTCAACGCCACCCGCCGCCAGCTGGCCCAGCACCAGATGGAGACCGTGGGCGCCGAGCTGCGGAAGAACATGCTCTGGGGCGACGACACCAACCCGGATACCGCGTCCAACTAAAACAGCACAAAGGAGCGGCGCCGGCCGCTTGGCCGGCGCCGCTTCTCTGTGTGACGCAATACCTCTCCGGGTACGCAGGGGTGGAACCCTAAGAACCTGTATTCACAAGCTCAAACGGCCATCTAAGCGGGAATTTTGCCGCCCCGCCTCGTTGGGAAATCTTGAAATCCACCCAGGATTCCGGCGATTTCCCGCCTTGCGGGCCAGACAAACTTCCTCGCTCATCCGGCATTTTCCCTCATGAATACCGGTTCTTAAAACTTCGCCCGGGGCAGGTTCCAGTCATAGTGGTGGGCCAGAAACCGGATCAGCACCACCAGGGCCAGCCCAAAGATTAGGGCGGACATGTCGTCGATGACAGGCAGAAGCGCCGCGCACAGCAGGGCCCCGGCCAGGGAGGCGCAGGCGTAAATGTTCCGTTTAAAGACATCGGGTACCTCCTGGGCCATCAGATCCCGGAGGATGCCGCCCCCCACGCCGGTGAGCACGCCTACGAATACCAGCAGGAACGGGTTGGTATTCCAGATCAGATCATGGGCCCGCTGGACCCCCATGACGGTGAAGGCCCCCAGGCCCCAGGCGTCCATCCAGAACAGCAGCTCGTCATACCGGCGCTGGTCCTGCGTGAGGACATGGCGCACCCGCCGCAGGAAAAACACCCCGGAGGTGGCCAGAGCCACCAGGGCGGCGGTGGGATTTTGAAAGGCCGCCGGAGGCGTCAGCCCCAAGATCAGATCCCGGATCACGCCTCCCCCTACGGCTGTGGTCAGCCCCAACATGCACACGCCGAACAGGTCCATGTTCTTTTTCAGGCCGATCATGGCGCCGGAGGCGGCAAAAGCTACTGTGCCGATCAGATTCACAATAAAAATAAACGTATCCATGCCATTATTATAGAGAAAAAGGGAGGGCTGTCAACTGAACGTCCGTGCCTTTTTCTTGCCGCATCTTGATCACTGAGTAATAATATGCAGGAGGTCGCCCCTATGCGCTCTGACGTTGTAAAAAAAGGCATCCCCGCCGCCCCCAACCGCTCCCTGCTCTACGCCCTGGGCTACACCCGGGAGGAGCTGGAGCGCCCTCTCATCGGCGTGGTGTGTTCCTATAATGAGATTGTCCCCGGCCACATGAACCTGGACAAGATCGCCGAGGCGGTCAAAGCCGGCGTCCGGGCCGCCGGGGGCACCCCGGTGGAGTTCCCTGCCATCGCCGTGTGCGACGGCATCGCCATGGGCCATGTGGGCATGAAGTACTCCCTGGTTACCCGGGATCTCATCGCCGACTCCACCGAGGCTATGGCCATGGCCCACCAGTTTGACGGCCTGGTGATGATCCCCAACTGTGACAAGAACGTCCCCGGGCTGCTGATGGCCGCCGCCCGGGTAAACGTGCCTGCTATCTTTGTCTCCGGCGGCCCCATGCTGGCCGGCACCCTCAACGACGGCCGCCGCACCTGCCTGTCCCACATGTTCGAGGCGGTGGGGGCCTACTACGCCGGCAAGCTGGACGAGGCCGGGGTGGAGGAGTATGAGCAAAACGCCTGCCCCACCTGCGGCTCCTGCTCAGGCATGTACACCGCCAATTCCATGAACTGCCTCACCGAGGCCATCGGCATGGGACTGGGGGGCAACGGGACCATCCCGGCGGTCTACTCCGCCCGGCTGCGCCTGGCCAAGCAGGCGGGCATGAAGATTATGGAGCTGGTGGAAAAAAATATCCGTCCCCGGGACATCATGACCCAGGCGGCGTTCCACAACGCTGAGACGGTGGATATGGCCCTGGGCTGTTCCACCAACACCATGCTCCATCTCCCCGCCATCGCCCACGAGTGCGGCATCCAGCTGTCCTTTGATATGGCAAATGAGATCTCCGAAAAAACCCCCAACCTATGCCACCTGGCCCCCGCCGGGGACACCTATATGGAGGACTTGGACCGGGCCGGCGGCGTCTACGGGGTGATGGCCGAGCTGGCCAAGGCCGGCCTCATCGACACCAGCCTGATGACCTGTACCGGCAAGACCGTGGCGGAGAACCTGGCGGGGGTGATGAACCGGGACCCGGAGGTCATCCGCCCCATCGGGAACCCCTACAGCAAGACCGGCGGCATTGCCGTGCTGAAGGGCAACCTGGCCCCCGACGGCTGCGTGGTGAAACAGTCCGCCGTGGCCCCGGAGATGATGCGGCACACCGGCCCCGCCCGGGTGTTCAACTCCGAGGAGGAGGCCATCAAGGCCATCTACGACGGGAAAATTGTGGCCGGCGACGTGGTGATCATCCGGTACGAGGGACCCAAGGGCGGCCCCGGCATGCGGGAGATGCTCAACCCCACCTCCGCCATCGCGGGCATGGGGCTGGATCGGGAGGTGGCCCTCATCACCGACGGCCGCTTCTCCGGGGCCACCCGGGGGGCCTCTATCGGCCATGTGTCCCCGGAGGCGGCCTCCGGCGGGCCCATCGGTTTGGTGGAGGACGGGGACCTGATTACCATCGACATCCCGGAGCATACCATCCAGTGGCTCGTCTCTGATCAGGTTTTGGCGGTGCGGAAGGCCAAGTGGAGCTGTCCGGAGCCCAAAATCAAGACGGGCTACCTGGCCCGGTACGCCAAACAGGTGTCCTCCGCAGACAAGGGGGCCATTCTGGAGTAAGCCTGAGGCCGCCGCGCGGAGAGTTTAAAACTTGGAAAATGTTGAGCATAGTAGAGAAAACAAAGGTTTCACCTCATTGGGAGGTGAAGCGTGAGGGTGGACTCCGAGCGGCAAGCCGCAGACGGGGCCCACCCTTAAATTATATAAATCCCTTTTACTCTATCACGTGAATGTCCATAGAAAGAGGCATAATTCTGTGCGCCATGATCTTGGGACCGGCAGAGCCTTTGCCGTGTGAAATATGAGGATGGAGGTGCCGTGTGTTTCAAGATTTTAGTCTTGTCATATGCCCTGAAATATATATACATAATGTAAAATAGTGTAAATACAAAAATGTACAAAATGGGGTTGACTATGTCTCGATGTTTGTGCTATATTACATATACATATCTATATGTTTAATACAGTAATGAAGCACTATAAGAATTCGGCAAGGAAAACTGCCCATATAACGCCGGAGAGGAAGCGCCTCAATTAGGAAACGATTTTAATAATCCCATTGGAAAGCGTGGGGCCTATGCGTGCTCAGAGGTAGTAGTAGGACTTGAGCTATAAATAATTGGAATATTAGGGAGGAGGTGCCCAGAACGCATATGTTGTATGTCCGATGTCCACATTAGGAGTCTAAAAGGAGAGAAAACTATGGCACAAAAAGTAAAGAAAACAGAGAAGAAAAATTGGCTTGAAGCTGCGATGGGGGCTGTGGAAAAAGTCGGAAATATGCTGCCGCATCCGTTCTGGCTGTTTGCGTCCCTGGCCCTTATTACGGTTGTCCTCAGCGCGGTTTTGAGCGCCATCAACTGGTCCGCCTCTTATGAGACGGTCGTGGACGGAGCCATTCAGACCGCCAACGTCTCTGTGGTCAACTTGATGACCTTCGATACGCTGGCACACTATATGACGAATTTCATTTCGATCTTTATGAACTACTACCCGCTGGGTATGCTGATCCTGATGACCATTGGCGTCGGCTATGCGGAGAAGCTCGGCCTATTTGACGCTCTTATGCGGAAAGCCGTTGTGGGCGCCCCCATTATGATTGTATTTATCACAGTGGCCTTTGTCGGTGTAAACTCCAGTATTGGTTTTGGAGCCGGTGTGGTGTTCACCATGGTAATCGCTGCCGCTGTTTTTAAATCTCTCGGCCTGCACCCCTGGATCGGCATTATCATGGGTTACGCCGCCGCCAACGGCGGCTACACCGCTTGTTTGCTGCCCACCGCAACCGACACGGCGCTGTGCGGTGTTTCCGCCCAGATCGTAGAGGCCAACGGCATTGTGGATGCGGCCGGCGTGGCTCCGCCCACCCATGCGATGGTCAACTACTATTTCATCTTTGCGGCCACGTTTCTCATTACCGCCGCTTGTGTCCTGGTCACCAAATATATCACGACCCCCTATCTGAACCGGCAGCATCCTGAGCTGACTTATAACAAGGACGCCAGTGAGCTGAACAAGATGGCCATCAGCGCCAGCGAGGCCAGGGGCCTGAAATGGGCTGGGATTACAACGGTTCTCTACGTGGTCATCCTGGTTGTGTCCTGTATTCCCAAGAACTCTTTTATGCGGGCGGAAGACGGCACCCTGATTCCCAATTCCCCCCTGCTGAACATGATTATTCCTCTGCTGTTCCTGTTCTTCTTGGTCGTTGGCACTGCTTATGGCGTGGGAAGCGGCGGGATCAAAATGTGGAAGGATATTCCCCTGATGATGGAGAAGTGCCTGGATATGGCCGCGTCTTTCCTGGTTGTCTGCTTGACCGCCTGCGTTTTTGTGGATCTGTTCTCCTCCAGCAAGATCGCTACCGTGCTGGCCGCCAAGGGCGCCGCGCTGCTCACCAGCCTGAATGTGGGCCCTGTAGTCCTGTTCGCCCTGATCATCCTGCTGTCCTGCTTCTGCAACTTGTTTATTACATCTAACAGCGGTAAATGGATCATGCTGGCTCCTTTCCTGGTGCCGATGCTGTCCATGCTGGATATCAGCCCCGCTATGACCCAGGTTCTCTACCGCATCGGCGACTCCACCTTCAACATTCTCTCCCCCGTGGAGTTGAACGTCCCCATCGCTCTGGGCCTGCTGGAGAGTTATAAGGTCAGCAAAGATGACAAGGTCGGCCTGGGCACCCTGATTTCTCTGGAAATCCCTTACGCTTTGGTCTATTTGGTACTTTTCTTCCTGCTGGTGCTGGTATTCTACTTCTTCAATCTGCCTTTGGGCCCTGGCGCCTCCATCTTCCTGAAGTAAGGTATCGATTGAGCTTGTTCGCTTATTGCCCGGCCGCGTCAGCGGCCAAAAGAATGGGGGGTATATCTTATGATTTCTATGGATTTGTCGGGGCGGCTCGCTATGGTGACTGGCGCCGGAGGTGGTATTGGCAGCGCGATCAGTCTGGATCTAGCCGGATTAGGAGCTGATGTGGTGCTGACCTGTCAGAGCAGACGTCAAAAATGTGAGGAGCTGAAGGCCCAGATTGAGGGCATGGGCTTGAAGGCCTGTGTAGTGCAGGGAGATATCTCCAAGCCGGAAGACTGCGCGCGCATGACACAGGAGGCGGCTGACTTCTTTGGACGGCCTGTTGAGATTCTGGTGAATAACGCCGGCTTCTTCTATGATGTGGTGCCCTTAATTGACATGACGGACGCACAGGTGAGTAAAACGATTGACATTAACCTCAAGGGAACGATGTATATGTCCCGAGAGGTATGCAAGCGGCTGGTGGACGCCGGCCTGCCTGGGCGGGTTGTCAACATCACCTCTGGCGCCGCCCACTCCGGCCGGGTCAATTTCAGCAACTACTGCGCCAGTAAAGCCGGCGTATTGGGCCTGACCCGGGCCATGGCCCTTGAGCTTGCCCCTAAGCGTATCAATGTCAATTCGGTCACTGTGGGCTATGTGGAAGTGGGCCTTTGGGATGGGGACGCCGAGCGGAACAAGGTGAAGGACAGCATCATCCCCCGCATCCTGCTACGCCGTCCCGGCGGCCCGAGGGATATCTCCCGCATGGTCTGCTTCCTGGCCAGCGAGTGCGGCGACTGGATTACTGGCAGCGACTTTAAGATTGACGGCGGCGAGTCCTGCGGCCGGGTTCCATTTACGGACTGATTCTTTTCACTGAAGGGTCAGTTGCTATTCCTACCATCACGGAAAGGAGTTTTGTACATGCCTCAAAAAGAGTTGGAGCGGCAGCTGCTTGATGAAATATCCGGCAAGCAGCTGATGGAGTACGCTCAGTACATCACAAGCGAGGACAGAGAGTCTGGCAGTCCTGGCGAAAAACGGGCGGCGGAGTATTTTCGTCAGGTTATGGGCGATCTGGGGCTGGATGTAGAGATCCACTATGTGGAAAACTATATCAGCTTGCCAGTGAAGGGAACCCTCACCCTACAGAACGGCGAGGCCTTGGCCTCCTGTATTACCCACAGCTATGGAGCCTCCACTGGTCCGGAAGGACTGACTGGCCATGCTGTGTTCTTCACAGGGAATGAGGATGTATCCGGTAAAATCGCCGTTATGCGGGGCCTGGCCTCCGCCGTGCCCTGTAAGAACCTGGAGAACAGAGGGGCTGCCGGGATTATTTGTATCACCAGCGGCGACTACCCCTACAACATGTCCATCAGCCCGATTTGGGGCCAGCCCGTTCCCTCTACGGTGGATATGATCTCCAAAATTCCTGTACTCACCGTCAACACCCCCGATGGGGAGGCGCTGTTGAAGGCCCTGGAAAAAGGGGAGGACCAGGTCAAGATGACCGCGGAGGTTTCCACCAAGTTCCGCACGGTGCCCATCTGTGTCGCGGAGTTGAAGGCGGACAAGCCTACCGACCGCTTCATCATGTTTGGTGGGCACTTGGATTCCTGGCACAAGGGCGGAGCTGACAACGGCGGCGCCAACGCGGTTGTGCTGGAGTTGGCCAGGGTATTCAGCAAGCATACCGATCTGCTCAACACAAACATTCGCTTTGTCTGGTGGAGCGGCCACAGCAATGGCCGCTACAGCGGGAGCAATTGGTATGCCGACACACATTGGGAGGATATCCATTACAACGCTGTGGCCAACTTCGATATTGATACGGTAGGCACCAAGGGTTCCAACAACTTTGATCACATTGAGTGTAACCGTCAGTGCTACACGCTGGGCCGTACTGTGGTGAAGGAGCGTACAGGCCAGGACCCCCACTACATGCGGATCCAGCGCAACGGGGACCAGTCCTTCTGGGCGCACGGTGTTCCCACCCTCTTTGAGTGCCTCTCGCTGCAGCCCACAGACGGCGCGGGCAAGGGGACTTTCATGCCCGGCCTGCCCTGGTATTGGCACACCACCCAAGACCTCTTTGAGCACTTGGGAGAGGAGGAGCTTCTGCGGGATGCCCAGATCTTCGCTCTGGCGATTTTCCGTACCGCCGCCGCGACCGCCTATCCCTTCGCATTCGGCGAGCTGGCTGTGGAAATGAGCTCGGATCTGGACAACTATCAAAGGATTGCCGGGGATAAATTTGACCTTTCCGGCGTGAAGGAGCTGGTTGAGGAGCTGAGCGGCAAATTCCGCGCGTTGGACGCTGAGATCGTCCGCCTGAATTCCCTGGCGGAGCCGGGGGACGAGGATCTCAGCAGGGCCGGTCGCGTCAACGGGCTGTGCATGGATCTGAACCGGATTCTCATCCCCGTCCACTACTGCAAGAACGGCGACCTGTTCCAGGTGGATTTGGCGATTCCGATCCCCGCCTTCCCTGAATTTGAGGAAGTACAAAAGCTGGCGGGGATGGATCCCGCCACCGATGAGTTCAAGTTCCTGGAGAGGCAGCTTCTGCGGGAGCGCAACCGGGTTTACCACTATCTGAAGAAGGCTGTGAGCCGTTTAGAGTCTGAGGGGCTGTAGCAAAGGAGAAAGCCGTGAAGTATACGTTGGTTGGAGCGGGCGCGATTGGCGGATCTATGGCCGCCTGGCTCTCCCGGAGCGGCGCGGATATCCTCTATGTGGACGTTATCCCTGAACATGTCCAGGCCATGAACGAGAAAGGCCTCACCATTCTGGATCCCAGCGGAGGAGACTTTACTGTTCCGGTCAAGGCGGTTTTGATGGATGACCTTGCCGATTCGATGGAAGTGGTCTTTTTGGCCACTAAAACCCAGCACACCCGGGGCGCTATGGAAAAAATTGCCCCGCTGCTAAAGAAAGACGGGTATGTGGTCAGCCTGCAAAACGGGCTGAACGAGTATGTGATCGCCGAATATGTAGGGGAGGAACGGGTGGTAGGCGCTTTTGTGAATTGGGCCGCCGACTACATTGAGCCCGGTGTGATCCAGTTCGGAATTCACAGCCACTTTTCCATCGGCGAATTGGACGGACGCGTTACCCCCCGGATACTGGAGCTTCGGGACTTCTGTTCTCCCTTCCAACCGGTTGAGGTCACGTCCCATATTATGAGCCGGCTATGGAGCAAGCAGGTCAATATCAGCGCGATGTTCGCGACCGGCATTTCTCATTTGCTGATTCCCGGCGGCATGGAATTTGAACCCTCTCAGCAGGCGATTGCCAGCCTCGCGCTAGAAGCCATGCAGGTTCCCGCAAAGATGGGGATCCCTTTGGAGTCCCATGATGACTTTGCCCCGGAGCTATACCGGCAGGGCAGATATCAGCAGGCCATGCGGGTGACGGCTGACCATTACCGTTCCATGGTGAAAAATTACACTGGCCTTTATCGGGATCTGGCTGTACGAAAACGCCGCAGCGAGATAGATGGCACTGTGGGCGTCACGGTGGAAATGGGTGAGGAGCAGGGGCTGGATTTGCCCATGAGCAAAAAGCTGATTGAGATGGTCCATCAGATTGAGGAGGGGAAACGAGGTATCAGCACGGAGAACTTGCTGGAACTGGCGGCGGCGTTTGAGCGATTCTATCCCCAAGGACTGGAGGAACTTCTGAGGCGTGTTTGACCATTGGGCGTTTTCTGACGGATCCTTTGAAACCTTTCTTGTTTTTATGGTGTGAGGTTTAAGTTTGTATTGTTATCCGAAATAAACGGGAGAATTTGAACAAGTATGAAGCTGTACCATGAGCCAAAGTGATGAGGCGATTGGTACAGCTTCTTATTTGAAAAGCGGCAAAATGTCTGGATGGCGGGCACATACTGTCTGAACTCACGACCTAACAGGACAATTTTGTTGAAATTTCTTGCGTGATAAGATATAATATACCAAAAGCGCCGTTTGAAAAGTGGAAAATAACCAGCGGCAATTTAGGCCGCAAAGATGGAGGCTGAGGCGACTGGTACAGCTTCTTAATCTATGGATCGGAGGGCTTCAGTATGTCGGACAATTCTCTTAAAGTTGATCAATTTAAAGCAACTCTTTGGGCCGCGGCGGATACGTTGCGCGGAAATATGGATCCATCCGAATATAAACAGGTGTTTCTGGGACTTATTTTCTTAAAATATATCTCGGAACGCTTTGAACGCAAGTACGAAGAACTCAAAGCGGGAAATCTTGGATATGAAAATAATGAGGTTGAATATATGAGCTGCGGCATATATTTTATCCCTCCTGAAGCCCGATGGAGCGTGATTATGGAGCACTGCGATACGCCCCACATTGGACATTATATTGATGAAGCGATTCATTATATCGAGAGATATAACCCAGAATTAAAGGGTATTCTGCCAAAATATTATGCCCGCGCGGAGTTGGACCAAAACAGGCTAACAAACCTGATGATGCTATTCGACACGCAAATTGACACAAAAGCAGACAGCGATTTGCTCAGTGTCGCTTATGAATATTGTCTGTCCAAATTCGCGGAACAAGAGGGACGGCGCGCGGGAGAGTTCTATACTCCAGCGGGAATTGTCAAAAGCTTGGTTCAATCTCTTGATATAAAGGGCGGACGCCTCTATGACCCGTGCTGCGGCAGCGGCGGGATGTTTATACATGCGGTCAAGGATATTACAAATCATCAAGGCAGTAAAAATGATATCTCCTGTTATGGACAGGAAAGCAATCCCACAACATGGAAAATGTGCCTTATGAATCTCGCGATTCATGGGATTGAGGCCAACGTAGGAAAATATAACGCAGACTCCTTCCTACAGGACCTCCACCCGGATTTAAAGGCGGATTATATTCTTGCTTCCCCGCCGTTTAATATGTCTGAGTGGGGGGCGGAACGGTTGTTGGGTGATATTCGTTGGCAGTATGGGATACCTCCGGCCGGAAACGCGAATTACGCTTGGCTCCAGCACATGATATACCACTTGGCGCCTAACGGGAGAATGGGGGCTGTTTTGTCAAACGGAAGTCTTACGTCACAATCCGGTGGGGAGGATGAAATTCGAAAAAACATCATTTGCGCCGATTTGGTGGAGTGCGTCATTTCTATGCCAAGCCATCTGTTTTATAACACGGCAATCCCCGTCTGCCTCTGGTTTATCAACAAGGCAAAAAAGCCTTGCGAAAGAGGCAATGTTTTATTTATTGACGCCAGGGCGCTCACGGACACATCTGGCCGCGTAAAAAAAGAACTGACTGCGGAGCAGATCGCGCGGATATCCAATAAGGTGCGCACCTACCGTGATGGCGAGGGATATCAGGACGAGGATGGCTTCTGCGCGGCAGCCAGTATTGAGCAGATTCGGGAGAATGATTTCTCTTTGGTGCCCGGCCGGTACATTGGAATTTCTAGTTCCGTAGTAAATGTTGAAGCATGTCAGGCGACATTGAATGAGCTTACACAAGAGTTGAAAAACGTTCTCCATGAGAACCATCGGCTGGAATGGGAATTGAAAGAAGCTTTGGAGGAACTTGGATATGACATATAAAGTGTCTTCTGGCTGGGAGGAAAAAGAATTACAGGATATCATTATCTGTAACCCAGAGGAGCACATCGAAAAAGGCAGTATTGTGAAACAAGTTAATTTGGACAAACTGGAACCGTGCCATAAGTTCATTAATGGGTTTGAAGAAGTGGAATATACCGGCGGAGGAAGCAAATTTCGGAACTGTGACGTACTTTTTCCTAAGATATCTTCTGCCCTCACGCGAAAAAAAACCGCGTTAGTCACAATACTAGATCCCGATGAAGTGGGAGTTGGCTCAAATTGGTATATGGTGCTGCGGGCTGTTCCACAGGTAACGGATCCGGATTTCCTATATTACCTGGCTATTACTCCGTGGTTCCGGGAACTGGCACTCCGGGCGTTAGAGGGGTCTTCCCGCAGCCAATATATTAATCTTCCGGTCTTCTTGAAAAGCAAATTTTTGATCCCCCCCTATGAGGAACAGCGCTCGATTGCGAAGTCTTTGTCAGCGATTGATCTCAAAATTCAAAAAAACAACGAGGTTTGCCAGCGGCTTGAGTCAATACTGAAGCGGCTTTTCAGGACCTGGTTTATTGATTTTAACTTTCCGAACGATCATAATGCCCCTTATAAACAGAATGACGGCTCTTTTCATGATAACGGCCGCGGAGATATTCCAGACGGCTGGACCGAGGGATGCCTGTCTGACCTAGGGGAAATTGTGGCTGGCGGGACCCCCTCCAAAAAAATCAGCGCGAATTATACATCAGAGGGGGGGATCCCTTGGATTACCCCGAAAGATTTGTCGCAGTCAAAGCTGAAGTTTATTGCTCGGGGGGCGGCCAATATTACCCAGAAGGGATTTGACTCTTCCAACGCAACCCTTCTGCCAACAGGCTCCGTGCTGTTCAGCTCACGCGCGCCGATTGGCTATATCGCGATTGCCGCCAATGAACTCACAACAAATCAAGGGTTCCGCTCTATCATTCCAAAGGAAGGAATTGGAAGTGCCTATCTCTATTATTTGCTGCTGAATAAAACGGAGGAGATCACAAATATGGCATCCGGCAGCACCTTCCAAGAGATATCCGGAGCCGAATTGAAAAAATTGCGGGTTATCATTCCTGATTCACGCATCCTTGAACTGTTCCAGACAAAAACAGATTACTTGACCCGCTACCAAAAGAACCTGGAGAAAGA
The DNA here is from genome assembly GCA_947073515.1 of uncultured bacterium. Lineage (GTDB taxonomy): Bacteria > Bacillota > Clostridia > Oscillospirales > Oscillospiraceae > Lawsonibacter. The sequence continues at coordinate 28,326 of CAMTMC010000008.1, read as the reverse complement.
AAACCAGCTTTTAATTGCGATCCGGGATCATTTGCTGCCTCTGGTAATGTCCGGAGAACTTTAGGACAAGGATAAGCGCTTTCTTACCACGGCTTTCCCCTCAGCCTTTTGGTTATCATACAGGTTCTCAAATTCATTAGGAGCTTTATAAAATGGATAATCAACTAGAAACTATCCTGCTGGAGCATATCGAGCTAAGAGATGTTCAGGATGAATCCGCGCTCATTCCCCAGCTCGCTAAATATATGTACATAACCCATAAAATAAACCTCTCCGCCACAAATCATGAGTTTGGTATGGTCCCTTTTTTTCGCGGCCAATCTGATGAGGCCTGGACTGTAAACCCCAGCGTATTCCGAGACGGGCACTTGAATTATGAGCATGAACTGATCCATGACGCCATCCGGAAAAGCCCCAATGAATTGGCCAAGGGCCTGACCAACTTTGAGCGCTTGACAAAATTGCAGCATTATGGTTTGCCCACCAGGCTGCTGGATGTAACTGAAAATCCTCTGGTGGCGTTGTATTTCGCCTGTGAACATAACCCCGACCGTGACGCGGCGGTATATATAACCCATGCCTATCCCTGTGACCCCGCGTCAAAACCGGTTCAGCTCCTATCTCTGATCGCTCATCTGAATATCAATGGGATTTCTCTGCGGGAACTGTGGCTTGAGCTGGAAAAGGGGCATATTAATCTTTCTATGGCCGCGATGGAGCAAGGCTCCCCTTTGGCAGATGAACTGATCAGTATGGTGGGCCGGAACTATTTTGTTTCGCCCAATTTGGATAACTCCCGCATCAAGCACCAACAGGGCGCGTTCCTCCTCTGCGGGTGCATTAAGCCGGTCTTGCGGGATAGCGTCTGGGATACCGTATTTGAGAAAACCCAGGAAAATTTGCTGGAGGAGTTTACCCATAAAATTGTGATTCCTTCCGCGCTAAAGCCGGAAATACTCCGTGAACTGGACCAGTATAACTTTAATGAGGCCTCGATGTATCCAGAACTGGACCATCAAATGAACTATATCGCCCATAAGCGCCTACAGCCGCCCATCCTATTCCACCAGCCGGACTTAGACAGTGAGCCGGATGTGGACCGCGAAATTGATTTTACAGCTCCAGACACGATTGATATTTCTCCCGAGCGGCCAGAAGAATTTACGAAGCACCAGGCTGAAGTGCCTATGGAGCTTCATGGTATCATATCCGGCTATGTTTCTGATCCGACAACAGCGGACGCTGTCTATCAGATATTCTCAAAAAACGCTAATATCGATTGGCCCGTCCGCAAACAGCTGCAGGCCGTTATTTCACGTGATATCGGCCGCTATTTGCGGGAAATTGGATACCGCCAGACAATGGATGAGTGTTCAGACATCGCGAAATTGATTGTAGACGCCGCCGTCCGTGTCAGCGCGGGCGCGGGTTTCGCGGGATGAGACTTCCAGATCATTGCGGGAATCGAGGTGAGAGCATGAGCAGGCTGGAGGAATTGATACAGGAGCTTTGCCCGGATGGGGTGGAATATAAATTCTTGAAAGAATGTTGCGAGTTATCCCGAGGAGATTATATCACAAAGAAGTCTGCTAAATTAGGCAATATTCCCGTAATACTGGGAGGGCAAGAACCTGCTTACTATATTGATAAGGCTAATCACTATGGTAAAGCGATTGTGATTTCAAGAAGTGGTGCTTCTGCTGGGTTTGTATCCTATTGGGATGAACCCATTTTTGTAACCGATGGATTTATCATTGAGGCAAAACAGGAATTAGACATTCGTTTTCTGTACTACTTTCTAAAAAATATGCAAATATTTATAAATACAATGAAAAAAGGCGGTGGGGTTCCACATATTACAGGTAAAAACTTATTGATGATAAAAATTCCTATCCCCCCTCTGCCCGTGCAGAGTGAAATTGTAAAGATTCTTGACAAATTCACGGAGGTGACGGCACAGCTGCAAGAACAGCTTGCTCTGGAAGTGACAGCGAGAAGGAAACAGTATGAATACTATCGGGATAAACTGCTGACCTTTGATGTCTTTGCAATGGGGGCAAGTGATGTTGTATGGCGGGCACTCGGGGAAATCGCAGATATTAGAACGGGAAGAAGACCTAAAATCGTTCTGAAAGAAGGCTTTTTTGAGTATATCAACGCTGGGACTTCTAATTCGGGCTATACAACCGATTTTTCTTTTCCAGAAGATACAGTTACAACCCCGTCTAGAGGACAGGGGGGAATTGGGTTTATCGGATACCAAAAAAATCCTTTTTGGCTTGGCCCATTGTGCTATGGAATTAGAGCAAAAGAATCTAATATCATTTGCAATAAATTTTTGTATTACTTTCTTTGCAGTAATAGTAAAAAGATACTACAAAAGAAAAATGAGGGGGGAACGCCCGCATTAAATCTTGGTGATTTGCAAACAGTTCATATTCCGATTCCCTCTCTTTCTGTCCAACATCGAATCGTCGCTATCCTCGACCGCTTCGATGCCCTCTGCAACGACCTGGCCTCCGGCCTGCCCGCCGAGATCGAGGCGCGGAAAAAGCAGTATGAATATTACCGGGACAAACTTCTCTCCTTTAAGGAGCGGGCCCCATGAGCCGTTTTTATATCATGTGGAAGATGCGCCACTTATCTCAAAAGGGATAAGTGGCGCGTTTTTATATAGAGTACAAAACCATCATCTGACTGCCCCTCAATCAGCGCCTCTGCTGGTATTGAACTTGTAAAGCCAGGGGCGGGTTTCCCGGAGGCCGGTGAGAAGCGGGGGATGCCGCTCCACCCAATCGATTCGAGGGTTAGCTGTTTTAATCAGCAGATTCAGCGATATAGACAATAGGAAAAAATATATACTGTTATATATACTTAAAAAATATATAGAACTTATATAAATTGAATCAAACGCACTTGCACCAAATAGATTTTATGTAAAAAAATTCGATCTGGAATGATATGAATCTGCGTAATCATAGGAGAATATGATATAATTATAGAAAAAATCTGGATATTTTTGTGGAATACTACTTGACAACTTTGGCGCAAGCCATTAAAATATAGACATCTTGGTTAATGAGCTGAAACTTTAACTAAATAGAGGAGGAGATGCCGGAGGAGAAGAGTTCTAAAACAGAGCAAAAAATGGTAAAAGGAAGTCTGTTCGTGCGATAAATAAAGGATATAAAGCGAAAATCGAATGATAGGCTACCTTTTATCCCATTCCGACTGGTGTCTTCTTTGCTTTATTTATAAAGATATCTTAATTATATGTGGAGATGCCGGAATAGGGAAGCGTTGATCCTAAAATACAAAGTTTGGGGGAGTACGGATGGGTAAATACATAGGAAAACGGCTGCTGCAAGCGGTTATCATTCTTTTGGGCGTGTCAGTGATTGTGTTCGCACTGGTGAATTTCATACCTGGCGACCCTTATTCTGGCATGTATTCGCCGGATATACCGACGGAGGAGATCGAGGCCAAACTGGATGAGCTGGGGGCGAACGACCCTATCCCGATTCAATATGTGAAATGGCTGGGCCGGGCTTTGACGGGGGATTTAGGCTATTCCATCTGGTATAAAGAGCCGGTGATCAGCGTGATCCTGGGGCGGCTGGGCAATACGGCCCTGCTGGCCTGCTCCTCCATTTTGGTGAGTACGCTCCTAGGCATTACGGTGGGCATCTACTCCGCCCGGCACAGGAAGGGCCTGGTGGACAACGTCTCTACCGTGATGGCGTTCACGGCGCTGTCAATTCCCAGCTTTTTCTTTGGAATGATCCTGATTAAGATTTTCGGCGTTGACCTTCAGATCCTTCCCATCTCTGGCATGGTGACGGTGGGGAAGGAGAGTATCACCGGCGCGGCGCGGGCTTTGGACATCGCCAGGCACATGGTTTTGCCCACAGTGGTTTTAGGGCTGATGAATGCGGCGACCATGCTGCGGTACACCCGCTCCAGTATGGTGGACATCCAGGGGATGGACTTCATCCGTACCGCCCGGGCCAAAGGTCTGCCGGAGCGGAAGGTGATCTACAAGCACGCTTTGAAGAACGCCCTGAGCCAGATCATCACGGTTCTGAGCCTTCAGATCCCTGGGCTTCTGTCCGGCTCCCTGCTGACAGAGACCGTATTCCTGTGGCCTGGCGTAGGCCGCCTGAACTTTGAGGCGGTGAACCACCGGGATTACCCCTTGATTATGGGGATCGTGCTGATTTTGGCCAGCTTCACCCTGATCGCCAATCTGATCGCTGATATCTCGTATGCCGCGATTGATCCTCGGGTACTTCAGAACGATGGGAAAGGATGAGTGAGATGGAGCGGAACGTGGAAAAGCTGAAAACACCTTTTCAAGGGAACTTGAAAAAGTTTATGACCAATAAGCTGGCGGTGACGGGGCTGGTGGTGCTGGTAGCCCTGCTGCTCTTCGCCATTGTGGGCCCTTATGTTACTGGTTACGATGAGGAAACCATTGACATGATGAATATGCTGGCCAAGCCTGGAAACGGACATACCTTGGGTACTGACGAGCTGGGCCGGGATATCCTTACCCGCTTGGCCTATGGCGGCCGGGTGTCCATCAGCGTAGGCATCTTCGCGACCTTGATGGAGCTGCTGATCGGTGTGCTGCTGGGCTCCATCGCCGGCCTGTACGGCGGCATAGTAGAGAGTGTTATCATGCGGATTACAGATATTATCATGTGCTTTCCCTTCTTTGTAATCGCCCTGTCCATCGCGGCAATCACCGGCCCCAGCTTCCGGAATCTCATCTTTATCATCGGCATCCTGGGCTGGCCCTCGGTGTGCCGTATTGTACGCAGTAAGGTGCTCTACCTGAAGAATATGGAGTACGTAGAGGCGGCCCGCTCTCTGGGGCTGGGCCAGATGGAGATCATCTTCCGGCACATCCTCCCCAACGCCATGGGTCCCATTATCGTGTTCACCACCCTGAGCGTGGCCAAAGTTGTGCTGATGGAGGCGTCTCTGAGCTTCCTGGGACTGGGAATTGCCCGGCCCCAATCCAGCTGGGGAACCATGCTCTCGGCGGCCCAGAATATGCAGATCTTAAAGGACTGCTGGTGGATGTGGGTGCCCGCCGGGATGCTGGTCCTGCTGACGGTACTGTCCATCAACTTCCTGGGCGACGGCCTGGCCGAGGTTCTGGATCCCAAGTCCAGAGGGACAGGAGGTGTGTAGCGATGGCGGAACATGAGATTTTCTTTGAGATCAAGGACCTGGTTGTAAAATTTGGCCGTCCCGGGCGCGCTTTTCCGGTGGTCAAGGGAGTCAACCTCTCCTTGGAGCGGGGGAAGGTGCTGGGCCTGGTGGGGGAATCGGGCTGCGGCAAAAGCGTGACCATGCTCTCCTCCATGGGGCTGCTGCCCCAGAATAACTGTGAGGTCAGCGGCAGCATCTTGTTCGATGGCCAGGATCTGATGAAGGTAGCCCCCAAGGACTTTCAGAAAATCCGGGGCAAGCGGATCTCTATGGTATTCCAAGAGCCTATGACCTCCCTGAACCCGGTGTTCACCATCGGCAACCAGCTGGAGGAGATGCTGGCCCAGCATGAGGGCCTGAAGGGGAAGGCCAACAAGGACAAGTGCCTGGAGCTGCTCTCCTTGGTCAGTATCCCCGACCCTGAAAGCGTCTACGACTATTATCCGTTTAAGCTCTCCGGCGGTATGCGCCAGCGGGTGATGATCGCCATGGCTCTGGCCTGCGACCCCGAGCTGCTCATCGCCGATGAGCCCACCACCGCCCTGGACGTAACGACCCAGGCCCAGATCATTGAGCTGTTCAAGGACCTACAGCACAAGCTGCACACCTCGATTGTGTTCATTTCCCACGATCTGGGTGTTATCGGAGAGATTTCCGACCATATCGCCGTGCTTTACGCCGGCTACGTGATGGAGGAGTGCGGAGTCAAAACCCTGTTCCAGAACCCCCTTCACCCTTATACCTTCGGCCTGATGAGTTCCCGCATGGGCCGCACGCTGAAAAACAAGGACAAGCTGTACAGCATCCCCGGTATCGTCCCCAGCGCGGAGAATATGCCCGCCGGCTGTCCCTTCGCGCCCCGATGCGCCCGGGCGGGGGAGCGCTGCGCTAACGCCGTGCCGCCGCTTCGGGAGGTCGAGCCGGGACACAAGGTGCGCTGTTGGGAGGTGGCCGGTCATGAGTAATCCCCTGGTTGAAGTGAAGGATTTAAAGAAGCATTTTTCTCTGGGCAAGGGCCCCTTCGCCAAGAAGAATGGCCGGGTGGTCAAGGCCGTAGACGGCGTGACCTTCCAGATCAACAGCGGCGAGTGCTTCGGCCTGGTGGGTGAGTCGGGCTCCGGCAAGTCCACCACCGGCCGGTGTATCCTCAACCTGATCCGCCCCACCAGCGGCAAGGTCTATTTCGATGGGAAACCCATCTTTGACAGTGAGGAGGGCGTGGCCCTCAACCGCCGTGAGATGCTGCCCCTGCGGAAAGATATGCAGATTATCTTCCAGGACCCCAACGCCAGCCTGGACCCCCGCATGACCGTGGGGGAGATTGTGGAGGAGGGCATCAAGAAGCACGGGATTGCCCAGGGCAAGCAGGCCAGCGAGCTGGCTTGTGATTTCCTGGAGCTGTGCGGTCTGGAGCGGGCCACCGCCAAGCGGTACCCCAGCGAGTTCTCCGGCGGCCAGAAGCAGCGCATCGGCATCGCCCGGGCCCTGGCCCTCAGCCCCCGTTTTGTGGTGGCGGATGAGCCCCTGTCCGCCCTGGACGTGTCCATCCAGTCCCAGGTGCTCAATCTGATGAGTGAGCTGAAGGAGAAGCTGAACCTGACCTACCTGTACATCTCCCACGACCTGAAAACCGTGGAATATTTCTGCGACAAGGTGGGCGTGCTCTACCTTGGGACCCTGATGGAGACGGGCACCACGGAGGAGACCATGACCAACCCCCTCCACCCCTATACCAAAGCCCTCTTCTCCGCCGTCCCGCCCGACGACCCTACGGCGGAGGACAATACGCAACGGATTAAGCTCATCGGCGAGATCCCCAGCGCCACCAATATGCCCTCCGGCTGCAAATTCCACACCCGCTGCCCCTACGCTACGGACAAGTGCGCCCAGCAGGAGCCGATGCTGGTCTGTACCGGCGGCAGCCACTTTGTGGCCTGCCACCGCTGGAACGAGATAAAGGACCTTTAACTCTCTGCAATTCAGAAAGGAAGCGGAACGATGGATCCAAGATTGAAAAAAATCGCGAAGACCGTGCTTCACCACAGCCTGAAGATCAAGCCTGGCGAGAAGGTGCTCTTCTCCGCGACCGATGACGGCAGCGTCCTGATCAACGCGTTGATTGAAGAGGCGTACGCCAGCGGGGCCGTGCCCTTTGTCAGCCTGGAGCGGTACGCGGTCCGCCGGGCCCTGCTGGAGGGCGCCACCGCCGAGCAGATGGAGCTGCTGGGCCGGCGGGAGGCCATGCTGATGGAGGCCATGGACTGCTATGTGCTGGTAGACGCCCCGGAAAACAGCTCGGAGTTCTCCCAGGCCTCCCAGGAGAAGCAGGCCATTTACACCAAGTATTACAAGTCTCAGGTCGGCGCCGCCCGGAAAAACCTGCGCTGGGTCTCCCTGGCGTACCCCACTGTGGGCATGGCCCAGAACGCCGGTATGAGCATGGACGCCTTCTCTGATTACTACTTCGGCCTGATGACGATGGACTATGAGAAGCTGGAGAAGGCCTCTTTGCCCATGGCCATGCGGATGCGGGCGGCGGATCAGGTGCGGATTGTGGCCCCTGGCACCGACCTGACCGTCTCCCTGAAAGGGTTTACCGCCCTGGTGGCGGCGGGGGAGCACAACCTGCCCGACGGCGAGATCGCCTCTACCCCGGTGCGGGACTCCATGAACGGCACCATCGCCTTTAACATCCCCTCTATGCACAATGGCTTCCTGTTCACCGATGTGAAGCTCACCTTTAAGGACGGCAAGGTGGTGGAAGCCTCCGCCAACGACACCGAGCGCTTCCTGCGGGAGATCTCCCTGGATGAGGGCTGCCGGTATATCGGGGAGTTCTCCATGGGTACCAACCCTTACGTGACCCGCCCGGTGGGGGAGACCCTCTTTGACGAGAAGATGTTCGGCTCCATGCACATGGCCCTGGGCGCCTGCTACAACTTCCCCGGCCGGGACAATCAGAACCGCTCCGCGATTCACTGGGATCTGATCCAGTGCCACCGGGCCGAGTACGGCGGCGGCGAGGTATGGCTGGACGGGGAGCTGGTGCGCAAGGACGGCATCTACCTGCCCGACGATCTGAAGTGCCTCAACCCGGACGTGTACTGCCAGGAGGACTGAGCTGAGTCCGCAAAACAAGGCGATCATTATATGGCGGCCTCCCCGCCGCCCTATAATTGACGCGCGGGTGGGCCGCACCTGCCCACGCTCCAATAAAACTAGATTGAAAAGAGGGAACCAAAGATGAAAAAACGAAACATCGCGAAGGTACTGGCTCTGGCGCTCTGCTGCACGATGGCCTTTGGCCTGGTGGCTGGCTGCGGTGGTGGCGGCACGACCTCTCAGGGCGGCGCCGGCGCCAACTCCTCCGCCAACAGCGGCGGAAGCGGCAGTACGGGCGGGACTCCGGCCGCTGCCAAGGACACCCTGGTATTCGGCTCCAACGCCGCCGCCTCTGGCGTGTTCCACCCCACCCTCCAGTACTCCAACAACGACCGCGAGGTGGTCTTCCTGGTGTATGACCGCCTGGTGACCAAGAACGCCGCCGGCGAGTATGTGCCCAGCCTGTGTGAGAAGTACGAGGTCAACGCTGATTCTACCACCTATACCTTTTATCTGAAGCAGGGTATCAAGTGGCAGGACGGCGAGGACTTCACCGCCGAGGACGTGGCCTACACTTACGAGACCACCTGCCACGCCGACTTCGGCAAGGGCTATGACGAGTTCTCCGCCGCCCTGCTGGGAGCCGACGCCTACCACGAGGGCAGCGCTGATCACGTGGAGGGCATCCAGGTGATCGACGAGTACACCGTCAGCTTCACCTTCAAGGCCCCCTATATGGACGCCATGGTGAAGTTCATTGACAAGCCCGTGCTGGCCAAGCATGTCTGGGAGACCGTGGAAGTGGGCGCCTGGGGCGACGCCACCGAGCTGCTGAAGAACCCCGTGGGCACCGGCCCCTACAAGGTCATTGAGTTTGTGCCTGACCAGTATGTCCGCCTGGAGGCCAACCCCAACTACTTCAAAGGCGAGCCCAAGATCAAGTACTTTATCTTCAAGGTGTCCAACAAGGATACCCGTCAGGCTGAGGTCATCAAGGGCGATATCGACCTGACCGAGGTTACCTCTTGGCGCCCCGACGGCATTCAGGCCTATCAGGAGAACAATATTCCCATGGGGGAGCAGCCTGACACCAACGCCCGCTACCTGGTGTTCGACACCACCGACTCCCGCCTGTCCGACGTGCGGGTACGCCAAGCCATCATCTACTCGCTGGACCGCCAGGCCATGGTGGACGGCCTGTGCGCCGGCCACGGCAGCCTGTCCAACGCCCTGATGCAGCCCACTCAGCCCGCCTATCCCAAGGATGGCCTGAACCTGTATGAGTACAATCCGGAGAAGGCCAAGGAGCTGCTGGCCGAGGCCGGCTGGGTTGACAGCAACAACGACGGCATCGTGGAGAAGAACGGTGAGAACCTGCACCTGACCTTCCAGTACAGCGGCAACGACCAGCTGGCCCAGGTGCTGCAGCAGTTTACCAAGGCGGTTGGCATCGACGTGGAGCTGGTCAGCCAGGACTTCAACACCGTGCTGTCCACCCTGCGTACCCCCACCGAGGAGTTCGACATGGCTCTCATGGGCGCTACCTACCGCCCCAACCCGGGCTATGGCGGTTCCAACACCTGGATGGCCCGCTTTGACAAGGATCCCAGAGAGATGGAGCTGCTGGCCGCCGCCGCCGCCTCCAGCAATGAGGAGGAGGCTAAGGCCAACTACAAAGCCTGGTGCCAGTATATCAACGAGCAGGTGCCTATGTTCATCATGTACTTTGAGTCCCAGGGCTACGCCTACAACCCCAAGCTGGTAAACTATGAGACCATCAAGGACGAGTGGTTCGCCAACGTGGAGACCTGGTACTTCGAGCCCTGATCCAGCGCCCTATGTTGGGGGCGAAAGGAAAAACTACACACGGCACTTGATTGATCTGAGCTTACTCGACCATCCCACATAAAGCGCCAGCCGGGGGCCCGAATCTGGGTCCCCGGCTGGTTGCGGATGCTAAGAAATGGAAGGAGGCAGATATGGCACTACAAAATGACCTCACCACAAGCGGTGTGCGGCAGCAGATCATTCGCTTCGCTCTTCCCTTGGTGGTATCCAATCTGCTCCAAGCCCTATACAATGCGGTGGACATGTTCTTTGTGGGGAAATACACAGATACGGCGGGATTGGCCGCTGTATCTGTCAGCGGCCCGATTATGAACATTATGCTGATGACCATAAACGGCCTGTCAATCGGCGCGTCAGTGATGATTGGCATTTATAAGGGGCAGGGGGACCAGGAAAACCTGAAAAAGGCGGCCAATACGGTCATTGCGATCTACGCCCTTCTGGCGGCGGCGGTAGCGGTGGGAGGGGCTCTGTTTACCCCGGCCCTAATTCAGCTGGTCCATACCCCAGAGGCTTCGGTGGGCTCCGCAATCCAATATCTGCGTACGATTTTCATTGGAATTGTCTTTATGTTTGGCTACAACCTGATCTCCGCCTTTCAGCGGGGGTTTGGAGATTCCAAGAGCTCCATGGTTTTTGTCATCATTGCCGCCTGCGCCAATGTGGTGCTGGATTTTCTGTTCATTGTCTGGGGCGGGATGGGGGCCTTTGGGGCCGCTCTGGCCACTGTGATGGCCCAGGGAATCTCGTTCATCATGGGGGTGGCCTATTTCCGGCGGAAAAAGCACGTCATCAACTTCTCGCCCCGGGCGATCCGTATTTACCCGGGCTATGCCGGAAAGCTCTTCCACCTGGGCCTGCCCGCCGCCCTTCAGCAGTTTCTGCTCAATGTGTCGCTGACCACCCTGAGCGGTATCGCGAACAGCTTTGGGCTGGAGGCCAGCGCCGCCTACGGGGTATGTATTAAAATAGAGAGCTTCGCCTTCCTGCCCAGCGACGCCATCAACGCCTCGCTGTCCGCCTTTGTATCCCAGAATTTGGGGGCCAGAAAGCCGGAACGGGCCCTCTCCGGTCTGAGAAACGCCCTGGGCCTCTCCCTCAGCCTGGCGGCTGTCCTGGCGGTGGTGACAGCGTTTGCCGCCCCTTATGCGGCATCGCTCTTCAACAAGGATCCGGAAGTTATCCGGTATGTGTCAGGTTATTTGCGTGTCTCCTGCTTCTCATTCCTCTGCTTCGCGGCGGCCCATCCGCTGATTGGGTTCCTGCGGGGGACGGGGAATGGCATTGTGACCCTTTTCTGTGTGTGCATTTCCCAATATGTGGTCCGCATCCCGGCGGCTATGCTGGCGACCCGGCGGATGGGCTTCAACGGCGTGGCGGTGGCCAGCATTTTAGGGCCCCTGTCCGCGGTATGCCTCTACAGTCTTTTTGTGGCCAGCGGCGGCTGGAAGCGCTCCCGGGAGGCCCGTTTGGCCCTGGCCAAAGAGGGAGAGGCCCGGACGGAATAGCTGGCCACAAATGTATTGACAACTCTGAAATATGTATATATAATAAAGACAAGAAAGGCTCCATGAAAACATTGATCACGGAGGGAATTAGAGATGTTAAAGAGCGATATTAGATACCAGCAATGTATCAACATTCTGGAGGAAGAACTGCTGCCCGCCATGGGCTGTACCGAGCCCATCGCGGTGGCTTACTGCGCCGCCATGGCCCGAAAGACACTGGGCGAGATGCCGGACAAGGTGGTCGTGGAGGCCAGCGGCAACATTATTAAAAATGTGAAGAGCGTCATCGTGCCCAATACCGGCCATCTCCGGGGCATCCCAGCGGCCGCAGCGGCGGGCATTGTGGCCGGCGCTGAGGACAAGCAGCTGGAGGTGATCTCCCAGGTTAGTGAGTCCCAGCAGGCCGAGATCAAGCGCTACCTGGAGAACACTGATATTTCCGTGCGGCTGGCGGAGTCCTCCCTGATTTTTGACATCATCGTCACGGTCAGCAAAGGGGACTCCAGCGCTCAGGTGCGCATCGCCAATTTCCACACCAATATCGTACATATCGAGAAAAATGGGCAGGTGGAGCTGGATGTGGAGGTGGCGGCCGAGAGCGAGGAGGGCCTCACCGACCGCAGTTTCCTGACCGTGGAGCTGATTCTGGACTTTGCCAACACAGTGGACATCGCCGATGTGAAGAAAGTGCTGGACACCCAGATCTCCTACAATATGGCCATTGCCGAGGAGGGCCTGAAGAACGACTACGGCGCCAATGTGGGCTCTGTACTGCTGGCCAGCCATCCCGAGGTCATGGCGGCGGGGGGTGAGTCCGCGCTGCGGCTGAAATCCCGGGCCATGGCGGCGGCGGGCAGCGACGCCCGCATGAATGGCTGTGAGCTGCCCGTGATCATCAACTCTGGCAGCGGCAACCAGGGGATCACCGCCTCGGTGCCCGTCATTGTCTACGCCCGGGAGATGGGCGTGAGCGAGGAGAAGATGTACCGGGCCCTGGTGCTGTCCAATCTGCTGGGCATCCATCAGAAGTCACCCATCGGCCGCCTATCCGCCTACTGCGGGGCCATCAGCGCCGGCGCCGCGGCCGGCTGCGGTATCGCCTATCTGAAGGACGGCTCCCTGGAGGCTATCTCCCACACCCTGGTAAACGCCCTGGCCATCGCCTCCGGCGTGGTGTGCGACGGGGCTAAGGCCTCCTGTGCCGGCAAAATCGCCCTGGCGGTGGACAACGGTCTGCTGGGCTATGAGATGTACTGCCAGAAGCAGCAGTTCGTCGGCGGTGACGGCATTGTGAAGAAGGGCGTGGAGAACATGATTGCCAGCGTGGGCCGCCTGGGCCGCGAGGGCATGAAGGAGACCGACAAGGAGATCCTGCGCATCATGATCGACAAGTGGACAAACGACTGAGCAAGGCCTAGCGCGCCCCCCGCCGGCCCAGTAAAAAAGGGGGGGCGGAAATGATTCCGTCCCCCCTGTACTTTTTGACGCTTACAGGGAAAAGGTAAACAGCGGGATATCCCGCGCGGAGCTGGGATAAGTCGTAAAGGTGGTACTGAGCAGCTTCATATTGGCATCATACACGTCCGTAGACCAGATCTGCATGCTGTCCGGCTTTCCCAGCAGCTCGTAAGCTGATTCCAGGAAGGGGCATGGGGGAGTATTGACAAAAATCTTCAGAAATTTCGGGTTGAGCCCCGGCTGAGATTTGAGATAGTCAAAGACAAAGTGGGTGCGGAAGTAGTCCAGGGAGGGGGCGATGTTCTCAATCAGAGAACATGGGATGTACGTGTAGTCCAGAGACTCCCACTGCTCCTGATTCTTGTTGACCAGAATAATCTCATAAAAAGGTGCCTCCTCCGGGAGGCCGGACTTCTCCGCCAGCTCGGGAAAGGAGTCCAGGACACGGAATTGCAGCAGCTGATGCTGCCGGTTTCCGGTGACATCCAGCTTGACCGCGGACACAAAGGCTTTGGAGGCGGTGGAGACATTCTGGTTGGCACGGACAAAGGTGCCACGGCCCCGCACCCGCTCCAGGATACCCATGAGGGACATCTCTTTGATGGCCTTGTTGGCCGTAACCCGGGAGACAGAGAACATGGCGGCCAGTTCAGTTTCCGAGGGGATCTGATCTCCCAATCCATATTCGCCACTTTCAATCTTTTCCCAGATGTAGTTTTGTATCTTCATATAGCTAGGAGTAAAACTGTCCTGATTGTGCAAATTTGGACACTCCTCTCATTATTGATTGGTTTTAATTATACTATTTTTTGAGAAATTGTCAATCTGATGGCTGGAATTTGTGTTAATTGTATCCGCCCTGAAAAGGGGCGGGCAGGCAGACATATATCTGAATTGTTCGGGAGGAATCGATATGAACAGAGAAGAAAGACTTCGTGCCGTTTTGTCCGGGAAAGAGCCAGACCGTGTCCCGGTCAGTGTCTGGATGCACCTTTCCCAGTATGACCAGGATCCCCGTTCCCTGGCGGAGGCGATGGTGGAGTTCAATGAGAAGTATGACTACGACTTCATCAAGATGATGCCCTTTGGGGCCTATACAACCTCCGACTGGGGAACCAAGCTGGAGATCTTCTGTGATAAGTACAAGGAAGTGGAGATTGCCGCGCCCGCCATCTCCAGCCTGGAGGACTACAAAAGGATCCAGCCTCTGGCCCCCACCCATGGCACCTGGGGCAAGACCCTTCAGATCTCCCAGTGGCTGAACCGCTTGGTCAAGCCCAACACCCCCTATCTCCAGACCATCTTTACCCCCGCCACTACCCTGAGGAAGCTGGCCGGCGGCCGCATGGTGGAGGATATGCGGGAGCACCCCGAGATGGTCCACCAGGCCCTGGAGGCCATCACGGAGACCACAGTCGGCTTTGTCAAGGCCAACATCGAGGCCGGAGTCAGCGGTTTCTTCCTGGCCACCCAATGCGCCGCCCTTGACCTGATGGACGACGATATGTTCGCCGAGTTCTGTAAGCCCTACGACCTGCGGGTTATCAACGCCTATAAAGACGAGACCTGGTTCAATGTGGCCCATATTCACGGTACGAATGTGCGGTTTGATACAGTGAGCAAGTATCCCTGCAACGTGCTCAGCTGGCATGACCGCCAGACCAATCCTACGCTGAAAGAGGCACGGGAGAAGAGCGACAAGGTGTTCCTGGGCGGCTTGCGGGAAGGTCCCGCTATTGTGGGGACCTCCCTGCAATACGACAGCATTATGTCCAGCGGCGCTACTTCCGACATGATCAAGGCCCACGTCAAGGAAGCGATTGACATGGTGGGGGGTAAGGGCCTGATTGTGGGCCCCGGCTGTGTGGCCGACCCCCGTTCCTCTGAGGAGAACCTCCATGCGGTCCGGGCCGCTGTGGAGCGGTAAACAAGCATAGAGCTACTAGTCAATAAAAAGTAGTGGAAGATGGCAGTTCAGACTGCCTTCTTCCACTATTTTAATGCCGGTTTTAAAGGGGGACCTCTAGCCCCAGGGCATATCCAAATCCTCCAGGCACTCCTCCGGAATCTCCAGGAAAAAGGTCTCCCCCTCCCGGCCCCGGAAAAGCGCCCGGCCCCCCTCGTCCCCCCGGAGGGCCATCAGCTCCCCCCGGAGCTCCGGCCGGAAGGCGGTGGGGCTGCCCATCCTGTCTCCGGCCCGTACCCGGCCCAAGGGAAGGCCGCTGGAACAAAACCCCTCCACAAACCGTGTGAACAGCTCACGGGGAAATTCCGGCTGGTCGCACACGAAGAAGCACAGGGCGGCCCCCTCACGGGCGGCGGCGGCTCCCGCCCGAGCCGAGGCGGCGATCCCCTCGTCCGGGGGCGGGGCCTCCACCGGGAGGAACCCCCGGCGGCAAGCTTCGGCAATGATCTCCCGTTCCCGGGTGACCACAAGGACACGGCAGTGGGGAGGCGGGGGGCTCACGGCGTCCAGCGCCCAGTGGAACAGGGGTTTCCCCCGCCACAGGGCCAGCAGTTTCCGCCCTCCGGCCTCCGAACTGGCCCGGGCGAAGCGGCGGGAACCGCCCCCGGCCAGTAAAATAATGTCAACCTCCATCCCGACGGGCCAGCCCCAGGGCGATGTCCTCCGCCTTGATGGGCAGCTCCCGGAAAAACAGCCCGGTGGCGTTGGCCACGGCGTTGGCGATGGCCGGGGCGGGGGTGTTGATGACCAGCTCACCGATGGACTTGGCCCCGAAGGGGCCGGTGGGCTCATAGCTGCTCTCAAAGGCCACCCGGATTTTCCCAAGATCCAGCCGGGTGGGGATCTTGTACTGGAGGAAGGAGTTGTTCCGGGGCTGCCCCTGGGGGCTGTATTGGATGTCCTCGTACAGGGCCATGCCGATGCCCTGGGCAATGCCGCCCTCGGTCTGGACGGTAGCCAGGTTGGGGTTGACCACCGTGCCGCAGTCCACCACCGCCACATAGTCCACCACGTCCACCTCGCCGGTGTCCGGGTCCAGGTCGATCTCCGCCATGCCCACCATAAACGGGGGCGGGGAGATGGGGGAGGAGTGGGCCTGGGTGGCGGAGAGAGCCCTGCTGTCCCCCATCACGCCGGCCTCCCCGATGGCGGTCAGGGAGACCTCCCGGCCGTCCGCCGGAAGGAAAACCCGTCCGCCGTCAAACTCCGCCCGCTCCGGCGATACGCCCAGCAGCCGGGCCCCGGCGGCCAGGATCTTCTCCCGCAGCTCCTGGCAGGTCTTGACCACCGCCATGCCGGTGACATAGGTGGTGGAGGAGGCGTAGGAGCCGGTGTCGTAGGGGGACTGGTCGGTGTCCACCCCCCGGACGGCGATCTGGTCAATGGAGCAGTCCAGGCAGTCGGCGGCCATCTGGGCCAGGATGGTGTCGCAGCCGGTGCCCATGTCGGTGCAGCCCACCAGCAGGGTGTAGAAGCCGCCGTCCCCCAGCCGGATTTCCACGCTGGCGATGTCCACCCCGGAGATGCCGCTGCCCTGCATGGACATCGCCACGCCCACGGCCCGGATGTGGCCGTTGTCCAGTTTTCTGGCGGGGTACTTCCTCTCCCAGTCCATCAGCTCCTTGGCCCGGGCCATGCACCGGTCCAGAGCGCAGCTGTTGCAGGGCTCGTTGTAGTAGGTGGGCATCGTCTGCCCCTGGGCCACCATATTTTTCTCCCGGATGGTACAGGGATCCAGATTTAAGGCGGCGGCTACCTCGTTCACGGCGCTCTCCACGGCGAAGATGCCCTGGGTGGCGCCGTAGCCCCGGTAGGCCCCGGCCCCCATGGTGTTGGTGTACACCACGTCGCAGGTAAAGCGGGCGGCCTCCAGCCCGCCGTAGAGGGACAGGGACTTGTGGCCTGCCAGGCCGATGGTGGTGGGGCCGTGGTCGCCGTAGGCCCCGGCGTTGGACAGGGCGTACAGGTCAATGGCCCGGATGAGCCCCTCCCGGTCGGCGCCAATCCGCGCCCGCAGCTCCATCTGGTGCCGGGGGGAACCGTTGGTCATGCTCTCCTCCCGGGTGTAGATAATGCAGGCCGGACGGCCGGTTTTCAGGGTGACAAAGGCGGAGAACTGCTCGCTGACCACGCTCTGCTTGGCCCCGAAGCCCCCGCCGATCCGGGGCTTGATGACACGGATTTGGGCCTTGGGGATCTCCAGGGCGTTGGACAGGATGCGCCGTACGTGGAAGGGCACCTGGGTGGAGCTGACCACAGTGAGCCGGCCATACTCGTCCAGGTAGGAGTAGGTGCGGAAGGTCTCCATCATGGCCTGGTTGTTGGCCTTGGTGCGGTAAGTCCGCTCCAGTACCAGGTCGCATTTGGCAAAAACCTCCTCCACATCGCCGGTCTCGAAGGAGCTGGCGCTGCACAGGTTCCGCCGGTTGTCCGCCCCCACGGGGCACAGGGGGCGGAAGTCCTCCTCGGGGTGGACTAAAATCGGGTTGTCCAGGGCCTGGGTGAAGTCCAGCAGGGGCTCCAGCACCTGGTAGTCCACTTTGATGAGCCGCAGGGCCTTCAGGGCCGCCTCCTGGCTCTCGGCGGCGACGATGGCCACCGGGTCGCCCGCGCACCGCAGACGGCGGTCTAAAATCAGCCGGTCGTAGGGGCTGGGCTCGGGGTAGGTCTGTCCGGCGGTGGTAAACCGGCTCCGGGGCACGTCCTCCCAGGTGTAAACCGCCACCACGCCTGGAATCAGCAGGGCCGCTTTGGTGTCGATCCGCTCCACCAGGGCGTGGGCGTGGGGGGAGCGCAGAAGCTTCACCACCAGGGCGTTTTTGGAGATCAGGTCGCTGGTGTATACTGGCTTTCCGGTGACCAGCCCCATGGCGTCCTTTTTCCGAATACGGCTGTTCACATAGCCCATCACCGCTCCTCCTTCCGCCAGGCCAGGTATTTTTGGATGGCCCGCAGCTGGCTCTGGTAGCCGGAACACCGGCACAGGTTGCCCGCCAGGTAGGCCCGGATCTCGTCCTCACCCGGGTCGTCCAGCTCCCGGGCCATGGCCAGCACCGTCATAATCAGGCCCGGGGCGCAAAAGCCGCACTGCTCCCCGCCCTCATCGGCCAGAAAAGCGCCGAACTGGGCGGCCTCCTCCTGGAGGCCCTCCAGGGTGGTAATCGCCCTGCCGTCCGCCTGGACAGCCAGCACGCCGCAGGACAGGACGGGGGCGCCGTCCAGCCATACGGTACACAGCCCGCAGTTGGAGGTCTCACACCCCCGCTTGACGGACAGGCATCCCTGCCCCCGGAGGAAGTCCAGCAGCGGCAGATCCGGGAGGACCTCCCCGGTGTGCCGGGTCCCGTTGATGGTTACTGTGATGTTCATGGGTTCACCTCCTGGAGCCGTCTGACCGCCCGGGCCGCCAGCACCCCGGCCAGGTGGCGGCGGTACTGGGCGCTGGCCCGCATGTTGGAGCCGAAGGAGAAATACTCCCGGGCCGCCTGGGCGGCCCGCTCCGGACCGTCCGCCAGCGACAGCCCGTCCAGGGCGGAGGCCCGGCCGGGCCGGGCCCCGATCACCACCCGCAAGCTGTCCCCCAGGGCGGAGGCGGCGCAGGTGAGGACGGGGATGTCGGTGTGGGTGATGAGGGTGCTCTCATAGGCCGCCCGGCGGCCGTTTTTGTGGAGGATGACCCGGGCCAGCACGTCCCGGTCATAGGGCATCTGGGCGTACCGGGGCAGGGGGACGGTCCCCGCCCCCGCCAGCTCCACCTCACAGTCCAGGGCCAGCAGGCAGGTGAGCACATCGGAGAAGCCGAACCGGGCGGCCAGGCTGCCCCCCAGGGTGGCTCGATTGCGGAACTGGATGCCCACGATATGCTTGGCCATATCGACGAACAGCGGGCCGAAGGCCCCGGCCAGCCCCCGGTCCAGCTCCATCTGCCGGAGGGTGACCATGGCCCCCAGGGTAAAGCGGCCGTCCTCCTCCTTAATGTTGTCCAGCCCCAGGCCGGACAGGTCGATGAGGGTGTGGAACCGCTGGCGGCCCATTCTCAGCCAGCCCCCGCCGCCGATGATGGTGTTGCCCCGCCGCTGGTTGAGGGCGTAGGCCTCCGCTAAAGTGGCGGGGCGGGCATATTCTTGCGCGGTAAACAATATGCTCTCTCCTTTATCTCATGTTCTGGATCTATTGTATCAAAGTTTTCCCCATTTGTCGATGAAGTACTAGAGTCTGTTTTAAAACCGGCGGAATGCCGGATTGGGGTGGGTTATTTTGCCAGGCAAGGCGATTTGACGCAGGAATCCTGACGGATTTCAAGTCAAATTAATGCGGTCCTGGCGGAAAAAGACGCCCCAAGACGGCCTTTTGACGGTTTTCAAACAGACTCTAGGGAAAACCGAAAAAAGGGGCTGTGCACGCCGGGCGGCGGACACAGCCCCGGAGGGGATCAGTCCTTGTCCTTGGGTAGGATCAGGTTCAGGATGGTGGAGATCACGAAGGTCATGATGATGCCGTTCTGGGCGAAGATCTGGCCCACCCAGGCGGGCAGCTGGCCCAGGGCGGAGGGCACCATGCCCAGGCCTACGCCCAGGCCCAGGGACAGGGCCACGATCATGCCGTTGCGGCCGTCCAGCTTCTCCCGCTGGAGGGACTGCATGCCGCTGACCAGGATCATGGCGAACATGATGACCGCGGCGCCGCCCAGCACCGACTGGGGCATGACGGACAGCAGGGCGGAAAGCTTGGGCACAAAGCCGCAGCACAGCAGGAACACCGCTCCGGTCATGATGCAGAACCGGTTGACCACCTTGGTGACGGCCACCAGGCCCACGTTCTGGCTGAAGGAGGTGTTGGGCAGCACGCCGAAAAGGGCGGCGATCAGGCTGCCTACGCCGTCAGCGATGACGCCGCCGGACAGCTCCTTGTCCGTGGCCTCCCGGTCCAGGCCGCCGTTGGTGATGCCGGAGATGTCGCCCACCGTCTCCACGGCGGTGGCGACGAACATGATGCCCATGGCCACCATGGCCTCCCAGTGGAACTCCAGGGGGATGCCCAGCAGGAAGATGGGCTTGGGCAGGCTGATCCAGGCGGCGTCCATCACGGGCTGGAAGTTGACCATGTTCAGGGCGATGGCGGCGATGTAGCCCACCACGATGCCGATGAGGATGGCGGACACGCTGAGGAAGCCGGTGGTGAACTGCTTGAGGATCACAATGACAATCACCACGATCAGGCCCACCAGCAGGTGCTTCCAGTGGCCGAAGTCAGCGGCCCCGGAGCCGCCGGCGAAGTAGTTGATGCCCACCGGGAGGAGGGACAGGCCGATGGACATGATGACCAGGCTGGTGACCACCGGGGGGAAGAGCTTTTTCAGCGGGGTGATGAAGAAGCCCAAAACGATTTCCAAAATGGCTCCGGTGAGGGAGGCCCCGATGATGGAGCCGTACCCGAAGGCGCCGCCGATGGACTTGCAGGTGCCGATGAAGCCGGAGCTGGTGCCCATGACCACCGGCAGGCCGCAGCCGACCTTCCATACGGGGTAGAGCTGGACCAGGGTGACCACGCCGGCGATGAACATGGCGTTCTGGATCAGGGCGGTACGGACCCCCATCTCCATCTCCAGCATCCCGCAGATGATGATGAGGGGGGACACGTTCCCCAGGAACATAGCCAGGACGTGCTGGATGCCCAGGGGGATGGCTTTCGCCAGGGGGACCCGCCCGTCCAGGCGGTAGATATTCTGCTCAGACATAACAAAACTCCTTCTCCCAGCGCTTTTCAAAGCGCTTATTACGGAGGAATTATATCATATTCTTCCAGAATCCGACAGCTCTTTTCCAAAATCCCTGATTTCCACAAAAACCGCAAATTCTTCTGGGAGGCGATTGTCAAACTAGCTGAAAGATGGTACAATGGCTGTGAGCTAGAGCCTGCTGGAACCGGGGCAATATAAAGAGAAAAGGAGCGGGGCGTATGCAGCTGTTAAAGGAGCGCATTTTGCGGGATGGCAAGGTCAAGGAGGGCAATGTCCTGAAGGTGGACAGCTTTTTGAACCACCGGATGGACATCTCCCTGATGCAGGAGATTGGAAAGGAGTTCCGCCGCCGCTTCCCCCAGCCGGAGATCAATAAGATCCTGACCATCGAGGCCTCCGGCATCGGCATCGCCGCCATCGCCGCCCAGTATTTCAACAACGCCGACGTGGTCTTCGCCAAAAAGACCAAGTCCAAGAACCTGGACGGCGAGCTGTACACGGTACAGGTGTTCTCCTTCACCCGGGGGGTGCCCTTTGAGGTGGAGGTGTCTAAGAAGTACCTGGATCAGGACGACTGCGTCCTCATCATCGACGACTTCCTGGCCAACGGCCAGGCCCTCAAGGGGCTGATGGAGATTGTCCGCCAGTCCGGGGCCAGGCTGGCCGGCTGCGGCATTGTCATTGAGAAGGGCTTCCAGGAAGGGGGGAAACTCCTGCGGGAGCAGGGGGTCAACCTCCAGTCCCTGGCCATTGTGGACTCCATCGACAACGGCGCCATCACCTTCCGGGAGTGATCCCTTGTCAATCGAAGGCAACATCATATCTATAGATTCGGCCCCAGGCCGAGACTTCAGGAGGTAAAACTATGTCCGTCTTATCCCAACTGCGCCCCCGCTCTGTGTTCGACTACTTTGAGAAGCTGTGCTCCGTCCCCCACGGGAGCGGGAACACCAAGATCATCAGCGATCTGTGCGTGTCCTTCGCCCGGGAGCTGGGCCTGAAGTACCGCCAGGACGCCATGAACAACGTGGTCATCTGGAAGGATGCCTCCCCCGGCTACGAGGGGGCCGCCCCCATCATCCTCCAGGGGCACATCGACATGGTGTGTACCAAGACGGAGGGCTGTACCAAGGACATGGCCAAGGAGGGCCTGGATCTGGAGACCGACGGGGAGTGGGTCTGGGCCAAGGATACCACCCTGGGCGGCGACAACGGCATCGCCGTGGCCATGGCCCTGGCCATCCTGGCGGACGGCGCTCTGCCCCATCCCCCCATTGAGGCGGTGTTCACCGTGGACGAGGAGGTGGGCCTGCTGGGGGCCGCCGGCCTGGACTGCTCCGACCTGAAGGGCCGGAAGCTGCTGAACCTGGACTCGGAAACCGAGGGGGTCTTTACCGTCTCCTGCGCCGGGGGCCTCCGGGCGGACTGCTTCCTGCCCGGAAAACAGGAGCCCCTCAGCGGCGAGGCGGGCTATGCCATCACCGTGGACGGCCTCCAGGGCGGCCACTCCGGCGCGGACATCCACCTGGGCCGGGCCTCCGCCAACCAGCTTATGGGCCGGGTGCTGTTCACCGCCATGAAGCGGGTTCCCGGCCTGCGGCTGGCGGAGATGAGGGGCGGGAAATTTGACAACGTGATCTGCTCCCGGAACGAGGCCCTGGTGGCCGTCCCCCAGGACAAGGCGTCCCAGCTGGAGGAGTTTATCCGGGAGTTTGACGCCGTGCTGAAAAACGAGTACGCCGGCTGTGACGGCGGCGTAACCCTGGCCTGGGCCAAGGCGGAGGCCAAGTCCGCCCTGTCCGCCGACGCCACCAGCCACATCCTCCACACCCTGCTGGCCCTGCCCCAGGGGGTCCAGGCCATGAGCGTGGACTTCCCGGTGGTCCAGACCTCCCTGAACCTGGGGGTCATAGACACCCGGGAGGACGGGGTACATTTCTCCTTCTCCATCCGCTCCTCCATCTCCTCCCAGAAGGAGATGCTGACCCAGCGGGTGCGGGCCATTGTTGAGCACGCCGGCGGCACCATGGCGGAGCGGGGGGCCTACCCCGGCTGGCAGTACAACCGGGACTCCTGCTTCCGGGAGACCGCCCTGGCCGCCTACCACGACCTGAGCGGCCGGGAGGGGACCATCCAGGCCACCCACGGCGGCCTGGAGTGCGGCCTGTTTATTGAGAAGATCCCCGGCCTGGACGCCCTGTCCATCGGCCCGGAGCTCCACGATGTCCACTCCGTCCGGGAGCGGCTGAGCGTGTCCTCCACCGAGCGGGTGTACAACCTGGTGTGTGAGATCCTCAAGCGGAGCAAGTAAAGCCAATTTTTTCAGCGGAAAAACGGGGCGCGGAGCAGGCATGCTTCGCGCCTCGATTATTTTCCCCACTCAACCACTGGTTTGTTTCAAAACTCCCCCTTTTGTGGTATCCTTTGAAGTGGAAGGAGTGACCATTATGAATCAAACAGAGATTGGGGCGTTTATCGCCGGATGCCGGAAGGAGAAGGGGCTGACCCAGTCTCAGCTGGCGGAACAGCTGGGCATTACGGACCGGGCGGTCTCCAAATGGGAGACAGGCAAAAGTATGCCGGACGCCTCCCTCATGCTGGAGCTGTGTGAAATTTTAGGCATTACAGTGAACGAACTGCTGAGCGGGGAGAGGCTTGGCACGGAATCTTTTGAAAAAAAGGCGGATGAAAACTTGATTGCCCTGAAGCGGAGCGATGAGAATCACAGGGCGAGGAATGTGGTGCTCTCCATGCTGTTCTCGGCGGCCCTGTTCACTGGCGGGATGGTGTGCCTGATCTGCGATCTGGCTGCATCGGGCCGCCTGACCTGGTCCCTGATCCCGGTCATCTCCATTGTTTTCGCCTGGGCGGTTGTTTTTCCGAGCATCCTGCTGGGAAAAAGAGGGATTATGGCAAGCCTCCTGTCGGGCAGCGTGTTTCTCCTCCCGTATTTGTTCCTGCTGAGCCGGTTGATCCAGATAAAAGAGGTGTTCTCCGTGGGCGGGGCCGTGGCGGTGCCATCCGTGGCCTTTCTGTGGGCCGCCGCCGTTGTCTTCCGCCGTGTGGGGCGGGAGAGGATCTGGGCCGCCTCCGGGCTCCTGTGTCTGTTGGGGATCCCCCTGACACTGATCATCAATATCGTGTTGTCAAAGCTGACGGAGGAGCCTGTCTTTGATGTGTGGGATCTGCTGTCTGTATCGGTTCTGTTCCTGCTGGCGTGGATGTTCCTGCTGGTTGACTACATTAAGAGAAGGTTTGGCAAGGGGGATTTCACCCCAAAGATGAAATCCCCCCGATAAACTGGAACTTATCTGTTTGTGAGCTTGTTGGGTTGGTCTGACAGAGTAAAGTCAAATACAGCGCCACAATCTTTGCAAGCGGAACAAAGGATAAAGGAACTCTTTTTAAATAGCCTATCTTGGCTGTTGGGGGTAAAGGTAAATCCGTATGGAGAGGATAAACTTCCATTCAAAATATCTTCACTCCCGCATTTGGGACATTTTTTGCCTTCCATGGTATGATCTCCTCAAAAAAACCCGTTTTCTCCATTTGTTTCAAGCCAAATACACCGCCGATAGGGACGACAGACCCCCATCCAAGGAAAAAGGGTTTGTTGTATTGCGGCCAAGCGCTGACGGCGGCCCCGGAAGGGGCCGCCTGTCTGTTTGCCCTTCCGCTACCGCTCCATCTCCCAGAACTGCACGCTGTAGGGGGGCAGCTCGCTGCCGCCGCCGAAGTCGTGGGGCTGGCCGGTGATCAGATCCACCGCCCGGCCGCAGCCGGCGTCGAAGTGGGCGGTGTAGGGCTGGCCGCTGGCGTTCACCGCCACCAGCACCCGCTGGCTGTCACAGCGGCGCTCAAAGATGATCTGGTGGTTGGTGAGCGCCACGTTCCGGTAGGAGCCGTGGCACAGGGCGTCGCTGTTTTTCTTGGCCTGGGCCAGCTGGGCGATAAAACCGGTGAGGTCGTTCCACTCCGGCCGCTCCAGGGCGGGGCGGAGGGCCTGGTCCCCCTGGTTTTTATGCCCCTCCATGCCCCACTCGCTGCCGTAGTAAATGGCGGGCACCCCGGGCATCCCGAACATCAGGCCGTAGGCGGGGAACAGGTGGTTTTTGTCAGTGAGCTGGGAGGAGATCCGGCTCACGTCGTGGTTGTCCAGGAAGGACAGCAGGTGCCTCCCCTTGTACAGCGTCCACTGCTCCGGCCCGAACTGCCGGGCCAGGGAGTGGCCGATCTCAAACATATTCATAGAGTTGAAGGCGGACCACAGCCCCTTGTAGCACTCGTAGTTGGTGACGCTGTGGCACATATCGTCCCCCATCCAGCGGTTGTAGTCCCCGTGGAGGGTTTCGCCCATCAGGACGAAGTCGGGCTTGAGCCCGTTGACAAATCCCCGCAGCTGCTTGAGATACTCCGGGGGCAGGCAGTAGGCCACGTCCAGCCGCAGGCCGTCAATGCCGAACCGCTCCACCCAGGAGCGGATGGCGTCAAACTGGTGGTGGACCACGTCCTGGTTCCACAGGTTCAGCTTCACCAGCTCGTTGTGGCCCTCCCAGCCCTCATACCAGAAGCCGTCGTTGTATTCCGTATTTCCGTCAAAATTGATGTGAAACCAGTCCTTGTAGGGGCTGTCCCACTTCTTCTCCCGTACGTCCCGGAAGGCCCAGAACCCCCGGCCCACGTGGTTGAAGACCCCGTCCAGCATCACCCGGACGCCGGCGTCGTGGAAGGCCTGGCACACCTGGGCCAGATCCTCGTCAGAGCCCAGCCGGGGGTCCAGGTGGAAGTAGTCCCGGGTATCGTAGCCGTGGCGGTCGCTGTCGAATACCGGGTTGAGCAGCACGGTGTCCGCCCCGGTTTTTTTGATGTGCGCCACCCAGTCCAGCAGGCGCAGGATCCGGTGTTCGGTTTTTCCGTCGTTCTCCGCCGGCGCGCCGCACAGGCCCAGGGGATAGATCTGATAGATCACAGCTCGGTCGAACCACATAAGTATTTCTCCTTTCGGCCCCGAGGGGTTTTTATCATCATACCCTATTTTTGAATTTTTCACAAGCGGTAAGGCGGATCTCAGAGGAGGATCCGCCTTTTTGTGGGGGGTCCGGTCCCGACAGCGGCGATGGATGTCCCCGACGGGGCAATATTTTTGGGAAAATTGTCAATAAATACTTGAAATTTAGAGATATTTCTGTTATAGTGATAAATAGGATGTTTATACCCATTTTTAGCTTGATAACGGATGACGGCCGGCCTGATCAGGCCGGTAAAAGGAGGAAATGTGCCCCATGTCCCTTCTTGCCCAAAATGTCAACCGGCCCGAGGCGCGGCTGCTCTATGCCCGCCAGAAGAGTTTTTCCCCGGACTGGCCTGCCCCTTCATATGTCCACACTGGTTCAGAGCTGGTTTTTGTGTTGGAGGGCAGGGGGTATTTCCAGATCCAGGGCATATCCCATCCATTGGCCGGCGGGGGCCTGCTGATTATCGGCCCCGGCGTGGAACACGCGCAGGCCAGCGAGGGGTCCGCCCCCATGAGCTGTGTCGTGCTGGGGGTAGAGGGTTCCAGCGCCCTGCTGGCCCCGGCGGCGGGATGGATATCGGCCCCTCTCCCCGACCTTCTGAGGGAGCTACGGCCGCTCCTGTGGGCGATGGTCGAGGAGAGCGGCCAGCAGCGGGAGGGCTTCCAGCTGGTGTGCCAAAACCTGCTGGAGGTGGTACTGATCCGGCTGTCCCGGGGGCTCCGGCTGGAGCTGGCCCCCCTGTCCGGCACCCGGAAGTCCAGCCGGGAGTGCGCTGTGGTCCGCCTGTATATTGACGCCCACTTTAAGGAGAGCATCACCTTAGATCAGCTGGCGGCGCTGGTCCATGTGAATAAGTACTACCTGGTCCACTCCTTCTCCCGGGAGTACGGGGTGTCCCCCATTAGCTACCTGATCTCCCGCCGGGTTCAGGAGAGCCGCCGCCTGCTGGAGGGTACCAGCCATTCCCTGGCCCAGATCTCCCACATGTTGGGCTTCTCATCCCCCAGCTATTTTTCCCAGACCTTCCGCCGCCAGATGGGCATCAGCCCGCTGGAGTACCGCAAGCGGGCCCGGGCCCGGGAGGATCAACGCCAGGACGCCGTGTGTACCGCCTCCGCCCAGTGATTTTCATTTTGCCCCGTTGACTGAACATAGGAAAGGGAGACCCGGCTAGTGAATGAACCGCTCCAGTAAAAACAGGCAGTAGACAAAAGGCCCCCTGTGTAGGAAAATACTACACAGGGGGCCATGTAATGGAAAAAGGAACCATAGGCATGTGCAAAAACTGTTGCCCGAGGTTCATAAGGATGGCAGCAGAAGGGAAAAGTCAGCGGGAAATAGTGGAAGAACTTGGGTTGAAAGATCAATATGTGGTTAAACGGCTGCTGTGGAGAGAACACGGGAGAGGGCAGCCTGGAGTACCCAAGCAGAGAGGGCGAAAGCCGGCGAAGACAGAAGTGTTGAATATCATCAGGACGCGTCTGCTGACACAATCGAAACGCTGCCCCTTACAGTTCCCAAAGGGCCGTCCGGGGCTTGGAGGTACAGCTGATAGGTTCCGGGTTTTGTTGCCGGAGGCCCAACAATAAAATCCGCAATACATTCCAGCGGCTCACCCGGCTGGCGCGGGTTACTCACGGACCAATAGGCCACATCTTCCTGCCCGCCCTTCGCAAAAAAGACTTTCATTCTGTTCCCTGTTTTCGCTGAAATGTCATACAAAATTTCGTCCCCGTCGGACAACGTGTATTCCCCCAAGGAGATGGTTTCTCCCGCCGCTACGGTCTCAAAAACAGTGGGGATGATTTCCGTTTTATCATCCAAGTCATTCACGTCCCCCAGCAGTTCAACCACTTCCGCTTCGGTCATATAGGAAACGCCTGTGATGTTGTTATTTGCGTCACGGACAATTTTGATATTGACAGTTCCTTTTGGATTCATATTCAGTGTGCGAAGGGCTCTGTTGGCCCGTATGTCTAAAAAGATGTTGACAAGCTGGCCCTGGTAGTAATAGTCCTTTTCATCCATCGTAACGCCCACAGCCCGGTATTGCGCCGCCTGCGCTTCGGCCCATTCTTTCTCCTGCTTTTCTTCCAGCTCGTCAAATTCTTTGCCTCGGTTCAGTTTATCAAAAAGGATGGATTGGAATGCCCAGTTTCCATCTTCCAAAGCCCTGTCCAGCCAAAGCTCCAGCTCCGCTTCGTCCATGCGGTCCGTCAGGATGGAGAAAAACGCCATTTCCTCATCGGCATACGCTTTTTCGGCGAAGCCGGTAAACAAAGCGGAATTTGTGTCAAGCCAACGGGCCGCAACAGAGAAGAACGCAAAATCCCCGTCAGTATAGAGCTTTTCCAGCCATTCCTTTTGCGTATTTTCATCCAGCTTGGGAAATGTGATTTCAAACAGAGGCAAACTGTCGGCTTTATAATACCGCTCTATCTCTGAAGAATTATCCTTAATGCTCACGGC
>CAMTMC010000007.1 GCA_947073515.1 uncultured bacterium | reverse complement strand
AAGGGGGCTTAACACCAAAATACATCTGGCCGTGGATGCGCATGGTATGCCAGTCCGAATCCTTATTACAGAAGGTACCCGAGCAGATTGTAAAGAAGCTGTCCACCTGATAGAAGGCATTTCAGCAGAAACTCTGTTGGCAGACAGGGGTTATGACACAAATGATATCCTGGCCTATGCGGTTTCAGCGGGGATGGAACCTGTGATTCCACCGAAGAAGAATCGTAAAGAACAGCGCGACTATGACAAATACCTCTATAAACTGCGTCACCTGGTAGAAAACTGCTTTCTATCCTTGAAACGCTGGAGAGGCATTGCCACCCGCTATGCCAAGACCTCCGATGCTTTTATCGCCGCGGTACATGTTCGTTGTATCGCTATTTGGGCTGCCATACGCGCGTAACTCGAGTAGACACTATCTAAATTGGCATCACTTTGATTTGCAAAAGTCCCAGGGCACTGCTACAATCAAAAAAATCCAGAAAAGGGGGAGTATCTATGCGGCATCTCCACGCTATCGCAGCATACTTGGCCGTCCTGACGGGAATCAGCCTGGCCGCCGCCATCGTACAGGGCTTTACCCTGCTCCGGCTGGCGGACTGCGCCTTTCTGGTGGGGCTGGTATCCCTGATCCTGTCAGGAATCTACTATTTAAAGCGTCAAGGGGCCTATGCCGGGCTGGGAAATGTCTCAAAAAAGTTTCTCTACGCCATATCAGAGCTCTTCGGCGGCAAGGACCACACCCAGCAGCGCAGGGCCATGGGGATCCAAAACCGGGGCCGGGGGAATCTCGCCCTGGGCTACGAGCCCTTTGTGGCTTCTGCTGTATTACTCGCTTTGGATTATCTTTTAATTTATACAATTTTTTAAAAGCCGTAAAGCGGTTTACAGCTTTTTTCAGAAGATGCGGTATAATGACATTCAAGCAGCGGCTTAGCCGGCGGCAATCAGACCGTTGCTTCAGTACACCTCCTCAGGAGGGAAATAGGGCAGAATTAAGGCAGATTTGATATGAAAAAGCTATTATCTTTGGCCTTGGCCACAGCGTTGGCGCTGACCGCTCTGGTTGGCTACGGAGGCGGAGGCGTCGGAACCAGCGGAAGCGGCGGCAGCTCCGGCCCCGCCTCCTCCGGGGAGCCCAAGGTGCTCGCTTTTCCCTATAAAGGCGACATCGCGACCCTGGATATGAACCTGTGTTATGACGGCAACACCGCCGAAGTCATCTGCAACACCGTGGCCGGCCTGTTCACCCACACCCTGGACGGCCAGCTGGCCAATGAGATGGTCAAGGACTACACCGTCAGCGACGACGGCGTGGTCTATACCTTCCACCTCCGGGACGACTTCAAGTGGTCCAACGGCGACCCCGTCACCGCCCACGACTTTGTCTACTCCTGGCGGCGTCTGGCCGACCCCAATACCGGCTCAACGTTTGCCAACTACGTGTCCAACGCCTATATGCTCAATGGCGCCGCTGTTGTCAATGGCGAGAAGGACCCCAGCGAGCTGGGCGTCAAGGCCCTGGACGACTACACCCTGGAGCTGACCCTGGAGCGCCCCGTCCCCTACCTGCTGACCTTCCTGTGCGAGGCCTCCTTCCGTCCCGTGAATCAGAAATTCCAGGAGTCCTTGGGGGATAAGTTCGGCACAACCTATCAGAACGCCATCTATTGCGGCCCCTACTATGTGGCCGACTGGCAGACCGAGTACGAGATCCGGCTGGAGAAAAACCCCGACTACCCCATGGCCGGCCAGGTGAAGGTCGACACCGTGATCATCAAGGTCGTCAAGGACGGCAACACCGCCCTGAACCTCTTTGAGACCGGCCAGCTGGACGCCATTGAGCTCAGCGCCGAGCAGGCCGTCCAGTACCGTGACGATCCCCGGGCCCAGCCCTACCCCTCCACCAACATGAACTTCCTGGTGCTCAACGAGATGAACCCCATCCTGGCCAACGCAAACGCCCGCAAGGCCATCGCCTGCGTGCTGGATAAGCAGTTCATGGTAGACGAGCTGTACTCCAACGGCTCCACCGTGGCCGACTACATCATCCCCCGGGGCCTGGATTTTGACGAGAGCGGCAAGGACTTCCGGGACACCTCTCCCATCCCCGCCGCCTATGACCTTGAGAAGGGCAAAGCCTACTGGGAGCAGGCCAAACAGGAGCTGAACCTGCCCGAGTACACCCTGCGGGTACAGACCGGTGAGAGCCCCGCCAGCAAGACCCGCTCCGAGTTCTTCCAGTCCCAGATGGAGAAGAACCTGGAGGGCCTGACGATTGAGTTTGACTACGTCACCTCCAAGACCGGCATTGAGAACGAGATTTCCGGCGACTTTGACACCACCTTCTCCACTTGGAACGTGGACTATCTGGACCTGTCCTTCTTCATTGATATGTTCACCACCGGGTTCTACGCCAATACCGGCCGGTACAGCAACCCCGAATTTGACAAGCTGGCCGAGCTTGCCAGCACCGAGTATATCAACGACAAGGAGAAGCGCTGGGACGCCCTTCGGGAGGCGGAGCGGATCCTGGTCGTGGAGGGCATGGGTGTCGTGCCCATCTATCAGGAGTCCAAGCTGTTCCTGGTCGCCGACCGTGTCGTTAACTATCACCAGTCCGTCATCACTCCTACCCGCGCCTTCGCGAATATGGATATCACCCAGTGATGACAGGATTGAAGCATCTGTGGATCTCCCAGGAGATCCACAGACGTTTCTGAAACGGGTAGACAAGGGGGATTCATCTTGAAAAAATATGTCCTTGTTCGAATCATGTATATGATGATCGCCATTGCCCTCATCGTATCCATCACATTCCTGTTGCTGGAATTCATGCCCGGATCTCCTTTCAACGACCTGCGGCTGACTCCGGAACAGCGCGTCCTCCTGGACGAAAAATATGGCTTGAACGACCCCATCGCGGTCAAGTACGCCCGGTACGTGGGCAATCTGTTCCACGGCGACCTGGGTACCTCCTTCATCTTCAACAACCAGAACGTCAGTGACATGATCGCCGCCCGGATGTCCTCCTCCATCCTGGTGGGCCTCCAGGCCCTGGTCTGCGGCAGCGTAGTGGGGATTCTGCTGGGCATTGAG
The DNA here is from genome assembly GCA_947073515.1 of uncultured bacterium. Taxonomy (GTDB): domain Bacteria; phylum Bacillota; class Clostridia; order Oscillospirales; family Oscillospiraceae; genus Lawsonibacter. The sequence goes on along the minus strand of CAMTMC010000007.1, from coordinate 83,057 downwards.
GTCATCCTCAAGCACGCCGTACGGAACGCCCTGATCCCGGTTGTCACCATCCTGGGCCCCATGACGGTCACCCTGATTACCGGCTCCACTGTGGTAGAGCGGATCTTCAGCGTCCCCGGCCTGGGCAACCTGCTGGTCACCTCCATCCAGAGCAACGACTACTTCGTCATTCTGGGCGAGGGCCTGGTGTTCAGTCTCATGTTCCTGTCCGTGGTCCTGGTGGTCGATATTCTCTACGGCCTGATCGACCCCCGCATCCGATTGACCGGAGGTAACAGCAATGAATAATAGCGACGCTGTCAAGCTCAACGGGACCGCCCAAGCCTTAGACGCCTCTAAGTTCGTGTTTGTGGAGGGCCGTCAGGAGGATCTGGAGCGGAAAGAACGGCCCAGCTTTACCTTCTGGCAGGACGTGAAGGGCCGCCTGATCAAAAACCGGATGTCCATGGCCAGCCTCTTCGTGCTGATCCTGCTGTCCATCACGGCCATTGTAGCTCCGTTCTGCAGCCCCCACACCTACTATGAGCAGGTGGAGCCCATGCGCGTCTACGTGAAGCTGCCGCCCCGTATCCCCGGGCTGGAGAATCTGGGGATTTTCGACGGCCGGGACAGCCAGGGCGTGGATGTCTACGCGGAGCGGGGCATCCAGGACGAGTACTTCTTCTTCGGCACCGACACCCTGGCCCGGGACCAGTGGAGCCGGACCTGGTACGGCGTGCGGATCTCCCTATATATTGGCCTGCTGGCGGTGGCGATCAACTTGTGTATCGGCGTGACCTACGGCGGCATTGCCGGCTACTACGGCGGGCGGGTGGACAACCTGATGATGCGCTTCACCGAGATCATTGGCAGCATCCCGGACCTGGTTATCATGATCCTTTTCCTGTTGGTGTTCAAGCCGGGCATCTTTACCATGTCCCTGGCCATGGTGTTCACCTCGTGGATCGGAATGGCCCGGGTCACCCGGGGCCAGGTGCTGAAGATCAAAAACCAGGAGTATGTGATGGTGTCCCGCACCCTGGGCGCCAAGGCGTACCAGATCATTCTCAAGCACATGCTCCCCAATATCCTGCCCACCATCGTGGTGGCGATTACCTTCAATATCCCCAACGCCATTTTCTATGAGGCGTTCCTGGCCTTCATCGGCCTGGGCCTGCCCGCCCCCGCCGCCTCCCTGGGCGTGCTGATCAATGACGGATATAACTCCCTGCGCACATATCCATACTTGATGCTTTATCCCACTCTGGTTCTGAGCCTGCTGATGCTGTGCCTGAACCTGTTCGCCAATGGCCTGCGGGACGCGATCGACCCAACGATGCGGAATAAGTAGGGGGTGGCGTGATGGAAAAATTATTAGAAGTGAAGGGCCTGAAAATCAACTTCGAGACCCAGGGCGGCCTTGTCCAGGCGGTCCGGGGGATAGACTTCGATCTAAGCGCCGGCGAGACCCTGGCCATTGTGGGCGAGTCCGGCTCCGGCAAGTCGGTGACCAGCAAGGCGGTTATGGGCCTGCTGGCCTCCAACGGCTCCATTGCCGAAGGCACAATCCTCTATGGCGGCAGGGACATCACCGCCATGAAGGAGCGGGAGTTCGAGCATCTGCGGGGCAAGGACATCGCCATGATCTTTCAGGACCCCATGACCTCTTTGAACCCCTGTATGACCATTGGCAAGCAGATCTCCGAGAGCATGATCAAGCACCAGAAGCTGGGCCGCAAAGAGGCCGACCAGCGCACCATTGAGCTGATGCGCCTGGTGGAGATCAAGGACGCGGAAAAGCGCTATAAGCAGTACCCCCACCAGTTCTCCGGCGGCATGCGCCAGCGCATCGTCACCGCGGCGGCCCTGGCCTGTAATCCCCGGATCCTCATCTGTGACGAGCCAACCACCGCCCTGGACGTGACCATCCAGGCCCAGATCATCGACCTGATCAAGGATCTGCAAAAAAAGCTGAAGATCGGCATCATCTTTATCACCCACGATTTAGGAGTGGTGGCCAACGTGGCCGACCGGGTGGCCGTGATGGAAAACGGCCGGATTGTGGAGCTGATCTGGCGGCAGATCGCCCCGGAGCACTGGGTTTTGTTGACCCAGCGGGAGCTGGACAGCTTGGCCGCCGGGAAATAAAAGAGAGGAAGTTGATTCACCATGCGAACCAATCGGGATAAACTGGTCAAACTGTCCGTTCAGGGCTCCGCCCACCACCCCTCCGGGTCAGAGATCCGGGTCAACGCCTATGGGGAGCCCTTTTTGGTCCCGGCCATCGGCGGCATCACCTACAATGTGAAAATCGGAGACCCCGCCTTTGGCCTGGCCGGCGACCATGTGGAGCCCGGCGTGTCCATGCAGAACTCTGACAAGGGCAGCAACAACGCCTTCATGGTGTTCTCCTGCCTGGGCAACAAGGCCCGGGTGGTCTCCGGCGACGCCAAGGGCGCCGTGGGCTTTGTCACAGGCAAGCACGGCGGCATCGAGCATGTCATCGCCTCCTTTGACGAGGAGGCCCTCTATCAAATGGCCATTGGCGACAACATCCTGGTGGAGGCCTACGGCCAGGGGCTCCAGCTGCTGGATTATCCGGATATCAAGGTCCAGAGTCTCGACCCCGACGTGCTGGACGCCATCCCCATTGAGGAAAAAGACGGCAAGCTGATCGTCCCTGTCGTGGCGGTGGTGCCCCCCTATCTGATGGGCTCCGGCATTGGCAGCGGCAACTGCTACACCGGCGACTACGATATGATGACCGCCGACCGGGAGGAGATCGCCCGGCTGGGCCTGGACCAGCTGCGCTTTGGCGATCTGGTGCTCCTCCAGGACTGCGACAACACCCATGGCCGGGGCTACTTTGGCGGCGCCAGCGCCATCGGCGTGGTCATCCACAGCGACTGCGTGGTCAGCGGCCACGGGCCGGGCATCTCTACCATCCTGGCCTGCCATACGCCCAAGCTCCAGGCCAAGATTGACCCTGAGTCCAATCTTCTGAAGTACCACCAGATTGCCGTAAAACAGAAGGGCTGAGGCCCAGACTCCAAAGGCCTCCCAAGTCCAAAAAACAAGGGCCGGAGCGGTTTCCGCTCCGGCCCTTGTTCCATCTTCTCATCAGGGATTGCCGCCATCAGGCGTGGCGTCCCCCAGGCTCTCCTCCACCAGCGCCCACATTGGACCCACTTCCAGCCCCTTGGCGCTGTATTTCACCAGCGTCCCGTCCGGGTGCAGGACTGAAAAGCCCATCCTCGGCCCGTCCGCGTCCCCACGGTCCTCCACGGTGTAGGCCCGGGCCTCCACCACCTCCCGGCTCATATCCTCCGCCCGGAATACGGGATTCTGGAAGGTGTCGAAATACTCCTTCGGCACGCTGCTCCCCCAGGGGAGCTCATACAGCCCCGTGTCGTAGCTGGCCGGGTTGCCCACGTCCACGGTTGTGTCCCAGCGGGGTTCCCCTTCCGGCAGATATATGGAGATGGATACCTCCGAATATCCCCGCCTCCACCGGGCGTATAAGGTGTGCTCATACCCCTCCTGGTAGGTGAGGTGGCCATGAAACTCGCTGAAATTTGCCGGCCCCACAGTGGGCAGGTAGGGGGCGAACTTCTCTTCCCCCCGGGTCTGGGCCAGGGAGGAAAACTCCTCGCTCCGCCACTCCGGCACATGCTCCGCTGTCAGCAGGTGGTCCAGGGACAGCCCGCCGTCCTCGTAGGTACCCCAGTTGACAAAGGCGTCGGGCAGCAGGCTGTCCGCCACCCCCACAAAGCTGGCCCGGACGCCCACCCCGTTGGCCAACAACTCCAAATAATAGCCGCCGTCATATTTACAGGAGGCCACCTCCACCCCCCGGATCTCACTCCTTGCGGCCCCCGAAAAGATTCCGCAGTTGAAGGGCACTTCTCCCGGCGCCAGGGTGATGGAGAAAGCCGGCGTGTCCTCCAGCCGGCCCCAGAGGTACACCTCCACCAGGCTCCCGTCGGAGCGGTACAGGGCCCCGCCCCCCAGGTCACAGTCCCCCCAGGACAGCATCCAGGGGATCTCCGGCTTGTCCTCCCCGTTCCACAGGATTTTCAGAAGCTCCTCCCGGCTCAGCTCCACCTGGAAGCTCCCCTCCATCCGCATCCGGGCCATGTCCATCTCCACCCGCGTCGCGTCCGGGTACTGGATGGCCGGCATAGCGGGAAGCGTGGAGGGGTCCACCGCCTCCAGCGGCACCCCCGGGCCATTGGTGCCCCCGCCCCCCGGGGCCACAGCCTCAATCCCCCCGGTGCCGCCAGCGGCGCTTCCCCCGGTGCTCTGGGCCGGGGCGGCGAACCGCCATATCCCCACCGCCAGCAGGGCGCAGGCCGCCAGGGCCGCCGCCCCCATCCAGGGCCGTCCGGACTGTCTCCGCCGCCCCGCCGGCAGCTCCAGCAGCTCCCGGTGCTTCCCCTGGGAGATCACCTGCCTGTCCATATACATGTTGTAATATTTCATCAAAGTTCTCCTTTTTGAGATTCCTCCAGCAGCTTCCTCAGCTTTCCCCGGGCCCGGGACAGCCGGGTCCGCACCGCTCCAGGCCGCTGGCCAGTCAGATTGGCGATCTCCTCCGTGGAGCAGCCCTCGTAGTAAAACAGGTGGATCACCGCCCGGTCCGCCGGGGGCAGGGAGAAGATCTCCTCCAGCTCCCGCCGCTCCTCCCCCTCCGGGGCGGGCAGGTCGTCGGGGAGGGGCCCCACCCGCCTCCAGGCCAGCCGCAGCCGGCTTTTGCACCCGTTGACCAGCACCCGGGTCAGCCAGGCGGCGGGGTTCCTCAGCTCCTCCGGGGCCTTTTCCAAATAACAGACGAAAGCGTCCTGTACTGCGTCCTCCGCCTCCTGGGGGCAGCCCAGGATGGCCAGGGCGGTCCGGTACAGGCGGTTCTCGTTTTCGGTCACCAGTTGTTCCCAGTCCACCGGCCGGTTGGAGCTCGGGCCCATGGAACCACCTCCTCTCTTAGAAGCTGTACCATTAGCCGAAGTATAGAGATACACGAGTTAAAATTGTCTGTGGCAAGGCAAAAAAGCGCAGGAATCCTGGGTGGATTTCAAGATTTTTTAACGCAGCCATAGGCGATTTTAGCCGTGAAGATCTGGGCTTAGGCTATTGGTACAGCTTCTTACTTTATAGACGCCTCAGCCCCCTGTTTTGTTACACAGGGGCATAAAAAAACCCGGTCTCTCAGAGACCGGGTTTGTCTCAACCCTGCCCCGCCCCGGCTTTCAGGGGGACGGGCTGGTGGGAGGCCCCCTCCTCCTCCCGGGCCTGGGCCGGGTGGAGCCGCCGCAGCCGCTTGATACACCACAGGCTGGCGGGGATCAGGAACAGATCCGCCGCCACCCAGGCCGCCGGCGAGGCGAAGCACACCGCCGTGTACCCCAGGACGGGCACCAGGAGGACGCCCACGCCGGTGCGGGCGGCCATCTCCAGCACCCCGGCCAGAATGGCGAACACGCTGTACCCCATCCCCTGGATGGAGAACCGCACAATATTGACCAGGGCCAGGGGGAAGAAGAAGGTAGCCCCCACCAGGATATACTGGGTGCTCAGCTCCACCAGCAGGGCCAGCTCCGCCTCCTTGGAGCTCAAGAACAGCATCACAAACTGGGGCGCAAGGACCAGCATCACGGCCAGAGAGAGCAGGGAGTACCCCAGGCCCAAAATGGAACAGGCCTTGATGCCCTTTCCCAGCCGGTCCAGCTTCACCGCCCCCGCGTTCTGGCCGCAGTAGGTGGCCATGGTGGCCCCCATAGCGTCAAAGGGGCAGCAGATCAGCTGGTACACCTTCGTCCCCGCCGTCACTCCCGCCACATACAGGCTTCCCAGCGTGTTCACCGACGCCTGGAGGATAATGGACCCGATGGCGGTGATGGAGTACTGCAACCCCATGGGGATGCCCTGGCCGCACAGCGTCAGGCAGGCCCGGCCGTCCAGCCGGCGCTCCTCCCGGCTCATACGCAGAATGGGGTATTTTTTCACCATATAGCCCAGGCAGGCCAGCCCGGACACCCCCTGGGCAGCCACTGTGGCGATGGCCGCGCCGGCCACCCCGGCGTCAAAGCGCAAAATCAAAATGAAGTCCAGGAGGATGTTTAAGAAGGAGGACAACGCCAGGAAGTACACCGGCGTCTTGCTGTCCCCCAGGGAGCGGATGACCCCCGCCAGCAGGTTGTACAGGAAGGTGGTGGGGATCCCCAGGAAGATGATAAAAATATAGACGAACGCATCTGTAAAGATGTCCTCCGGCGTGAGGGTGACTGTCAAAATCCGCTTGCACAGCAGGCAGGTGGCTACCGTCATAACCAAGGCGAAGGCCGCCGACAGGTAAGCGGCGTTGGCCACATACCGGCGCATCCTGGAGTAATCCCCCGCCCCCATCCGCTGGGCCACCGGGATGACGAAGCCGTTGCACAGCCCCATACAAAACCCGATCACCAGAAAATTGATGGACCCGGTGGAGCCCACCGCCCCCAGGGCGGAGGCCCCCAGCAGCTTGCCCACGATCATGGCGTCCACCAAATTGTAAAACTGCTGGAATACCATCCCCAGCAGGGTGGGCAGGGCAAAACCCAAAATCAGCCTCATGGGGCTGCCAACAGTCAGGTCTTTGGTCATAACGCGTCCTCCTTTTTTGGCGACAGAACTGTCCCCATACCCGGGGTGGAAATGTATCCGTATTATAGCCGTCCGCCTCCCCGCTGCATAGCCTTTAATTTGCCGATTTTCGCCCCCTTCTCCCCCAGGTTTTCCAGTAAAATGCCGTACATAAAGGGGGCGCCCCCGGGGCCCGTACCCCGGGGGCGCCTCTTTGGCCTACGCCTGCCTGGCCATTCGCCGGCAGGCCATGGCGGTGGCAATAAAGTATCCTCCGTACACCGCCAGCAGCACCAGGGCGGTCACAGCGGCGCTGGCCGTGCTGTCCACCTTCCCCGCCGTGGCGATCACGTCGTTGGCCGCTTTCATCCCCACCGCCGAGTGGATCAAAGCCAGGCCCAGGGGCAGCAGGAAGGCCAGGGCCACCTGCCAGGTGGCTGACTGGGCCACCAGCTTCTCCTCCGCCCCCAGCCGGCGCAGGACGGCGTACCGGCCGGTGTTGTCCGCCCCCTGGCTCAGCTGCTGGAGGGCCAGCACCGCCGCGGCGGACACCAGGAAGGTAAAGCCCAGATACAGCCCCAGGAACAGGGCCAGTAGCTTGTTGCCCATCAGGTCGGCGTAGAGGACCAGCCGGGTCTCCACCCGCAGGTAGCCCTTCTCCTGCTGGTAGGCGCCCAGGGCGTTCAGGACTTCCTCCTCCGTCTGACCGGGATCCCCGCTGTAGTCCGCCGACCACACCTGGCGGCGCACGTCCAGCCCGCCGGCCATCTCGTCAGGGACGACCACCGCTGTCAGCCCCAGGCTGCCGGTGACCAGCCCCACCCCCCACCGGTCCAGCAACTGGGGACGGCCGTTCTCCAGGGCCATGGGTTTCTGCCCCTGCCGGGCCCGGAGGGTATTCACGTCAGACAGCCGCAGCACGGCGTTGGCGTTTTCCTCCCCGGTTACCGCCGGGTCATTGTAATAGACCGGCATATCGTGCCGCCAGGCCAGCCTTGTTTCCGGCTCCACCCCCCGCTCCCGCAGGAGGGTGTCAAAGTCTGTCTGTCCCATCAGATCGGCGTTCTGGTTCTGCACCGTGATGTCGAAGGGGGCCTCCCCCTGGGACATGGCCTCCAGGGTAGAGTTCAGGCCCAGGGAGCTGGCGGTGATCCCGATGGCCAGCAGCAGCAGGATGCACACCACGGTCTGGGCCAGGTAAGTGGTGTGGACCTTGCTCAGCCACTGGCGCAGGGTAAAGAGGTTGAGGTTTTTATAATACAGACGGGGCCGTCTCTGAACAAACCGGGTCACAAATCCGGACAGGGAGCGGAAAATCAGCAGGGTGCCCAAGGTGCCCAGCCCCAGCATGGGGAAGCACAGGAAGGGCAGGGCCACAGCCACCGCCATGCCAAAGACCAGCAAAATGGTGTAGGCGGCAATCAGACACACAGCGCCTAACACAAGCTGGAACACCGCCACCCCCAGGGGCCGGGGCTTCAGCACCTCGTTCTTCCGCTCCCCGTGGAGCAGGTCGATGAGCTTTGCCCGGGACACCTGTACCCCGCTGAGGGCGATGACCAGCAGGAAGATGATCCCGAAATAGAGGGCGGTCTTCCCCGCCGCCTTGGGGGAGAAGTGCAGCGCCAGCAGCCCGGACACGTCTATCTCAAACATGGACAGGGTGAGGGCCGACATGCCGAAGCTGGCCGCCACCCCCAGCGCCAACCCGGCGGCCAGGGAAACCAGGCCGATCACCCCCGTCTCCAGGAACAGCAGCCGGGACACCTGCCCCTGGTTCAGCCCCAGGATCAGGTAGGTGCCCAGCTCCCGCTTCCTCCGGCGCAGGAGAAAGCGGTTGGCGTACAAAATGAGGCAGGCCAGCACCACCGCCACAAAGACGGAAAAAACGTCGATCAGGGTCAAAATGGGTTCCACCATGGGATTTTTGTTTTGGGCCAGATAGGACATGGCCCCCTGGCCCTCAATGGCGTTAAAGGTGTAGAACAGGCACACGCCAAAGGTGAGGGTCATAAAATAGACGCTGTAGTCTTTCATTGAGCGTCCCACATTCCGCAGCGCTAATTTAGAGAACATCGGCCATCTCTCCTCCCATTTCCGTTACCACCCGGATGATCCGCTGGAAGAAAGCCCTGCGGTCCTCCCCGCCCCGGCGCAGCTCCATAAAAATCTGCCCGTCCCGGAGGAAGACCACCCGCCGGCAGCAGCTGGCGGTAAAGGCGTCGTGGGTGACCATCAAAATGGTGCTCCCCAGCTCCCGGTTCAGCTCCTCCAGCCGGTCCAGCAGCATCTGGGCGGACTTGGAGTCCAGGGCCCCGGTGGGCTCGTCGGCCAGCACCAGGGCGGGCCGGGTGACCATGGCCCGTGCGGCGGCGCACCGCTGCTGCTGGCCGCCGGACATCTGATAGGGGTACTTGTTCAGGCAGTTGGAGATCCCCAGCAGCCCGGCCATCTCCCGCACCCGCCCGTTGATCTCCCCCGCCGGCGCCCGGATGATGGACAGGGCCAGGGCGATGTTCTCCCCGGCGGTGAGGGTATCCAGCAGGTTGCAGTCCTGGAAAACAAATCCCAGACGTTCCCGTCTGAACTTCGCCAGCTCCTTCCCCCGCAGCCTGGTGAGCTCCCTCCCGTCGATGACAATGGAGCCGCTGGTGGGCCGGTCAATGGTGGCCACGCAGTTGAGCAGGGTGGTTTTCCCGGACCCGGACTGGCCCATAACCCCCACAAATTCCCCGGGCTCCAGGGACAGGGACACCCCGTCCAGCGCCCGGGTGGCGGCCCCGCCTTTCCCGTAAACCCGCCGCAGATCCGTTACCTGTAAAATTTCAGCCATTGTTTTTTCCTCCGTTTTCAATTATCCTTCCATCCGGTCCGCCGGGATTACCTGCCGGACACTGTCCTGCGCCCCCACTTGCTCCACATAGGGGGCGATGTGCGCATAAGCCGCCTGGGCGTCCCCCTCATAGGGGAAGTAGAGCCACTGGCTCAAGTAGCTGTGGGCGTAGCCGGAGTGGGTATTCCCGGTATAGACCTCCACAATGGGGTCTGTCACCCACCCCCCGGTCTCCACAGCGCAGTCAGAGCGGAAGGTAAAGTACCGCTGGCCGTCCTTCACATAGATGATGTGGACTTCCAGCTCCTCCGGGGCGATCTCCAGCCGCTCCTCCAGCCCTGCCATCTCATTGTAGTCGTTGGCGGCCTGGACCTTCTCAAACCAGAAATTCTCCCGGTGGGCGGCGATGATATCCTCCTCCATGTCCCGGTAGCGCTCCGGCACCAGCAGGTTGAGGGTCATATCGTCGTCAACCAGACTCTCGGCCACGCCGCCGCCGTCCACGGTCTGGATCGGGTTATGGACGAAGTAGTTTGGACTGACCTGGACAGTCATCCCCGCCGGGTCTATCTCCACCGGCCAGTCCATACCGTTCATGGCGTACAGCGGGGTACCCTCCCCATCAATATCCTGAAAGTTGTACGCGCACATGATAAAGGCCCCGGCGTGTTCCTCCAGCAGGGGGAGCAGCTCCTGGCTCCGCCCGGCGATTTCCAGATACCGGGCCGTACTCTCGTTCTCCCCGGAGTACTGCACCTGGGTTTTGTAGAGGCCAGCCGCGGCTTCTTCCGGCTCTTTCGCCTCCATCTCCTGGGCGCAGGCCGCCAGCAGGGCCAGCATCAACGGCAGGGCGCACAGAGCTGTTTTCATTCGATTGGTCATTTCCTTCGTCTCCTCTCGGGTGTTTTAACTGTATGAAATCATATCATACAGTTTCGCCGATTGCTCTAAAGAAATCCGAAGGATTTCATTAAGAATATCTTAAAAATTTTTAAACTTTTCCATCTGTCATTTTCCAGCTCTGGAAAGGGCTGTAAAACAGCCCAGGCGGGCCCCCTATGGGGGCCCGCCTGGGCCTCTTGCCTGTGTATATAGTAAAGGTCTACTCCTCAAATTCCACCAGTGGGGCGTACCTTCCCTCCAGTTCCTGGTAGAGGGCCTCCGCGTCCCGGTCCAACAGCGCCCGGCAGTCCTCCGGCGCGGAGTACCGCACGCAGGTGCCGCAGGAGGAGCTGAGGCTGCGGGGCACCGGCATCATCCTGGCCTGGTATCCCGCCTCTCCCAGGGCCTGACAGCTGAGCAGGGCGCTGAGGTGGGTGTGGAAGGTGGCCAAATAGGTATTCATCCCTGCTTGGTCAGCACCAGGGTGAACTCATCGTCCTCCGCCGGGCGGACCTCCACCTGATATCCGTTGCTCCCGGCGAAGCGGGACACATTCTCCACGGCGGTCTGGTTGTCCAGCAGCACCTCCATAGAGGCGGGGCTGTTCTTCTCCATCTCCCGGCGCACCATGACCACAGGCATGGGGCAGGCGAGGCCTCTCACGTCAATCATTTCGTACCCTCCTTGTGCAGATTGGCCACCGAGATGACCAGCAGCAGGACCAGGCCCACGCACACGCCCACCTGTCCGGCCACAGCCACGCCGCCGGCCTTAAAGGCGCCGTCCGCCATGGCGTCGGCGTTGCCCGCCATACCAAAGTTGTGTGCCAGGGCGGCGCCCAGGATCATGCCCAGCACCGTGACGGCGCTGTCCCCGTTGCCCTCGCCGGCCAGGATCAGCTGGCGCAGGGGGCAGCCGCCCAGCAGGACGGAGCCCCAGCCCGCCAGGGCCATGCCCAGGAAGCTCCACAGGTAGTCGTGGTGGGCCACAGGCTGGACCGCCGCGCCGGGATTGAACTTCTGGAGCACCAGATTGCCCGCCAGCACCACCACGAAGATGGCCAGGAAACCGCTGAGCAGGTGGAAGTCCTTAAACAGGAAGGCGTCCCGGATGCCGCCGGCCATGCACAGGCGGCTCTTCTGGGCGATGGCGCCCACCACCAGCCCGGCGCCCAGGGCGATCACCAGGGGAGCCCGCATGGAGCCGGGGCCCTCAGCGGAGAACTTCAGCAGGGCGGGGACGGCCAGCAGCATCACCAGCAGGAACACCACAAAGCCGGGGAGGACAAAGCCCTCCGCCTGCTTCACCTTGTAGGCCCGGCCCAGGGAGAAGCCCTTTTTCAGGAAGACCACCCCCACCAGGATGCCGGCGGCGAACCCCAGCAGGCCGGCGATGGCGGTGAGGTCGCCGCCGCCCAGGCGGAGAACCATCCGCAGGGGACAGCCCAGGAAGGCCAGGGCGCCGATCATCACCAGGGCGCCCAGCACAAACCGCAGCGCCGGGGCGGAGCCGGCCCGGGCCTTAAACTCCTTGCCCGCCAGGGCCATGAGGGTGGCGCCCAGCACCAGGCCGATGATCTCCGGCCGGATATATTGCACCTTGCCCGCGGCGTGGAAGCCCAGGCCGCCAGCGATGTCCCGGAGGAAGCAGGCAATGCAGAACCCCATATTTCCGGGGTTGCCGGTGGCTGTCAGGGCCACGGCGGCCAGGCCGACTACCGCTCCAGCGGCGATAATCAGCCAACGATTTTGCTTCATGTCTATTTCTCCTTTCTCTCTCATGGCGTTATCCGCCATATTGCGCAGGCAATTATAGGCCGGGGGGCGGCGGCTGTCAAAGGAATTTGGAAAAGATAAATATTTTCTCTATATGTCCAAATCATAGAGAAAATCAATTAATTTACCAGTCTGTGAATTTATTTGTTTTACATTTCATTGGGCCCGTGCTATAGTCAAAGCGTCCACAATCTATTGTCACAGAGAAAAAGGGGCTGTTACCATGAAAACCATCTATTTAGACCACGGGGCCACCTCCTTCCCCAAGCCGCCGGCGGTGGGCCGGCGGATGAAGGAATATGTAGATGAGATCGGGGCCAATATCAACCGCTCTGTCTACGGGCCCGCCCAGCAGGCGGGGATGGTCGTGCTCCGGCTGCGCCAGCGGCTGGGGGAGCTCTTCGGCCTCAGCGACCCCACCCACGTGATCCTCACCCCCGGCAACACCTGGAGCCTGAACATGCTCCTGTGGGGGGCGCTGAGGCCTGGGGACCACTGCCTGGTGTCCAGCATGGAGCACAACGCCGTCATGCGCCCCCTCCAGCAGCTGGCCCTGTGCGGCGTCCAGTTCGACCGGGTGCCCTGCGACGGCCAGGGCCGCCTGGACCCCGCCCGCCTGGAGGAAATGCTCCGCCCCAACACCAGGCTGGTGGTGATGGCCCACGGCTCCAACGTGTGCGGCGCCGTCCAGGACGCCGAGGAGATCGGCAAAATCTGCGCCGCCCACGGGGTGCCCTTCTGCCTGGACGGGGCCCAGACCGGCGGCCATCTCCCGGTGGATTTCCAGTCCATGAACCTGTCCGCCCTGGCGGTGCCGGGGCACAAGGGTTTGCTGGGCCCCCAGGGGATCGGCGCCCTTCTCCTGCACCCCGACTTCGCCGCCGCCCTCACCCCCTGGGCCACCGGCGGGACGGGCAGCGTCTCAGACAGCGAGTTCCCCCCCGCCTACCTGCCCGACCGCTTTGAGCCGGGCACCCCCAACCTCCCTGGCGCCTATGGCTGGGAGGCCGCCCTGGACTACCTCCAGTCGGTGACCATTGACCAGGCCCGGGCCCATGACCGTTTCCTGTCCCAGCGCTTCCTGGACGGCCTGCGGGGCATGGCGGGGGCGGTCCTCCTGGGGCCGGACGGGGTGGAGAACCGGGTGGGGGTGTTCAGCCTGGACTTCCCCGGCCAGGACAACGCCCAGGTGGCCTTCCGGCTGGAGGAGGAGTTTGGCATCCTCACCCGCTGCGGTCTCCACTGCGCCCCCTCCGCCCATCAGACCCTGGGCACCTTCCCCCGGGGGACGGTACGCTTCTCCTTCGGCCTGTCCACCAACCCGGAGGAGGTGGATTACGCTCTTGAAGCCATTGACGCCGTCCGGGCCGGTTGACGCTCCGCCATCCGCAAAACAAAACATTCCGTCTGTTTATCTCCACATACCAAATCCCATGCGAAGCGCCCCGGCGGACATCCGCCGGGGCGCCAAACAAGGAGGAAAAGAAGAACGTGGCTCTTTGGTACAGCGGGGGGCCGCCCTTCCGGCTCCCCTCCCGCTATCCTATGCGCTCGCCGGCCAAGGGTTACAGCAGCAGCAGCCAGGCCCCCCAGCCCAGGGAGGCCAGCGCCGCTCCCACCGCCCCCCAGGCGTAGGCGGGCAGCCGCTCCAGCCGCCGGTTCCAGGCCTTCCCCTGCCTCAGATATCCGTCGGCGGCCTGACGGGCCTCCTTGAGCACCTGGTCGGCGCTCACCCCCTCCCGGGCCAGCGCCTCCTCCTTCACAATAAAGATGGCCTCCTCAAACAGCCGGGGGTCGGGGGATTTCACCAAAATCACCTGCCGGGTGATCCCTTTCACCATGGTTCAGACCTCACTTTCCGGGCCCGTGCCCAGTCTTTTCTCCTAGTCTGTCCCAGCCTTTCCCAGAATATTCCCCCGCATAAACAGATGAATCCGTCTATTCTACTCCCCCCGGCCAACCTCCCTAGGAGAGCAGCAGCTCCAGCTCCTCCATCCCCATCCCGGGCTGGAGAGCCATGCTGATCCCGTAGCCGATGATCTTGGCCAGGTCGGCCACCTGGCTGTCGATGTCCTTGGGGGTCACCAGCAGTTCCTTCCCCGCCCCCAGGTCATGGGGGTTCTCGCTCCCCAGCAGGTCGGCGGCCAGGGTGGCCCCGTCCACCACTGTGGGCACCCCCACGGCGATGACCGGCACCCCCAGGCTCTCTTGGGTGAGGCCCAGCCGGTGGTTGCCCACCCCGGAGCCCGGGGTGATCCCGGTGTCGGTCAGCTGCACCGTCCTGCACAGCCGCTTCAGGGAGCGGGAGGCCAGGGCGTCCACGGCGATCACGCAGGCGGGGTGGATCTTGTCGCACACCGCCCGTACCACCTCGCCGCTCTCCACCCCGGTGTTGCCCAGCACCTCCGCCGCCAGGGAGGCCACCGGCCGCAGCGCCCCGAAGTGCTCAGGCATCTGGGCCACCAGGTGCCTGGTCACCAGGATATGCTCATGGACCTTGGGCCCCACGGCGTCCGGGGTGATGGCCCGGTTGCCCAGCCCCGCCACCAGGACCAGGCCCTGGGGGGCCGTCCCCGCCAGGAGGGCGGACAGCTCCCCGGCGATCCCCCGTACCGCCCGGCCGAAGATGTCCTCCTCCCGGCTGGCCACCCCCTCCAGGGTGAGGGTCACGTAGTTCCCCGCCGGCTTGCCCAGGGCCCGCTCCCCCTCCTGGTCCAGCACCTGGACGGTATCCACCGGGATGCCCTCCCGCAGGCTGTTCCCCGCCTTCACCCCCGGCAGGGCGGTGAGCTCCCCCGCGCTCTCCCGCCACAGCTCCTGGGCCTCGATGGCCAGATCGGTCCGCCGTATCGGCATAATGTCCCCTCCTTGACGCAATATCTTGTGCTATAACCTTCCTTCAGCCCCTATTTTTTGCCGGCCTCAAAAAAATATCCCTGATCGCTAAAAAAATCGAAAAAAACAGTTGATTTTTTCCTGGACCGATGATACAATACAAATCTGCACAGGCGTATTGCGTCTGAAATTTAACGATGGAAATCGGAGGAGGTGTTTGGTTTGCCGAATATTAAGTCTGCCAAGAAGCGCGTTCTGGTGTCTGAGACCAAGGCCGCGCAGAACAAGGCCGCAAAGTCCGCGCTGAAGACCGACATCAAGAAGTTTGAGGCCGCGGTGGCGGAAGGCAACCGCAGCGAGGCCGATGTCGCTTACAAGGTGGCCGTCAAGGCGGTAGATAAGGCCGCCGCCAAGGGTCTGCTGCACAAGAACAACGCCGCGAACAAGAAGAGCAAGATGACCGTCAAGCTCAGCAAGCTGGCCTGATTCGACCGCGCGGAAAGCCGTCTGGTGACAGACGGCTTTTTTCGTACTCTTTCCGTCCTGCTTTCCCATATAATATCGGCACGGGGCAGGGGCCTGCCCCCTGACCGCAGCATCTCCCAAAGGAGGGCCCGCCATGAAAAAGTTCCTCTCGCTCCCCCCGGTTTCCCTCGCCCTGGAGGCGGTGGAGCTGTACAACCGGGTGGGGGTGTCCCGCTCCGCCGCCGCCCTGGCCTACTTCCTCACCCTCACCCTCTTCCCCCTGCTCCTGTGCGTCAACTACCTCCTGGGCCAGTTCCACCTGGACCTGGAGGAGCTGCTGGTCTCCCTGGACCAGTTCCTCCCCCCGGGGGTCCTGCCCATCCTGGAGGAATACCTGCTTTATGTCTCCCAGATGCACTCCCCCGCCCTGCTGTGGGCGGGGCTGTTCACCATCGTGGTGTCCGCCTCCGCCGGCCTGCGCACCCTGTTCCACACCATGGACGCCCTCCACGGCGTGGAGCGCCCCCACCCCATCCTCCGCTTTGTGCTGAGCTTTGTGCTGTCCCTGCTGTTCCTCCTCACGGTGTACCTGTCGGTGGTGGTAATTTTCACCGGCGAGTGGTTTTTCTCCCTGCTCCGGGACAACCTCCCCGACACGCTGATCCAGTTCCTCCCCCTGGACGCCCTGTCCGGGCTGTGGCGGTGGATGCGCTACCTGCTGCTGTTCTGCTTCGTCCTGCTCCTGGTCCTGCTGGTCTACCGGACGGGCACCCCCCGGGGGGCGGTCCGCCGGCGGTTCATCCTCCTGTCCTCCCTGCTGGCCTCCCTGGCCATTGTGGCCGCCTCGGTGCTGTTCTCCTGGTTCATCGGGATGTCCTCCCGGTACGCCCTGGTCTACGGCTCCCTGGCCTCCCTCATCATCCTGCTGGCCTGGCTGTACCTGTGCGGCAGCATCCTGCTGCTGGGGGCGGTGGCGGGCCGGGTGCTGGAGAACCGCCTGGGCCGGCGGGCCTCTCCCTCCCATCAAAAAAAGGGCCGCCCCTGAGGGGGCGGTCCTTTGGCGTTTACTTCAGGGTCTCAAACATTTTCAGGGAGATCAGCAGGGCCTGCTCAATGCTGGCGCCGCTCTTGGGGCCGAAGCTGTTGTCCCCGATCCCGGTGACGATCCCCTTGCCGTTCATGAAGGCCACGGCGCTCCGGGCCCAGCCGGAGATGTCGCCGTCGTCGGCGAAGGAGGTGGCCTCCACGGCGGGGATCTCGCCGCCCAGCTTGGCGTACACGCTGGAGAGCATCACGGCGGCCTGCTCCCGGTTGACCAGGGCGTCGGGCTCAAACTTGCCCTCGCCCGTGCCGCTGACAAAGCCCAGGCTGGCGGCCTGGAGGATGACGGGGTCATCGGTGTCGGTGAAGGAGCTCTCGCCGGCGGCCTGGGCCGGCTGGCCGCCCATGGCCTCGTACAGCTTCACGGCGGCGGCGGCGAACTGGGCCCGGGTGATGTCCACCCGGTAGTCGGCGCCCAGGCTCTCGGGGGCCAGGCCGGTCTCCACCGCCAGGGCCACCCGCTCCTTGGCCCAGTCGCTCACCTCATAGGCGGGGGCGGCGGGGTCAACGGGCTCGGTGGGCTGCTCCGGATTGGCCAAATAGCTGTCCACGGCGGAGTTGTCCACCTTGAAGACAACCCACTTATAGTAGGTGGGCGCTTCTTCATAGCTGTTCCCCCACTCGTCCACCACCGTCTCGGCCTGATCCATGTCCCACTTGACCAGTCTCACCTTATAGATCACGTCCGCGTCCGGCAGGGGGGTGGACTCATACTCGCCGGTTTCCTCGTTATATTCGCCATACTCGTACATCATGGGGAGGGTAAACTGGACAGACTCACCGGGCTTCAGTTCCACCAATCCGCCAAGTCCCTCTGGGTCCATAGCGTCGTTAAGAAATACGCCGTTCCGGGTCAGATATGACTCATGGGGGTAGTCATCATCCCAATACATGCCGTCGCTATTTTTCTCATAGATGGTCAGATACACCCGAATGAAGCCGGTTTCGCTGGAAGGGGCGGTGTTGGTCACAGTGAATACCGTGTCCTGGCGGACAGCGTTGTAGCCTTCAAAGTCCTCTACAACTACCTCCTCCGTCTCATAGTAGTCCTCATAGGCCATCTTCCAGGCCCGCTCCACGCCGATGCCGGACGGGCTGGAAAAGCTGTGCCCCCCGACCTCATAGGTCATGGTTATGCTTTGGAGATGCTTGCTGGTCTCATCCTCCGCCGCAAAGGCGGGGACGGTCAGGCCAAGGCACATCGCCAGGGCCAGCGCGAGGGACAGGGTCTTCTTTCTCATAAAAATCCTTCCTCTCTCAAAATATGGGTTTCTCAGCGGTTCCACCCAGGGAGGGGGTAAGTAGGAGAGTGTCAGGAGGGTGAAAGGAAGTCAAAAGAGTACCCCCTCCCTGGGATTTCCCGCCGAGACAAATAAAAGCGGCGCAGGATAACCCTGTTATCCCACACCGCATTTATCAGACACAAACCCCCTCGTGATGGAAGTGCCCCGGCGGGCACCCCCGGCCGTGAACAAACACTTGTAAAGAAGTGCTGATTCAGGTATAATGAGGGTCGGCGCAGCAATGCTGTTGTGTGGGAGGTGCTGTCTCCCGCATAGAGGCGCGGGGGTGGCGAGACCCCCGCGCTTTGCCTTTATCTGCTATCTGCCTCGTATCCCTACTATACCACAGGCTTTGACAATTTACAAGGAATTCTTTCCAAGATTTCTCCCCCTTGGGCGGGCCGCCCCCTCCGGTTTGTACACTCCCGCTCCGCTTTTTCCTCTTTCTTACCGGGCGGAAATGTGGTATGCTTATTCTGAGAAATTTCGCCGTCCCAACCCTTTGGGGCGGGTGACGAGGTGACGGTATGAACAAGATGATCCAGCAGCTGGTCCGGGACATGGCCGAATCCCTGGCCACCCGGAAGCTGCCCTCCATCCCCAACCGCCGGGCCGCCCTGGCCCTGATGAAGGCCCCCGCCTGGCTCCAGGGGCTGGAGGAGCTGTTCCCCATCCAGGGGCGGCTGTCCCCCTCCCATATCCTGGAGCTGTGCGCCCCCATCCTGAACAAGCTGTGCCCCCAGGGGCCGGAGGGGGGCTGGGGCCCCTTCTGCTACCAGTATGTGTGCTCCCTGATGTTCCCCCAGGGCGGCTTCGCCCCGGAGGCCCCCCGCTGCGGCGAGGGGGCGGTTTTCTACCTCACGATCCTCCAGCTTCTGCTGGACCAGGAGCGTGCCGCCCTGCCCTTCGACCCCATGTGGGACTTCCAGTTCCTCACCGGGGAGGAGTACGCCCCCTGTGACCAGGCCCGGTCATACCGCCGCTTCCTGGCCGCCTGGCGGGAGGAATTTATCTATGAGCTCATGCGCCTGGGGCTGGAGGTCACCCCCTTTAAAACCCTGAGCCACATCTCCGGCGTCCACCACATCGCCATGACCGCCGCCCTGGGCCTGGCCCGGGCGGGGGTGGAGGTGGACCTGGCCCTGATCTCCGGGGCCGCCGCCGCCCACGACCTGGGCAAATTCGGCTGCCGCCCCGGGGAGCGGGTGCCCTATCTCCACTACTACTACACCGACCAGTGGCTCCAGCAGCGGGACATGGCCCCCATCAGCCACATCGCCGCCAACCACTCCACCTGGGACCTGGAGCTGGAGTCCCTGTCCGTGGAGTCCCTGCTGCTGATCTACGCCGACTTCCGCTCCAAGTCCGAGCGGGACAGGGACGGCAATGAGATCGTCGTCCTCTACCCCCTGGATGAGTCCTTCCAGGTGATCCTCACTAAGCTGGACAACGTGGACTGGAAGAAGCGCCGCCGGTACGAGTTTGTCTACGGCAAGCTCCACGATTTTGAGGACTATATGCGCTCTCTGGGGGTGGACGTGGATCTCACCGGCCAGCCGGAGCCCCCCGCCCCCCGGAAGGACCCCGCCCTCATGGACCCGGAGGAGACGCTGAACAGCCTCATCCTCCTGTCGGTGGAGCACAACCTGCGGCTGATGCACATGCTGTCTAACGAGCAGAAGTTCGGCAATATCATCGAGGCGGCCCGCTCCGCCAAGAGCTGGCAGCAGCTGCGGGCCTACCTAAACGTGTTTGAGGAGTACTTTACTTACCTGTCCGTCCGGCAGAAGACCCAGGCCCTCTCCTTCCTCTACGAGCTGCTGGTCCACCGGGAGGGCGACATCCGCCGCCAGGCCGGCGCCCTCATCGGCCAGATCATCGCCCGCTTCCACCTGGTCTACCAGAAGGAGCTCCCCGCCGACGCCGGCTCCGACCCGGCGGAGGAGGTCCCCTTCACCCTGTGGGAGCAGTACCTGGATATGATCCTCTACCCCGACCACAAGACCACCCAGCAGCAGCGCTCCCACATCGGCTATACCCTGAAGCTGGTGATCGGCGGCATGCTGGAGCACGCCCGCCCCCAGGATATCCCCCGTTTCCTGGACGCCCTGCTGTATTACTTTGAGTACCCCAACGATACCGAGGGGGACACCGCCTTCGCCCTGCTGGACTCCATCCGCTACCTGCCCCCCAAGTATTACGACGAGGCCACCCGGGATAAGCTGGTGAGCTATGCCGCCTGCTTCGCCAACTCCCCGGAGCTGCGGCTGGTCACCGCCTCCCTCCAGTTCCTGCGGGAGACCGTGCGCAACCTCCCCCGCACCCACCCCCAGATGGCCCGCATCGCGGACATCGTCCGGGGCGTGCGGGACACCCACCTGACCACCATTTTCCTCCAGTGCAAGATCCTGCGCCGGGCGGGGGCCGATGTCTCCGCCCTGGAGCAGACCCTCTACCACACCGATATCACCAGCGAGGTCTTCCTGGACAACCTGAAGACCGCCACCCCCTGGATCGTGAAGGTGGCCGGCGTGGAGCTCCTCCGGGACCAGGTGGACCACGGCCTTCAGACCCACATCCTCCACATCGCCACCCACTTCTCCAACCTGGTCAAGGTGTCCGAGCGGGTGGTGGTCCGGCACACCGCCGGCTCCGCCCTGGTGCTCACCCTGGCCTCCCTGCGCCGGGACCAGCGCAACGAGGTGGTGGTGGAGCTGGGCAAGGGCCTGGAGATGGGCCAGTACGCCATCTCCAAGTACATCCCCGAGTATCTGGGGGAGGCCGCCCTCTTCCTCCACCCCTCCGAGCTGGATGAGCAGGTGCTGTGGCTGAAATCCCTCCTGGGCTCCCCCAACGACTCCGCGGTGGCCGGCGCCCTGAACACCATCGGCGTCCTCCTCCAGCACTACCCCGCCTACCGGGACCGCTTCTCCCAGTCGGACCAGGCCTTCGAGGCCCGCCGCCGGGAGCTGCTGGGCCTGCTGCTCCAGGGCCTGGCCCACTACCGGGAGGCCGTCCGGCAGGAGGCCCTGCTGGTGGCCGGCAAACTCCTCTTCGACAGCCCGATCCTCCCCATGGAGGAGAAGGCCCGCCTGTTCGCCCTGTGCTACCGCAAGCTCCTCTTCCTGGTGCAGGAGTCCCCCCGCCAGGATGGCCTCACCTTCTTCTACCGGGCGGCGGCCCTGGCCCACATCAACCGCTTCATCGCCATCCGCCGGCTGGACCGCGGCCCCTTCACCTTTGAGCGGCCCAAGAAGATCGCCTTCTTCCCCGGCACCTTCGACCCCTTCACCCTCTCCCACAAGGGCATTGTCCACGCCATCCGGGACCTGGGCTTTGAGGTCTACCTGGCTGTGGACGAGTTCTCCTGGTCCAAGAAGGCCCAGCCCCACCTGATCCGCCGCCAGATCGTCAACATGTCCGTGGCCGGCGACTTCCACGTCCACCTGTTCCCCGATGACATCCCGGTGAACATCGCCAACCCGGGCAACCTGCGCCGGCTGGTGGAGCTCTTTCCCGGCCAGGAGGTGTACATCGTGGCGGGCAGCGACGTGGTGGCCAACGCCTCCTCCTACAAGGCCCCCTCCAAGCCCTACTCCATCCACCGGATGAACCACGTCATCTTCCGCCGTGCCGGGGAGGCCGAGCTGCCCCGGGACCTGCCCATCTCCGGCCGGGTCATCCAGCTCCAGCTCCCCTCCCACCTGAAGGACATCAGCTCCTCCCGCATCCGGGAGAACGTGGACCTGAACCGGGACATCTCCAGCTTCATCGACCCGGTGATCCAGGATTTCATCTACCAAAACGGCCTGTACCTCCGGGACAGCCAGGACAAATCCATGCTGGGGGCCACCGAGCTGGCCTTCCACTGGCTGGGCCAGCCCAACCCCCTCCAGCTGGAGGCCCTCACCGCCGGCCAGCCCGACCATGAGTTTCTGCGCTCCTCCATGTCCGAGCAGGGCGACCATGTCCTTCTGCTGGAAAACAGCAGGGACAGCCGTCTGCTGGGCTATATCAGCTTCCGCCACCTGTCCTCCTCCCAGCTCTTCTCCGCCCTGGGGGACACCGAGCTGGCCAACCGGGTCCGCCTGCGCTCCTCCGGGCCGGTCCTCCTCATCACCGGCCTGGCCGCCGACACCTCCGACCCCCACCGGGACTGCCACCAGCTCCTCCTGTGCGAGCTGCTGGCCCGGGCGCTGGAGGAGTCCTGTGTCTACGGCGTCTTCCGCCCCCACAACGGCCAGATATCCCCCCCCGTGGAGGAGCTGCTCACCCGTACCGGCTTCCTCTCCCTGGAGCGGGGCCGCCCTATCTGGGAGGTGGATATGCACGCCCCGTCGGTGCTGATCCAGAACCTGGAGACCGCCATCCAGGAGCCGCTGTGCCACAACCGGCACGTGCTGTCCGCCATCCGCCGGGGCCACGAGCGGCTCCAGCTGGCCCTGGCCCAGCTCTACCCC
The DNA here is from genome assembly GCA_947073515.1 of uncultured bacterium. GTDB lineage: Bacteria > Bacillota > Clostridia > Oscillospirales > Oscillospiraceae > Lawsonibacter. The sequence goes on along the minus strand of CAMTMC010000007.1, from coordinate 60,826 downwards.
GGCTCCCTCCTGCTCACCCTGTCCGCCGACGTGATCCACCAGCGGCTGCTGGAGAAGATCACCGCCTATAACAACGTCCCCGCCGTGCCCACCACCCCCCGGGTGCTGGGGGAGAATATGTGCGTCCCCTACGGAAAGCTCCTCCGGGGGAAGATGGTGCCCAACACCGTCACCAAGACGGTCCACACCGACAAGGTGTTCTCCCCGGACCTGTCGGAGAGCGTGATGGAGGCCTTCCCCTACTACGCCCCCATCCCCAGCCAGATCCGCACCATCAAGTCCTTCAACCGGCCGGTGATCCTGGTGGACGACCTGATGCACCCCGGCTTCCGCTTCAAAACCCTGGACCCCATCCTCCGGCAGGAGGGGGTGCCCATCCGCATGGTGCTGGTGGGCGTCCTGTCGGGCTACGGCAAGGACCTGATGAACCACCGGGAGCGCCCGGTGGACTCGGTGTACTTCCTGCCCACCCTCCGCCAGTGGTTTGTGGAGGCCACCCTATGCCCCTTCATCGGCGGCAACACGGTCCGGCGGGCCACCTCCCCGGTGCCCGGCCTGCTCCCCGGCATCAACCACATCCTCCCCTACGCCTCCCCCGCCTACCAGGAGGAGTGCGGCCGGGAGAAGGTCCTCCAGCTCTCCCGGGCCTGCCTGGAGAGCTCCCTGGATGTCATCCGGGCCCTGGAGCAGGAGTACCGCACCCTCTATGGCCGCAACCTCACCCTCTCCCGGCTGGCGGAGGCGGTCATCCTCCCCCTGTGCCCCGACAAGGGCACCTGCCTGCACTACGACCCCAACCTGTCCGCCTCCGTCTACCTGGAAAACGATCTGGAGCAGCTGCTGCGGCAGAACATGTGACGGAGCGGCATGACCCTGGCGGGCTTATCCCCCGATTCTGAGTTCAGGAAGTGATACCACATGTATTATTATAATGTAAACGGCGCCGCCCTGGCCTCCTTGGCCCCGCTGGAGGGCCTCGGCCCTGAGATCGAGCCCTCCAACAGCTGGCGGCTGCACGCCGCTGTCCCCGGGGACCCGGCGCTGGGCCGGGCCTCCTTCAAGGTCACCCACCCCGGCCAGCTGCTGGCCGGCCATGGCCTGGAGGCGCTGGACGCCTCCCGCCTCCCCTCTTTTTTAGACGGCTCCGTCTCTATTTTGCATCACGGGACAACCCTCGCCGCCAGCCTGGACGAAACCGTCTCCGCCGCCATCCGGGACGGCCGGCTCACCGCTGTCAACACCGCCCGCCCCGGCTGGGAGGAGCTGCTTCACTGGTCCCCCAGCCCTGGGAAGAAGCGGGTGAACATCCTGGCCATCGGGGACGTGGGCTCCACCCTCCTCACCGGCCTGAAGCTGCTGGGCGGGGACGTGATCTCCTCCATCGGTATCTGCGACCTCAGCGGCCAGATCACCGACCGCTGGGAGTTTGAGATGGGCCAGATCAGCCTGCCCTGGGACTACGACGCCTTCCCGGAGGTCCACGTGGTCAAGCCGGAAGAGCTTTTCGACTGCGACATGTTCGTCTTTGTGGCCTCCAAGGGCATCCCGCCGGTGGGCTCCCAGGTGAAGGACGTGCGGATGTACCAGTTTGAGAACAACGCCAAGATCGTGAAACAATACGCCAAACTGGCCCGGGAGCGGCAGTTCAAGGGCCTGTGGTGCGCCGTGTCCGACCCGGTGGACCCCCTGGCCAAAACCGCCTATCTGGAGAGCAACCGGGACGAAAACGGCGGCTGGGACGGCAGGGGCCTCCGGCCCGAGCAGGTCCAGGGCTTCGGCCTGGGGGTAATGAACGCCCGGGCGGCCTACTTCGCCAAGCGGGACGGGCGGCTGGCCTCCTTCCTCACCGAGGGCCGCTCCTTTGGCCCCCACGGCACCGGCCTGTTCATCGCCAACTCCATTGAGCATTACGACGAGGAGATCTCCCAGGAGCTGACCCGCCTCACCGTCACCGCCAATCTGAAAATGCGGGAGATCGGCTTCAAGCCCTACGTGGCCCCCGCCCTGTCCTCCGGGGCGCTGTCCCTCCTCCTCACCCTCCGGGGGGAGTGGCACTGTGGCTCCGTCTTCCTGGACGGCATCTACATGGGGGTGAAAAACCGCTTCACCCCCGCCGGGGTGGAGACCGAGTTGCTTCCCCACATCCCCGACCAGCTCTTCGGCCACATCCGGGAGGCGGCGGAGCATTTGAAAGAGGTTTTGTAAGGAGGCCCCCTATGTACTTCCCCGACGACATGAACTTCCAGTATTTTTTCTTTAGCACCTACCCCGGCTTTTTCCTCCAGGCCCTCCCCATCGCTCTGACCGCCGGCCTGATTTTTGTCCTCCGCCGGAGAAAACACAGCGGCGGCCCCCTTGTGCGGGACCTTGTCCCCGCCCTGTTTGTGTGCTACCTCACCGGCCTGCTGTGCCTCACCCTGTTTCTGGATCTGATGGGGGTTCTGTACTATTTCCTCTTTTACCACATGCCCAGCGGCCGTTCCATTCGCTGGTTCTCCTGGGAATTCGACCTGATCCCCACCCTCTCCCTGGCGGACCGGGAGCAGCTGGGCAACCTGCTGATGTTCTTCCCCTTCGGCCTGCTCCACCCCCTGTTCCGCCCCCGGAGCTCCTGGGGCCAGACGGTGGGAACCGGCCTGGCCCTCTGCCTGTCCATCGAGCTGCTTCAGCCGGTGTTTGGCCGCAGCTTTGATGTCAATGATATCATCTGGAACAGCCTGGCCATCCTGCTGTCCGCCACCCTGTTTCACGCGGTCAAGGGGCTGGCCGGACGGGCGGTATCCCGCTGAACCGCTGCAAATCAAGATATAGATGAATCCGTCTTATTTTGGCTTTCAACCCACTAATCCTGCTGAAAGGAGGCGATGCCATGCCCATCACCCTCATCCATCCCACCCCCGACTGCGGCTGGGCTGGCCAGCGGCTGGACGGGATTCTGAACCAGGCCCTGGCGGGCCGGGAAGTCCGTATTCTCCGCTCCGCCGGAGAACTGGACAGCCTCCACGGCCAGAAAATCCTCCTGGCCCTCCCCCTGGGGGACACCGGGGTCAACCTGGAGTACCAGCGTATCCTGGCCCGTCTGCGGAAGGAGCCCGGCCTGCTGTCCGGCTGTGTGGGCGGCCTCATTGTGGACGGCGCCAGCGAGCTGTACACCAAGTCCACCGCCGCCGAGGGGGCCCTGGCCCTGAACCAGGCGGGGTGCGCCCTGCTGGGCCGCCCTCTGGTGGAGGCCACCGGCTCTCTGGCCAATTTCACCGTCCAGGCGGGCAACCTGGGCTGCGGCCTGATGGAGGCCTACCGGGCCGCCGCCGCCGGGCTGGCCCAGCGCCTGGAGTCGGAATCCTTCCCCAGACGAAACCGTCCAAATATTTTAGCCCTCCACGCCTCCAGCCACCACACCTCCAACACCATGGCCCTGTGGGGTCGGGTGCGGGAGCGGCTGGAGGACCGCTGCTCCATCCAGGAGATCGGCCTGCGCAACGGCACCCTGTCCGACTGCTCCGGCTGTCCCTACACCATGTGCCTCCACTTCGGGGAGCGGGGGGGCTGTTTTTACGGCGGCCTTATGTCGGAGGAGGTCTACCCCGCCGTCCGGGAGGCGGACGCCCTGGTCCTCCTCTGCCCCAACTACAACGACGCCCTGTCCGCCAACCTCACCGCCTTCATCAACCGGCTCACCGCCCTGTTCCGCCAGACCCGCTTCTATAACAAGGCGGTGTTCGCCATCATCGTCTCCGGCTACTCCGGCGGGGACATCCTGGCCCGGCAGGTGGTGGCCGCCATGAACATGAACAAATCCTTCTATCTCCCCCAGAACTTCGCCCTCATGGAGACGGCCAACTCCCCCGGCCAGGCCCTGGCCCTGCCAGGCATCCAAACCCGTCTGGAGGCCTTCGCCCAGAACATCCGGGATACTCTCCTGTCCCAAGCATAAAAACAGACGCCACCGTCTATCCGGTGGCGTCCACTTTTTTATTGGGGCAAATACTCCCTGGGGTCAACCATCTGGCCGTCCAAGGTGGTCTCCAGGTGCAGGTGGGAGCCCACCCCCACCTCGGCGATGGCGCTTCCGCCGACCCGGCCCAGCACCCCGCCGATCTCCACCGTGTCCCCCTCCTGGACGGAGGGCTCCGGCGCCAGATTGCAGTACCAGGACTGAAGGCCGCCGCCGTGATCCACCACCACTGTGGTGCCCATCAGGCCGTCCTCATACACCTTGGAGACGGTGCCGGCGCTCATAGAGATGACCTGAACCCCCTGGGCGGCGGCGATGTCCAGCCCCCCGTGGGTGCGCCAGTCCCCCAAGGTGGGGTCCAGGGACAGGGTCTCCACGCTGTAGTCCCGCAGGACAGCCCCCTTCACCGGCCAGGTAAAGACGGTGGATTTCAGCCCCTGATCCTCCTCCGGCTCCCGGCCCTTCTCGGCCAGGGGCTCCGGGTCGTCCGGCTGGTCAGCCGGCTCCGCCGGCGGGATGGGAGGCTCGGCGGGGACCTCCTCCACCGGCGGGTTGGACGGAGTGGCCGGCGCCGCAGGGCGGGAGGGCCCCTGGTCCGGGATGGTCACTGAGGCGGAGGCCCCGGCCGGCTCCACGCCGCCCACGCCCCCTACAACGGTCTGAAGCAGATAATAGCCCGAAATTCCTATGGTGGCGACACACAGGAACAGGACTATGTAAAAGCCCTTTCCCAGCATGAAGTCGCCCAGCTTCTTCATAAAGCCTTGGTTTCTCACAAAACCACCTCCGAAGCCTAGTTTGGACAGGCCCCTGGATGGTTATACATAGGCGGGAAAAATTTTGGCGGTTCCCCAAGCGGTTTTTTTCTATCTGGCCCGCCGGGGCGGGGACCATAAAAACATATCTTCCCGGCAGACACTCCAAACATTTCTCCCGGTGGACGGGCGCCCTGTTTTATGGTATAGTCAACCCAACGGAAGGAGTTCAACCGGCCTTCTTCCACGATACAGCTTGGAGGTTTCTATGTACGACCAGATCACCCTGCCCAACGGGGCCCGTCTGCTGACCCAGCGGGTCCCCGGCGCCCGCTCCGCCGCCCTGGGCTTCTTCATCGGCGTGGGCTCCCGCCACGAGAGCGCCCAGGAGAACGGCGCCGCCCACTTCATCGAGCATATGCTCTTCAAGGGCACGGCCCGCCGCTCCGCCGCCCAGCTGGCCCGGGACATGGACGCCATCGGCGGCCAGTTCAACGCCTACACCACCAAGGAGCACACCTGCTTTTACGGCCGCGCCCTGGACAGCCACCTGGACTACGCCCTGGACATTTTGGGGGATATGCTGTTCCACTCCCGGTTTGACCAGGGGGACGTGGAACTGGAGCGGAGTGTGATTTTAGAGGAAATTGATATGTACGAGGACACCCCCGAGGATCTGGTGTCCGAGCGGCTGTCCGCCGCCGTCTACAAGGGCACCCCCCTGGCCCGGCCCATCCTGGGCCGGCAGTCCACCCTCTCTCAGATGGACGGCCCCTGGCTGGACCAGTGGCGGCGGGAGCGCTACCGGGGGCAAAAAATGGTGGCCGCCCTGGCGGGCAGCTTCACCGGCTCCCAGGTGGAGACGTTAAAATCCCTCCTCGCCTCCCTGGAGCCCGGCCAGCCCGACCCCATCCGCCCCCTGGCCTACCGGCCGGCTGTCACCGCCAAAAAGAAGGCCATCGAGCAAAACCACCTGATCCTGGCCTTTCCCGCCCCCTCCTATCTGGACGAGCGCCGCCAGCAGATGCTCCTGCTCAACTCCCTGCTGGGGGGCGGCTGTTCCTCCCGCCTGTTCCAGGAGCTGCGGGAGCGGCGGGGCCTGTGCTACACCGTCTACTCCTACGTGGCCGACCACGAGGACACCGGCCTGCTGGGGATCTACGCCGCCGTGAGCCCGGACCAGGAGCGGCAGGCCCTGGAGGCCGCCCGGCGGGTGGCGCTGGAGCTGGCCGAGCGGGGCCCCGCTCCGGAAGAGGTGGACCGGGTCCGGGAGCAGGCCAAGGCCAACCTCCTCATGGGCACCGAGTCCGTCCAGGCCCGGATGAGCCACCTTGGTTCCTCCGCCCTGCTGTACGGCCGGGTACGGGAGACCGATGAGGTCATCGCCCTCTATGACGCCGTCACCCGGGAGCAGCTCCGGGATCTGGCCGGGGAGCTGTTCCAGATGGAGCGCGCCTCCCTATCCGCCGTGGGCCGGGTAGGGAGCGCCGGGGACTACGCCCAGTGGCTGGGCCGGTAACGTCCTAGAATATCAGACGGTTCCGTCTCTCAATTTTTCCCACAATTTCCCCAATACCTGTATAAAATGCCGCCCTTCCGGTTAAACTGGCCACAAGGCATATTTTGAAGCTGTACCAATCGCCTCAGCGCTCATCTTTGCGGCCCAAATTGCCGCTGGCCACGTTGAGAAACCTTGAAATACACAAAGTATTCCTGCGGTTTTTCGTCTTGCCACCGGTAATTTGGGCTCGCAAATCTGAATACTTTGACGATTGGTACAGCTTCTTACGAAAGGGTGTTGTTTATGCGGGTACAGGATCTCATGAACCCCAGCGTCATCACGGTGGAGCCCACCTCCTCCGCCGCCCTGGCCGCCCGGCTCATCAGCCGGCACAACGTGGGTTCCCTTCCGGTGTGCGGCGGCGACCGCCGTCTCCGGGGGGTAGTCACCGACCGGGACATTGTCCTGCGCTGCGTCGCCGCCGAGGAGGACCCGGCCCAGACCCCGGTGCGGGACATCATGACCCGGAGCTGCGCCACTGTCGCCCCTGGGGACGACTGCCGGGAGGCCACCCGCCTCATGGCGGTCCACCAGGTCCGCCGCCTGCCGGTGGTGGAGGGCGGAAAGCTGGTGGGGATGATCTCCCTGGCGGACGTGGCCCGGAGCGGCCGCTTCGACCTGGAGGCCGCCCAGGCCCTGTGCGAAATCTCGGAAAACATCATCGTCGGCTGAAAACCCCGCCGCCGGGCTCCGGCGGCGGGGTTTATAAAGAGAGCGTTTTCAGCACCTGCTGGAACCAGGGGGGCAGGGGGCACTCCAGCTCCACCGCCTCCCCGCTGGAGGGATGGACAAACCTCAGCCTCCGGGCGTGGAGGCACTGGCCCGCCAGACCGGGGCAGGGCTTCCTCGCCCCATACACCGTGTCCCCCAGCAGGGGGTGGCCGATCGAGGCCAGATGGACCCGGATCTGATGGGTCCGCCCGGTCTCCAGCCTGCACTCCACATGGGTATACCCGCTGTACCGGGCCAGCACCGACCAGTGGGTCACCGCCTCCCGGCCGTTCCTCCGGTCGACGGCCATCTTTTTCCGGTCCACCGGGTGGCGGCCGATGGGGGCGTCCACCGTCCCGCTGTCCTCCCGGAACCCCCCCGCCGCCACCGCCTCATAGGTCCGGGCCAGGGAGTGGTCCTGGAGCTGGGCGGCCAGGGCCAGGTGGGCCTTATCGTTTTTGGCGGCGATGATCAGGCCGGAGGTATCCCGGTCAATGCGGTGGACGATCCCTGGCCGCAGCTCCCCGTTGATGCCGGACAGGGAGTCCCCGCAGTGATACAGCAGGGCGTTCACCAGCGTGCCGTCCGGATGCCCCGGCGCCGGGTGAACCACCAGCCCCACCGGCTTGTTGACCACGATCACGTCCCCGTCCTCATAGACCACGTCCAGGGGGATGTTCTGGGGGAGGATCTCCACCGGCTCCGGACTGGGGAGCTCCACCTCCACCTCCTGGCCGGCGGCCAGCCGGTCATTTTTCCGGAGCTTTTTTCCCTTGGAGCCCGCCGCCCCCCGCTCCAGCAGCTTCTGGGCGGCGGAGCGGGTCAGCTCCGGGACGGCCCGGGCCAGGAAGGAATCCGCCCGCTCCCCCTCCCGGTCAGCGGTCAGCCTCAGCGTCCCCATGGGGCTCCTCCTCATCCCTGCCCTCCAGCTTCTCCCCTAAAAACAGGTAGTACACAGCGGCGGCGATGCCGCCCACCACCACGCAGATGTCCGCCACATTAAAGACGGCGAAGTTCATAAACAGCACATTGAACATATCCACCACAAAGCCCCGGGCCACCCGGTCGATGAGGTTGCCCACCGCCCCGGCCAGCAGCAGGGTGAGGATGACCTTCCCCAGCGGGTGCTTAAAAAACCCCTTCCAGATGGCGGCGGCTAGCACCACGGACATCACCAGGGAGACCAGGGCCAGCACCCAGGTGTGGTCCGAGAACATGGAGAAGGCCGCCCCGGTGTTCTCCACATAGGTCAGCTCCAGCACGTGGGGGATGAAGGGGACGTGCTCCCCCGGGCTGATATTGGTCAGCACCAAAAATTTTACCAGCTGGTCCAGGGCTACCAGGGCCGCCGTCAAAATGGCGTAGATCATGGGCTCGCTCCTCCAAACATTGTTATCGCCGGTTCTTTTTTTGCAGCCGGATGTCATCGCCGAAGAACTCCAGCAGGTGGTACTCCCCCTCCAGCCGGGAAACGATGGCCGGGGCGTACCGCCGGGCCGCGTCCTCCAGGGACAGGTTGGAGGAGATGACGGTGTGCCGCTCCCCCGCCAGGCGGCTGTTCACCAGCTCGTACAGGGCGGACTGGGTAAACTGGGTGGTGAGCTCGCTGCCCAGGTCGTCCAGGATCAGCAGGTCACAGTGGAGGTACCGCCGGGTCTCATCCCGGGCCTCCGCCCCGTCGGCGCTGTCCCGCTGGAACTTCCGGGCCTCAAACTGGGCGAACACGTTGACCGCCGTGTCATATACCACGGAAAACCCCGCCTCCGACACCGCCCGGGCGATACAGGCGGACAGGAAGGTCTTGCCCAGTCCCGGCGGGCCGGAGAGGAACAGGTTTTTGATGGCGTACCGGCTGAATTTCTGGGCGTAGTTCAGGCACAGCTCGTAGGTGAGCTCCATGTTGGCCCTGGGGGAGATGCCCCGCCCGGGGTAGAGGCTCTCCCGGTAGTAGTCCATAGAGAAGGTGTCAAAGGACTGGCTCCCCAGGTCCAGCAGCTTGGACAGCTCCCGGATCTGCTCCCGGGCGCACAGCTCTTTCAGGCAGGGGCACATTTTGGCCCCCTGCCAGCCGGTGTCCCCGCACAGCCCGCAGGCCGGCCGGTCGTCCAGGGCGTCGGCGGGCAGGCCCATGGCCCCCAGGAGGACGGCCCGCTCCTGCTGGAGCTCCAGATTGCCGTCCCGGACCTCCCGCACCGCCTGGCCGGGGTCGCCTCCCTGGCGCAGGGCGGCGGCTACCAGCCGGGCCATGGTGGCCTGAATCTGCCGGTCCAGCTGGGCCAGCCTGGGCTGGCGGCGGTAGGCTTCCAGACGTTTCCGTTCGTTTTCTTCCTTCCGCTGCCTGCGCCGCTGCTCCAGCTGGTCGGTGGCCCGGCGCAGGACATTGGCGTCGTAAGCCATTTAGCTCCCCTCCCCCTTCATCTGTTCCAGGAGCCGGCGGGTGCGCTCCATGTTCTCCCGGGTGCGCTGTTCCTGGTTTTCCATAGCAGACGGTTTCGTCTCCACTCCGGCCCGTCCTGTCCCGGGCCCCCGGTCCCCGGCCTGGACGGCGGCGGCGGTGTGCAGGCCCTTCTCATGCCACCGGCGCAGGATACCGTTCATATAGCCCCAGTCCATGGACTGCTTTTTCAGCACCGTGCGCTCATAGGCCAGGCGGATGGCCCCGTCGTCAAAGCCCATGTCGTCCCAGGCGGCGATATAGGTCCGCTCCCGGTCCACCAAGGGCCTGGGGGGGATGTCCATCAGGCGGAGCACCTCGCTCTCCCGGCCTCTCAGCCGGGTGAGCTTGGAGATGTGCTCCTCCGCCCGCTCCATGGTGTCGATGTTCTTCCGGGCCCAAATAAACCCCTCCCGCTTGATCTGGGACAGGAAGGGTTTTCTGCCCGGGCCGTATTTCCGCTCCATCTCCTCCACGCACCAGCCCACCAGCATCAGGATCACCTCCGCCGGCAGGGCCAGGTGGTCGTAGAGGGTAAACAGCCCCTTCAGGTCGGCGGCGGACAGCCGCTTGCCCAGCCGCCGCTCCACCTCGTCGGCCAGGGCGGGGAAGGTGGAGCTCCGGTCCGCCAGCGCCCGGCTGATGTCCTCGGTGGCGTAGTCCGGGGGGGGCTCCTCCTGGACGGGGGCGGGCGGCTCGGGGAGGGCGCCCGAGGCCAGCCCCTGGCCCCGGAGCAGCTCCAGGGCGCTCCGGGCCCGGTCCTCCGGCCAGCGCAGGCCCTCTAGGTTCCCCCGGCGGAGGAGCTGGAGGTACAGCAGGGCGGCGTCCCCGCTGTCCAGCTTCAGCAGCCGGTCGGCCGCCTGGCCGGACATGGCTAAAATCTCCCCAGGGAGAAAGATCTGGGACATGGGGCGCCTCCTTCGCAGATTTGTCCCTCCATTTTACCGCAAAAACCGCCCGGCGTAAACCATAAAATTCTGCCGTCCCCCCTGCCTCACCCAAACGGGTCGAAAAAAGTGGAATGAGGCAAAAATTTATTGTTCAGCCGGGGTGTTCTGTGCTATAATGGCCCTTACACAGATTAAGAACCGGTATTCATAAGTGAAAATGCTGGATCAGCGAGGAAGTTTGCCTGGCCCGCAAGGCGGGAAATCCCGGGAATCCTGGGTGGATTTCAAGATTTCACAACGAGGCGGGACGGCAAAATTCCCGCTTAGACGGCCGTTTGAGCTTGTGAATACAGGTTCGAAGGTGGGGGCGGTATGTCCCCAATACGCCGGGGGAGGAACGTTTTATGAAAAACAAAATCGTGGTCACCATCGGTGACAGGGATTACACCATGCTGGCCGTAGAGGACGAGGCCTATGTCCGCAGGTGCGCCGCCCATGTGGACCAGCAGCTCAAGCCCCTGCTGTCCGGCCGGCTGTCCATTGCGGACGGGGCGGTGCTGGCGGCCATGAACATCGCCGACCAGTATTTCAAGGAGCAGGAGACCGCCGAATCCCTCCGCCTCCAGATCAAAGAGACGCTGGACGAGAGCGCCCAGCTCAAGGCCGAACTGTCTGAGGCCAAGCGGGAGATCTTTAAGCTGGGAAACAAAAAATAAGGCCCTGAAATACGCGGATAAGCCCAGGCCGCCCGGCGGGCCGGGCGCCTGTTTCAGCACTTGCCAAAGGAGGCGCGATCCATGCTCGAACTGCTCTCCCCCGCCGGCTCCATGGAGGCGGTCACCGCCGCCGTCCAAAACGGGGCCGGCGCTGTCTATCTGGGATACGGGGATTTTAACGCCCGCCGCAACGCCAAAAACTTCACCGAGGCGGAGGTGGCCCAGGCGGTCTCTTACTGCCATCTCCGGGGGTGCAAGGTCCACCTGACCCTCAACACCCTGCTCACCGACCGGGAGCTCCCCGGGGCCGCCCAGGTGGCCGCCCACGCCAGCGACATCGGCATCGACGCCGTCATTGTCCAGGACCTGGGCGTGCTGCGGATGCTCCGCCAGACCGTCCCCGACCTGCCCGTCCACGCCTCCACCCAGATGACCGTCCACTCCCTGGACGGGGTGAAGCTGTGCGCCGACCTGGGCATCTCCCGGGTGGTGCTGGGCCGGGAGCTGTCCCGGGACCAGATTTCCTACATCTGCCAGCACTCCCCCATTGAGATCGAGGTCTTCGGCCACGGGGCCCTGTGTATGTGCTGGTCCGGCCAGTGCTTTTTCTCCTCGGTCATCGGGGGCCGCAGCGGCAACCGGGGGCTGTGCGCCCAGCCCTGCCGCCTGAACTACGGCTGGAACGGCCAGGCGGACGAGTACCCCCTCTCCCTGAAGGACCTGTCCATGGTCCGGCATTTGCGGGAGCTGGAGGAGATGGGGGTGGCCTGCCTGAAGCTGGAGGGCCGGATGAAGCGCCCGGAGTACGTGGCCACCGTCACCGGCATCTACGCCCGGGCCATCCGGGAGGGGCGGGAGCCCACCCCCCAGGAGCTGGAGATTTTAAAGCAGACCTTCTCCCGCCAGGGCTTTACCGACGGCTACTACACCGGCCGCCTGGGCCCGGAGATGTTCGGCACCCGCCAGGAGGATAAGGAGCCCCGGGAGCTGTACGCCCAGGCCCGGGCCAGCTATGAGAACGGCGAGAACCGGAAGGAGCCCGTCCGCCTGTACGGCCTGATCCAGGCCAACCAGCCCGCCCAGGTGGCGGCGGAGGACGACCTGGGCCATATGGCCCGGGTAGAGGGCCCGGTCCCCGAGCCGGCCCGGAACGTCCCCCTCACCCGGGAGAAGGTGGAGGGCCAGCTCCAGCGCACCGGCGGCACCCCCTTCAGCTGTGAGAAGGCCACCGCCCGGGTGGAGGACGGCCTGTCCCTCCCCCTGTCCACCCTCAACGACCTGCGCCGCCGGGCCCTGGAGGAGCTCTCCCGCCAGCGGCAGGCCCTGCCCCAGCGGCGGAAGCTGCCCTTCCAGCCCGGCGTGCGCTACGAGAACCCCAAGGAGCCCCCGGTGTTTACCCTCTCCCTCCGGACGGCGGACCAGCTCAGCGCCGACCTGCTGCGGCTGAAACCGGCCCTGCTCTACCTCCCCGCCGGCGAGGGGGCCGCCAATCCCGACGCCGTCCGCCACTGCCAGGAGGCGGGTGTCCCGGTGGCCGCCGTCCTCCCCCGGATCTGCACGGACCGGGAACTCCCCCAGCTGGAGCGGGATCTGATCGCCCTGCGGGAGCTGGGGGTGACCGAGGCCCTGTGCGGCACCTGGGGAGCCGTCCGCCGGGCCCCTCAGCTGGGCTTCCAGGTCCGGGGGGACTACGGCCTGGGGGCCTACAACAGCCAGACCATGAAGGAGCTGCGCCGGCTGGGGCTGATCTCCGCCACCGCCTCCTTCGAGCTGAAATTCCCCCAGATCCGGGACCTGTCCAAGACCCTGCCCACCGAGTTCATCGCCTACGGCCGCCTGCCCCTGATGATTACGGAGACCTGTATCATCCACAACCACTCCGGCCGCCACACCTGCGGCAACGTGAACCTGCTCACCGACCGGAAGGGGGAGCGCTTCCCGGTGGTGAAGGCCTGGGGATGCCGGAACGAGATTTACAATTCTAAAAAGGTATTCCTGGCGGACAAGGCCGCCGACTGGCGGAAGCTGGGCCTGTGGGCCGCGCGGCTGATGTTCACCACCGAGAACGCCCAGGAGTGCGCCCAGGTGCTGGAGCGCTACCTGAACCGGGGACGCTACCAGCCCGCCGAGTACACCCGGGGGCTGTACTACCGGGATGTGGAGTAAAATACCGCTGAAACCGATCCGTTATGCGGGGCAAGGGCTTTGCCCTTGCCCCGCGGGATGTGGGCGGCCCCATTTTATAACGGGAAAAAGGAGGCGAGCCCATGCTCAGCCGCCAAAAGCTCTTTTGGCTCTACGGCCCTTACGCCGGCGAGGAATCCGACCCGGCCTTCCTCCAGGCCGTCCGGGAGGACTGCGCCTACCACATCCGGCGCTGTCCGGAGTACCGAGCCATCGCCCAGCAGCTGGATTTCTCCCCCGGCCAGCTGCGGGCCATCTCCGACCTGGCCAGGATCCCCGCCCTGCCCACCCTGTTCTATAAGCGCCACGCCCTTTTCTCTATGCCGCCCTGGCGGATGGCCATGCGGGTGACCTCCTCGGGCACCAGCGGCAGCTTCAGCCAGATCGGCTTCGACTGGGGCTGTATCCTGGCCGAGATTCCCATGGTCCTCCGCCTGGGCTGGAAGCACAGCCTCATCTCTCTCAAACCCGCCCACTGCGTGGTGCTGGGCTACAAGCCCAACCCCAGCAACAAAACCGGCGTCACCCGCACCATGTTCAGCCTGACCCACTTCGCCCCGCCCCTCAGCCGGACCTACGCCCTCCAGTACCGGGACGGGGCCTACGAGGCAGATATAGACGGAATCGTCCAGAAGCTCAATTCCCTGTCCCGCTCCCCCTTCCCCACCCGGATCATCGGCTTCCCCTCGTACCTCTGGTTCGGGCTGAGGCGGATGGAGGAGCTGGGCCTGTCGGCCCGCCTGCCCAAGGGCTCCAAGATCCTCCTGGCCGGCGGCTGGAAGCAACACTACGCCCAGGAGGTGGACAAGTCCCTCCTTTACGCCCTGGCGGACCGGGTCCTGGGCGTCCCTCAGCACCAGATCCACGAGTTTTTCGGGGCGGTGGAGCACCCTGTATTCATCAACGCCTGTAAAAACCACCGTTTCCACGTGCCGGTCTACTCCCGGGTTCTCATCCGGGACGTGAACACCCTGGAGCCCCTGCCCATGGGACAGACGGGCCTGCTGAACCTCATCTCCCCTCTCATCCGGGCCACCCCCGCCACCAGCGTCATCACCGACGACCTGGCCTATCTCACCCCCGGCGAGACCTGCGGCTGCGGCATCCAGACCCCCTGCCTGACCATCCTGGGCCGGGCGGGGCTGAACGACATCACCACCTGCGCCGCCGGGGCGGCAGAGCTGCTGGGGAAGGGGGAAGCGCCATGATTTTTTCGGGCGGAAAACTTCTCCCTGACCGGGAACTCAACGCCGTAATCGCCGGGCTGGAGGCACGGGGGCTGTCCGATCCCCTCAGCGCCCCCCCTCTGGAGGCGGCCGTTGTGCTGGACGCCCTGGAGGCCCTGGGCCGGGAGCTGGACAGCGGGGCGCTGGACCCTCTCATTGCCCAATACGCCCCGCCCGGGGCCCGGGAGGAGCTGGAGCGGGTGCGGCCCCAGATCAGCCGGGCCGCTCTGGAGGAGCGCCTGGCCCTGGAGCTGGGCGGCCTGGCCGGCCCCCGGACCTTTGGCCGGTCGGAGCTCCGGCCCTTGGGCGTCCTTCTCCACGTGGCCCCGGGGAATATGGCGGGCCTGCCCGCCTTCACCGCCGTGGAGGGCCTGCTCACCGGCAACATCAATCTGGTGAAGCTCCCCCGGGGGGACAGGGGCCTGACTCTGGCGGTGTTCCAAGCGCTGGCCCGGCTGGAGCCCCGGCTGTCCCCCTATCTATACGCCTTCGACCTGTCCTCCCAGCATAATGGGACGCTCACGGCCCTGGCCAGCCTGGCCGACGGGATTGTCACCTGGGGCGGGGACGGGGCTGTCTCCGCCATCCGGGGGCTGGCCCCGCCCGGCTGCAAGCTCATCGAGTGGGGCCACCGCCTCAGCTTCGCCTATCTCTCCGGCCAGCCGCCCGAGGAGGAGCTGGCCGCCTTGGCGGAGCACATCGTCCGTACCGGCGGGCTGCTGTGCTCCTCCTGCCAGGTGATCTATCTGGACGGGGAGAGCATGGAGCGGGCGGCGGAATTCTGCGAACATTTCCTGCCCATTTTGGAGGGGGCCGCCGCCCAACGCCACCAGACCCTCGGCCAGGCGGCCCAGGCCGCCCTCTACGCCCGGGAGGCGGCGCTGGAGCAGATGGTGGACCGGGCCCGGTCCCGGGACCGGTTTTTCCCCGGCCGGGGCTGCTCCATCACCCTGCGGGAGGACCCCGGGCTGGAACTGTCCCATCTCCACGGCAACGTGCTGGTGAAGCCCCTGCCCCGGCGGGAGATCATCCCCGTCCTCCGCCCCCAGCGGGGCCGCCTCCAGACGGCGGGGCTGATCTGCCCGCCCCGGGAGCGGGAGGGGCTCGCCGCCCTTCTGGCCCGGGCGGGGGTCAACCGGATCACCGCCCCCGGCCACATGTCGGACGCCCTCCCCCTGGAGGCCCACGACGGGGAGTACCCCCTGCGCCGGTATGTGCGGGTGGTGGACATTGAGCGCCAATAAAAGCCGGAAAACTCAATTTCCCTGTTCCCGCCCCCGGGGGGAACGGGAATTGCGGAAGTATCTGGCTCTCGAGGAGCACCACAGGAAACTGGAAAAAATTTATCAGGAGTTTACAATTATGGAGTTGAAAATCAAAGCCGTTTCCCCTAAAATTGGGGGAGAGATCCCTCTGCCCTACTACGCCACCCCCGGCTCGGCGGCCATGGACCTCCACGCCTGCGTGGACGAGGCCATTACCATCCCTGTGGGCGGCCGGCGGATGATCCCCACCGGCCTGGCCATCGCCCTGCCCTCCCCGGACTATGTGGCCCTGGTCCTGGCCCGGAGCGGCCTGGGCGTCAAGCACGGCGTGACCCCCGCCAACTGTGTGGGGGTCATTGACAGTGATTACAGGGGTGAAATATTCGTGTGCCTTCAAAACTCCGGGGAATCGGATTTTACCATCCAGCCCGGCGACCGCATCGCCCAGCTGATGATCACCCCGGTGGTCCAGGCCTCCATTCAGATGGTGGACGAGCTGGACGGCACCCAGCGGGGGAGCGGCGGCTTCGGCTCCACCGGCAAGTAGGGACAGCGATCCC
The DNA here is from genome assembly GCA_947073515.1 of uncultured bacterium. Taxonomy (GTDB): domain Bacteria; phylum Bacillota; class Clostridia; order Oscillospirales; family Oscillospiraceae; genus Lawsonibacter. The sequence continues at coordinate 44,569 of CAMTMC010000007.1, read as the reverse complement.
GACCAATGAGGAGGAACCGCCATGTTTGGATTTTTTAAGAAAAAAGAGGCCCCCAAGCGGGCCCCCGCCCCCCAGAGCGAGGCCGTCAAAGCCCTGGCCGCCCAGTTCAAGCCGGAGGAGCTGTCCGTCCTGGCTGTCACCGGGCCGGGCGGGTACAGCGCCGTCCGGATGAAGGGGGACGACGGCCTGTGGCGGGTGGGCGTCCCCCTCACTGCCTGGCTGGAGGAGGACAGCCCCCACATCCACCAGGGCCAGTTCCAGCTCACCAGCCTGGCGGACGACACCCTGTCCGGCTATTTGCGCCAGCGGATCCGGGGGGATTTTATCCTGAAATTCAGGGCCCGGGTATCGGAGGACGGCAAGTCCCTGCTGCTGTTGAATCTGCCCGAGCCGGGCTTTGACCCCGATTTAAAGGCCCTCTTGAACGAACAGGTCAAGCCGGACAGCGTCTATGTGGACGGCCTGGGTACCTTTACCCTCAACCGCCTGGTGAACTGGTACGAGGCGGAGGTGGACTGGCTGGAGGGCAAGGCCAGCCTCAGCTACGACAAGGGGGAGCCAGAGGAGATGAAGGCCGCCCAGGGGCACGCCAAGGCCCTGTTGTCCGCTGCGGCCAGCTGGGATGAGCGGGTTCGGGCCCTGGCCGCTGACGAGCTGCTGTCCCTGGCCAACGACTGGAGCCAGGAGATCGACGAGGACGGCGACACGGCGGAGGTCACCCGGGAGGATTTTCTGTCCCGGATGGAGCTGGCCGCCATTCAAATCGCCCCGGACGGCGGGTTTGACTTCTGGTTTGACGACGGTATGATGTTCGCCGGCCACTCCATCCACGTGTGGGGCGCCCTGTCCGGCGGCCCCGCCGGCGCCCAGATGGAGGGCTGAGATGCGGATCATTTTAGCCTCCCAGTCCCCCCGGCGGCGGGAGCTGCTGGAGCGGATGGGCATTTCCCGCTTTGAGATTATCCCCGCCCGGGGGGAGGAGCGGATAGACCCCGCCCTCCCCCCGGAGCGGCTGGTGGAGGAGCTGTCCCGGCGCAAGTGCGGGGAGGTGGCCGCCGCCAACCCCTACGCCCTGGTCATCGGGGCGGACACGGTGGTGTCCATTGACGGACATATTTTGGGAAAACCTTCCACCCCCGAGGAAGCCGCCGGGATGCTGGGACTTCTTTCCAGTCGCAAACATGAGGTTTTTACGGGCATTTCGGTGCAATTTGGGGGTAAAATGCTGTCTGATTGGGAGCGGACAGAAGTCCGATTCCGGACTTTATCCCCCGAGGATATCGCCCGGTACGTGGCCACCGGCGAGCCGATGGACAAGGCCGGGGCCTACGGCATCCAGGGCTACGGCTGTGTACTAGTCGAGAGTATTTCGGGAGATTATTATAATGTGATGGGCCTGCCGGTCTTCCGGCTGTCCGGACTGCTGGCCCGCTTCGGGGTGGACCCCCTGGCCCTGGCCGCTGAAAAGGAGCAAAAAGCGTGAAGGATTTCCTCCGGAACAACGGAATACTGCTGCTGGTCATCGCCCTGCTGCTGTCCATCCTCATCGGGCTGGGCTCGGCGCTGCTGGGCGGGCGGGTGGACCCCCTGTCCAACCTGATGAATATTGCGGCCACCCCGTTACGGGGCGGCATCGCCGCCGCCGCCGACTGGGTGGAAGGGGTCTACGCCTATGTCTTTGAGTACGGCCGGCTTCAGGAGGAGCTGGACAGCCTGCGCTCCCAGGTGGCGGAGCTGGAGGAGCAGGTCCGCCAGGGCCAGGAGGCCAGCCGGGAAAACGAGCACCTGCGGGAGCTGTTGGATTTACAGCAGCGGCGGCGGGACTTCACCTTTGAGGCCGCCAAAGTCACCGCCCGCTCCACCTCCAACTGGGAGTCCATCCTGACCATCAGCAAGGGCAGCTCCCACGGGGTGGCGGTGGGCAACTGCGTGGTCACTGAGGCGGGCGTCCTGGTGGGCGTGGTGTCCGAGGTGGGCCACAACTGGGCCAGCGTGTCCACTGTCATCAACACCGATCTGGAGATGGGCGGCGTTGTCAGCCGAACCTACTCCGCCGGGGTGCTGGAGGGGGACTTCGCCCTGATGGGCCAGGGCAAGCTGAAGCTCAACTACCTGCCCGAGGGGGCCCAGCTGGTGTCCGGGGACGAGGTGCTCACCTCCGGCCGGGGGGACGTGTACCCCGCCGGCCTGGTGGTGGGGACAGTGGAGGGGGTCTTTACCGACCCCTCCGGCCAGATCCGGTACGCGGTGATCCAGCCCGACGTGGACCTGGGGGCCCTGATTGAAGTTTTTGTCATCAAGGAATTTGAAATTCTGGAGTAAGGAGAGGCCGCCGTGACACGCCGGGATCTATTTCATAAGTGGTTCGTCTACGGCCTGGGGCTGCTGCCCGTGTGGCTGCTGGACGCCTATATCCTCCCCCGGTACCCCCTGATGGGCACCGTGCCCATGCTGCTGCCCCTGGCGGCGGCGGCGGTGGCGGTGCTGGAGGGGGTGTACGCCGGCACCGGCTTCGGCATGGCCGTGGGCCTGCTGTGGGAGCTGGCCTACCCCGGCGGCTTCGGGGGTCTGGTCTTCGGCATGGCCCTAGCCGGGATGGCCATGGGGGCGGTGTCTCAGTACGCCCTGCGCCAGTCCTTCCCCGGCTGCCTGATCTGCTCGGCGGGGGCGCTGGCCTTTGTGGACCTGCTGCGGATCATCCGGATGCTGTTCACCCGCTCCGCCCCCCTGCCCGCCCTGCTCCAAGTGGCGGCGGCGGAGTTCCTGTGGTCCATCGCCTGGACCCCCCTGGTCTGGCTGCTGTTCCGGGGCATCCACCGCCGGGTGGGGGGCACCCGGCTGGCGTGACGGCGGCCGGCCTTTTCCACAAGCCTGTCCCAGCAAGGAGATGATCGTATCGACCCCAAACAATTTCACCGCCGGGTATGGGCGATGGCGGCCCTGCTGGTTGTCATGCTTACCTGTATGGGGGCCGCCCTGTATGATCTACAGATCAACAACGGCCAGGCGTACCTCCAGCAGTCCCAGGCCCGCATCCCGGAGCGGCAGACCGTGGAGTCCGCCCGGGGCCAGCTCCTGGACCGCAACGGACAGGTGCTGGTTTCCAACCGGGTGATCTACCAGGTCACCCTGGACACCTCCCTCATGGGCAAGGCCAAGGACCGCAACGCCATCCTCCTGGCCCTGATCCGGGCCGCCCGGGCGGAGGGGGTGGAGTGGTCGGACAACCTGCCCATCAGCCAGGAGGCCCCCTTTGTCTTCACCACCCTGGACCCCTACTTCACCACCAGCCAGGACGAGGAGGGGAACCCCGCCAAGCGCCTCACCCGCCTGGGCCGGCTGGCGGTGGCCCGGAAGTGGATCAAGGACCCCACCCAGGAGCCGGAGCCCCAGGCGGAGGCCCCCGCCCCGGTGGAGGAGCCCGGCCTGTGGGACAAAATTACCGGATTCCTCACCGGAAAAACTGAACAGCCCCAGGCGCCCCCCGCCCCCAAGGAGCCGGAGCGGCTGCCCACCGCCACCGGCCTGCTGGACAAGATGTGCGCTTATTATGAGATCGCCGGGGAGGGCAGAGTGGACCCCAAGGCGGCGGAGCGGGCGGGGGAGGCCGTCCCGGAGCTGAACATCGGGGACATGGACCCCGGGGACGCCCGGGCGGTGGCCGGGGTGCTGTATGAGCTGGCCCTGCGGTCCACCGGGATCTACCAGGCCAACGAGTACGTCTTTGCCACCGATGTGGACATCGACTTTATCTCCCGGGTGAAGGAGCTGTCCCTCACCGGGGTGGTCATCGAGCCCACCACTGTCCGCCAGTACCACACCCCCTACGCCGCCCATCTGCTGGGCCGGGTGGCCCTGATGGACCAGAGCGAGGTGGAGTACTACACCAGCCTGGACGAAGACGGGGACGGCAAGCCCGACTACCAGATGAACGACACCGTGGGCAAGGAGGGGGCGGAGAAGGCCTTTGAGTCCTACCTCCGGGGCACCTCCGGCACCCGGACGGTGGAGCGCAACGCCAGAGGCAAGATCGTCTCTGAGGAGTGGAGCACCCCGCCGGAGCCCGGCGACAATGTGGTGCTCACCCTGGACATCAACTTGCAGGGCTACGTGGAAAACCTGCTGGCGGCCTCCCTCCCGGAGCTGGAGAGCGAGGAGACCGAGGGCGGCGCCTGCGTGGTGCTGGATGTGGAGACCGCCCAGGTGCTGGCCGCCGCCTCCTACCCCACCTTCGACCTGGCCAACTACTCCCGGGACTTCACGGAGAACATGGAAAACCCCCTGCGGCCCTTTAACAACCGGGCCCTCACCGGCCTGTATCCCCCGGGCTCCACCTTTAAGATGATTACCGCCATCGCCGGGCTGGAGGAGGGCATCGTCACCCCCAAGACCAGAATCAAGGACGAGGGCCGGTACACCTACTGGGAGGGCCCCGCGCCCCAGTGCTGGATTTACCGCCAGTTCCGGGGCACCCACGGGCTGGTGGATGTGACCCGGGCCATTGAGGTATCCTGCAACTACTTCTTCTTTGACGTGGGCCGCCAGCTGGGCATCAGCCGTCTGGCTGACTACGCCGGGCGCTTCGGCGTCGGGGAGAAAACCGGGCTGGAGCTGGACGAGAAACGGGGCATCATGGCCGGGCCGGAATACACCGAGTCCATGGGCGACACCTGGTATGAGGGGGCCATCACCTCGGTGGCCATCGGCCAGGAGAGTACCCAGGTCACCCCCATCCAGCTGGCCAACTACATCGCCACCCTGGTCAACGGCGGCACCCGGAACGCCGCCCACCTGCTGAAGGAGGTCAAGTCCAACGACTTCTCCCAGGTGCTGTATACCCAGGAGCCGGAGGTGCTCAGCACCATCGACATCCAGCCGGAAAACCTGGAGGCGGTGAAGGCGGGCATGCTGGCGCTGACCTCCCCCAAGGGCTCGCTGTACCGGTACTTCCAGCACCTGCCCTTCCAGGTGGGGGCCAAGACCGGCTCCGCCCAGATCAGCGCCCAGACCCAGTCCAACGCCGTGTTCGTCTGCTTCGCCCCCTACGAGGACCCGGAGATCGCCGTGGCCCTGGTGGTGGAGCACGGCGGCAGCGGCTCGGAGCTGGCCGCCATGGCGGCGGATGTGCTGTCCTACTACTTCTCCTCCCAGGAGAGCCGGGAGGAGATCCCCGCCGAGAATACCCTGATCCGGTAAACGATATATTCAAAGGGCGGGTACTCCGGGAGTGTACAAACTGAAGCGCTTTGATCTGGGTTTCCCCCGCCGGAGGCGGGGGAAACCCAGGAATCAATCTTCTCAGCGGACACTCCCGGTACTCCCCACCCCTGAACCAAAACAAGGAGATGTATCAACTATGGCAGAAAATTGCACCCACGACTGCTCCAGCTGTAAGGCCGACTGCTCCTCCCGGGATATGCGGGTCCCGGCCAACGCCATGTCCAGCGTCAGGCAGGTCATCGCCGTGGTCAGCGGCAAGGGGGGCGTCGGCAAGAGCACGGTGACCGCCTCCCTGGCCGCCGCTATGGCCAAAAAGGGCCGGAAGGTGGCCGTGCTGGACGCCGACATCACCGGGCCGTCCATCCCCACCGCCTTCGGCGTCCACCAGAAGGCCACCGGCACCGACGCGGGCATCGACCCCGCTGTCACCGCCGGGGGGATCAAGCTCATGTCCCTGAACCTGCTGGCCGCCAATGAGACCGACCCGGTCGTCTGGCGGGGGCCCATCATCGCCAACGTGGTCACCCAGTTCTGGCAGGAGGTGGTGTGGGGAGATATTGACTATATGTTTGTGGATATGCCCCCGGGCACCGGCGACGTGCCCCTCACCGTGTTCCAGTCCCTGCCAGTGGACGGGGTGGTTGTGGTCACCTCCCCCCAGGACCTGGTGTCCATGATCGTGGCCAAGGCGGTGAACATGGCCAAAATGATGGACATCCCCGTGCTGGGCCTGGTGGAGAACTACAGCTACTTCCAGTGCCCCGACTGCGGCAAGCGCCACGCCATCTTCGGTGAGAGCCACATTGACAAGGTGGCCGCCCAGCTGGAGGTCCCCGTCCTGGCCAAGCTGCCCATGGACCCCGCCCTGGCCGCCGCCTTCGACGCCGGGAAGATCGAGGACTGCCCCACCAACTATATGGAGGAGCTGGCCAGCCGCCTGGACGGCTGAGGCCGGTAGAAATCGCAGCGCCCGAAACAGCCTTTTCCGGCCGTTCCGGGCGCTTTTCATCACTTTTTTACCGGATAAACCGCCGGTTGATTGCCAAAATCGGGCGGGGCGGGTATACTGATGATAGTCGAAACACCTGAAAAGAGGGAAAAAGGAGGCGGCATGATGGATACGGCAAAAACAGGCGGGCTGATCGCCCAGCGCCGGAAAGAGCTGGAGCTGACCCAGAGGGATCTGGCGGAGCGGCTCCATGTGTCCGTCCAGGCGGTGAGCAAGTGGGAGCGGGCACTGAGCTGTCCAGACATCGCCCTGCTGGAGCCTTTGGCGGAGATCTTGGGCCTCACCGTCACCGAGCTGCTGTCCGGCCAGCGGGGGGAGGAGCCGGGGGAGGAGGCCGTCCGGGACTCCCTGCGCTTCGGCCTGGCCCAGCTGAAGCCGAAAATCCGGTGGTGGAAGTGGCTGTTCCTTGTGACCGCCGCCCTGCTGCTGGCCCTGGCCCTGGGGCTTGGCTATGTGTGGGTTCGGGACAACACCCAGCTCCTGCCCCAGCCGGAGACCACCGTCCGGGGGCTGACCTGGACAGCGAGGGAGTTCACCATGGCCCACGCCGCCGGCAAGTTGGACGGCTACCTCTATCAGGTGGACTTTGCCGGCGATGTGGAGAAATGTACCTTCCAATGGGAGCTGTGGACTTACCGGGGCCTGGAACAGGTCTGGGAGGCGGGGGAGGAACTCCGGCAGGACGATGTACGGCACAAGCTGGTGGCCGTCGCCCTCTCCAGCAGTTGGGAGGAAGACCTCATCGGGTTTGAGTACGGCATCGCCCTGGAATCCCCCTTAGGCACCGCCAAGCTCGGCCTGAGCGGCTCGTTAGAGATCCCCTCCTACTACAAGGAGGCGCGGGGATACGCCTTCTCAGCCCTGGAGAAGCGGGTGGAGGTGAACCGGGAGGAGGGGGTCGTCCTGCTGGCCCTCACTGTAAACTCGGAAGGCCGCTTCCGCAAAGAGGATTTCGCCCACGCCGAGGACGGCCTCCTCGCCCGCCCGCCGGAGAACGGCCAGACCGCCTACCTCCTGCTGCGGATGTACTGCCAATAAAAAACTGAACCCGCCGGTTTCAGGCGTTGTTTTAAGAAGCCCGGTAGGGGCGGCTATCAGCCGCCTGCGGGCGCATCATATGCGCCCCTACAAAGGTTTTCTTATATCAACAACCCCTTTCCGGCGGGTTCGTTTCTTTCCAGGCCTATTTTCCCACGCAGAACTTAGAAAAAATCCGGTCGGTGACGTCCTCTTGGATGGACTGGCCGGTGAGCTCCCCCAGGGCGGCCAGGGCCTCCTCCACGTCGGTGAGGAGGGCGTCGGGGGTCAGCCCCGCCGCCAGGGCCTCCCGGGCACGGCGGACGCCCTCCCGGGCCCGGCGGGCGGCCTCCTCCTGCCGGGTATTGGCAAGGAGCTGGCCGTAGGGGACGGCCTCCTCCCTGGGGAACAGCTCCGCCACCGCCTCCTCCAGCTCGCCCAGGCTCTGGGCCTTTGCGCTCACCGTCACCGCCGGGGGCAGCTCCATATCCACAAAGGGAACCGGGGCGGGGGGCAGGTCGCCTTTCGTCCACACCAGGATGGCAGGGGCCAGGGAGACGGCCTTTTGGAGCAGGGCGAAGTCCTCCTCCCCGGCGGGCCGGGAGGAATCAATGAGCACCAGAATCAGCCCCGCCTCCTCCATGGCTTTTCGGGACCGCTCCACCCCCAGCTTTTCCACCGGGTCGGCGGTGTCCCGCAGGCCGGCGGTGTCAATGAGCCGCAGGGGCACGCCCCCCAGCTCGCACCGCTCCTCCACCGTGTCCCGGGTGGTGCCGGGGATGTCGGTGACAATGGCCCGCTCCCAGCCCAGCATGGCGTTGAGCAGGGATGACTTGCCCGCGTTGGGCCGGCCCACAATGGCGCAGGGCACCCCCTCCCGCAGCAGCTTCCCCCGGCCACAGGCGGCCAGGAGGGTATCCAAGGCCCCCTCCTGGGCGGCCAGGGTGTTCTCCAGCTCCTCCAGGCGGAAGGGGTCGATGTCCTCGTCGGGGTAGTCCAGCACGGCGTGGAAGTGGGCCATCACATCCACCAGGGCGGAGTAGATGTCCCCGATTTTCTGGGACAGCGCCCCGGCCAGCTGGCCCGCCGCATGGCGGGCCCCCTCCCGGCTCTGGGCCTCCAGCAGGTCCCCCACCGCCTCCGCCTGGGCCAGGTCCAGCCGGCCGTTGAGAAAGGCCCGGCGGGTGAACTCCCCGGCCCGGGCCTGCCGGGCCCCGGCGGTAAAGAGGGCCTCCAGCCCCAGGGCCAGCACCATGGGGGAGCCGTGGCACTGGAACTCCGCCGTGTCCTCCCCGGTGTAGCTGGCCGGGCCCCGGCTGTAGGTACACAGCACCCGGTCGATGGGCTGGCCGCCGCTGTCCAGCAGGTCGCCGTAGACCAGCTCCCGGGGGCTGTGCTCCAGCAAGCCCTTGCGGCCCAAGGGCTTGAAGCGTTTTTCCGCAATCTCCGCCGCCTGGGGGCCGGACAGGCGGAGGATGCCGATGGCCCCCGCCCCCCGTGGGGTGGAGATGGCGGCGATGGTGTCATTCAGGGGAGGCATAGCCCGCCCTCCTTTCTCAATTCCGACAGGAAGGGCGGCCCTTCCTGCAAAAAAACACGGCTGGGAAGTTTGTGAAAAATCATCTCTTGACAAATATTATGGAAACCAAATACTGCATATTTTCAGGGCCGCAGTTGACATAAACGCATGTGGAAAACCCTGTGGACAATGTGGACAACCCGTGGAAACAGAGGGGAAACAGCCCCTGCACCCCCGCCTCCGGGCGGCGCTGGAATATTGCATAGAGGGTTCCAAAATAATTTCCCCGCTCCCCGGGGCGGAGGCCCCGGCGGCGGCGGTTCCCCTCCCGCTTTGCAGGAGGGCCTTCATAGCCAGCGGCGGTCAGCCCTCCCCTGGGGGGTTCCGCCTGCTCCGTACCAGCAGATAAATTGCCCCCTCCGACGCCGCAACGGCCAGGCAGACGGCGGTTACCATCAGATACCGCCGCTGTTGCCGCTCCACATAGCTCTGTGGGGTAAGGCCAGGGTCAGTGGTGATATAGGCGTTCTCCCCCGTAAGAGAAAACACCTGCCGCTCCACCCGCTCCCGGTTCTGGATGGCCGCTTTTCCCGCTGACCCATAGGGGAAATCCCGCCTCCAGCGCCAGCCGCCCGGGGCCCTGTACTCCACCACATAGACATATTTGGTGGAATACCGGTGGTATTGTTTCTGCCAGTGCCCCCGCCGGGTGGTGGGGTAGCCGCTGGAGGCGGTGAAGGTGTGCGTGCCCTCGTCCTGATAGTCCTCCGCCGGACGGATCTCCAGAAATGACTTCACGGCGGTGATGGCGAACAGAAGCATGGCGGCGGCCAGGAAGGGGGCGATCCCACGGCAAGCCGCCGTTAAAAAACGCCTCATTCCGCCAATCTCTTACAGATGGCCCTCGCCGCCTGGACGCCGGAGGCCCCGGCCTGGGCCAGTCCTCTCGTGACCCCGGCCCCGTCGCCGGCGGCGAAGAAGCCTGGCAGGGCGGTCTCCAGCTCGCCGGTGAGCTGGAGGCGGGCGGAGTAGAACTTCACCTCCGCCCCGTAGAGCAGGGTGTCGTAGTTGGCGGTGCCCGGGGCGATCTTGTCCAGCTGATAGATCATCTCAATGATGTTGTCCAGCTGCCGCTTGGGCAGGGCCAGGGACAGGTCGCCGGGGACGGCGGCGGTGAGGGTGGGCCGGACGAAGGACTTGCTCATCCGGTGCTCGTTGGTGCGCCGCCCCCCCACCAGGTCGCCGAAGCGCTGGACCAGCACCCCGCCGGCCAGCATATTGGACAGAGAGGCCACATGCTTGCCGTAGCGGTAGGGCTCGTTGAAGGGTTTGGTAAAGCGGTTGCTCACCAGCAGGGCGAAGTTGGTGTTCTCCGAGCGCAGGGCCGGGTCGGCGTAGGAGTGGCCATTCACGGTATTGATGCCCTCTACATTCTCCGCCACCACGTGGCCGTAGGGGTTCATGCAGAAGGTGCGCACCTGGTCGCCGTACTGCTTGGTACGGTAGACCAGCTTGGACTCATAGACCACGTCGGTGATCGCCTCAAACACGGCCGCGGGCAGCTCCACCCGGACGCCGATGTCCACCTGGTTGTTCAGCAGCTCCAGCCCCAGGGCCTTGCACTGGTTGGAGAACCACTCCGCCCCGGAGCGGCCGGGGGCGGCGATGAGGTACCGGCAGGCCACCTCCCCGCCCTTGGCCAGCGCCAGGCGGTAGCCCCCGCCGTCCCGCTGGATCTGGGCCACCTCGGTGTTGAAGGAGAACTCCAGCTTATCCTTCAGCCCCTCGTAGATGTTGGTGAGGATGCGCAGGTTGTTCTCCGTGCCCAGGTGCTTGCACCGGGCCTGGAGCAGGTGGAGGTCGTGGGCCAGGGCACGGCTAGCCAGGGCACGGGCCGCCGGGGTTTCGGTGGAGAACACCTGGTCGGTGGCCCCGTGGGCCACATTGATGGAGTCCACGTAGTCGATGAGGTCCATCACCTGCTTGGGCTCCATAAAGTCGGTGAGCCAGCCCCCAAACTCGGTGGTGAAGTTGAACTTGCCGTCGGAGAAGGCCCCGGCCCCGCCGAAACCGCACATGGTGTGGCAGACGGGGCAGTGGACGCACTCCCTCGTCTTGCCCGCCACAATGGGGCAGCTGCGGTGGTAGATGTCGCTGCCCTGGTCCAGGGCCAGCAGCTTCAGCTCCGGGTGGAGGCGGGAGAGCTCGTAAGCCGCGAAGATGCCGGCCTCGCCGCAGCCCAGGATGATGACGTCGTAGTTGGTACTCATGTCGTTCCCTCCTGTATGTCTAGGCCTTGTTTGAAAATTGGCGGAATGCCCAACAGCGAGAGATTTTTTTGCCAATCAAGGCAAATTTTCGCAGGCGGGCTGTCGCCCGGCAAGAAAATTTAACGCAGAGTGGGTGGAAAAAGATCCGCTGTTTGGACGTTTTGACATTTTTCAAACGAGGCCTAATATATTGGGTGATATCAGTATACCATACCGGCGGCAAAAGAAAAAGAGGCGGATCATCCGCCTCACAACAAAACCGTGTCTGCCCCGCCGCCCGTGGACAGCGGGGCACATTTTAAACAGGAGTTTCCTAAACTCAGCTCTTCTCCTGGAAGCTGGCGCCGCAGGAGCGGCAGGTGACCGTGATGGTCCCCTTCCCCCGGGGGACCCGCAGATGCTGGCCGCAGCTGGGACATTTGAAATACCGGTGCTCCTTGTCCCGGCGCATGGCGCGCCGCAGCCGGCACCAGCCCAGGAAGGGGCCGGCCAGCTTCATGAATTTGGCGTTCTCACCCCGGCGGCGGTCGTAGTTCCGGGACAGCGTCCGGAAGATGGTGTAGCCGATCAGCACATAGCTGAGCAGGGCCAATCCCTCCCATCCGGTGAGCAGATAGAGAATATAGAGCGCCAGATACAGGACGGCCAGGAAAATATTCAGCTGGTCGTTTCCGTAGCGGCCGTACATAAAGCGCGCGATGGCGTTGCGGATCATAGTAGGCGCCTCCTTGCCTGAGAAGAGCACGGCAGGCGCTACCGCCTGCCGGAATTTGTTACTCCTTATGATAGCTTTTCCCCGGCCTATCGTCAAGAAGGGATTCGTAAACAAAATGTAAATTCCGCCTGCCAGCCCCCGTTCCAGGCCGGTCAAGAGCCCTGTAGCGGGGGATTTTCCGGAAATTCCCGTCCGACGGGGGTGGAGCGGGGGCGGCCTCTGGGAAAGGGCTTGCGGACGGGGGAAAAATAAGATATACTGTCGATACCAAAACCGCCGTGAGGAGGGCCTGCCATGAACCGCATCGACAAAGAGAATTACTATCTGGACATCGCCGAGACCGTGCTGGAGCGCTCCACCTGCCTGCGCCGGCGCTACGGCGCCATCATCGTGCAGCACGACGAGATTGTCTCCACCGGCTACAACGGCGCCCCCCGGGGACGGAAAAACTGCATGGACCTGGGCTACTGCGCCCGGGAGGCCATGAACGTCCCCTCCGGCCAGCGGTATGAGCTTTGCCGCTCCGTCCATGCGGAGATGAACGCCATCATCTCCGCCGCCCGCCGGGACGCCATCGGCTCCACCCTGTACCTGGCCGGGCGGGAGGCCAAAAACGGGGAGCTCCTCCATGACGCCACCTCCTGCTCCATGTGCCGCCGGCTGATCATCAACGCCGGGATCGAGCGGGTGGTCATCCGCAACACGGAGCTGGATTACTCGGTGGTCCATGTGGAGGACTGGATCCGGGAAGACGACTCCCTGCCCCAGCAGATCGTGGAGTAGAACAGGCCGGACGCCCTCGGGCGTCCGGCCTGTTGGTTCAGATCAGGGTCTCATCCAGGGCGCTCTGGACGGGGGTAACTGGCTGGAGGGCCAGGTACTCCTCGTAGGTCAGCCCCTGGGACATGCAGACCCGGGCGGCCTCCACCCCCACATAGCGGTAGTGCCAGGGCTCGAAGCGGTAGCCGGTGATCTCCGACTTGCCCTGGGGGTAGCGGAGGATGAAGCCGTACTGGGCGCAGTGCTCCTGGAGCCAGGCGTAGGCCGGGGTGTCCTCGAAGCGGGCCCGGGTGCTGGCCACGTTGATATCCAGGGCCAGGCCGGTCTGGTGCTCCGAGTGGCCGGGCCGGGCGGAGAAGGTGTCGGTGGTCTTCTGGCTGTTCTGCCTCAGATAGCGGTTATAGGTGGACTTCTGGGAGGCGTAGGACCGGTAGGCGGACACGCTGCGCAGGGTGACGCCGTCCTCCCTGGCCTGATCCGCCATCTCCCGGAAGGCCCGGGCCGCCTCCGCCCGGAGGGAGCCGGAGCCATATGTATTCCCCAGCCGCTCCAACTGGGGGACGTAGTCCTGGGGCAGGGCGTAATATTTGTTCACCAGGACATCCAGGGCGGCCGGGTCCTCCAGCACCACCGGGTCCACGTAGAACTCCCGGTCCAGGTCCATATTCACCCGCATCACCACCTGGGCGGTCTCCAGCTCCGGGCTGGCCTCCCGGCAGGCCCGGTACCGCTCCAGCCGGTCAGGGCGGCCGTTGGGCAGGGCCAGGCAGCTCAGGTCAAACCGGGACAGCTCCCCCCGCCGCAGGCAGGCCAGGAGGAGGCCGTCCCCCTCCATGCGGGCGGACAGGACTTCCCGCTCCCCCTCCGCCAGGCCGTAGGGGGCCAGCAGGGCGGGCAGGTCCTCCGGCCGGCGCTCCGGGGCCTGGACGGGCCGGCCCACAGTCTGAACCAGAGGGGGCTGGACCTGGGGCTGGGACGCCGCCCCCACGGGGAGCAGGCAGGCCAGGGCCAGGCCGGCGGCCGCCAGGGTTTTGCCTCCCCGGCGGATGGACTGAAACGTAGGCATGATTCAGGTACCTCCATCAGGTGTCATAAGTAAAATCAGTGAAAAATTAGACGTTCTCCTCCCCCCGGCACAGGGCCAGGAACCAGGCGAAAATCGCCCCGCCGTCCACCGTATCCGGCCGGCGCTTGTGAAAGGACATCCGCTCCGGGTGGAACTGCACCCCCAGCAGGGGGTAGCCGGGACAGTCAAAGGCCTCGGGAAAGCCGCCCTCCGACCAGGCGATGGGCCGCAGGCCCTTGCCCAGCCGGTCCACCGCCTGGTGGTGGAAGCTGTTCACCGGGAAGACCGGGCCGTACAGCCGGTGGAGCAGGGTGTCCTCCTCCGCCCGGACGGGATGGACCAGGTCGTGGTCCACACCGCCGTGGAAGGGGGCCCACACCGGGGGCAGATCCTGGATCAAGGTGCCGCCCATGGCGGCGTTGATCAGCTGGTGGCCCCGGCAGATGCCCAGGATGGGCTTATTGGCCCGGTAGAACATCCGGAACAGGGTCAGCTCCGCCCGGTCCCGGGCGGTGTCCGGGGGCTGGGAGCCCTGGACTCGCTGGCCGTACACCCCCGGCTCAATGTCGCCTCCGCCGGCCAGGATCAGGCCGTCGCAGGACAGGTCCGGCTCCGGGCAGTAGCCCGCCACGGGCTGGCCCCCCGCCTCCCGGACGGCGTCCTCGTAATTTCCTGTTTTCTCCGGGTCGCCGGAGATCTGAATTTTCAGCAAAGGGCTCCCCTCCTGTTTTATAATGGCGCGCTTTTATTATTATAGCGCGTCCTGGGCAAAATGACAACGGGCAGATGGGGGCGAAAAAAGAAACTTCTCCTCCGCCGGCAGGAAATTTTTTCTTGCTTTTTTCCCGGCGAACGCCTACTATATAAAAGCATTATACTGAAAGGCAGATGTTTTCATGAGAGACGCGGGTATTCTCCTCCCAATCTCCGCCCTGCCCTCCCCCTACGGGATCGGCACCCTGGGCGGGGCGGCCCGGGAGTTTGTGGATTTTCTGGCGGCGGCGGGCCAGTCCTGCTGGCAGCTGCTGCCCATCGGCCCCACCAGCTACGGGGACTCCCCCTACCAGTCCTTCTCCACCTTCGCCGGCAACCCTTACTTTATCGACCTGGACGACCTGGCGGAGGAGGGCCTGCTGGAGCGGTCAGAGTTCCAGCCCCTGGACTGGGGGGACGACCCGGCCACCATCGACTACGGGCTGCTGTACCGCACCCGGTTCGGGGTGCTGCGGAAGGCCTGCGCCCGGCTGGACCGGGAGAGCGGGGAGTTCCTGCGCTTCTGTGAGGAGCAAAGGGACTGGCTGGAGGACTACGCCCTGTTTATGGCCCTGAAGGACCGGTTCGGCGGCCAGCCCTGGACCCAGTGGCCGGAGGAGCTGCGCCTGCGGGAGCCCAAGGCCCTGGAAACCGCCCGGGAGGAGCTGTCCGATGAGACCGGCTTCTGGCGGGGGGCGCAGTACCTGTTCTTCCGCCAGTGGAACGCCCTGAAGGGGCGGGCCAACCAGCTGGGCATCCGGCTGATGGGGGATCTGCCCATCTATGTGGCCGGGGACAGCGCCGACGTGTGGGCCAACCCCGAGCAGTTCCAGCTGGACGGGCAGGGCTTCCCCACCGAGGTGGCGGGCTGTCCCCCCGATGGCTTCTCCGCCGACGGACAGCTGTGGGGCAACCCCCTGTTCCACTGGGAGCGGATGCGGGAGGACGGCTACTCCTGGTGGCTGCGGCGGATCGCCGCCCAGTTCCGCCTGTTTGACACCCTGCGCATTGACCACTTCCGGGGCTTTGAGGCCTACTACGCCATCCCCTACGGGGACAAGACCGCCCGGAACGGCCGCTGGCGGCCAGGGCCGGGGCTGGAGTTCTTCAAGGTGGTGAACAAGGCCCTGGGCCGGAGGGACATTGTGGCCGAGGACCTGGGCTTCCTCACCGACGGGGTGCGCAAGCTGCTGAAGGGCACCGGCTACCCGGGGATGAAGGTTCTCCAGTTCGCCTTTGACAGCCGGGACACCGGCAGCGACTACCTGCCCCACCGGTACACCCCTCACTGCGTGGTGTACGCCGGCACCCACGACAACGACACCATCCTGGGCTGGATGTCCTCCGCCCCCAAGAAGGACGTGGCCTTCGCCAAGGAGTACCTGCGGCTCAACAGCCGGGAGGGCTACCACTGGGGGATGATGCGCTCGGCCTGGGCCTCCGCCGCCGATTTGGCGGTGATGCAGATGCAGGACATTCTGGGCCTGGGGTCGGAGGCCAGGATGAACACCCCCTCCACCCTGGGGAACAACTGGCAGTGGCGGGCCCTGCCCGGCGTGTTCACCCCCGCCCTGGCCAAGCGGCTCCACCGGGAGATGAAGGTCTACCAGCGGCTGCCCGCCAAAAAGGG
Source organism: uncultured bacterium (assembly GCA_947073515.1). Classification (GTDB taxonomy): domain Bacteria; phylum Bacillota; class Clostridia; order Oscillospirales; family Oscillospiraceae; genus Lawsonibacter. The sequence continues at coordinate 28,590 of CAMTMC010000007.1, read as the reverse complement.
CGGAAAGAAATCCCGGAGCAAGATGGAAAAACAGGGGATTTTGCCCGCATCGCCAGCCATTCCCCAAAAAGCGGGAGAAAAATCATAAAATTTCCCCGGAAAAAACCTTTGACGGGACGGACATCCCCTGGTATACTTGCTGTACCGGATTGGAATCGTTTCCAGTTTTGCTGAAAGGAGAACGCTCTATGCAGCTCAATGAACAGCTCTACCAGCTCACCCAGCGGCATTTCGGCCGCTCCCCCGACCAGTGCGACGACAAGCAGCTCTATCAGGCCCTGCTTCTCCTCACCGGCCAGATGGCCCAGGACCGGCCCGCCCCGGCGGGGGAGAAAAAGCTGTACTACTTCTCCGCCGAGTTTTTGATGGGCAAGCTGCTGTCCAACAACCTGCTGGCCCTGGGCCTCCACGACCAGGCCCGGGAGCTGCTGGCCAGCCTGGGCCGGGACCTGGGCACCGTCGAGTCCATGGAGCCGGAGCCCTCCCTGGGCAACGGCGGGCTGGGCCGGCTGGCCGCCTGCTTCCTGGACTCCATCGCCGCCCTGGGCCTGCCCGGGGACGGGGTGGGCCTCAACTACCACTATGGCCTATTCAAGCAGGAGTTCCACCAGAACCGCCAGACCGAGAGCCCCGACCCCTGGCTGGAGCCGGACAGCTGGCTGATCCCCACCGGGCGGGCGTTCACCGTCCCCTTCGGCGGCTTTGAGCTGAAGGCGGTGCTGTACGATATCGCCATCCCCGGCGCGGGGAACGGGTACGCTAACCGCCTGCACCTGTTCGACGTGGAGGAGCCCGCCCCCCAGCCCTGGGTGGGCATCAAGTTTGACAAGGGGGACATCCCCCACCACCTGACCTCCTTCCTCTACCCCGACGACAGCGACCAGGCCGGCCGGCTGCTGCGGGTGTACCAGCAGTATTTCCTGGTGTCCGCCGGGGCCCAGCTCATCCTGGCGGAGCTGGAGGAGCGGGGCTTCTCCCCCGAGACCCTGGCCGACCACGTGGTGGTGCAGATCAACGACACCCACCCCTCCATGGTCATCCCGGAGCTGATCCGCCTGCTGACCCAGCGGGGGCTGTCTATGGACGAGGCCATCGGCCAGGTGAGCCGGGCCTGCGCCTACACCAACCACACCATCCTGGCGGAGGCCCTGGAGAAGTGGCCCCTGGCCTTCATCGAGAAGGTGGCCCCCCAGCTGGCCCCCATCATCCGGGAGCTGGACCAGCGGGCCAAGGCGGCCAGCGCCGACCCCCGTACCGCCATCCTAGACACGGAAAACCGGGTCCACATGGCCCACATGGACATCCACTATGGCTTCTCTGTCAACGGGGTGGCCGCCCTCCACACGGAGATTTTGAAAAACACCGAGCTGCGGCACTTCTACGACCTGTACCCGGAGAAGTTCAACAACAAGACCAACGGCGTCACCCTCCGGCGGTGGCTGGAGGCCTGCAACCCCGGGCTGTCCGCCCTCATTGACAGCTGTATCGACCCCGGCTGGCGGCGGGACGCCCAGAAGCTGGAGGGCCTGCTGGCCTTCCAGGAGGACCAGGCTGTGCTGGACCGGCTGCTGGCGGTGAAGCAGGAGAGCAAGAACCAGCTGTGCCGCCTGCTGTGGGCCGCCCAGGGCGTGGAGCTGGACCCCCAGTCCGTCTTTGACATCCAGGTCAAGCGCCTGCACGAGTACAAGCGCCAGCAGATGAACGCCCTGTACGTCATCCGGAAGTATCTGGAGATCAAAGCCGGGAACCTGCCGGAGCGGCCGGTGACGGTGCTGTTCGGGGCCAAGGCCGCCCCGGCCTATGTGATGGCCAAGCGGATCATCCACCTGATCCTCTGCCTCCAGCAGCTCATTGACGGGGACCCCCAGGTCCGGCCCTGGCTGCGGGTGGCCATGGTGGAGAACTACAACGTCACCTGGGCGGAGCGGCTGATCCCCGCCTGCGACATCTCCGAGCAGATCTCTTTGGCCTCCAAGGAGGCCAGCGGCACCGGCAACATGAAGTTTATGGCCAACGGGGCGGTCACCCTGGGCACCCTGGACGGGGCCAACGTGGAGATCGCCCAGCTGGTGGGCCCGGAGAACATCTACACCTTCGGCGCCCACAGCGACCAGGTCATCCAGCTCTACCAGGGGGAGGAGCCCGACGGCCGGAGCTACCGGCCCCTGGAGCACTACCACCAGCCCGGGGTGGAGCCCCTGGTGGACTTCCTGGTGTCCCCGGAGCTGCTGGCCATCGGCGACCCCGCCGAGCTGTCCGCCCTGTGGAAGGACATGAAGGGGAAGGACTGGTTCATGGCCCTGCTGGACGTGGAGGACTATATCGCCGCCAAGGACCGCTGCCTCCGGGACTACGGGGACCGGCGGGCCTGGGCCCGGAAGATGCTGGTGAACATCGCCAAGTCGGGGTACTTCTCCTCCGACCGGGTGATCCGCCAGTACAACCAGGACATCTGGCACTTGAATTGACCGAACGGCCCGCCCGGCATCGCCGGGCGGGCCTGTTTTCATCTGTTTAGGACTCTTTGGCCACGATGACCCGGACCCGGCCCCCCTCGGGGTCCAGCCGGTCGTACCAGGCGGTGAGGGTGTAGTCCCCCTCCGCCACCCGGGCGGCGCTGGACAGGTAGTACCGGCCATTGCGGTGCTCATACACCGCCACCTGCTCCGACAGGGTGTACTTCCGGCCCCCCGCCGCGAACTGATTGCCCAAAATCTCCCCGGTGCCGGCGCAGTTCAGAGAGTACAGCTTCTCCGGGTTGGCCGGGTCGCCCAGCAGCTGGATGGGCCCGGCGCCCACCGGCCAGCGGGTGGTGGAGCTGGGGATGGTGTAGCTGTTCCCGTCGATGTCGTACTGGTAGGTGACGAACTTGTTCATCCCCTGGCCCTCCTCCTTCCGGTCGGTGAGGATGCCGTATTCATACACGTCACCGGTGACGTTGTTGAGGATCATCCGGTCGATCTCCCCCTGGCTGTTCAGGGAGTAGTACCGCACCATCTCCCCCTTCAGCTCCACACCGGCCAGACGCTCCGGGAAGAACACCGCTCCCTTGCCCTCGGCCACGTCCAGGATGGTGGCCCCGGGGGCGAAGGGGTATTTGCCCGCTTTCGTCCCGTCGGCGCTCACCTTGCCGGTGAGCCGGGCGCTGGACAGGGAGCGCAGGGCCATCTCCCCCTCCCGGGCGGTGACCCGCACCACGGCGCCCACACTCATTCCGCCGGCCCGGTGCTGGTACTGGCGGGTCTGCCCGTCCACCCCCAACAGGGTGACGTTCTGGGCGGTGTAGGTCCCGCCCTGGCCGTCGGGGAAGGTGCCGTTGGACACGGCGGTAATGACGCCGATCTGGCCGTCCACGCTGGCGGACACATCGGCCACGGCGGCCACCCCGCCGGTGCGGCCCAGCAGGAGGGTGACGCTGGAGCCCAGGCCGTACTGGCCCAGGTCGGACAGGGCGTAGGCCGCCTGGGAGGTCTCAATGGGGTATGTCTTTCCGCCCATAGTCACAGAGGCGGGGGCGGAGCCGGCGGGCTCCAGGGCCTGGATGACCCCCGTGGCCTTTTTAGAGGACACCCACAGGGTGTTCATGTCCCGGTTCCAGTAGACCACGTCGTAGTCCTGGATGGCCCCGGGGGCGGACAGCGCCCCGTCCCGGTACACCTTCCCCTGGGCGGGGGCGAAGGGGAGCTGGGCCTTCCAGTCCCCCTGGGCCACCACCGGGCCCTCCATCTCGCCGTTGACCAGGGAAAGCAGGTCCACCTGCCCGGCGGCGTTGAGGGAGTAGCCCAGGGAGTTGATGTAGGGCTGGCCCTCTTTGGTCCGGGCGGACAGCAGGTTATAGAAGAGGTATACGGCGTCCTGGCGGGTGAGGGCGGCGTCCGGGGCCAGGGCGGACACGCCCTTGTCCAGCTTCAAATTGCGGAACATGGCCATCTGGCCGGTGGGGTAGGCCCCGGAGAAGTCCCCGGCCCCGTAGCCCAGCAGGGCCAGGGCCATGGAGGCCCCCTCCGCCAGGGTGATCTCCCGGTCCGGGCGGAAGGTGCCGTCACTAAAGGCGCCGGCCAGGCCCATGGACACCGCCGCCTCCACATAGCCGGAGGCCCAGTGGCTTCTCGGCACGTCCGGGTAGGGGGAGGTGGCCGCCTGCCCTACCCCGTCACCGGCCGGGGAGGCCTTCACCGCCATGGCCACGAACTCGGCCCGGCTCACCTTGGCGGACAGGTTCAGATTGCCGCTGCCGTCCCCGGCCATAATCCCCAGGGCGGTCACCGCCTGGGAGGCGCCCGCCAGGGACACCCCGCTCCCCGCCGCTGAGACGGGCAGGAGCAGGGAGAGACTCAGACAGGCCGCCAGCAGGGCGGAGAAAAAGCGTTTTGTTTTCATATTCCAGCTTCCTTTCTGTGTAAGGAATGTAGGGGCGGCCTATGGCCGCCCGTAAATATCGGGCAAAAACCGGGCGGGCGCATGATACGCGCCCCTACATAATCGGTTGTCTGTAGGGGCGGATAATATCCGCCCGCGGGCGGCCACAGGCCGCCCCTACAAGTAACGGTCAATCATACCGCAAAGCGTCAATGGGGTTCAATTTCGCCGCCTTGTTGGCGGGCAGGTAGCCGAACAGCACCCCGATGCCCACCGAAACGCCGAAGCTCAGGAGGATGGCCCCCATGGTGGGGGTGGCGTCGAACACGCCGCCGCCCATATTTTCTGAGAGCATCCCCCCCAGCACCGCGCCGATGCCCTTGGCCAGCAGCCAGCCGAAGCCGATGCCTAAAATCCCGCCGATGGCGGAGGTGGTGCCCGCCTCAATGACAAACTGGCCGCGGATGTCCCGGCGCTTGGCCCCCAGGGACTTTCGTACCCCGATCTCCCGGGTGCGCTCGGTGACGGAGACCAGCATGATGTTCATGATGCCGATGCCGCCCACCAAAAGGCTGATGGCGGCGATGGCCACCAGGACCCCCATGGCCACACCCATCATGGCGTTGATCTGGTTGGCCTGCTCCGCCATGGTCATCACATAGAAGTACATATACTCCCCGTCGTCCGTGCGGAAGAAGCTGTTGAGCCAATTGACAAGGATTTCCTTAGCGGCCTGGGCGGTCTCGCCGGAGGAGCTGGTGAAGATGTAGAAGTTGACCCACCGGCTGCCCATAATCTCCAGGGCGGTTGTGTAGGGGATGTAGATCTGGTCGTCCTGGCTGCCCGGGAGCATCTCCAGCTCGGCGTTGCGCTTGAGCACCCCCACCACCGTGAGGGGCCGGCCGTTGATGGACAGCTGTTTGCCCAGAGCGTTGCCGTCAAAGGCCTCCTGCTCCAGATAGGCCCCGATGACGCAGACGTTCTCCCGCCGGTCCACGTCCATGTAGCTGAGGAAGCGGCCCTTGGCCAGCTGCTCGCCGTCGATGGTGTAGCCGGTAACAGAGTTGTACATGATCTCGCTAACGCCGTAGAGGTGGGTGCGGTCAAATTTGTCGCTGCCGTGGCGGACCACGGCATTGACCCCCAGATAGGGGGAGACGCCGGTGAGAATGTCCGAATTTGCCTCCACCAGGTCATACATATCCTCCGGGTCGGGCATTTCATTCTCCGAGCCCCCGAAGAGCTGGGCCTGGATCATGTTGATGCCCAGCTTGTCGATCTGCTGCTGGACCATGCCCGTCAGGCCGTTGCCCAGGGAGAGGATGACGATGACCGCCCCCACGCCGATGATGATGCCCAGCATGGTGAGCAGGGCCCGCATCTTGCTGGTGGTGAGGGATTTGATGGCCAGGCGGAAGGACTGGGTAAAATTCATACCTCCACCTCCTCCTCTTCCGCCCCGTGGGGCTGGACCACCGCCCGGGGGTCCTGGGAGTCCCCGTCGTAGATGATCTTGCCGTCCTGGAGGCGGACGATCCGGTCGGCCTTCACGGCGATGGAGTTGTCGTGGGTGATGAGGACCACGGTGTCCCCCTCCCGGTTGAGCTGCTTGAGGAATTTCAGCACCTCCCGGCCGGTGCGGGAGTCCAGGGCGCCGGTGGGCTCGTCGGCCAGGATCACCGAGGGGGTGCCCGCCAGGGCCCGGGCGATGGACACCCGCTGCTGCTGGCCGCCGGACAGCTGGGAGGGCAGGTTTTTCCCCTTGTCCGCCAGGCCCACCCGCTCCAGGGAGCGGATGGCCCGCTCCCGCCGCTCCTCGCCGGGCACCCCGGCGTAGAGGAGGGGGAGCTCCACGTTCTCCAGCACGGACAGCTTTGGGATCAGGTTGTACTGCTGGAAGATGAAGCCCAGCATTTTATTCCGGATCTCCGCCTGCTGGTCGTCGCCCATGGTGGACACGTCCACGCCCCCCAGGTGGTAGGTACCGGAGGTAGGCACGTCCAGGCAGCCGATGATGTTCATGGCGGTGGACTTGCCCGAGCCGGAGGAGCCCACAATAGCCACAAACTCCCCCTGGTCGATGGCCAGGTCCACCCCGTCCAGGGCGTGGACGGTCTCCTCCCCCATTTGATAGATTTTATAGACGTTTTTCAGTTCAATGAGGTGTTCCACGGCTCATCAACCTCCCGCCGGGGCCATGGCGGCGCCCATACCGCCGGCCATGCCGTCCATGGACTGGGCGGGCACCAGGACGGTCTCCCCCTCCTCAAGGCCGGAGGTGATCTCCACAAACTCCCCGTCGCCGCTGCCCAGGGTGACGGTCCGCTCCTCGGTCTTGGCGGGGTCGATCACCGTGGAGCCATCCTCAGACAGGCAGCCCTCCAGGGGCACCAGCACCGTGTCTCCCCGCTGGACCGCCGCCGCCGGGACGGACAGGGCATTTTTCACCTGCTTGACGATGATATCGGCCGAGACGTTCATGCCCGGGTTCAGGCCGCCGTAGTCCTCCAGCAGGATGGTGGCCGGGTAGGTGGTGAAACCGTTGGTGGTGGTGCCGTTGATGCTCAGCCGGTCCACCCTGCCGGTAAAGACCTGGCCGGGGATGGCGTCGGCGGTGATATCCACCAGCTGGCCCTCCTGGATCTTGCCCAGGTCCAGCTCGCTGATGTTCATCTCCAGCTTTAAGTAGCTCAGGTCGTAGATGACGGCCAGGGCCCCCGACTCGATGTTGTTCACATTGTCCCCGGCCTTGATGTTCTTCTCAATGACGGTGCCGGAGATGGGGGCGGTGATGGTGTAGTTGTCCAGGGCGTCCTGGGCCCGCTGGAGGGCCAGCCGGGCGCTCTCCACCCCCATGGCGGCGTTGGACAGGGCGGTGCCGGCGGCGTCCCCGCCGATGGAGGCCAGGGCGGTGCCGGCGGACACCTGGCTGCCGGCGGTGACGTGGAGGGCGGTGATCTCCCCGGAGACCTGGGCCACCACGGTCTGGCGGCTGTTCTCCTCAAACTGGCCGGGGGCGGCGCAGGCCGCCTCCCCCACCACGGCGGTGGCGGAGTGTCCGGCGGTCAGTGCCCCGGGGTTGGACACCCGGACCCGCACCTGGCGGGTCAGGGCGCCGCCGCTGCCCACCAGGTCGGCGGAGGACACCGACTCCACCGTCCCAGGCAGTACCTCCATGGTGCCGGAGATGGTTACCTGGGCGCTCTGTCCCGGGGTGATCCCGGCGGCGTCGGCGCTGTGGAAGGGCAGGGTCACCCACAGGGTGGAGGTGTCGCTGATGTCGGCGATGGGCGTCCCCGGGGACACCAGGTCCCCTTTACGCACGTGGACCTGCTGCACCACCCCGGCGGCGGAGGCGGAGGGGGACATCCCCCCGGCCAGGTCGTCATAGGCCATCTGGGCCTGGCGGAGGGACAGCTCCGCCTGCTGGATGTTCATCTCGGCGTCCTTGGCGTCCAGGCGGTAGAGCAGCTGGCCCTTCTCCACCCGGTCGCCCACCTCAAAGGGGGCCTCCAGCACCTCGCCGGTGGCCAGGGGCTTTAAATAGTAGGAGTCGATGGGGGTGACGGTGCCCGTGCCGGACACCGCCTCCGTCAGATCCTGGAGGGACACCGGCTGGGCGGTGTACTGCCCCATCCTGGCGGCGGGATCTGTCCCCTTGGGCCGGAGGAAGAAAAACCACAGGGCGGCCAGCGCCGCCAACACGATGACGGCCCGCTTGAGCCACTTCTTCCCCTTGAACTTTTTAAACGGCGGGAGGGGCAGGCCCCGTCCCTTCTCTTTTACCCGCTCCTGGGTGCTGATCTGTGTCGCTTCCATAGTTACTCCTTGTTTTCCGGCCCGGTGGGCCTGACGCTATGCCCCTGGGGGGCTGTCCCGTTCGGCGGGAGCGTCCGCTGTGAGGATGGGGCCCCGCCTCCGGCGGAGGGACCACAAAACGCCTCGCTTGGGACACGTCCCTTTCGGTGTTGCCATTGTACGAGGAAAATCTTATATTGATCCAAAGATTAGATGAAGATTTCATTAAATTTTTCCTGTACTGGCAGGAGTCTACACCCTCCAGCAGGGGGAATGTCAAGGGGGAAGCGGGAAAAATTTCGCCCTCCAGCGGCTGGAGGGAAGTCACCTCTCCCTCCAAAAGGTGAACCGCTTTTATTTATGTAAAATTTCCCGATTTTAGCCTTTACAGATTTCAAGTTCTATGTTATAATTTTTCGGGGATTATTTTTTCTATCTGCAAACCCAGATTAGCGGCGATTAAACATGACCTTTTGAAGTATCGACAAATGATTAGTTGGAAAAGAGACCGTTATGAAAAAAACAATTTCTTTGCTTTTAATTCTGGCCACACTTTCCCCGCTTTGTGTCAATGCTTTCGCTGTATCTCCGGTTTTAGAGCCCCCAGTATATGAATCTATCGAGGAATGGCAGCATTCCGGAGATGATAGCCCTTGGATTCGCATTCGATCCGTTGCCAGAAGTACCGATTATGTGGATTATAAGCTTGTTGATACAATTACCTTTAACGACAAACGCTTAGGCTGGCATCCTGATTCAATGATTGGCGACATGTAAGCGACTATTGGTTTTCCACGGGTGAGAAGGTCCGGTTTTCCGGGTCTGTTACGATAGGGTTTGAAAAATTTTCTATTAAACTCCAGGTTGATGCTTCTACTGGCCCGAGCGGCTATTCGATAGAGGCTGATATAAATTACGAAAGCCGCCCATGGGTAAGAGGTGACGGTGTGCTGAAGGTCTATGATATATATGGCTATGATGGATTTGGCACTCAGGTTTCCTACGTTCCTAAGGGATATACCAATCTTGTCTCATATTCGGATATAGAATTTCTTATCGACTATAGGTGACCATAATGAAAAGATACGCGCTCATCTGGGTTCTGCTCTTCGCCGCGTTCTGGTACCTCCTGTCCCCGGGGTTTTTCCTCTATGATTTCCTGTATGAGCTGTCCCGCCTGCATTATGAAGATGTTGTGGTCAGGCTGGGGCTTGTGTTGCTACTGTGTACCCAGGTTACCGGCTTTCTGCGTCTGTCCCGCCAGATCAAAGACCTGAAAGAGAAAGACCAGCCTAAGGATGTGACCGCTTCGCCCCCAGTGGAGGAATAAAAAAAGCTGTAAGCCACCGGCTTACAGCTTTTTTATCCTTAGAAGATCAAGCTCCCCAGCTGATACACCAGCAGGGACACCACATAGGCGCAGCCCATCTGCCAGGCGATGGAGAACCAGGCCCACTTGGGGCTGTTCATCTCCTTAAACAGAGTGGACACCGCCGCCACACAGGGAACGTACAGCAGGACGAACACCAGCATGGAGAACGCGGACAGGGGGGTGAAGCCCGCCATGGCGGCGGCTACCTCCCCGCCGGCGGCGGTGAGGGAGAAGCCGTAGAACATGGACAGGGAGCTGACCACCATCTCCTTGGCCACGACGCCGGTGAGCAGGGCCACGGCGGCCTGCCAGAACCCGAAGCCGCAGGGGGCGAAGATGGGGGCGATCCAACCGCCCAGAATCCCCAGCATGCTGTGGGCGGGGTCTTCCACCATCCGCAGGGAGAAATTGAAGGTCTGGAGGAGCCACAGCACCATAGACATCGCCAGGATCAGGGTGCCCGCCTTCACCAGGAAGCCCCGGACCTTCTGCCACACGTGGAGGAGCACATTCCCTAGGGAGGGCAGCCGGTAGGGGGGCAGCTCCAGCACGAAAGGGGCGGGGTCTCCGGCGAAAAGGGTTTTTTTGAAAAACAGCCCGGACAGGATGCCCACAAGCATCCCCAGGACATACAGCCCGAAGACCACCAGCCCCGCCCAGGGGCCGAAAAAGGCGGCGGACAGCAGGCCGTACACCGGCAGCTTGGCCGAGCAGGACATGAAGGGCACCAGCAGGATGGTCATGCGGCGGTCCTTCTCGTTCTCCATGGTGCGGGCCCCCATGATGGCGGGGACAGTGCAGCCAAAGCCCATGAGCATGGGGATGAACGCCTTGCCGCTCAGGCCGAACCGGCGCAGGGCCCGGTCCATGATGAAGGCCGCCCGGGACATATAGCCCGAGTCCTCCAGCAGGGAGAGGAACAAAAACAGCAGGGCGATCTGGGGCAGGAAGGTGAGCACGCCGCCCACCCCGGCGATGACGCCGTCACACACCAGGCTGACCAGCACCGGGGCCGCGCCCAGCCCCTCCAGGGCGGGGGCCAGCCAGCCGGCCAGGGCGTCCATCCCCGCCCCCACGCCGTCGGACAGCCAGGAGCCGAAGGGGCCGAAGGTGATGACAAACATCACCAGCATGGTACATAAAAACAGGGGGATGGCGAAAATCCGGTGGGTGACCACTTTGTCGATCTTCTCGCTGGGGGTCAGCTCCCCGGGCCGGCCGCCCCGGGCGAGGGAGGCCCCCACCACCCGGCCAATGTACCGGTAGCGGCTGTCGGCAACCAGCGTCTCCCGGTCCCCCAGGGGACTGGAGCTCTCGTACTCCTGGGCGATGCGGTCTACCTGGGCCTTCACCTCCGGGGGGAGGGCCAGGGCCTCCTCCACCACCTGGTCCCCCTCCAGCAGCTTGATGGACGCCCAGTGGGCGGGGAGCTTGGCGGCATAGGCCCGGTCGTGGATCAGCTCCCCCATCCGGTGGTGGATATCGTGGGTGAAGTCGTCATACAGGTCGTCCGGCTCAATGGTATAGCCCAGGTGCATCTGGCGGTGGGCGGTGTAGAGCAGCTCCTCCAGCCCCTCCCCCGTCCGGGCGGTGATGGGCACCACCGGCACCCCCAGCTCCTTGGACAGCCGGGGGATGTCGATCCGGTCCCCCCGCTTCTCCACCTCGTCCATGAAGTTGAGGGCCACCACCGTGGGCCGCTCCAGCTCCAGCAGCTGGGCGGTGAGGTACAGGTTGCGCTCGATGTTGGTGGCGTCCACAATGTCAATCACACAGTCCGGGGCCTCGTTGATGATAAAATTCCGGGCCACGATCTCCTCCATGGAGTAGGGGGACAGGGAGTAGATCCCAGGCAGGTCCACCACGGTGATCTCCTTGTCCTCCAGGCGGGCGGACCCCTCTTTTTTCTCCACCGTGACCCCGGGCCAGTTGCCCACATACTGGTTGGAGCCGGTGAGGGCGTTGAACACCGTGGTCTTGCCGCAGTTGGGGTTGCCCGCCAGGGCCACCCGGATGGTCCGGCTGTCGTGGGCGCTGGGGTCGTAGCTCCGGCGGTGCTCCTCCAGCTCGTGGACGTGGTCCCGGATCTGGCGGCGGACCCGCTCCGGGTCGGGGGAGCGGCGGGTCATGGCGGCGCAGGCCGCGCAGCCGCCCCCGGTACAGCCCACGCAGCCCAGCGCCTGCCGGGAGCGGCCCGGCTCCGCCATCTGGATCTGGGCGGCGTCCCCCTTGCGCAGGGACAGCTCATAGCCCCGGAGCCCCACCTCAATGGGGTCCCCCAAGGGGGCGATTTTGTTGACCTTCACCACCGTGCCCGGGGTGAGGCCCATATCCACCAGGCGGCGCTTCACCGCCCCGGACTGGTTGCCTACAGAGAGGATCTCGCCGCTCTGGCCGGGGGTCAGGTCGTTGAGAGTCCGCTGTTTGCTCTTCGCACTAGTACTCAATGTGACCTCCTCCTTTGGTTAGTCATTCGTAACTAACTGACGGGGACATTGTACTGGCCCCGGGACAGTTTGTCAAGAGGGCCGGGGAAATTTTTTCCGGACGGGGGGCGGCCTCAGTCCAGCTCCCCGTGCCGGTTCACCCTCAGCCCATTGGTATAGTATACCTGGATGATGGCCTCAATTTGGTCGAAACAGGTGGGGTCATCCAGGGTTTTGTCCTCCAAAACCTTCTTGATCCCCTTCACAATGGTCATGGCCTGGCTGTCTACCCTCCGGGCCAGGTCGTGGATGTCATACTCCCGCACATACTTCAAAACCTCCGCCCCCACCGCCTGCGCGAACAGGTGCTCCGCAACCGGCAGGTCGTTCCAGTTTGTCATTTGTATCTCCTCCTAAGATATAAGATTTTACAGGTATATAATTACATCTATCTAGTAAATGATACCTGAGATATCCTGAGTCTGTCAAGTAAAATTCTTTGTGGGAGCAGGACATGGGAAACGGGACAATCAAAATTCATCTGGCCGAATTGATCCAAAATTCCGGCATGAGCAAAAACCAATTCATGCACCGTGCCGGGCTGGAGCGCACCCAGCTCAATCGGTACTGCAAAAATGACGTGACCCGTGTGGACCTAGACGTGCTGGCCCGCATGTGTACTGTCCTGGGCTGCGGCATTGATGATCTGTTGGAATTTGTCCCAGGGCGGGCAGAGCCATGAAGATGTCCCGCTTAAAGGAATTGCGCAAAGCTCGGGGTCTTACCCAGATCCAGATACAAATGCTCACGGGAATTGACCAGAGCGACTATTCCAAAATTGAAACTGGGGCCCGTAACCTCTCCTTTGAGCAATGCCGGCGTATCGCCCTGGCTCTGAACACCAGCATGGACTACCTGGCCGGCCTCACCGATGACCCGGCCCCATATCCCCGGGCCAAGAAATAAGGCAGAAAACGCCCTGGAGCCCACGGCTCCAGGGCGTTTTGCCGGACGAGCAGCCTTAGCGGCAGACCGTCCTTTTACGCGGGCGGATGATATCCGCCCCTACAGGGGGAAGAACCCATGAAAAAAGCCCGCCGGACGGCGGGCTTCCTTTATTGAGGGGTTAGAGGCCCATCTCCTCTTTGACCTCCTTGAAGCACCGGACGGCGAAGTCCAAATCCTCCTTGGAGTGGGCGGCGGACACCTGGGTACGGATGCGGGCCTTGCCCATGGGGACCACGGGGTAGCAGAAGCCCACCACGTAGACCCCCTTGTCCAGCATCCGGGCGGCGAACTCCTGGGCGGTCTTGGCGTCGTACAGCATCACCGGCACAATGGGGTGGGTGCCGGGGAGGACGTCGAAGCCCAGCTTGCCCAACTCGGCCCGGAAGTAGGCGGTGTTCTCCTCCAGCTTGTCCCGGAGGGCGGTGGAGGAGGCCAGCATATCGAAGGTGCGGATAGCGGCGGCGCAGATGGCGGGAGCCAGGGTGTTGGAGAACAGATAGGGGCGGCTGCGCTGGCGCAGCAGGTCCACGATCTCCTGCCGGGCGGCGGTGTAGCCGCCGCTGGCCCCGCCCAGGGCCTTGCCCAGGGTGCCGGTGATGATGTCCACCCGGCCCATCACGCCGCAGTACTCGGGGGTGCCCTTGCCGTGCTCGCCCACGAAGCCCACGGCGTGGCTGTCGTCCACCATCACCAGGGCGTCAAACTCGTCGGCCAGGTCGCAGACCCCTTTCAGGTCGGCGATATAGCCGTCCATGGAGAACACGCCGTCGGTGGCGATGAGCTTGATCTTGGCCCCGGCGGCCTGGGCGGCCTCCAGCTGGGCCCGGAGATCGGCCATGTCGTTGTTCTTGTAGCGGTAGCGCTTGGCCTTGCACAGGCGGACGCCGTCGATGATGGAGGCGTGGTTCAGCTCGTCGGAGATGACGGCGTCCTCCTCCCCCAGCAGGGTCTCGAACAGGCCGCCGTTGGCGTCGAAGCAGGAGGAGTACAGGATACAGTCCTCGGTGCCCAGGAAGGCGGAGATCTTCTGCTCCAGCTCCTTGTGCTGGCCCTGGGTGCCGCAGATGAAGCGGACGGAGCTCATGCCGTAGCCCCAGCGGTCAAAGCTGGCCTTGGCGGCCTCAATCAGCTCGGGGCTGTCGGCCAGGCCCAGGTAGTTATTCGCGCACATGTTGAGCACGCCCTGGGCCTTGGTGGTGTCGATGCGGGCGTGCTGGGGGGTGGTGATGATCCGCTCGTCCTTGTAGGTGCCCGCCTGGCGGATCTCCTCCAGGGTTTTGCGGTACTGCTCCAGCGCTGTTTTCATGGTACTCCTCCTTACTTCTTCTCGGTCCAGTCCAGAATGACCTTGCCGGACTTGCCGCTGTTCATGGCGGCGAAGCCCTCCTCAAACCGGGTGTAGTGGAACCGGTGGGTGATGACGGGGGTGATGTCCAGGCCGCCCTGGACCATGTAGCTCATCTCGTGCCAGTTGTCCATCTTCCGGCCATAGATGCCCTGGAGGGTGAGGCCCTTGCAGATGATGTTGTTCATGTCGATGTTCAGGGGCTTGTTGCCCAGGCCCAGCAGGCTGATCTTGCCGCCGTTGCGCATGAGGGAGGTCATCTGGTCGAAGGCGGCGCCGTTGCCGCTCATCTCCAGGCCCACGTCGAAGCCCTCCACGATACGCAGATCCTTCATGACCTGCTTCAGGTCCTCCCGGCTGGTGTTGACGGCGGCGTCCACACCCATCTTCCGGGCCAGATCCAGGCGGTAGTCATTGATGTCGGTGATAACCACCCGGCGGGCGCCGGCGTACTTGCAGATGCCGCCGGCGATGATGCCGATGGGGCCGGCGCCGGTGATGAGCACGTCCTCGCCCACCAGGTCCCACATCAGGGCGGTGTGGGTGGCGTTGCCAAAGGCGTCGAAGAAGGCCACCACATCCTCGGGCAGATCCTCGTCGATGATGATGACGTTGGAAGCGGGGATGCACAGGTACTCGGCAAAGGCGCCGTCCCGGTCCACGCCCACGCCCACGGTGTCCTTGCACCACTGGATGTTGCCGTTGTGGCAGTTGCGACAGTGGCCGCAGGTGATGTGGCCCTCGCCGGACACCCGCTGGCCCACGCTCAGGCCGGTGACGCCGGCGCCCAGCTCGGCGATCTCACCCACATACTCGTGGCCGACGATCATGGGGGGCTTCAGGTGGATCTGGGCCCAGGGGTCCCAGTTGTAGATATGCACGTCGGTGCCGCAGATGGCGGTTTTGCGGATTTTAATCAGCACCTCGCCGGGGCCGGGCTGGGGCACGGGCATTTTCTGGAGCACCAGGCCTTTGCCGGCCTCCTTCTTCACCAGGGCGTCCATCATTCTCTCTGCCATAGATGATATTCCTCCTTTAAGCTTTCACATGCCGGACAGCTCCCGCTGTCCGCCGGTCATAGACTAATTTTACATGATTGTATTTACAAAAGCAAGAAAAATCCCGGCGGCTTTTTTCACAAATTGCCGGAGCTGTCTTTGTTGAAAGATACAAAATGCCAGAAATAGTCCCTACAACAGAGACAATCGTTGCCGGGAAATGGAGGGCGGGAAAAGGAAAAGCCCCCGGCTGGGAGCTTTTCCAAACCCGCTTATTCTGCGGAGATCATATAGTAGTACACCGGCTGGCCCCCAGCCAGGAGGGTGACCTCGGCGTTGGGACAGGCGGCGGCGAAAATTTCCTCCGCCTGCCGGGCCTGGTCCTCGGTGACGTCCTCGCCATAGAAGATGGAGATGAACTCCGCCCCCTGGTGGCTGTCGGCGTGGGCCAGGCGGTCCAAAATGGCGGCCAGGTCCTGGTCTGTGCCGAAGAGCTGGTGCTCCGTCAGGGCCAGATAGTCCCCCTGCTTGATGGCAAAGCCGTCGAAGTCGGAATCCCGGGCGGCGTAGGTGACCTCGCTGGTGTGGACCCGGGAGAAGGCCTCGATCATGGCGGCGGTGTTGTCCTCCTCACTGGCCTCCGGGTCAGCGGCCAGCATGGCGGAGATCCCCTGGGGCACCGTCTTGGTGGGCAGGACCACCACCTTCTTGTCCTGGCACAGGGGCACGGCCTGCTGGGCGGCCATGATGATGTTGCCGTTGTTGGGCAGGACATAGACAATTTCCGCCGGGGTGCGGTCAATCTCCCTTAAAATGTCCTCGGTGGAGGGGTTCATGGTCTGGCCGCCCCCCACCAGGCCGTCCACCCCCAGATCCTGGAAGACCGCCTCCAGCCCGGCGCCGGCGCATACCGCCACATAGCCGAACTTCTTCTCCGGGGCGGCGTGGGCGGGGGCGGCGCCAGACTCCAGCTCCGCCTCAATGGCGTCCAGGTCGTCGGTGGACTGGACATGCTTGCCCGCCGCCAAATCCTCCGCCTGGGTGCGCATATTCTCGATCTTGGCCAGCTCCAGGGTGCCGTACTTCTGGGACTCGGTGAGGGCGTCCCCGGGGATGTTGGTGTGGACATGGACCTTGAAGGCCTGGTCATCCTCGCCGATCACCAGGCTGTCGCCGATGGAGTTGAGGTACCGGCGCAGGGGTTCCAGATCCACGTCCTCCGTCTTCTTGCGGATGATGTAGACTGTGTCAAAGGCGAAGGTGATGTCCTCCACGGACATGGCCTCAAAATCGGCCTTGTCGTTGGGGGCCGCGTCCTCCGCCCCGGTCTCGGGCATGGGCAGGCCCCGCAGCTCGTCCAGCATGCCCTGGAGGATCACCAGAAAGCCCTTGCCGCCGGCGTCCACCACACCGGCCTTTTTCAGCACCGGGTTCTGGTCGATGGTGCGGGCCAGGGCCTCCTGGCCCTCCTGGATGGCGGCCTCCAGCACGGACTCGAAGCCCCCTTCCTCCCGGGCGAAGCCGGCGGCCCGGGCGGCGGCCAGGCGGGACACAGTGAGGATGGTGCCCTCGGCGGGCTTCATGACGGCCTTGTAGGCGGCGGCCACGCCGAAGTCCAGGGCGATGGCCAGGTCCCGGCCGTCCATGGTCTCCCGGTCCTTGATGGCCTTGGCGAAGCCCCGGAACAGCAGGGACAGGATGACGCCGGAGTTGCCCCGGGCCCCCCGGAGCAAGGCGGAGGCCGCCCCCTGGGCCGCCTGGCCCACGCCGGCGTACCGGCCCTTTTTCATCTCGGCGGCGGCGGCCCCGATGGTGAGGGACATGTTGGTGCCGGTGTCCCCGTCGGGGACGGGGAAGACGTTCAGGTCGTTGATGGGCTGTTTTTGGGCGTTAATGGCGGCGTGGGCGTGGATCAGCATCCGCTGAAAGGCCGCCGCGTCGATATTTTGTACCATAATCGGCATATTTCCTTTCTACGAATGGTTAAAATCGCATGGAGTCCACACACACGTCCACAGCGGCCACCTCAACGCCGGTGGTCTTGCTGACCACATAGCGCACCTCGCTCATGATCGAGCGGCAGACAGCCATGAGATTGACCCCGTTTTCCACAATGATGTGCAGCTCAATGGAGACGGTGCCGTCCTCGTTATAATACACCTTGACACCCTTGGACATGGACTCCCGCTTGAGCAGATGGACCAGGCCGTCGGTGGTAGAGCGCACCGCCATGCCCTTAACGCCGTAGCAGTTGGTGGCGGCGGAGCCGGTGACATTGGTGAATACATCGCTGCTGATGCGGATCTCGCCCAGCTCATTTTCCAGTTTCATAGGGGATGTACCTTCCTTTCCTTCAGGATGGGAATTCTCATCATACAGTCTTTATTGTATTCGATTTCACGGGAAAATACAAGTCCCAAGGGGAGAAACTGTGGGCATATGGGAAAATTTATTTGGGCGCGCTCCAATCACGGAGTTTTGATCGGGGTTTCCTCCGGCTCCGGCGGAGGAAACCCCGGCATAAATCTTCTCAGTGGACACCCCTAATTGATTCCCGGGGCTTGCGTTTGAACCGCTCCTCAGGTAAAATATAGCCCAGAAGCCCCGGATTTTCAGGCGTGACACATTTTGAAAGGGAGAGAATCGCATGAAAAAACCGCTCGCCGCCCTGACGGCCTGCGCCCTGTGCGCCATGCTGGCCGTCCCTGTTCTGGCCGCCCCCCTGCCCGAGCTGGAGGCGGCGCTGCGCAACATCCGATGTGAATCCTATGTGGAGGGCGTTCCCAACAAAGACCGCTATGTGGAGAGGGAGCTGACCGTGCTGGGACGGAACCCGGAGGACCCCGCCCGGATCGACACCCCGGTGGAATACGCCTCGTTCTATTACGCCGTGGAACGGGATACGATGATCACCCTCACCGGCGCCGGGGCGGACAGCGACTACTTTTTCACCGTGTCCATGACCCCCTATCTCTTTGACGGAACGGACAAGTACCTGGCCTTTGAGGGCGCCCAGGCCTGCCTTCTGGATGCTGAGGGGAACTGGGTGGACAGCGCCCTGGGTTCGGAACCCCCCGGCGGCGTAATGACCCTCTCCGCCGGGGAGAGCGTCTCCTTCACCCTGCCGGTGGAGGAATTTGAAGGGGATACCATCTTCGATCTCCAAATCACCGTCCACTACCCGGTGTATGAGCACGCCTTTTGGACCCACTACCTGTACCGGGTGGACGAGGAGCTGGTGGCCCGGCTCCGGGCTGAGAGGGAGCGGGAAGAGGCCGGGAACCCCGTCCAGTTCTCCGACGTGGAGGAGGGCGACTATTTCTACGCCCCCGTCCAGTGGGCGGCGGCCAACGGCGTCTCCAGCGGCATGGGGGACGGCTCCTTCGGGGCCGATTTGACCTGCACCCGGGGACAGATCCTCACCTTCCTGCACGCCGCCCAGGGCAGGCCCCAGGCGGAGGGGGAGAACCCTTTCTCCGATGTGGCGGAGGGCGACTACTACTATGACGCCGCCCGCTGGGCCGCCCGGGAGGGCCTCGTCTCCGGCCCGGAGTTTTTGGGAGATACCCCCTGCACCCGGGCCAGCGCCATGACCTATCTGTGGAAGCTGGCCGGCGCCCCGGAGCAGCCGGGGGACTTGTCCCTCCTGTTCGCCGACGTAGACAGCGGCGCGGACTACGCCCCGGCGGTGGCCTGGGCCGTCCGGGAGGGCGTCACCGCCGGTACCGGGGATGGGATTTTCTCCCCCGATGCCAACTGCACCCGGGGCCAGATTATGACCTATCTCTACCTCACGGCGGGACAGCCCTCCCTCCCCTAAAGCAAAACAGCCGGCCCTGTGGGCCGGCTGTTAGAACCTGTATTCATAAGTGAAATTTCCCGCTTAGACGGCCGTTTGAGCTTGTAAATACAGGTTCTTACTGATACAGGATTCCGGCCCGGGCCAGGGCGTCCCGCGCCCGCCGGGCGGCGTCCTCATCGGGGCAGAGGACAGTGTGCAGGTGGATGCCCTCGGTGAGCTGGGACAGGGGGGCCGCCTCTTGGGCCTGGCAGCGGGCGAGGAATTGGGACACCTCGTACCGGTTAGACAGCTGGAGGGGGCCGGTGATCTGGCCGTAGATGGGGTGCTCCACGATTACATCCAGCACAGTACAGCCCTGGTCCACAATGGTGTTCAACTCCTCCTCCATCTGGTCGGGACGGTGGCGGCAGACCAGGGTGCAGGCCACCCCGGCGGGCGGACGGGGCAGCACATAGCCCCGGGGGGTGGCGATGACGTCAAGCCCCCCGGCCCGCAGGAGGGCCACATCCCCCACAATGACCTGGCGGCTGACCCGCAGCTCCCGGGCCAGGGCAGCAGCGCTCAAGGGGCCCTGCGCCCCCCGCAGACGCTCCGCCAGCGCCTTCCGGCGTCCCCCGCTGTCCATCCAATCCCTCCCCGCCGCATATTCTGTAGCTTAGTTTAACACACTGTACCCCCTGGGGCAAGCTTGACTTTTGGGCGCCCAGGGCGACAGCCCCCTTTTCTCTTGACTTTTTCCCCATAAATTTATAGAATGGAGAAGCTGAGAAAGGCCCATTTTGAGATAAAGGACTGAAACGATATGGCCAACGAAAACAAGAAGCAGGTGGAGCAGATCACCGACATGGAGGTGGACTTCGCCCAGTGGTACACCGACGTGTGCAAAAAGGCGGAGCTCATCGACTACTCCTCCATCAAGGGCATGTTCATCTACCGCCCTTACGGCTACGCCATCTGGGAGAATATCCAGCATGAGCTGGACAAGAAGTTCAAGGAGACGGGCCACGAGAACGTGTATCTGCCCATGCTCATCCCCGAGTCTCTGCTCCAGAAGGAGAAGGACCATGTGGAGGGCTTCGCCCCCGAGTGCGCCTGGGTCACCTACGGCGGCAGCGACAAGCTGGAGGAGCGGTACTGTATCCGCCCCACCTCCGAGACCCTCTTCTGCGAGCACTACAAGAACGTCATCCACTCCCACCGGGACCTGCCCAAGCTGTATAACCAGTGGTGCTCCGTCCTGCGGTGGGAGAAGACCTCCCGCCCCTTCCTGCGCCACCGGGAGTTCCTGTGGCAGGAGGGCCACACCATGCACGCCACCGAGGAGGAGGCCCGGCAGGAGACCGAGCGTATGCTCAACATCTACGCCGATTTCCTGGAGAACGTGCTGGCCATGCCGGTGGTCAGGGGCCGGAAGACCGACAAGGAGAAGTTCAACGGCGCCGAGGAGACCTACACCGTGGAGTGTATGATGCACGACAAGAAGGCCCTCCAGTCCGGCACCAGCCACTACTTCGGCGACGGCTTCGCCCGGGCCTTTGACATCACCTTCACCGGTAAGGACAACCAGCTCCACCACCCCCACCAGACCTCCTGGGGCCTGTCCACCCGGCTGATTGGCGGCATCATCATGACCCACGGGGACAACAGCGGCCTGGTGCTGCCCCCCCGCGTCGCCCCCATCCAGGCCATGGTCATCCCTGTGGCCCAGCACAAGGAGGGGGTGCTGGAGGCCGCCGCCGGCCTGCTTAAGCGCCTCCAGGCCGCCGGTATCCGGGCCCGTATGGACGACTCCGACCAGTCCATGGGCTGGAAGGCCGCCGAGTACGAGATGAAGGGCGTGCCCCTGCGCATTGAGATCGGCCCCAAGGACATGGAGAAGAACCAGTGCTGTATCTGCCGCCGGGACACTGGGGACAAGCGCTTCGTCCCCCTGGAGGACCTGGAGTCCGATGTGAAATGGCTGCTGGATGAGGTTCACAAGGGGCTGTACAACCGGGCCAAGAAAAACCTGGAGGATCACACCAAGGTGTGCTTGACCCTGGACGAGGTGAAGCAGTTCATGGAGGCCGAGGGCGGCTTTGCCAAGACCATGTGGTGCGGCGAGCTGGACTGTGAGCTCCAGATGAAGGAAAAGGCCGGGGTCACCTCCCGGTGTATGCCCCTGGCCCAGGAGCATGTGTCCGACGTGTGCGTGTGCTGCGGCAAGCCGGCCAAGCACTCCATCCTCTGGGGCGTGGCCTACTAACAAGCATCATCCTGACCCCAAAAGAGAACCCGGCCCCGTAGACACGGGGCCGGGTTTTTTACGGTTTCCGCCGCTCCACCCGTACCACCAGGGCGGTGCGGTCGTCGGTGGCCTCCTGGGGGCTGTGGGTCACCAGCTCCCGGGCCAGGTCCTTGGGGCTTGTCCCGTCAAAGCGCTCCAGCTGCCCCTTCAGCCAGCTGTCGTCCCCGGTTCCGCAGATGCCGTCGCTGACCATCACCACGCAGTCCCCCGGACTAAGGCGGAGGGTGAACTGATCCAGGGCGGAGGGGTCCCCCTCCGCCAGCCCGGCGGGCAGGGATTTGCCGGTGAGCCGCTGGACGCCGTCCCCCTTCCTCACATAGGTGGGGGCGGCCCCCAGCTTGTACAGCTCACCCTCCCCGGAGAACAGGTCGATTTGCAGCAGGTCCACCGTGGTGAAGCCGCCGGTCTCCTCCCCCCGGAGGGCCAGGGCGGAGGACAGGGTAGACAGGGCCTGCCGGGTGTCCACCCCCGCCTGGAGCAGCTGCTCCAGCAGGCGGACGGCCAGGGAGCTCTCCCGGTTGGCCTCCGGCCCGCTGCCCATGCCGTCGCACAGCAGGAGGTACAGCTTGCCGTCAGACCGCTTGAAGTAGGTGCCCGCGTCCCCGCTCACCGTCTCGCCCCCCTTTTTCCGGGCGGCCACCCCGGCCACCGCCATCAGGGGCTCCTGCTGGAGCAGGGCCAGGGAGCCCTCCCCCGCCTCCTCCACCCGGAGGGGGACGCCCAGCAGGGCGGACAGGTCGGCCAGGCGGCTGGGCCGGGCCAGCTCGCCGCAGGCGGGGCCCTCGGCCTCCACCCGGAGCAGGCCCCGGCCGTCCCGGTAGACGGCGGTACGCGCCTCCAGCCCCAGCTCCGCCAGCCGCTGGCGGAGGCGGCGGTCGCCGATGGTGTCCGGGCTCAGCTCCCGGCTGAGCTCGGCGGCGGCGGAGCCCAGCAGGTCGGACAGCTGGGCGTATTGGCGGCACACCGCCGCCCGGCTCTCCCGCACCCGGGCGGTGTACTGCCGGCGGTAGAACAGGGCGGTGAGCTCCTCGTTCACCGTGGCCACAAAGGCGGGGAAGTGGATGCACCGGTCGGCGAAGTGCCGGGGGAAATCGCCCCCCTCCGCCCGGCCCCGCTCCACCATGGCGGGGGTGGCGTCGTTGAGGGCGTTGAAGGTGGTGGTATAGTCCTGTTTCCAGCACCGGCCCCGGAGGGAGCAGGTCCGGCACAGGCGGCTGGCCGTCCGGTCAAAGACGGTGGCCACATCGTTGTCGTTGTCCGGGGCCCGGAAGGCGGAGCGCAGGGAGTCATACAGGGTGCGGAAGGCCTGGGCGGTGTTCTCCAGCTTCTGCTGGACCAGCCGCTGGGCCCGCAGATCCACCGGGCCGGTGAGCTCCGGGGCCAGCCAGGGGCCCAGCCGCCGCAGGGGCCGCTCCGGGATCAGCAGGAAGATCAGGGCGGCCAGCAGCCCCTCATACAGGACGGACAGGGGGAGGCCCCGGTCCCAGGTCCACAGCACCGCCGCCCCGTTGGCCAGGGCATAGACCAGGGCGGCCCCCAGCCTCCCTTTCCCCCGGCGCAGGCCGGCGGCCAGGCCGGACAGGCTGTAGGCCATGGTATACAGGGGGATCCCCTGGGCGGACAGATCCATGGACAGCCCCGCCGACACCCCCACAATCGCTCCCACCGCCGGCCCGCCCTGCCACGCGCAGGCCAGCACCGCCAGCGCCGCCAGGACCCGGCCCAGGGAGATATCCCGGTACAGGCCCACAGGGGCCAGGGAGATCAGGCAGGCGCACAGCAGGGCCAGCAGCCCTGTCCGCCGGAGCGGGGAGAGGAGATGGTCCCCCTTTCTTCGGCCCATGGGCCCCAGCGCCCCCCGGAATACCCGGGCGGCGGCCACGGTGAGGGCGGCCTCCAGCGCGAAATAGATGACATCCACCGTCCGCCACCCCTGCTGGGACAGGACGATGAAGCCGGTGAAGCTGTTGATGGCCCCGGCCAGGGCGGGCATCACCCAGGGCCGGCGGATGACCTTCCAGTCGTAAAAGGCGAAGGAGACCGCAAAGGTGAGGATAGCGGCGGAGGCGTACCGCAAGCCGCCGGACAGATCCAAGGTGGCCAGGGAGCCGAAGCAGGCCCCCACCAGGGCGGCCCCGCCGCACAGCCCGGAGCCTGACGCCCCCACCAGGGCCACCCCGAAGGGGGCGCTGCGGTCAAAGATGACCGCCCCGGCCAGCACGGCGGCCAGCAGCAGATGGATGGCCGCCTCCACCCCCAGGGTCAGGGCGGAGGCGGAGATCCTCATCTGCCCCGTCCCCTTGGACTGCTGGCGGACCTGGTTTAACTTGGATCGGATGGTCTGTCTGGCTGTCATGCCCGTCTCCTCCTCATCGTGAACACACGCCAAAAGAACCGCCATGATTCCTTGAAAGACGTGCCAATTCGCGGCCCCATTATATTCCATATATTGGAAATTAAGCGTCGAAGGGTGGGGAAGGGCAAAAAAAGAGCGCCCCGGCGGGGCGCTCCTCTTCTCAGAAAAAGTAATTTGTGCCGGGAAGATACGCATGGAGAGGATTACGCTTTGGGGGATTATCCCTTTAAGCTCTCCGCCCAGACGGCGTACTTGGCCACCTTGCCGTCGGCCTCGTCCTTGGTCTTGCCGTTGGCCAGGATGTACACCTTCACCTTGGGCTCGGTGCCCGAGGGCCGGACGATCAGGCTGGTGCCGTCGGCCATCTCGTACCGCAGGACATTGGAGCCGGACAGCTCCATGGCGGACCTGCCGCCATCGGCCACATTGACCACGCCGCCGTCCTTGTAGTCCTTCTGCTGGAGGACGGCCACGCCGGCGATCTCCGCCGGGGGCTGCTCCCGCAGGCCGGACATAAGGGCGGCCATTTTCTTCAGGCCGTCCAGGCCGGGCATCACCAGGTTCATGGTGCGCTCGGCGTAGTAGCCGTACTTCTCATAGAGGGCCAGCAGGGCGTCATACAGGGTCATGCCCTGGTCAAAGTACCAGGCGGCCATCTCGGTGAGGGCCACAGCGGCGGTGACGGCGTCCTTGTCCCGGACAAAGGAGCCCAGCATATAGCCGTAGCTCTCCTCGTAGGCCATGATCACGTTCCCCTGGCCGGAGCCCTCCAGGGCGTCCTTCTTCTCCGCCAGGAACTTAAAGCCGGTGAAGGTGTCGTAGCAGGTCAGGCCGTTGACCTCGGCCACCTTCCGGGCCATCTCGGTGGTGACGATGGTCTTCAGGGCCACCGGATTGGGGGGCAGCTTGCCCGCCCGCTTCATGGCGCCGATCAGGTAGTCCAGCAGGAGGACGCCGGTCTGGTTGCCGGAGATCACCTTGTACTCCCCGCCGCCGGTGTTTACCATGATGCCCACCCGGTCGGCGTCCGGGTCGGAGCCCAGGATGAAATCGGCGCCGTGCTCCTTGGCCAGCTCCACCGCCAGGGCGAAGCCCTCGGGGTTCTCCGGGTTGGGGGAGACCACTGTGGGGAAGTTGCCGTCAATGACCATCTGCTCCGGCACGCAGATCACGTGCTTCATGCCCAGTCGGCCCAGGGCCTCGGGGATCAGCTGGTAGCCGGTGCCGTGGAAGGGGGTGTACACCATTTTAAAGGTGTCCGCCACCTTCTCCACCACGGCCCTGTCGTTGACCTGGGCCATGGAGTGGGCCAGGAACTTCTCATCGGTCTCCCGTCCCATGAGGACAATCTTCCCCTCGGCCACGGCCTGGTCGTAGTCCATGGTCTTGACGCAGGCGAACACATCCAGCTCCCGCATCTTCTTCGCCACCTCGTCGGCGTGCTTGGGGGGGAGCTGGGCGCCGTCCTGCCAGTAGACCTTGTAGCCGTTGTACTCCTTGGGGTTGTGGCTGGCGGTGACGTTGATGCCGGCGATACAGCCGTACTCCCGGACGGCGAAGGACAGCTCCGGCGTGGGACGCAGGGACTCAAACAGCCGGACGGGGATGCCGTTGCCCGCCATCACCCGGGCGGCCTCCCGGGCGAAGAGGTCCGAGTTGTTCCGGCAGTCGAAGCACACCGCCACCCCCCGGGCCGAGGCCTCTGGGCCCTCCGCCAGGATGACCTCGGCGAAGGCCTGGGTGGCGTGGCGGATGACGTGGATGTTCATCCGGTACAGCCCCGCGCCCATGGTGCCCCGGAGGCCGGCGGTGCCGAACTCCAGCTGGGAGAAAAACCGGGACTCGATCTCCTTGTCATCCCCCCGGATCCCCTCCAGCTCGGCCTTCTCGGCCTCGGACAGAGCGGAACTGGCCAGCCAGGCCTCATACGTATCACGATAGGACATATCAAAAAACCTCCTGATTGGTATTTTAGGTTATTCTGCCTACAGTATATCATATCCCCGGCGGATTTTCTAGGGGAAATTCCAGAATAAAAGACTGAACCGGAAAAATTGCGGTTCAGTCCATCAGTTGGGCGATATCCTCCGGCAGGGGGACGGAAAAATCCAGCCGGGCCCGGGAAATGGGGTGGCAGAGGGACAGCTCCGCCGCGTGGAGGGCGGGGCGGGGGATCAGGCGGGGCTCCTCGGCGCCGTAGAGGAAATCCCCCGTCAGCGGGTGGCCGATGTGGGCCAGGTGGACCCGGATCTGGTGGGTGCGGCCGGTGTCCAGCTCCAGGCGCAGCAGGGCCCGGCCGCCGTTTTCCCGCAAAACCTGGTAGCGGGTCCGGGCGGCCTTGCCGTCGGGCCGGACCATTTGCTCCATGAGGGAGCCGGGCTTGGGCCCCAGGGGGGCGTCGATGGTTCCGGAGTCGGGGGCAGGCACGCCTTCGCATACCGCCAGATACACCCGGCGGAAGTCCGGGGTGTGGAGCCGGGCCTTCAGCCGCTCCTGGGCATGAGGGTGCTTGGCCGCCACAATCAGGCCAGAAGTGCCCCGATCCAGCCGGTGGACCGGGTGGAAATCGGCGGTCTCCCCCTCCTGATCGTAATGATAGAGCAGGAAATTACCCAGCGTATCATCAAAATGCCCCGGCCCCGGGTGGACGGACAGGCCCGGGGCCTTGTTCAGGACAATCAAATCCTCGTCCTCATAGACAATGTCCAGAGGGCCGGGGGCGGAAACGATGCCGCTCCGGCGTTCCGGGTCGTCCAGGCGGACGGACAGCACTTGCCCCTCCCGTGGCCGTGCGTCGGTGTGTACCCGGATCCCGTCCAGCAGGATGCCGTCAGGGAGCCACTTGATCCGCCGTACCACTGTACCGGACAGCTCCAGCCGCCGCTTCAGCAGGGTGTCCGCCTTGATCCCCGCCAGCTCGGGGGTGATGGCCAGCTCCAGCCGCCTCACAGCTTTTTGGACAGCCACAGGCTGGAGAACAGAAAGGTGAGGCAGTACAGTACCATCACGCCGAACAGGGCGTAGTAGGCCTCCATGCTCAGGGGCAGGACGATGAACAGGGACAGCGCCACACCAAAAACGGTGAGCCCGCCGGCGATCTGGGCGGCGGAGCGGGTGATATGAAGCTCCCGCTCGTCGGTCTCTTTGATTTTCGTCTTCCGCTGGGCCTGGGGGTGGGTGATGAGGTACTGGGTGCGGATCAGCAGGAGCAGCGACCCGGCGGTGATCCCGCTGGCCGCCCCCAGGTAGAAGCCCCGGGCGTGCTCGGACAGGTGGCTGTCCGGCACCAGGAAAAACCAGCACAGGAAGCCCACCAGACCCATGGCCAGCAGGGCCAGGGCCGCCCAACGCCGCTGGCGCAGGCAGGCGCTATAGTCCCCGTTTCCAGTCAAAATCGTTTTGATTAACATTTAGAATACCCCCTTACAGTTTTCTGCCCCAGCGCTTCATGTTCACCAGGTAGAACACACAGTGGAGCACAATGGCGACGGCGAGAACGCCCACGTACATACCCCCCTGGGCCACCAGGGTGAACGCCCACAGGGCCCACAGCAGATATAGGGACCAGAACCAGCTGGTGTAGGCGGCTTTCTCCCGGATGGCCGTGTTGCGCTCGTCCCGTTCCCCCCGGGCGATCTCCTGGCGCTCCTCGGGAGTCAGGCGGCGGTCCGCCCAGGCCAGCCCCAGCGCCGTGCCGCACAGCCCCACCAGAACCCCGCCCCCGCCGCAGATCAGCCCGCTGGCCGCCCCGGGGATGGATGTGTCCAGCACAAGGGTGACGGCAAACAGGGCGATGCCGGCCAGCATCCCTATCATGGCCGCAGGGACAGGAATTTTGAATTTCATAGAATCAGCTCCTTATATTCGTCTACGGAATAGGTGGAAGGCAATCAGGTTTGTGATCCCCATCCACAGGATCAGATAGGCGCATAATTTGGACAGGTCTCCATAATTTAAGATCTCAAATACGAGGGCTAGAACGGTCAGCGTCACAAGCAAGATGTTCTGCGTGAGGGCGGAGGCCTTTTGGCGGATCATCACGTTGCGCTCGTCCTTTTTGGCCCGGTCCACCTCCCGCTGTTCCTCCGGGGTCAGCCTGCTGTAGGCGGCGAAGGAGGCGCACAGGCCGATCAGGCCCCCAATCCCTAGCCCAATCCCCACTGTGGACAGAATCGCCACATAGTGCCGGGAGTTGGAAAAGAAAATCCCGATGGGGATGCAGATCAGGTAAAATCCTACCTCCCAGCCGGAGGGTTTCCTGCCTTTCAGCCGCTTTTTCTGGTTTTCACCGCTCATTTGTTTCCCTCCTCCTCAAACAGAAATACCTCCTCAATGGTCAGGTCAAAATAGCGCGCGATCCGGTGGGCCAGGAGGAGAGAGGCGTTGTACCGCCCGCTCTCCAGGGAAATAATGGTCTGGCGGGTGACATCCACCGCATCGGCCAGCTCCGCCTGGGAAATTTTTTGTTTTTTTCGTAGCTCCGCAATCCGGTTGGTCACCGGACCACCTCCTTTTTGTAAGGGCCCCTTTACATTTTTAGTATAGTACACTTTACAGTTTGTGTCAAGCTTATTTTACAAAATTTGATTGGTTTGTTTTTATCCCGGCCGGCCTGATGGATTCCGGCGCACTTCCATGTCTACCAAAAGGCTACCAAAAAGCCCCTCTGGAGGCTGAGAAATCAGCCTCCAGAGGGGCTTCCATTTTCTGTATGTCTACCAAATGGCTACCAGCCCCGCTTTTTCCTCGGAAAAGGCGGGGTTTTTTCTGTTTTCATCCTGTTTTCCGCACTTTTTCTCCGATGTTAGGAGCGTTATACAGGGCTGGTTTGCCCGAAAG